>NZ_BSVC01000002.1 GCF_030269905.1 Pelosinus sp. IPA-1 | reverse complement strand
GATTTTGCGATAGGAATCAATATTTTTGTAGAATCTTTCAAGACCTGCAGGTGATGGTGAGAAAGAAGTACCTGAGGCGAACTTTAACTTCCCAGCATCCGCTAAGTCTAGCATTCCATCTTGGATGACTTCGGTATACACTTCTAAATCAGTAAAATCGGATGCAGCAAAACCACTGACAACCGCATTGGCTACCGATCCTACACCGGATTGTAACGGTAAAAGTCCTTTTGGCATACGTCCTGCTTTAATATCAGCTTTCAAAAATTCAATAAAATGAGCACTCATGGCTCTAGCATCGTCGTCAATCGCCGCTAAATCACGAACATCATCACGAATGTCGCAAGGAACAATATAAGTTATCTTGTCCAAACCACATGGAATATATGGAGTTCCTACACGATCATCTGCTTTGACAATGTTAATGGGTTGGCGATGAGGAGGATCAAGAGGAATGTACACATCGTGTATACCTTCAAGAGCCAATGGCTGGGATGTATTGATTTCAACAATAACAATGTCAGCACTTTGCACAAAAGATGCAGAGTTACCCATGGACGTCGTTGGTATGATATGGCCTTCTTCGGTAATCGCACACGCTTCTACAATGGCTACGTCCACTTTACCGCCCAAAAATCCATATCTAGACAATTGTGCTGTTTCGCTTAAATGCAAATCGCAATATTTAACGCCACCGGAATTCAGTGACTTACGGATTTCGTTATTAGTTTGATAAGGTAATCGTTTATTAATCCCATTTACTGCTGCTAATGCGCCATCGAGCTCTTTACCGACTGACGCACCAGTCCAAAGGTTGATTTGAAAATGATCTTTCTTGATTCTTTCAGCTAGAGCCATTGGTACAGCTTTTGGGTAGCCAGATGGTGTAAATCCACTAGTTCCGATATTCATCCCCGGCTTAATAATCGCTGCAGCCTGCTCTGCGGTTACGATTTTGGCATGAAGCGCTTTGTTACGCACACGATCTTTGATATCAATCATTTTAACATTTTCCTCCAAACATTTATAAAATGGGAACTACATAATCTGAGGAATCATTTAGATCCTGCCTAAATCAGCAAGAATCACTCTTTCCTCATTTATTGTCACTTTACCCGGTAGCACTCTATGAAGTTCACCTAAAAATAAATCTCCGGGCTTGAAATAAATTCGGCAATTTTCTTTTTTACCATTTGTAGTAGTAACTGTATATGCAATGGTCCAAACATCACTTGCATCCAGGGCTGAATGGAGCCTATAGGTTCTGCGAAACTTCGTAATTTCTACAAGTTTAGGCTGATATTTATAAATTCCTATTATTGAAGGATAAAATATATCATACCGTTTTTTACCCCAAAGACTGGATTTATTAAAAACCAAACATTTATCATACATCTCGCAAGTATATTTTGCGTTTATGCGATTAAATAACACGACTAAGAAAAGAGCATCGAAGGCAAATTCTAGTGGCTGAAAGATATTCATCGTAACTAGTTTTATAATATTTAAGGTTAATAATACTGCAAAAAATGTGATTCCAACCATCATTATAATTGTATTTTTTCTTGTAGATGTGGATGTTACTCGTAATCTGTTCATTTTAGCATCCCCTCACAGATATTCTTAGATAAAAGGGGGAGAGTTGAAACATTTGTTTCAGCACCCTCCCCCTTTGTAAGTAATAACTTCATTCAGAATGAAACCAGAATGGAGAGCAAGGAGGAATTATAAACCAAGCAATCCGAAAAATACGTAACAAAGAACAGCACCAACCACAGACATGGAGAATCCCCAAATTAACAACTGACGAAATAACTTACCCTTATCTTCCTTCTCATCAGCACAAGCAATACAAATTGCACCGAAAAGCGACAGTGGTGAAGTATCAACCATATGAGAACCAACATTAATGGAGGAAATCATGGATATGGCATTACCACCGCCCAGTTGATCAATTAAACCTGGCACTAGCGGCAAGAACATTGGCATTACCACTCCGGAAGAACTTGAATAGGCTGAAATAATACCGGTTACCAAAGCCAATACACCGTTGACACTAACTGGATTTGATATGGCAGCAATGATACCTACGAGAGCATTTAATCCACCAGCCTTGTCCATAACATCAATTAAAATTCCCATACCGCCTACCATGATGATAACAGACCAAGGAATTGATTTAACAGCAGCTTGACTGTCTCCAGCGTTGGCAATCAAAAGAACCGTAGAAAGCAAGAAGGCGACAGCTCCTACATTTGTTGCTTTACCAGTACCAATAAGATTCATTATCGTTGGGCTAAATAAGCTTTTGGTCACTGCTAAACTTGGTAGAATAACTAAAAGGATTAATATCCCTACACAACCAAGAGTCATCCATTGGCTTCTGTTAAAAGGCTCTGGTTTTGGCGCAATGTCATCAATACTTAAAGTAGAATGACGTTGTCTTCTTATCCACGCCCAACCGCCAAGTGCCATAAAACCACCAACGTTGCCAACAACTTGAGCAATTTCAGAATTTAAATGAATTTTCCAAGCTAACATATTTAGGTCACCCAAATGTTGTCCCATTGCGTCTAATTGGGGTACCATTTTGACTAGAAAAGAGTTGGCAATAATACCAGTAGGAGCAATCGGCGAGAAGGCTGCACCATTTGCCGCTCCTACAACAAGGAGGGTCATTAAAAAGGCGTTCATGCCTATGCGACTAGCAATGGACATAACTACAGGTGCCATCAGCGTTACTGTCGCAATGTTACCAGGACCAATGGTCGTTATAATTGTAATTAACATGAAAATAATTAGGGGAATCAATGCCGTATTACCTTTTGCCAACCGTATGGCATTGGCAGTTAATTTTTCCATAGTCCCATTGGTTGTGGCAATACCAAATAGGAATGTTACACCCGTTAATACCATGAATAAGTCAAGCGGCCATGCTTGCATAACCTTAACAGCGGAAAGATCTGCAAAAATAGCACCAATACCAATACCAAAAGCGATAGCAACGATGCCGACATTTAAATCTTCATTATACATGGATATACCAACAACAATGATAACGCCAATTAATGAAGCAATGGCTGCGGTAGACATTTCAAACATAGAAGTAATCCTCCTTGTATCATTATTTTCCTTTTTTAAAAAACCGATCCTAAATGGTCTTTAGATTTAACTCATAATGACTGCCGCTCAATTTTCACTTCAATATTTAGTCTTCATCCTCACCCGCTGGAAAAGCCTTATGCAATAATGTAGTTGCCAACATAAAGACACCAATAACAACAAACATTGTTGGTAGCGCAATCCCCATCATAGTGACCGCTTTTAAAAATGCTCCATCCATTAGAATAACACCTCACTTTTTATTTGGTTAACGCAGGTATTAGTGCTAGTACTAAGCCACCAGCTACAACTGATGCTACCTGCCCAGCCACATTAACCCCAATTGCATGCTGGATGATAAAGTTGGTTGGATCTTCTTTTAATGCCATTTTAGCAATAACCCGACCTGACATTGGGAAAGCGGAAATACCACACGCACCAATCATAGGGTTAATTTTCTCTTTGCTAAATAGGTTTAATAATTTTGCAAATAATACTCCACCTGCAGTATCGAAGACGAAGGCAACTGCACCAAGCCCCATAATCATTGCTACCTGTACAGTTAAGAAGTTGTCACCGGACATAGTACCCCCGATAGTAATACCTAAGAGTAAGGTTACCAAATTTGCTAGCTCATTTTGCGCGGCATTGGAAAGATTGTCGACCACGCCTGAAACCTTAATAATATTCCCAAACATCAAACTACCAATTAGTGCAACGGATATAGGAGCTACGATACCTGCAATGAGCGTAATCATAACAGGGAATAAAAACTTAGTCGTTTGCGAAACCGGATCTTCATCCGAATAGCCCATTTTAATCTTGCGTTCCGCTTCCGTTGTTAAAGCCTTGATAACAGGCGGCTGAATAACGGGAACTAATGACATATAAGAATAGGCTGCAACTGATAATGGCCCTAGCAATTCTTGAGCAAAACGGCTAGCAACATAAATTGTTGTAGGACCATCAGCAGCACCTATAATACCGATCGAAGCTGCATGCTCAAAAGAAAATCCCATTAAAGTTGCAAAAATAGCTGTAGCAAAAATTCCTACTTGAGCTGCAGCAGCAAACAGCATTACGATAGGTCGTCTAATTAGCGGTGTAAAATCACACATGGCACCAATAGCGACAAATATCAGTACAGGGAACAATTCATTGGCAATGCCCCCCTTGTATAAGACCCATAGAAATCCTTCTTCTCCCACCACCTGTGAAATAGCTGACGAATGTGGAATATTGGCCAATAGAGCACCAAAGCCAATCGGTAAAAGTAAGGCAGGTTCATAGTCGCGCTTTACAGCAAGATAAATAAGCAAAGCACTAATGCCCCACATAACCACATGCTTCCATGTCAAGCCAATAAATCCCATAAGCAGTTCATCTAACCAAGGATACTGTAATAATAAAGACTCCATTGCTATTCCTCCTTATATCGTGTATAAAAAATTCCAAGTCTGATGCACTATTGTAAATGTTGTGCATCAAATTTCTTGATCTAGTTACCTATAATTATTAAGACTTGTCCAGGTTTAACATTATCATCATTGTTTGTATTCACTGACTTTACAGTACCAGCTACTGGTGAAGCAATTTCATTCTGCATCTTCATGGCTTCAAGAATTATAAGTACATCGCCCTTTTTAACTTTATCTCCGACTTTAACATTTACTTTACTTACTTTACCAGGCATTGGAGCTGGAATGGTTGTATCACCAGCAGCGGCAGCAACCTGTACAGGCGCTGCTTTAGGAGCAGCAGGAGTAGGAGCAGGAGCAGCGGTTACTGCAGGGGTAGCTGCTGCCGTAGTAGTAGCGGCTGCTGCAGAAAAAGCTGTAGCTCCGGTTCCACCTGTTTTTTCAACTTCCACCAAATAAGAAACTCCGTTGATACTAATTGTAAGATCCATTTTATTCATGTTCTAAATACCTCCTATTTAAGATTGGGGAAAACTACGAGCATCCATTAACTTTTGACGGCCCGTTGCGGCCCATGCATTACTTATGCGATTAATTTTAAAAGAAATACCTGGATTTTCTGCAGTAAACATGACATACGCTGCAGCAGCGATTACAGCTACAATTTCGGGACTTATCGCATCAGATGATAACTGTTGTGCTTCTTCTGTTTTAGTGCTAGCTATTTCTTGTGAGGTATCTTTTTCCTTTTTACGTTTTGATTTATCCTCACCAAACAAGAATGAAAACATCCCCATCTTTGCACCTCCTTTTATACCAATTACAAGGGTATGTTCCCATGTTTTTTAGCTGGGCGCGTTTCACGTTTTGATTCAAGCATACTTAAAGATGTAATAATATAGGGTCTGGTTTGTTGAGGTTCAATAATAATGTCAACAAAACCACGTTCAGCTGCTTTATAAGGGGTGGCAAACTCTTCTATATATTTTTCCGTTTTTGCTGCAACCTCAGCATCACCTCGGAAAATAATGTTTGCTGCACCAGCAGGACCCATTACTGCAATTTCGGCACTAGGCCACGCCAATACTTGATCGGCACCCAGATCCTGAGAACACATTGCTAAATATGAACCGCCATAGGCTTTACGTAAGATCACTGTAATTTTGGGTACAGTTGCCTCTGAATAGGCGTAAAGCATTTTTGCACCATGTCTTATAATCCCATTAAATTCTTGGTCTGTACCAGGAAGGAAACCGGGGACATCCACTAAGTTTACAAGAGGAATATTAAAAGCATCGCAGAACCGAATAAATCTAGCAGACTTATCCGATGAGTTGACATCAAGACAACCTGCCATTACTTTCGGCTGGTTAGCAATAATCCCAACTGTCTTACCTTCAAAACGCGCAAAGCATGTGATAATATTCTGTGCATAATGTTCATGAACTTCACAAAATTGCCCATTATCAACAATGGATTGTATCACATCTTTCATATCATAAGGTTGGTTTGGATTATCTGGAATAACTGAGACCAAACTGTCTTCCATACGGTTGGAATCATCGGTCGTTTGTATTAGAGGAACATTATCAAGATTATTAGCAGGTAAAAAGCTTAGGAGATTTCTAATCTGATTAAGGCAGTCCTCTTCATTTTCTGCAGCAAAATGTGATACCCCAGAAATACTGTTATGAGCCATAGCCCCGCCAAGTTCCTCAGCTGTAACCTCTTCACCTGTTACCGACTTAATTACTTGTGGTCCAGTAATAAACATCTGTGACGTATTTTTTACCATGAAAATGAAATCCGTCAGCGCAGGAGAATAAACCGCACCGCCAGCACACGGTCCCATAATAACTGAAATCTGAGGGATGACTCCAGATGCTAAGGTATTCTCATAGAAGATTTTTCCATATCCTGAAAGCGCATCTACTGCCTCTTGAATGCGTGCACCGCCAGAGTCATTAATGCCGATAATAGGAGCACCCATTTTTACAGCAAGTCTCTGTACTTTGACTATTTTAGCAGCATGCATTTCCCCCAAGGAACCACCGACTACAGTAAAATCTTGTGCAAATACATACACTAAGCGACCTTCAATCGTACCATAGCCTGTTACCACACCTTCGCCCGGAGCTTCTTGCTTCTCCATACCGAAGTTAGTACAACGGTGAGTTACAAATCGGTCAAGCTCCACAAATGTATTTGAATCTAATAACTTTTCAATACGCTCACGAGCAGTCATCTTACCTGCGGCATGTTGTTTTTCAATACGTTTAGCACCGCCACCTGCCATGATTTTGTCACTGTACTTTTGCATTTCTTGGATTTTCTCAAGTGTTGTAGACAAATATTCCACCTCCAGCTGATTTTAACTTAATACAATATGCCGTCCAATTTACCAGCTATCCTCCCCTCAGGTAATTGAATTTTTTGTATTTTCTTGTCTATTTAAAAATACACAATTTACAGAATATTTGCTAGTTTATGTAACTTCTAAAACAACTCTGTAATTAAAGTTAATAAAGTAAGTAAAGTAAATCACAAATAAATAAACCGACCTTACGGTCGGTTTATAATATATAAAGAAGATTTAACATCATCGAAATATTTTATTACGTTACAAAAAAGTAAAAACAAACAATAAATCCGAACGTTGCAAAAACTATAAATACCGTTTTATATGATTATTCACTGAATTTACACATCGATATTTATAAACAGGTCTCCCTACAGTTCCATAGATGAGTTCTAGCTTCAAAGAACCTATCTGCCTTAGAAACTCCAAATATTTACGCATAGAGACTCGTGATATTCCAATATACTTAGCCATTTCCTCTGTTGAAAAAAGACTTCGATCTAACTCTTTTATTTGTTCCCATGTTACATTCAGGGTATTCCTGTCAATCCCTTTCGGCAATTGCATGGACAAAGGTTGTTCCTTATATAGTACACATTGATCCAATTCTACCTGACTTAATCGATCCTGATCCTCCATTAAGTTTGCAAGACCTTTATAAGCAAGTAATGCTGAATTTAGTCTCTCAAATTCGAAAGGCTTAATGATATAATCTACAGCTCCAAATTGCAAAGCTTTTTTTATACTATGTCTATCACAGGCAGCCGTAATAACAATAACATCAACGCCTTTACCTACTTGCCTAAGTTGAATTAATAAGTCCAAACCATTCATACCTGGCATAAAAATATCTAATAAAATTAAGTCGACATCAACCTTATTCAAAATCTCAAGTGCTTCATTAGCTGAATGAACAATCGCTTCAATTTTAAATCCTTCCACTAATTCTACATAGCGACGATTAAATTCTGCTACCATCGGATCATCATCTACAATCAAAACTTTAATCAAAATATCCCTCCTTACTCCAATAGGGTAATATTACTCTAAATAATGCACCATGGCCTACCTCTGAGATGACAGTGATTTGCCCACCAAGTCGTTCTAAACTCCTCTGAATTAAATACAACCCTAACCCACGATTAGTCCCCTTTGTCGAATATCCTTGTGCAAAAATTTTATTTTTTACTCCCTCATCAATTCCTGAACCAGTATCACTCACCTCAATTGTCAAAATATCGTTATCCCATGAAAAATCAATATTTATACACTTACATATTGATGTTTCTACTGCATCCAAAGAATTATTTATCAAGTTTCCAATTATTGTGATCAATTCATGAACTACCTCTGGTTCAGCTGGTTCAGGTAAAAAACTATCTTCGGACACTGCCATTGTTATACCAGCTTCTCTAGCTAAGCTAATTTTTCCAATAATAAAACCCGCCAATACAGGATCTTTAATTTTTTTAACTAAAGAACCAACTTCAGCCTGATATCTACTAGCAATTTGATTTACATAATTATTTAATCGATCATAGTCTCCCAAACGAACCATCCCAAGAATAACATGCAATTTATTCATAAATTCATGGGTCTGTGCCCGTAGAGCCTCTGCATAAATACTAACGCCCGTGAGCCTTTCCGCCATCTGTCTCATTTCCGTTTTATCACGAAAAGTGGCAATAACTCCAACAATTTCACCATCTACAATTATAGGAACACGATTAGCTAGAATTGTAATCCCATTAAGATCCTGCTCTTGATCTAATTCAGCTTCTCCCGTCTCTAAAACCTTCTGCAAACGTGTATTTGGTACATACTCATCGACCTTCTGCCCAATGGGATTATCACTAATACCTGCTTGTTGAAAAAGCTTAATCGCTGCCTCATTGACAATGGTCATACGTGAATCTTTATCAACTGCCAAAATACCTTCCCTTACTGATTGCAGCATGGCGCTGCGTTCTTCAAATATTTTGGCGATGGCAAAAGGTTCTAAGCCAAATAAAATTTTCTTTATTCTGCGGGCTAATACTAAGGACCCTAGCACACCTACTAGCATCCCAACTCCAACACCACCATAGATTCCTGATCGACTATCATCTACTGAGGCTTGTATACTTTCCATCATAACTCCGACAAGTACAGCTCCAACCTGCTTGCCATCAGGCGCAAAAATCGGTGAAAAAGCACGCAAAGAAACTCCTAGTGACCCTTTGTTTACAGACGTAGTTTCTTGTCCTTCAAAAACAAGATTGGCATCCTCTTCTTCATAGTATTCTCCTATTTTTTCAGGATTAGGATGTGATTTTCGAATTCGATTTATGTCCATCACTGTAATAAATCGAACTTCGCTTACGCTCAAAACTTTCTCGGTAAATACCTGAATCTCACTTTCATCTCTATTGCCAGTTAACGCTTCCATTATTAAAGGAGTATTGGCAACAATACGTGCAATTTCGATTGCTTCCTCTGACGAATTGATACGAGCATTTTCCGCAATCCTCTCATTAATAATAATATCGGTTACTAATAATGCCAAGGCAACAACAATACAAGCGAATACTGCAATTGTTGTCTGTAAACTAAATAAAGGCTTCTGTTTTTTCATAGCATTTTCGTCCTTCCCACAGCTACATCACAATTTACTTCGACGTATTTTGGTAATTCCCTACAAAATTCTTAGTTTTGTTCGAAATTTTCACATTTTTATATAAAATTAAACCCTGTTTGAGAAAGATGAGAAAGTCTTATTTTTCCATCCTCCCCAAGCAGGGTTCAATTTAATTCATTATGTAAAATATAAAGGAATTATTACTTAATTAGCCATCGTATTAGCTTACTTAACTTCCCTGTATTTAAACCTTCAGATAGATCTAGGATTATTTTTGTATTAGGCTCTACTTGATTTATCTGAAAACCAAGTAACTCCTTTGCTCTTTTTTCGGCTCGCTGCCCTTTTTGCCAAATTAGTTCACTCCAACAATTTCTAGCAAAATGCTCTCCCATTATCCCACTCCCTTTTAAATTTGAGTAAATTTATATTTCTGAACAATGTAAGAGTCTTCAGTGCACAAAAACTCTCCTGCTCCCTGTATTATATTCAGTTAAGAACCAAATGTTTGGCTTGCGGTAAAAATTCATAGAAAACCAAAATGTATTTTTCTTTCCTCTTAACAAAAAATAAAAGCCTTATTTTACATAAGGCCGTAGGAAAAATAAAAAGACCTCAGGATAATCCCTGAAAGCCTTGAACTTTTGATGGTGCGGGAGAGGAGACTTGAACTCCTACACCTTGCGGCGCCAGATCCTAAGTCTGGTGCGTCTGCCATTCCGCCACTCCCGCATAATTAAGTTAAATGGTGGCTCACCCGCGGCTCGAACGCGGGACACCCTGATTAAAAGTCAGGTGCTCTACCAACTGAGCTAGTGAACCATAATGGCAGGGGTAGCTGGACTCGAACCAACGGATGCGGGAGTCAAAGTCCCGTGCCTTACCAACTTGGCTATACCCCTACGTGCTTTTGCTAGATATTCAATGGGGTGGCTGAAGGGGATCGAACCCTCGAATAACGGAACCACAATCCGCCGTGTTAACCGCTTCACCACAGCCACCATATTTTATCTTTAAATGTTTTTCAACATTCCCTAGCGACAAGATTTATTTTACCACGTTATCGTTGTTATGTCAAGCACTTTTTTCAACTTTTTTTTAAGTTGTTTTTGCTTTGACATGTTGTTTTTGCTAACTCGCAACAGCAACTTTATTAATATAACAGACTTCTTATAATATAACAACCGCGATTATCATAATTTATGTCATTATAACTCTTTTAATATCGTTATTTCTTGTAAATACTCACTTTCTCACCAAATGGATGAATGTTTTCGAAGAAGTATCAATATCTTAATAGTCACTTATTTTATTGGAAAGTTATAAAGAAAGCTTCAAAAAGAAAAACCACAAAAACACCAGAGCTCTCTAGAGCGCTTTTATCAGCGCGCTAGCGCAATGTGTGTTCTTGTGGTCAAAGCGTTACAAGATTTTAAACTTTAAATTTATGCACAACTTCTTGTAACTCGCTGGCCATAGTTGCTAAACCAGAAACAGCTGTTACAATTTCATGCACTGAAGCGTTTTGCTCTTCACTGGCTGCCGCTACTTCTTGAGAACTAGCTGCATTCGTTCTAGATGCATCCGCAATACCATTAATCGACTGACCAACCTGTCCACTTCCACTTAGTTGATTATCCATTAATACAAGAATTTTTTCTACTCGTTTTCGCATTTCTTTAACATCTACATAAATTTCTTCAAAGGCAACCTTAGATGCTGAAACTACCTTAACACCTTCTACTACCTCGTGGCTTCCCTTATCCATCGCTTCTACCGCTTGAATTGTTTCACTTTGAATAGCGCCAATAATTTCAGCGATTTCCTTAGCTGCTTCTTGAGATTGTTCTGCTAGTTTACGCACCTCATCTGCTACAACTGCAAAACCACGCCCCTGTTCACCAGCTCTTGCTGCCTCAATCGCAGCATTTAACGCCAATAGATTGGTTTGGCCTGCAATATTGGTAATAACCTCAACAATTTGGCCAATTTGTCGCGATTTTTCGCCAAGCGCATTTATTTTTTGAGCCGCGTTACCTACATCCTCCTGAATGCTGCTCATTAGCATAACAGCATGACTAACTTGTTTTAAGCCATGTTCAGCAGATTGTTCACTGCGTTCAGAGGCCCCTGAAACGTCACAGGCAGCTTCTACAGCATCAGCAATACCATTTTGCATTTCCATCATGATGGCGGCTGACTCATCCGATAACGTTACTTGGTTTGTAGCACTTTGCGCTACATCCTGAATGGTAGTTGCTACTTCTTCGGAAGCACGTCCTACTTCGGTGGCTGATGCTGTCAATTCCTCAGCCGAAGCCGCTACTGACTCAGAAACTGATGAAGCATGACTGATCATCTCCCGCAAGGCAGACGTCATATGATTTACGCCCCGAACCAATTGGTTTACTTCTAGAGCCCCTTCGGCAACAAGTGCCTGGGATAAGTCTCCCTTAGCTACTAATTGAACCGAATCAACTACCTTTTGTAGTGGAGAAACAATGCTACGAGCTATGTAAAACGCCGTTACTGCTGCAAGCAATATAGATATAAGTAAAATTGCCATAAGGATATATGATGCAGATACAGCTACGTTATGAACATCTTTAAGTGGTTCATTTACAATAACTCCCCACTTATATTTATTCACCGGGGAAAAGGTACTAATTGTTGTGTCACCACGACTTGACACAGCATCAATAGAGCCAGTTTGCCCACCTATTACTTTTTTTACATATTCTAATTCAGCAAAACTTTCTTTCTTTAAGACTTTCTCATGATCCGGATACGCTATGACCACACCATTATGATCAACGATTTCAACATAACCATTCTTTCCCACCTTAACATTCTCAGCAATCGACCATAAAGCCTGCAAGCCAATGTCAGCAGCAAAAACACCAATACTTTTCCCTGCAGCATCTTTGATTGGTACAGAAATTGTTACACTAGGCGCATTGGTAAAAGATGATATGTAAACATCTGTGAAAAATGTACTGCCCTTCATGGCTTCAACAAAATAAGGCCTATCGCCACGATTTGCTAATGTACCTGCAGTCCGCGCAATCTGCATGCCACTCTTATCCATTACGTAGATAAGCTCAAACTGAGGGTTTTTTTGTTGAAAATTTACGATCATGTCACGGATAACCGCACCATCCAGAGAACGTGCCGCTGGACTGGCTGCCAACCCTTCCGTCATTCCTTTTGAATCATCTAGCATAATTTCAATTTGCTTTGCAATCTGGACACTGGTGTTACTATTACTTTGTATTACTGAATTTTTAGTCGATGTAACATTCATATAGATACTGATTGCTCCGCCAACCGCGGCAGGAATAACTGCAAATAAAATAAAGAATATAACTAATTGTGTTTTTAAGCTCCGTTGTCTTAACATAAAACTCCTCCTTACTACATAAAACTATTTTCTTCGAGTTCTTTTTGTCCTCCTATATTATTCTAATTATTTTTACAATTTCCTTCCCGTAACTATCGTAAAAAAGCGTATAAACTTAGAAAATATATATATTTTTTAAACTCACTATATCATTTAACATTACATATAAAAAAAACGCTTGAAGAATTCTTCAAGCGTTCTAATGACCTAATATGGTGACCCCGGCAGGATTCGAACCTGCGACCTCTTGATTCGTAGTCAAGCGCTCTATCCAGCTGGGCTACGGAGTCGATTTTTGTTTGCCTTACTTGAATAAGTATACTTGTTTTAATTAATAATGTCAACTGTTATTTAAAATGTTTTTGAAGTATCTTGTCAGATTCAATTACTCTTCCTGAAATAAAGGAGTAGATAAATATCTTTCTCCGGTGTCAGGTAGGAGTACAACAATACTTTTCCCCTTATTCTCAGGGCGCAAGGCTAATTGAGTCGCAGCAAAAAGCGCCGCACCAGAGGATATTCCTACCAACAACCCTTCCACTTTAGCTAAGTCTCTAGCAGTTTTGAAAGCGTCTTGATTTTCTACCTTGATAATTTCATCAACCACTGCGGGATTGAATATGTCTGGCACGAAACCTGCACCAATGCCTTGTATTTTATGTGGACCTGGCTTTCCTCCAGATAATACAGGCGAATCACTTGGTTCAACGGCTACAATTTTAACCGCTGGATTCTTTTCTTTCAATACCTGACCTACACCTGTTATAGTACCACCTGTGCCTACACCAGCAACAAAAATGTCTACGTGTCCTTCTGTATCTTGCCAAATTTCTTGTGCCGTCGTCTTACGATGAATTGCAGGGTTCGCTAAATTCTTAAATTGTTGAGGCATGTAGGAATTAGGAAATTCCTCTAGTAACTCTTCCGCCTTAGCAATAGCCCCCTTCATGCCCTGAGTACCTGGAGTCAAGACTATTTCAGCCCCTAACGCCTTCAATAAATTCCTTCTCTCAATACTCATCGTATCTGGCATAGTCAAAATTAGCTTATAACCTTTTGCTGTAGCGGCGAAAGCCAAGCCAATTCCTGTATTACCACTAGTAGGCTCAACAATGACAGTCCCTTCACGAATTAGCCCTTTTTCCTCTCCATCTACAATCATGGCATAGCCTACCCTATCTTTTACACTGCCCATGGGATTAAAATATTCTAGTTTAGCAATTACCTTTGCATTTAAATTCTTAGTTCCGTTATAATTACTAAGTTCTAGCAAGGGCGTGTTACCAATTAAATCTGTCAAACTCTTAGCAATTTTCATTATTACCACTCCTTATCTTTCAAAAAAACTATACTTTTTTATTATTTCCTATTTTGTTTGTAGAATCCTGCCTACAGTAAAAAATTGACCTAGTGAAATGAATCTTTTGCCAGTTTGGCTCTCAATGATAATGTTAACCGGAAAGGCTCTAAACAAAAAAGCTTCCAACTCAGTTTTTACTGGAGGGAAGCCTTTATTTTTAATTTAAGAACACAGTACGACTCCATCGGTTTTCGTTTCCTTATCGATATATTGGGTAAGGATTATATCTTTTAATACATAGGCAGCACTAAATAATTCACTCCGAAACATATACTGGTTCGGTATTAGTTAGAATATGCCAACCCCTTGTTGTTGATACCAGATTGCTTTTCCTCGCAAAACATTACCGCCTTCTCCTTTAGGAACACCTGGCATAAACCACAAGTCCCAGCGTTCCCAACTAAAGCCAGGTCCATATTTCCCATCGGGATATCCGTTAACTTCATAATCTGGATTAAGGCCATCCATATTATTAGCAGCCTCTGCATGTGTCATTACCCGGTAAATATCAATTGTCAAATCCAATGCTTTGCATAATACAGCGATTACTTGACTCATTGCTTCAATCTGCATTTCTGTAGGAGGCTGATATCCAAGGCTTTCTGTTGTGGCATTGTAACAGCAAGCTAGCGATATACCAATTGCACCTGTATTACGTTTATATGTATGAGACTTAATTGTATGTAAATTACCACTACTTACATAAATACTACCATCCTTATCAATATTGATATGATACTCATCAAAAAATTGTCCATAACGCCCGGCTGACCAATGAAGATATAACTTTACATCTCGCCCCACGCTTTGCGCTGCAGACCATAGTTCGCTTTTGCTCTGTAAAGCCAGCTGATTAAGTTCTAGCAGAGTTACTTTCCTCATCGCATTCCTATCCTCATGCAAATCGAGAGTTTCTGTTGATTGCTGCATTTTACGAATTGCGGCAACCTCCGAATCAATAATCCAGCCAATTAGCCCCGTTGGAATTAAAATCTTTTGCCAACCTAAAATTTCATTAATTTGTTGTATAGCTCGAGACCGTTTCTCTTCATTTTCCATTTGATCAGCAAATTCATCTAGTAGTAAAATTATACCCCGGATAGCAAGTTTTAGTCTACTGTCCTGCATTTTTGCAAATATCACGAAAAGTGTCATTGCTAATACATTGACCGACAAAAGTGCCCCTACAGCCCAGATAATAATTTGCAACTCGTTGGAAATCCCCATATTTAACGCCCTCCTTTTTCTTGGTTTCAGTCCAAGCAATCGCCCTTCCATGTATGCTATGTTTCAAGCTTCTTAATTGTGAATCGACTTCTTGATTACTTATTACCAGGAAATAATATAGTAAGGACAAAAAAACCGCCATCTGGGCGGTTTTTGCGTTAATCAATTTCTTCAATTGATATTTTAACTGTGCTCCCATCTAAAAAGTACTCATCTAACATACTCCATAGATCACGATCGCCTAACATCAATTTTGGCATTTCTGCATCCATGTCTAGTTTTCCTACTAAAACAATTCGGTTCAATCTATCGCCCCCAAAATGTCTTTTAATCCTAAATAATAGTAAAAGGTGGCTTTCGCCACCTTCGTTATTTTAACAATCTTTTTGTCTTTTTTGTTCTTCTTTTCTTCTATTTTCATTGTTAGCAATTTCTTTTGCAAACTCGAGGTTTTTGTTTTCTTTACGTTGTTCTTCTTGTTTACATTCTTTTCTCATATTTATCACCTCCCCAATACTAATATGTCCATAATTAATATTGAAAAGTAGTGGAAATTAAACCCTGAGAATTATTTCCACTATCGATTATTAAATTACAGTACCGGCTGGTTATCAAAAAGGAAAATCCCGTGTTCAATTAGTCATTTTCTTTTCTTCCAAGCAAGTCGCTCGAACTAATCCCTGTTTAAAATGATGCCTCATTCTCCTTATAACGAAATCTAAACTAACTCTTTGTCTTGTTACAACAAAAAACACCATTGTTTCACCAATAGCCCAAGTAAAGGCATATGCTAATGCCGCTTTTACCACTAAGGCTGATTGATATGGAATTGATCTTAGAATAAGAGTAGCAATTTCTTTTGAAGCCTTTGCTAAACTAAATAATAAAATAATATCTAACACATGTTTTAATTGTATTTTTTCACCCATCAGACCTATAATTTCAAACATTAGCTTGATCTCATTAACGGTAAGAACAATGAAATCCGCAAATATTTCTAAAGGTGCAACAATCATTTTATGAGGAGCAGGCAAGAAGCTGGGTAATGCAGAGATAAAGACCCAAGCCGCATTTTGAGTAGCCGTCTCTTGAATTTCAATTTTAGCATGCTCAGGACGAAAAACAGGAAAATTATGTGATAAGGTAAATCTTATCCTTTCATGATTAGCTAATATCTGAGCTGCCAAGCCAGCGTCGTTGATATCGAAAATATAAACTTCTAAATGATGTTCCTTTACCGCATCGGCTAGACACGGCTCAACAATACAAAAATTTGAAGCTTTTATCAAATTTCCATTGATCTCCGCTCCTACCAAAGTGGGAACAAGTAGGAGTCGCTTCATTACCTCTTTTTTATTGTATACCTTATAATTACCATCTATCGGTAATTCCAAGGAGGTATAAGGGAAACTAATTAACCATTTTATCATTTCCTCAATCATTTCCGAAGAACCTATTAGTCCAATTTGAAGATTCTGCTGACATGCTCGATTTATTTTATGCATATTTATCCCGCTTAATTCATCCCATAATTTCTTAATAATGAAAGTCTCTTCGCCAGCCATTTTAATATCCCCCCCTTCTGATAGGATCTCTATTTTAGCATTTCCTATCCACCATAATAGATAGTGATTTTTGGAAGATTTATATCTATCTATTATGGCGGGAATGGAAGATGGATAAAATATGGAGCAACTTACAGAAAAGCCAAGATACAGGGTTGCCTACCTCCCCTCCACTTTGTCTAATGCTTTTGTTGTGTCACAAATGCCATAACCGCGTTAGCGGTAATTATTCGCTGTAATTTGATGTAATTCTATTGATTAGCATTGACTACTATACACACAAACAAAAGAAGTACCACCAAACTATTCTTTATTGAAAAACAAGAAAAGCCCTCAAGGTTAATTGAATTCCCCTTGAAGGCTTGAATTTATTGATATTTACTGTGCCTGGAGCGATTCGAACACCCGACCCACGCCTTAGAAGTTATAATGCAGGGTTATTAGAATTTTAGGACAGTAATACCGTTACTTTCGAATATTATGAGGTAGCAACAATACTAATCCCATTATTTAGCATATTAATTAACAATGATCATGAAGAAGAGTTCGATTTTCGGGGATCCCGTGTAAAAGCAATCCTTTCAAACAATATATCTCTACCAAACTATTCTACCCTTTCCGATCTTAGTATTATTAAATAATGCGTTTCGTAAAACGTTATTAGACCCACCACCACTTGACAGCGGTGCAATATCCGAATATAAAGTTCCTAAAATAACATCCTGCAAATATCCATTTGCCCCTTCTAATTGCATAAGGTCCTGCAAGATTTGTCTTCCTGTTTCCGTTGAATTGATTTTTGATATTAGAACTTCCTTTATACACGACTTACCTTCAACTAATAACTTAGCAGTATTGGTAATATAATTTTTAATCAATTGATATTCTTGATATTTATTAACCATACTGTGCTGTATTAATTGATAATTCATTAGTGACATCTCATCATGCTTCCTATCGCACAAGTATTCCACTGTACTTTTTATTCCTAGCTTCATCGCTATCTGACAATATAAGGAAATATCCATTCTCTCATGATTTAACAACCGTGGCATCATAAGATAACCATTCCCTACTGATCCTAGAATGTATTTACTGTCCAACCCTACGTTATTAAAATCTATTTGAGAAATGCCTGCATGGTTATTCCCATGGATATTCAGGCCTTTTGTTATAACCCCATGTGTTTCTTTAGGTATAAGGAAAAAAGTAATGTTAACTTTTTCATCAATAGCGGTATTAGCTGCTACTATAAAAAAATCAGCAAACTCTCCATTCGTTATAAATTTTTTGGTACCATTAATTTGCCATACTCCATCAACATTTCTGCCAACAGTTTTTAGATTTGAATAATCTGAACCAAATTCCGGCTCAGTAAGACAAAATGCTCCTTTTAGAATACCCTTAGTAACCCCATCAATAATGTTAAATTGATAGTCATTGCTTGAAAGTTTCTCCAAGCAATGAATTACCCACCCCTGCGTGAGAAAAGTTAATACTAATCCGCTTATTGATAATGCAGTAAGTTCTTCCAAAACTGCGCAATGTAAATCTAATATATCAGAGGATTTGTTCTTAACCGCCTTATGGAGTAAACCAAAAAGCTCCATCTCTCCTAACTTAGGCCATAAATTAATGAAAGGACTATCTTTCTCAACATTAACCTTCCTAATGTTAGTTATTACTTTACTTATCTCTGAATTATCAATGATCATTTTACAAAAACTCCTTCCCTAACACTGGGGCTTTTCTTTAACTCTTTATATTTCTAAAAGTCTACGCATTTTAAGTTTAGTTGTTTTCTAACATTTCTCTCTAATTAATTTTACTAATGAATTCAGAGAATTGAAATTTGCAGGTATCAATTCATTATCATTTATTGATATCTTAAATGTATCTTCTAAAAACATAACTAATTCCAATATCCCTGTAGAATCTATGATTCCTTCATCCAAAAGTCTAGTATTATCATGTAGCTTTATCTCAGGTTCATTTACCCAAAATTTCTCAACAATAAAATCCTTTATTATATTTTTAGTTTCCATAAATGCCATCTCCTCTATTTTTTTATTTCGCATTTTATCTGTACTTCTCAGCTCATTAAGCAATGCTTTTATGTTATCCTACCCAATTGCGTATCCAACTGTATTACTGTTTTTTATGTGTTTCTTTATCATGTTTTCAATATAACTGCCACTTCTAGGAATATCCCAATCCTCACCATTAAAAAGCCAATTATTTCGTATATTACATTCTCTAAGGCAACCCCTTATTCTACCAAAGGCAATGATATAGTTTTTTTCAGCATCTTTAATAACACCTCCTGTAATGTTTTGCATAAAGACATCCAGTTGATTACCGACTAATGTCTTAAGAGTAAAAAACGAGCTATTTTTACTTTCAAGAAAGCTTATGATATTTAATAAAATCCTATTGAAGTTCGTATCATCAATATCTATATCAATATGGATATCCGTTATCTCAGAACCTCGTACATCATCTTTTTCAATTTCCTTATATACAAAATATCCAGCAGGAACATTCTGTAACATAATCATGCAAAATTGATGCCTGTCTGGAATTTCCAGATATCTCCATGTCAGATATTTCTGATCTTTTGCATATTTTAAATATCCTTCATTTGATTTCCCTAAAATTTCGTGTAGTGTTACAGGAATATTTATGCACTCGAAAATGTCAACTTGAGAATCATCATCACTGATAAGTTCCTTAATAGATTTACAGGATGTGACGAACCAATTATTAATTTCATAGGATTCATAATTATTAAACAATAATCTCAAAGCAAGATATGCTTGCCTATTTATTGGAGAAAAGAAATAACCATCGTAATTTTCTTTACCTTCATCCATGAATTGGTTGATACTAGCCGAATAATAACCGTTTTCTCTAAATACAGGATTGATAATAAAATCGCTGAACTCTACAATTTTATATGTCGCACCGCAGTAATTAATGTTTTTCGCTTGGACACCAAAATATCCGATATTGTTATTTAATTCACTATTAATAACGTATGCCTTGCAGTCTTTCCTATTAAGGTATTTATAACTATACATTTCCACTGAGTGTGAGCGTAAACACCAGCTATCCTGTCCCCAGAATTCTCCCCATAAACGAGCCCAATCTAATATATTTTTTTTATCAAGTTCTCTTATTACTACTTTATTCATCTTAAGCTATCACCCCACGGTGATACATATCTTTTAAAATACTTCTTTGGAGTTTTCCACTTGATGTTTTTGGCAATTCATCAACAAAACATATAACCTTGGGGATTTTATGCATAGGCAGCTGCTGTAGACAATACTTTATTATGCTTTTTTTATCTATTTCATCCTTTTTCACAATACATGCTACTATTTCATTACCTATATAATCGCTCAATGCCTCGCTACCTGAATGATCTTTACAATAACCTATAACCGCAACTTCCAATACTTGAGGATTTTGCATAATTATTCTCTCAATTTCTAAAGGAAAGACCTTTTCTCCCCCAACTTTTATCATGTCATCTTTTCTTCCTTGCACATATAGATAACCTGCCTCATCAAGCCATCCATAATCTCCTGTTATAAGCTTATTCCCACCTTTTAATTTGTGGCTGGTTTCAGTAGAATCGTTCCAGTATCCTCTCATTATATTCGGACCTGATGCAACAATATCTCCCAACTGTCCAGGCGGCAACAATTCCCCTTTATTCCCGACAATTTCAATAATAACATCTTTAATCGGCCTACCAACAGCACCTTTTTTTGTTTCTAATTCTTCAGATTTTAGAATTGTTAGTCTTGCCGTTGCTTCTGTCTGCCCATACATTATAAACACTTTAAGTCCGGGAAATAATCTCATCAACTCTTCTATAATCCAATCTGAGATGGGTTCACCAGCAAACGTCACATAACGTAATGCCGTCAAATTACGTTTACCTATATTTGATCGTTTTAAAAGCATAACGAAGTTAGAAGCCACGCCAGCCAGGCTATTGCACTTCTCCAAATTATCCAAAATTAGATTAGGGAACAAAGAGTTGTGATTTAGTGTCAATGTTGCTCCTTTATCCAAATGACTCAAAATAAGCGAATTTCCATAAGAATAATAAAATGGAATAATGACTAACATGTTATCGCTGCTATTTATACCAATCCTTTCATTTATCGCTTCCATGTTCGACAGTAGATTCTTATGAGTTAAACACACTCCCTTTGCTTTCCCCATCGTCCCAGATGTATATAAAATTAATATTGTGTCTTCTTCATTTATCTTATTACTTTGAAGGTAATCCCGACTATAACCGTGGTTGACTAATGCCTCTTTAAATGAAATACAATCATCATCCTCAACGTAATCACCTGTTTCATTACTAAATGTGCAATCCACTACTACGATTTTTGACTTTGGATGAATATCGTTTAAATTTGTTCTACTTTTACTATCAGTAAATAACAGACTGAAACTGCAATCTTTAAGAATGTGTTCAAGCATTTGTCCCTTTAATTCTGGATTAACAGGAACTGCAATATGACCAGCGCGTATTATTGCGAAATAACAGATAATATATTCAATAGAATTTTTCAACATTATTCCAATAACACTTTGGGGAGGAAACTCGGATAAATATCTTGATACATTATACGATTTGTTTTCCAAATCTAAAAAAGTAAGTACCCTATGATCGCTTTTTATAAAAACATTGTCGCCGTATAAATGAGCACTTTTATATAAAATATCATGTATCAACATACGATCGACTCCTTAAAATGCAAAATAATTTAATCATAATAATTCATTTACACCCAATTTTTCTGCATTTGCGGATACCATCTCTAGACAATATCCATTCTTCATTTTATTTAAAGCCGCTTCTCTGCTGATCATGCCTTTTCTTATTAACTGACTAGCGTCTTGAATATAAGGATTATATCCATATTGTTTTTCGTGAAAATAATTTGCAAGACTATTTAGCAAACAATTAGTTGAATTTGCATCAGTATCTGAGGGTTTTTCCCATCCAAGTTCGCTCAATACTTTATTTATATTGTCCATATTGTAATCATTGAAGTAAAGCGGATTTATATAATATGGTATATCCGAAATATGATGTTGCATTTCATCTTTCGTAATAAAGTAATTATATATATCATCACCTACAGCACCAACCAATTTATCGGTAAATGTCTTCTGAGACGCCAATAGAAAGTCAGGTGGCAATTTTACTATCGCAGACTTTTTTGAAATTTGCCCCGGATCCCACCCAAAGACTATCATCGGTATTTTCTTTTCAAGTGCAAGTTTTAATGAATTATATTTAACAAAATTTATACAAGAGTTGCAAATAGCAGATGCTCTCTTTACAGCTGCATGAGAAAAAAAATCATTGGGTAAAATGCACGCTCTGAATACATTCTTCATTACATCAAATCTAGGTTGAAAAATAATATTGTCTACATTTAGGTTACTAGTTACTTTTTGTATATTTTTCTTTGCGTAATCCGATAGAAATCCATTATCAAAAGTGTAAGTCAAAACGTTAAGTTTATATTTTTCTTTTAATAAATACAAAGTATACGTACTATCTTTGCCACCGCTATAACATAACAAACAATCATATGATTGTTTATTCTTTATATTTCCTATTATTTCTTCAAAGTTCTCATCAAATGATGCGATTTCATTATTATCATCCGCTACATTTGTTCTGCAATAATTACAACTCCCATCTTCCATAAATGAAATCCCAGGATAATTTTCATTTAATATACATTTATTACAAACCTGCATAATTACAACTCGCTTTCTGTAAAGATATCGACGGAGGTAATTCTTTTAAGTAATATGTATTTCTTTGCTTTATTAAAAAATCTTTGTATAACCTTTTCACTTTTTCTTCCTCTAAGTTTAGAAGATTAGCGGCATTATTACTAGATATCTCATTTGTATAAGCATACAAGGCTTCATCCAATATATTAAATGGCAATGAAAAGAAAAACTCATCGTCACTAACAAAAGCGCTAAATACATCTGGTGAAGGAGTACGGGCAATAATCTCATCTGGAATTGCAAGATGCCGTGCTAATTGATAAACTTGGGTTTTATATAGATGAGATATTACTTCAAAATCAACCCCGCCATCACCATGCTTACAAAAATTCCCCAGTTCATATTCTGATCTATTAGTTGTACCTGCAACGAGTTTATTATGTTTTTCTGCAAACTGATACAAATAAATCATCCTAGTACGCAACTTAATGCTAGTCGCTGCTTTTATGGAATTATAATCTTGTAAGCTTAGTCGTCCTTTAAAAACCTCTTCACCATTTTTATTTTGAACAATTAATGAATAAAAATTTATTTGATCTTTTTCTAATAAATTTTGTGGCAAAACAATTTTAAACGAATAAGAATCATTGAAATCCATAAAGTACTTTTTTACTATATTATTCGCTGCACTATAAACCTCAAAAGATTCTAATGCATTAGTAATATCTTTTACTACTAACTCGCATCCAAGAGAATCTGTTACCCGTCGAGCAAAAACCAATGAATCTTTACTAGATTGTTTTTCCGGTAAGGATACTGCTATAACATTTTCCTTACCTAAAGCTTTTATACAGAGTGATAATGTTACAGCAGAATCGATACCCCCACTAACACCCACAACTGCGCCACTTTTTTTAAACTTGCTATGAACACAATTCTTAATAAAATCGATAATCTTTATTGTCTCTTTCTCGCAATCAAGTTGCAATTTTATACTATTATTCATATTTTTACTCCTCCAATAAATTTATTATCTTGCTTACATCATCAAACTAGACTTCAATTTATTTCTGCTACTATATCTGAATATTCCTTACTTCAGTACCATCTGATTAGAAATGAACATTTTATTAAACATAGGTCACCACCCTTTAAATATAATATCATCATATGTTTAACTCCAAATTATACCTTATATTTGTTAAGTAATCCTCGTTTTAGGACATTAATTCAAAAGATTTATTATTTTGCCCAACTACTCAGCTACTCTTTTTTTTATTTTATATTCCATCTCCCTTGCTCAATAATTAAATTTTATTTTTTCCTTTATTATACTATAATGTTTAATTTTGTCAATTTTTTTATCGTATATTATACAATCTAACGTGAATAATATACTCGTCTGAAATAAATGCAACGTTTACATTTGTTAAATATAATATCATCATACGTTTAACTCAAATCATACTTTATATTTGTAAAGTAATTCTCGTTTTAGATATTAATTCAAAGGATTTATGATTCTGCCCAACCATTTAACTATCTTTTTATTTTTTTCTATTCCCATCTCCCTTTCTCAATAATCATAACATCACCGTCTATTTTTACACTTTTATTATACTCTAATGTTAAATTCTGTCAAATGTTTTCTATATTGAATTTTATCATAAAACATAAATAGTAATGGATTTATACACTACATAAATGGTAGTGTAAATAAATTCAAAGGAAATTCTATTTAAAAATGGGAAAGATTCTATACGTAAACGTATCCGTGGATAAAATCACTAAATAATAATCAAGTCCCCTGCTATTGTTTGTTATTGCGCCCGCGATTCACTCAATAATTCGAATTTATTGACAATTTCTCCTAGTAAGTAATATAATTAAATATTATATTACTTACTAGGAGAGATTATATGAATCTACCAATAGGATTAAAAATAGTTAAACGTAAACGGTTGGTTGATGAAGTTATAAAACAACTTCAACAGCAAATTTCTTTGGGACTTTATCCAATCGGAAGTAAAATCCCGCCGGAATCAGAACTTGTAACTCTCTTAGGAGTTAGTCGCACCACACTACGTGAGGCTATTCGAGTGTTATCCAATACAGGACTCCTTGACGTGAGACAAGGAGACGGAACATATGTTCTTGCGCGTTGCAGGGATGTTGAGCCCTTTGAACAACGTCTTCGAAGAGCTAGTCTATTAGAAATATATGAAGTTCGCCAATTACTAGAAATGGAGATAGCTAAACGCGCAGCTACGCTGCGAACAGAGGAACACTTAAACGTAATGCGTGAAAGCTTGAGGAAAAGAATAGATTCTCAAAAAGCAGGAAACATTCGCGAGTATGTGGAAAGTGATATTGCTTTTCATAATGCAATTGCAAGTGCAAGTGGAAATAGTATTTTATCTGATTTATATCTTGCTTTTTCTAATGTAGTCAGTGACGCTTTAACTAAACTTGTCCAAGACACGGTCCCTTTAGATTATGAAAATATACTTAAAAGTCATCAACAACTTTTAAAAGCTATTGAAGACAGAGATGAAGAAGAAGCTAAAAAATGGGCAGTCGCGCATTTGAACAAAATTATAAGTCGCTTAATTTAAATTTATATTTATCATCATAGTTTGTGGCTTGACAAACATATGATGATAATATAAATTCAAACATATGATGATATTACTTTTTTCGGATAAAATAGTTTCATTTAATAACAAATCATTTATGGAGGGATGACTAATGGAAAAAAAGATTAAAGCTATACTGATTGGGCTTCTCGGTGGGTTGGCTGGCGGATTAGTAGGCATCGGCGGAGGAATTATCATGGTCCCTTTAATGCTCTATTATTTAGGCTTTTCTCAGCATGCCGCCAATGCCACTTCTTTAGCGGCTATTGTTCCTATCTCGGTCATAGGTGCTAGTATTTATGGCTTTTACGGGAATATGGAATTGACTCTAGCAGGTCTGTTCGCAATTGGTGGCATAGCGGGAGCATATTTAGGATCGGCGCTCATGCCCCACGTTAAACCAAAAATATTACAACGTATGCTGGCTATTGTGGTTATAGCGGCATCAATAAGGATGGGATTTGATTTATGATGATAATATTAGCTATCTTGACAGGTATGATTACTGGTATAATTAGTGGTATGCTGGGGATTGGCGGTGGGGCAATCATGGTTGTTATCGCCATTGCTCTTCTCAACGTTTCTCAACACGTAGCACAAGCTGCAGCTTTAACAGCTATCATTCCAACCGCATTAACAGGAGTTTACAAACACCATCGCAATGGTCTGATAAATTGGCAGATAGGACTTTATATGTCCATAGGCGGTGTCATAGGAGGCTTAGTGGGTTCTTATGGGGCCAATATAATGGATGAAGTAGTATTACGTAAAGTATTCAGCATTTTTTTTGCATTAATAGGCATCAAACTTTTAGTATCTTCCTATAAAAAAGATACTAAAGAAAAAGCACATTCTTCTAGCAGTGATAATTATAATACGAATTCCCAAAATTCTAGATAATAACAAAGATAAGTGAAGGTATTGCTTTTTTCATCTCTAATTATAGTGAATTAAGTATTATCTGAACTGAACCCCTTGTATTGAACATTTATAATGTTCAATACAAGGGGTATTTTTGCATTTAGCTCTTAGGTGTCGCCCCTTACAAATTTAAAAGGTAGGATTGAGCCTTTTCACTATACATAACGGCCAAGTGGTGAATTACTTCAATGTCTTTCTCTGTCACCGTACGTAAAATCTTACTCGGCGATCCCATTACCACTGAATTGGGTGGAATTTTTCTTCGTTCGCTAATAACGGTCCCAGCACCAATTATGCAATTCTCACCAATCTCGCTATAACTTAAAATTATCGACCCCATACCAATAATACAATTATCCCCAACCCGGCAACTATGCAATATAGCGTTGTGCCCCACAGTAACATAATCACCTATAACAGTAGGTTGATCTTGCAGAGTATGAATGGTCGAATTATCCTGTATATTTGAATACTTTCCAATACGAATATGGCTCATATCACCTCGAACAACACTATTAAACCATATACCAGAGTTAGCCTCAATAATTACATCCCCAATAATATATGCGCCCTTAGCTATAAAAGCCTCATTATCCACTTGAGGAAATATGTTTTTGTAAAGCAACAAATTAGTTTTATCCATATTATGCCTCCTATTTTGCTCATTAATTTACTAATTTCTACTTATCTACGTTAAATTCCTCCCATTTAATTGAAAATATTCAATTAAATTACTTTATTGATTTTAAGCAATGCTGTTAAGTTATTTATTCTTATTTAACTAACTATTAAGTTTACTGCCAATATCCATAGACCACTGTCAAGCCATACTCCCAACATCATTACTTTAATTTAAATTGGGCAGCCATATGAGAATACTACCAATACAATGTGTGTGAACAGAGCAAAAAAAAAAAAACTGAGGCCCACTACCTCTTTGACTGTTAACCCCTCTTCTAAGCGCATTCTGACAGCTTCTTCTTTAATTTTTTTTCCAGACATAACGAAACCTCCTATGGTAGTTATTTTCATCCTACCGCAGGAGGTTTTTTCTTTCATCTTTCATTTTAGGGGTTCAGTTCAATTAAGGGATTTCAGGTGTTTTTAAGCCATATGCATAGTCCAGTTGAGATGAATATACAAAGCTTACCACCTAAGACCTTCTTATTTTAAGTACTGATGATAACGTTATCACCTATCGAGACTTTTAGTATCTTATATTTCATCTTTATACATACAGTAACATAGATTTTATATAGTATTGCCTTCCTACTTTAAAATAAGAAAAGCCTTCAAGGTAATTCCCCTTGAAAGCTTGAATTGACAATGGTGTGCCTGGAGCGATTCGAACGCCCGACCCACGCCTTAGAAGGGCGTTGCTCTATCCAGCTGAGCTACAAGCACATATATTTTTATTGATACAAATGGAGCGGGTGAAGGGAATCGAACCCTCGTAACTAGCTTGGAAGGCTAGCGCTCTACCATTGAGCTACACCCGCATATAACATGAAACAAATTTGATGGTCGGAGCGGCAGGATTCGAACCTGCGACCCCCTGGTCCCAAGCCAGGTGCTCTACCAAGCTGAGCCACGCCCCGTTAATCACAATATCTATTATACCGCAGTGTCAGTAGTTTGTCAACATCTTTTTTTAAGAAGTTTTCTTTCTTCCACTCATAAATTAGTTGTAATCAAGTTTTGTCTTGATCACCCTTAACTCACTTAACTATAATAACATAATGACTTTATTATGTCAAGAACCTTGTAAAAGAAAAATCTACATTGTATCCAAAGATACAATGTAGATTTTCTTCTCACCTTACAGCTTATTTATTAAATAAGCTCTTCAGTGCTTGCTTATTTGTATCACGATTCAGTTTTGCGATATACTCAGTCAATTTAATCTCTTTCGGACATGCTTTTACGCAGTTTTGGCTATTACCGCAACTTGCTAAGCCGCCTTTTTCCATCAATGCATCCAAGCGCTCTTCTTTCTGATATTCACCAATTGGGTGCAGATTAAAGAGGTGTGCTTGTGCAATAGGAGCAGGCCCAATGAACTCAGAGCCCTGATTTACATTTGGACAAGCATGCATGCAACAACCGCAAGTCATGCAACGAGAAATCTCATAAGCGGTAGTTGCAGTTTTTGGATTCTGACGCGGAGCATCATTATGGACTTCCCAAGTTCCATCTACATCTACCCATCCGTGTATACGTTTTAAACTATCAAACATTACCGAACGGTCAATCGCAAGGTCACGGATAACAGGGAAGGTTCTAGCAGCACTCAAACGAATTGGTTGTTCTAGATGATCAATTAGAGCAGCACATGCCTGTTGTGCTTTACCGTTGATGACCATCATGCAAGCGCCACAAACTTTTTCCAGACAATTACATTCCCAAACAACAGCAGTTGTCTTTTTGCCGTCTTTTGTTACAGGGTTCTTTTGAATCTCCATAAGAGATGCAACAACATTAAGCGCAGGGCGATAGTCAACTTCAAACTCTTCTGTATAAGGTTGGGAATGAGGACCATCTTGTCTTTCTATAATAAAATGTACTTTTTTCTTTGTTTCTGCCATTATTATTTACCTCCTTCTTACTCTTTCTTAGCAACAGCATAGTTACGAGGACGGGGTTTAACTAATGAATGATCAAAATCAGCATAACTGATCTTAGGCTCTGCTGTTGCCTGGTCATACTCAGCGACTGTGATTTTCATAAAGCGTTCGTCATCACGGGTTGGAAATTCGCGTTTGTAGTGAGCACCACGGCTTTCATCACGCATACGTGCTGCTTTGGTTACAACTAAAGCGTAAATAATCATATTACGAAGCTGTCTTGCGAACATACCTTCTTGGTTCGCCCAGTTTGATTTATCGTCTACACGGATATTGTCCCAACGTTTAAGAATTTTCTTTACTTCATCGAAACAATAATCAAGGTCTTTGTTCACACGTTCAATGGTAACGTATTGGTTCATTAAATCACCAAGTTCATGGTGAAGCTGATGCGCATTTTCTGATCCATCCATTTTTAAGATAGCATCATATTCTTCTTGGCACTCTTTTGCTGCTTTTGCTAAATCTTCATCAGTAAGTTCTGAGCCTTTTTCTCCTTCTTTAGCCCAGCGCATAGCTTCCGGACCGGAAACAGTACCAGAATAAGCAGCAGAAAGAAGTGAGTTTGCACCAAGACGGTTTGCACCGTGATATTGATAATCACATTCACCAGATGCCATAAGACCAGGAATGTTTGTGTTATGTTTTGTATCTACCCAGATACCGCCCATGGAATAATGAACGGATGGATAAATTTGCATTGGAACTTTACGTGGGTCATCGCCAACGAATTCCGTATAAATTTCCAAAATACCGCCTAATTTACGTTCAAGGTAATCTGCTGGAATATGAGAAAGATCAAGATATACTTTGTTTTCACCATTAATACCAAGTTTTTGATTTACGCATACATCGTAGATAGCGCGAGATGCCACGTCACGAGGTACAAGGTTGCCATATGCAGGGTACATTTCTTCTAAGAAGTACCATGGTTTACCATCTTTATATACCCAAACTCGTCCGCCTTCACCACGGCAAGCTTCAGACATCAAACGGTTTTTATCGGAACCAGGAATAGCTGTTGGATGAATCTGAATAAATTCAGGGTTACCAATAAGAGCGCCTTGCTGATATACAGCAGATACTGCTGAGCCATTACAGATTGTCGAAGCAGTACATCTACCGAATACCATACCAGGACCGCCTGTTGCAAGAATAACCGTATCAGCACGGAAAGCTTTGATTGCCATAGAATTCATGTCTTGTGCTACGACACCGCGGCAAACGTTTTCTTTATTTTTAATAATTTTAATGAATTCCCAGAATTCATATTTCTTAACAGCACCTTTTACTTCCCATGCACGAACTTGTTCGTCAAGAGCATAAAGAAGTTGCTGACCTGTTGTGGAGCCAGAAAACAAAGTACGTTTATTTTTCTGACCACCAAAATTACGAAGGTCAAGTAAACCTTCTGGTGTACGAGTAAATGTAACGCCCATACGATCGAACATTTTAATTAATTTTGGAGCGGCTTCACACATGCCTTTTATTGCAGTCTGGTCAGCAAGGAAGTCACCACCATAAACAGTATCATCAAAGTGTTCATGGATAGTATCATTTTCACCCTTTGTATCCATACAAGCATTCATACCGCCTTGTGCACAAAGGGAATGAGAACGTTTTACGGGGCAATACGAGAATAATTCTACTTCTCCGCCAGCTTCACAAATTTTAAGTGTTGCCATGAGGCCGGATAAACCGCCGCCAACAACTATAATTTTCTTTTTCACTAAGCTCTCTCCTTACTTTTAATTATTTCACAAAGTGCGTAAGAGCAGTAAGCCCTACACTTGAAATGAGTACAAATAATGCCATAGTTGCAATGCTTACGATACGTTGTCCACGCGGTCCTGCAACAATGCCCCAAGTAATTGAGAAACCCCATAAACCATTGGTAAAATGGAAAATGGAAGATAATAGTCCAATTACATATAAAGCAAAAGTTAGAGGATCAGACAATACTTTATGCATAAAGTCGTAGCCAATCAGATGACCACCCATTGCCTTACCGACAATACGTAAAGTCCATACATGCCAGATAATAAAAACAAAGGCAATATAAGCAGTTATACGTTGTAAGTAGAACATCCAGTTGTTCCAATACCCATACTGAGTAGGATTATTTTTCGCTTTTAAAGCATATACCACACCTAGTATACCGTGGAATGCGATAGGTAAGCCGATAGCGATAATTTCAATTGGAACCAAAAACGGCATAGAGGCAAGTGCCGCTACTGACTTATCAAAGTTAGCTGGCCCCCCAATTACTGTTGAAACAGTAAATATATGCTCCAATAAAAATGCACCGATTGCGACAACACCTGAAAGAGAATGAATACGACGGATCCAAAAATCTAAATTGTTCATGCTTTTACCTCCTGTAATATTTACATAGTTGACATATAAGATTGCCAACATACTGTACAAATAATGCTATTTCGACGCTAGTCTGGTTTTTCCTTCATTGGTTTTTTAACAACTGTGAAATTATTCGCAAATAATCATTTCCAATTATTAAGTTTGATTAATATTGCGGGAGCACCTTAGTAGCTACTTGCACCACCGCAGGTATCCACTAAGGTACTCCCGCAATACAGAGATTCTAAAAAGTGCTAACGATAGTTAGCTTGTCCTAGTACAAACCGATATATTTACTAACAATAGCAATTACTATATTTTGCGGTAAGGTTTTTGACCTTCTTCATAATAATTGTTGCCATCACAGTCAATCGCTACGATTGCAGGGAAGTCTTCCACAGTTAGTTTAGCTAACGCTTCCGCACCTAGCTCAGGATATGCTAACACTTCATAAGCTTTAATGGTTTTTGCGATTAGTGCTGCTGCTCCGCCAATGGCTACCATGAAAACAGTACTGTTCTTTTTCATCGCTTCCACGACTTCTGGAGAGCGATAGCCTTTACCAATCATACCACTAAGACCTTGTTCGATCATTTGTGGCGTATATTTATCCATGCGGCCAGCAGTGGTCGGACCAGCTGAACCAATAGGATCTCCAGGTTTAGCTGGTGTAGGTCCTAGATAATATACAATCTGATTTGTAAAATCTACAGGCAATTTCTCACCACGATCTAATGCTTCTGTCATAACCTTATGGGCTGCATCACGAGCACTATATATAGTTCCAGTAATTAGAACACTATCACCAGCTTTTAAGGAACGAGCCATTTCTTTTGTTAATGGAGTGGTAATACGTTTTACTTCTGCCATTTTCTCTACACCTCCTACAGTTCAACTTCAGCATGCCGTGTGGCATGGCAGTTAATATTAACAGCAACTGGTAATCCAGCAATGTGGGTAGCAAAATATTCAACATTTACTGCCAATGCAGTCGTTACGCCACCCAAGCCTTGAGGGCCTACGCCCGTTTTATTAACCATTTCTAGCAGCTCTTCTTCTAATTTGGCATAATCAGGATTTTCATTGCGTTTATTCACGGAACGTAATAACGCTTTTTTAGCTAGTATTGTAGCTTTTTCCATGGTACCACCAATACCAACACCAATGACCATCGGAGGACAGGCATTAGGCCCAGCTGTTCTTACTGTATCAAGAACGACTTTTTTTACACCTTCTATACCGTCAGCAGGTACTAGCATTTTTAAAGCACCCTTATTTTCACTACCGAAACCTTTTGGTGCTAATTTAATTTTAACTTTGTCCCCAGGAACAATGCTAGTATGTAATATAGCAGGGGTATTGTTGGTTGTATTTTTACGGTTAAATAAAGGTTCGCCAACAACTGATTTACGTAAATAGCCTTCAGTATAGCCTTTAGCAACACCAGCATTTACTGCCTCTTCTAAACTACCACCTACAAAATGAACATCTTGTCCTACTTCCATAAATATTACTGTCATGCCAGTATCTTGGCAGATAGGTCTTTGTTCATTTTTAGAAATATTAGCATTTTCCACTAATTTCCCAATAATTTCCTTACCAAGGGCTGATTCTTCTTTTCTTCCAGCTGACACTAACGCATCATAAACGTCCTCGGATAAATAATAGCAAGCATCCATGCACATCTTTGCTATCGCCTGAGTAATTTGCTCTACCTCAATTGTACGCATGCTCATCCCCCTATTCTAATATACAAGTGTATTATATCACAAACTTTTCAGGTAAACCACTTAATTGCTATGATAAGATAAAATTTATAGAATATTTGCGTTATGTAATTTCTACCATAGCAACGAAGAAATGTTTAATTTCCATGGCTACCTGGCGGCATTTTGACCAATGTCACTTAAATATTACAAATTTGCGGTCAAAAAGTACTACCACTACAGTAAGTATCCCTTTTGACCGCAAATATAATTCATCCTATCATCTAGCTATTTTAAAAATTGTTTACCGGCTATACCTGGTTGTGTCATTTCACCTGGCGATAAAATAATTTCTAATTGATCTGCGGTAAGTAACTTTTTAGAAATAACTAACTCTCTAACAGAAGTTCCTGTTTTTAACGCCTCTTTTGCAATCATTGAAGATTGTTCATAACCGATATGAGGTAATAATGCGGTAACGATGCCAACACTCTTATCAATCATTTCACGGCAACGCTCTTCATTGGCTTCAATATCTTTCACACATTTGTAATTAAAAGTATTAATTACATTCGTTAAGATGGTTAAGGAATTAAAAAGGTTATATGCCATTACTGGCTCCATAACATTAAGTTCAAACTGTCCATTTTCTACAGCCTGGCTAATCGCTAAATCATTGCCCATAACTTGGTAAGCTACTTGGTTCACTGTTTCGGGAATAACAGGATTTACTTTCCCAGGCATAATAGAAGATCCAGGTTGTTTCGCCGGCAAGGATAGTTCCCCTAATCCACAACGGGGACCTGATGCCATAAGCCTAATGTCATTAGCAATTTTACAGAATGCTAACGCAGTGACCTTCAAGGCACCTGAAAACTCAGCAATTTGATCTGTATTTTGAGTAGCATCCACTAAATCAATAGCGGATTGAATCTCTTCACCTGTTAGCTTAGAAAGTTCTTCTACTACATATTTAATATATTCAGGTTCTGCATTTAGGCCCGTACCAACTGCCGTCGCTCCCATATTTACAAAATGCATATTCCGCACATTTTCTTTAACCCTTTTAACCGCCCGCTTTGTGGCTTGGGCATATGCGTAAAATTCCTGACCTAAAGTAATGGGCACAGCATCTTGCAAATGAGTACGTCCCATTTTTAAAATATGATTAAAGCTATCACCTTTTGCTGTAAAGGTAGCTTCCATTTCTTCTAACGCAGCAATTAGTTTTTTTGCTTTTGTAATTGTACAAATACGCATAGCTGTTGGCATTACGTCGTTTGTAGATTGAGCCATATTTACATGATTATTAGGTGAAATCAGAGCATAATCCCCTTTTTTCTCACCTAAAATTTCAAGGGCACGATTAGCAATTACTTCGTTGGCATTCATATTCATGGATGTACCTGCTCCACCTTGAATACAATCAACGACGAATTGATCATGTAATTTGCCTGCAATGATTTCTTCTGCAGCTTGTACGATGGCATTACCAATTCTGCTAGGCATACGTCCAGTTTTCATATTCGCTTTGGCCGCTGCCGCCTTTACAATACCAAAGGAAACGATAAAATCATCATTTAATCTATGTCCAGTAATCACAAAGTTTTCTAATGCTCTAGTTGTTTGTACTCCGTAATAAACTTCATCTTTTATTTCAATTTCGCCAAGAAAATCATGCTCTAAACGCACAATACAGCACCTCCACTAGTTTTTTCACCTTATTATAGCATGGCATATGTATTTTGTATACAATATTCTCTCAATTAATTACAAAATTCATTCTATTCTAATAAGAGAAAATAACCTTCTCAATGTCGTGATGCACTGGCCTTTATTTTCTCTATAATTGGGGTGGCTGCCGGTGAACGTAAATATTGATAGGTAGTCTCAGGTACTAAAGTTCTTATTTCTTCCCATCCATCTTGTCTGATAAGTTCCCGTACTCTAGAGGCACTTACAATACTGCCTTGAATGGCAATCCTTGGCATTTCGAGGACATCAATATGATAAGTTGGTAAAATAGAGAGCATTGCTTCATTATATGCTCTTGTTACCGCACAATAAGGTTCATCTCCCACATACCGGCGGGTAATGCCCATAGCTGGCGCTATATATTGAGCAAATACAGTAACATCGAGTCTAGTTTGCGCTGTTACCGTTTCATCTCCCCTTGTAAAGTAACCAGGGAAGGTTGCGGCAGATACAATATATTTACCGCCAGGAATAACCATTATATTATCATAAGCAGCCAATCCTTCCTTTACCAGGCGAAAGCGAACATCAAAAGGAAACAAGGAACCTTCCTCACTTACTACCAATACAATAACAGCTGCATTTTCTTTGGCTGCTTTTGCAATAACCGCCTGATGCCCTAAAGTAAAAGGATTACAATTTACCACTAAAGCTGCCCGATTCCCTGCAGGTAAATTGGCCGCCTGAGCAGCCAATTCCTTACAATAGGTAGTAATTGATCCAATACCAGATTCCAATAGGACTGCGAAAGGCAGAGCCCTAGCTATTTCCTTGAAACCTAATTCTTTAAACAAATGTGCTTTATCCGGTTTGGTGAAAATGAAATAGTGATAAATGCCACGCCGTCCTGCTTCCTGCATTAAATGACTGATTACCGCAGATGTCAAACCCTCTCCCTGCAGGGATTCGTCAATGGCGATATTTCTCAATATTTCTCCTGACAAAGAACCTGTAGCCACGATCTTATCTTCTTTATATAAAGCCATAGTATAATCTACTTTTTCGTTAAAAGTCAGTGAAAACCGGGATAAGAATTCCCTTACGGCGGTGACCTGTCTCTCATTATTGAGATTAATCACTCGCTCCTCTATATTACCCCATAACATAATTAGGCCTCCACTTGACGCACAACATCAATAATTGTGCCATCACGATACTCTACCACCGCAACAATATTTTCTCCCGTTTTTAAGTTTTTAGGTGTTCCTGCTATTTTCTCTGCTAATTGTTTTAGTTCGCTTATATCTTTAACAGGTAGGCCAGCCGCAACTAACCTTTCCCTTAGATCGACTCTTCTAGGATTGACTGCCACACCCCGTTCTGTAACAAGAATGTCAATGGTCTCACCAGGCGTAGTAGCAGTCAGCACTTTGTCCACAATAATTGGCAAACGGCCGCGCAATAAGTTCGCCACAACAATAGTTACTTTTGCACCAGCTGCTGCATCCGCATGACCACCTGAGCCCCCCATAATGACACCATCAGAACCAGTAACTACGTTTACATTAAAATCAGTATCCATTTCAGTAGCGCCTAAGATTACCACATCTAGCTTATTAACTGCACAACCTGCGTTAAAAGGGCTGGCATAAAAATCGGCACCAACTTCCAAGTGGTTTGGATTTTCTGCTATCGAACGAATGGCTTCTAAGTCAAAACCTTGAACATCCATTAGTTTTTTGAATAATCCTTTTTCCAACATGTCTACCATATAGCCTGTAATACCACCTAAGGCAAAACTACCTACAATATTATCTTTCTCCATCATTTTGCGTACAATGGAAGCTGTCGCTAAAGAAGCACCACCTGCTCCTGTTTGGAAGGCGAAACCATCTTTCAAAAGTCCAGTAGCCTGAATGACTTTTGCTGCCGTTTCCGCAATTTTAAGCCCAACTGGATCTTTGGTAATGCGAGTTGTGCCCGATACAATTCCCTTTGGATCACCAACACAATCCACTTTTACTACATAATCTACCCGGGTTTGTGGTATTGAAATAGGGGATAAAGGATATTCTCCAAGAAAATCCGTAACAGCCACTACATGATCCGCATATTGGGCATCAGGAAATGCATACCCTAATGATCCACAAGCGGCAGGTCCTTGGACGCCATTCAAATTTCCGTATTCATCCGCTGCAGGTGCAGCAATAAAAGCAACATCGATTTTAAGCTGTCCACTCTCAATGGCCCGTCCACGTCCACCATGGGTGCGCAATACTACTGGTTTTTCAAATAAACCGCGTGATACTGCCTGTGCAACTGGACCGGACATATAGTTGGTATCTAGTGCCGTTACAACACCATTTTTTACATGTTCGATCATTGGTGCGTGAACAGGAAAAACAGAACTTAACGCCACTTTCAGATTTTTTAATCCTAACTGGGCAGCTGTTGCTAATACCATATTAACAACTCCATCTCCATTTCTAAAATGGTGGTGGAAAGATAATGTCATACCATCTGTTACTGGTATCTTTTTAAATACGTCTACTAAATTATCTACTAGTTTATTATCTGTAGGGCGCACACCTTTGACACTAGGTGCTTGCCTATTCATGTCTGGCTTTGTAGCAAAGGCACCCGCAAAAGGCTTAACTTTTCCAATGCCAGGAATATTTTCAGGTATTTCACGTCCAATTGCATTTTTCATTATTTTACCTCCTCAATCAAACCTAAAAGCCGTGCCAAATGTAAAATACGCTCTGCACGATTCACGATAGGCAAATCAACCATCTTACCATTCAAAGAAGCTACACCAGATCCTTCTGCTTCCGCTTTACGAATGGCGTGGATGACTTGTTCAGCCCAGTCAATATCACTCATACTAGGATTAAAGACATTGTGAATTGTATCAATTTGTCTAGGGTTAATGGACAATTTTCCTTTAAAACCAAGACTTTTTGCTAGTTTAGTATCAGCAAGTAATCCTTCCTCATCGTTAGCATCTGTGTAGGGAGTATCAATAGATTGAATCCCTGCAGCAGCTGCCGCATTAATTACAAGAGTACGTGCTGTAAAAATTTCATTTCCCTCTCTGGTACGCATAGCACCTAAGCCTGCCGTATAATCTTCTGCTCCTAAGGACAAAGCAACTACCCTTTTATCCGCTTTCGCAATCGAATAGGCTTCGGCAATCCCACAAGGTGTTTCTAATAAAGCAATAATTTTTACTGGAGTCTGACCTGGTTTTTCTACTGCCGCAATCATGGACACCACTTGATGAATATCTGCAGCACTTTCTACCTTAGGTACTAATATTGCATCAGGACAACAAGGAACAATTGCTTTAATATCTTCAGCAGCAAAAGTATCTAACGGATTAATCCGAACTACCTTTTCGCTCGTCCCATAATCCACTGTTTGTAAAGCATGCGCTATTAAAAACCGAGCTGCATCTTTTTCCATTGGCGCTACTGCATCTTCTAGATCCAAAATTACTGAATCTGCACCAAATACACCACCATTTTGTAACATGCCCGGATTATTTCCTGGAATAAATAACATACTTCTTCTCAAATCCATTACAGCATTTCCTCCTTTAGCACTGCACCAGCACGACTTAAGGCTGCCAATAAACGGGCAGAAATCGTGCAATCCAAAGCTCCCCGATCCACTGCTTTTATATAAACATCTATTATACCCTGTTTCTGAACTGTACTAAGTAAAATGGCTTTTATGTCTTCGCCATATTGAGCCAATACTATACTTTCTACTTCTATTACAATACCGCTATCTTTTGCACCAGGTGTAACTGTAATCATAACGTCGCTTGATTCTAACGTACCCGCTTGAGCCGTTTTGCTAATACTTGCCATTGATGTAGCCTCCTTATATAAGAAAAAACGAAATCTATTCTAATGTTGATGCTCTTATGGGTACTGCCTTCTAGATGAAGACAGTACCCATTTATAGCTTAATTATACACTTTTACATAGAAGCATGATAGATCATGCCGGAAAAACCATCGAGGTTTTCCACCTGAGGTCCTACTAAACCAATAATGAGGTAGGTTTTGGTTTTCGGATCATATTTATATTCATACATTAATCGGAAGCCTTCAATATCTTCCGTGTTGTGTACGTGAGTGCGAGGGCCTGTGCAAGCCCAAGAGACATCACCAATTTGAATATGACCTTCATCGGAGTAGCAAACCTTTACACCTTCATCAATGATGGCCCCAACCTTTTTTTCTACGTCTTTAAGATTCGCATCGAGTTCTACTGGATATTCTAGCACAAAACCATGATGAACATCCCGATGTCCGAAAGGTAAAATAGCACCATAGTCTTTTAACAAAATGCTTTCCGTTAAATCTTCAGCCGTATGAGCCATTTTACGATATCGCAATGTCTTGATTACCACATCCGCAATTTCTTGAGGAAAAGGGCCAAAGACATTAGGGCGAACAACGATTACTTCTCCGCCTACACCTAAGAGCACATCTGCATTCATACCTAGAATGGGATATAGTAAATCAAAATGCTCTACAATGACCCTCTTATCATGAGAAAGTGCCTGTTTTATCGCCTCTGCTAATACATGAATTTGTGTGAATGCCAGTTCGAAGCGAACATCAATATGATAGGTATGACTGGAAAAAAAATCTTTTTCAATATTTTTCAATATTGGTAAAGGCCGTACATTCACCCCATCATCATCATTTGTTAATTCTAGCCCAGGAAACATCCCTTTAATTAAGGAAGATTTTCCTGCACCAGGACCACCTACGATGCCAATTAGCCGATCAAGGGGTGACAAATAGCGTTCGCTAATCTGCTGCCCCAAGACAAACATTCGATTGCGTCCTCTTGGTGCAAAATAACTAGCGTGCATTAGTTGTTCATGCATTAACATTCTCATAATTTACGCCTTACGCGCCTGACGCACTGCTAGAATACGTTGCATTTCGTTATAAACAATCATTACACCTTCATCTACGCCCATACCTGGTTTAGCCAACATTTGTACAGGTTTTGTTGCCATAGCAAGGTGAACACAAACTTGTGCAGATCGATCAGTTTCGTTGCAAGTACCGCCTTGGTATGCACCTACACCTTTTTCTTTACAATATAAAACAGCTTCAATCGTGTTATTAATACCGCCCAAATCAGGAGTTTTAATTTGCAGCATATCGCCAGCATTGTTGTCAGCAAAATATTTAATATCTTCTAACGTGTTACACCATTCATCAGCAACAACTTCTACATTAATTTTTTCTTCATGTAAGCGAGCTGTTATTTCTTTTAAAGCTAACATTTGTTTTTCGCGATCTTCTACATCCATAGGTCCTTCAATTCTAAGTTTCAAAGGAGCTGCAGCTTTTTCTAATTTTGCAAAATAGCTTACCATCTTTTCGGTATCAAGATTAAACGCTGCGCCAATTGTACCATATACATCAATATGAAGTACTGGATTATAGGATTCGCTAGTACGCAAGCTTAATACACGATCTTTAAGCCATGTAACATATTCTAGTAATAACTCGCCATTTTTACCTAATTTTTCTTCCACATTATTAATCAATGCGTGAGGCAATACTTGAGCGCCTTTGATGATCATTTTGTCAGCGTTATCATAACGATTGTCCCCAGATTGAGTAAAGATGTTGATTTCTTCTTCACTTACTGTAGTATTGTATTCTTCAGCAACTACTTCGCACATCAATTTATGTTTTGCTTTGGATACCGCATCTAAGATAGCTTGGGTTACACCATAACGTAATGCAGTATGAATTAATTTACCTGTTTTAGCATCTTTCATGCTATCAATTTCTTCAGCTATTTCTCTGAAAGAATTTAGTTCACGTCCTACTAAACGAGGTTTAATTTCTTGCTCAATGACAGGAATAAAATCTTCTGCTAAAAATAAAGGATCACGTCCGCCTGCTCCGCTATATTGTACTGCTGCGCAGTCTCCATATGCTACTTGTCCATCTTCTAGAAGGATCATAACAGATACTGCTTCACCAGACTGACGAATAGAGTGAAATCCTGGAGTAACGGGATCCCCTACATACGTAAATCCATCATGTTGAGCACCAGCCTTAATAGCCCGTTGATCATCAAAATAAAAACCTGTACGACCTTTAGAACATACAACGTTTACAATTTTCATTATTACACTCTCCCTACTTATTTTCATGATGACAGGCAAAAAGCATAGTACCTTCTACCCGTCATCTTAGTTATTTATTGTCTTCCTATCTTACTTGTTAGGTCTGCCGACTAAGCGACCTTTTGAAATGGCATAAATGTCATCAATAACCATTTGGAAACTTGCTTTACGGCCTTCTGCTTTAGCACGTTCATCGATTTTACCTTTGTGGAAATCAATGATATCTTGCGTGAATGGTAGATTTCCTACATCAAATAAACGTACAGCGCCATTATTATCACGAGCTGGTAAAATTTTATTCAATGAATATTGGCTAGGAGCGAATGGTACGTCAAGTACGCCTGCTTCAAAAGCACGAACGCTGCCGACTGCATAATCTCCGTTACCAAGTGCAAATACTTTATCTAAAATACAACGTGTTTCTGCTTTGATCATAGCTACTTCAATATCTACTTCTGCAGTCATAGGGAATGGTTGATCTGCCAGCATATTAATTAATTGTTTTGTTGCACGAAGCCCCATAGCATTCGCTTCTTTAGTTGGAATACCTAAAGCTTCATGAGGAGTCTTAACGATAACTTTTGTAGCTTTCGCTAATGCAGCAGCTGCCGCACCCCAAGAAATTACAGCAAAAGCCTTAGCTTCGTCTTGCGGGAAGCCACCCATCCATTGATGGAATACAGTTGTTAATACACAATCGCCATAACCGTGTTTTGCTAAATATTCTTCAGCCAATTGTTCTAATGCTTTAATGGCTGCGACATCCTGGAACAAGTTACCACATTGGCCATAACCCAAAGTGATATTTTTAACACCTTGTTCAGCTGCTAAAATACCTTCAATAATAGCTACTGCATGGGAAATACAAGGTGGCACTAAGGTACCAGTTAATGGTCCAAATGGTTCACGATTAATCTCAATACCATGCTCTGCATAAATACCTACTAAGCGGTCATTATACTGCCAGTCTAAAATTGTTTTTTCTAACGATACACTTTTTGCATAAGGGATATTGTAGGAAATACCGCCACCTTCGTAGGAGGTAAAACCACCAGCCAAAGTAATTTCCGTTAATAAACGAGCATCAGGAGTACCATGACGTACTTGTAGAGGACCATCAACACTTTCTACTAATTTACGTACACCATGAACACCATGATTTACTGCAGGAAAGCCATTAAGTAGAGAACGGCCAGCTTTCATACTTTCTTCGATGGCATTTGCGCAATTTTCATATTGATTTTGACGAGTATAACTGTCAATAGTAGTAGGCAGAAGATCAGCTTCCCCTTCTTTACGTAAGAAGTTTAAAAGATTAATATGTTCATCTAGTAAGGCTACCCCTGCTCTAGGCTGTGTTAATGTTTCACCATTCTTTTTCGCTTTTACTAAACGTTTTGCAAAATGTTTTTTAGCTGGAATCGTCTCATGATATTTTACGGCTTCCTCAAAATTTACATCTGCACCTGTTGGCCAATGATTTATAATCTCTTTGCGTACAGCATAAAATTCATCATGGGTCCACTTCTTATTTTTTAATTCCACAACTGTTACCTCCGCACAATATATTTTTTCATCATTCTTACTGCAATATCAGGATATTCTTCACCTAACAGCCCCATAGATGCCATGATATAGTCTTCGTCAATTAAGAACTTAGGACATCCTGGTTTTAACATAGTCGGTGTACTTTCGCTATATGTCGCGCCTTTTAAAATTTCATTGGGTTGTTCATGGTGGACAATAACACCACCAGTTCCTACCACTGTTTGTACCTCACTTAGGTCTTTCCCTTTTTGAACATAAGCGGAACCAGCTAAAGTAAATACAGTTTCAAGTTGTCCGACATGACGCTCTACCGCCAAGCAGGTACAAACTCTCCCCATAGCAATTTCCACTTTTCTTTCTACATCATTTTGCGGCAAATATTCGATATTTTCTTCAACTTTTTTCACATAGGCTTCTACATTGTCTTCAGAAACGCCCGCATGATCTGCAATTCTTTTTACACTAGCTGCCCTGACTAAGGCTGTTGCGCTGTAGCGCATTCCTAGGTCGCCTTCTACTGTACGTTTAGCAAAGGGTTCTGGCAGGCCTCTTAGAGCAACATTATTTTTGGTTGGATCACCTTTGGCTATAGAATATACATCCGTAGTGGCCCCGCCAATATCAATTACCATAAGATCCCCCAAACCTGATTCGTACTGGGTGCCTTTTCCTAATAATTCAGCAGCCTTCAGCACTGCAGCTGGTGTTGGCATCACCATGCGGTCCACAAATTGATTTGCCCGGTTGAGGCCCTTTGCTTCCACAATACGTCTTAAAAACACACCGCGGATAGTTTCTCGGGCTGGCTCAATATTTAATTCATTTAGCTTAGGCATTACATTTTCTGTATGTACCACCTCTGTCATACTTTCGGATAAAATTCTAACAACCTGTGGTGCTACAGACTTATTACCTGCTACAATGACGGGAATATCTTTACCAAGAGTCGTCAGCATTCTGGCGTTATGCAATATAACTTCCTTATTACCACCATCTGTGCCGCCAGCCAATAAAATAATTTCAGGATTTAAATCAGCTATTTCTTTTATTTCATATTCATTTAATTCATTACCGTAAACACCCATTATCTTGGCACCAGCCCCTAAAGCAGCTCTTTTAGCTGCTTCCGCTGTAAGTTCAGGGACTAATCCAACGGCTACCATTTTCAAACCACCAGCTGCACTAGAACATCCTAATACTTTTATAAATTCAAGCTTACCAGTTTTTGAGAATAATTCGCCTAAAGCCTGATTAAGTCCTTCCATAATATCAGTTTCTACAGTGGTAATACCACGAGCAGTACCTAATACTATTTCTTTTTCAATATCCACTGCGGTAATCTTGGTGTAGGTACTACCAAAATCAATCAGTAAAATATTTTTCATCACAAAGACTCCCTTACATACCTAAATCATTCTTTAAATCAATCACGACTTGATCTGGAAGTATGCCTGGTTCATATACTCTGTCATAACCCATTTCAATAAATTTATTGTGTACTTCAGTAAAATCAGTTTTACCAACTACCAAATTACCACCAACATACAAGAGAATATCGCCTAGACCAGCCTCGCGACAACGATCTTTTAATCCACGGCAATCAATTTCTCCATGTCCATAAAGAGATGCTACTAAAATAGCCTTTGCATCTGTTTCAATAGCGGCATTTACAAACTCTTCTTGTGGCACGAGTACCCCTAAATTGATTACTTCAAATCCTGCGGCATTTAACGCATAATTTAAAATTTTGTTACCCACAGCGTGACAATCGGCTCCAATAACTCCCAAAACCACTTTAACTTTACTGTTTTCCATCCTAACTACTCCTTTGTCATTAAATTCTACATGTAGTATTTTCATCATTTAGAGTGCCTGGCTAATCAATTTCATCATAACCTGATTTAAAGATCCACGATCAATTTCATAATAGAAAGTAATAACTTCGTGAACATCACTAACCATTTGGCGTACGAGCATCTCACGCTCTTCACTAACAATTACTACCTCATAATCAGCAATAAAAGCACTTACCTCCGCATAGTCACTTGATTGTATCACTTTAAAATCTAGATGATTGATCGCCGTTTTTTCCAATAACTTCTTTAGATTAGCTACGAATTCATTGGATTTTGCTACAATTGGCACTTGGGTATTGGCAGGCAAGCGAGCTAATTTGATAACCGCTTCCAGATTTGGTACAGTAGCTACCCCAATGACCTTGTGTGCATTACCCATTAAACCAACTACCGTTGTTTGGTGCACCAGAGTAGTAACAACCAAATCACATGCCTGTAATAATTCAATAGGTATTTTTCCTGCTACTAATTCAGATAGTATTACCGTTTCAAAACGCACATTTGCAATTTGCCCAATCTGATTAATAAAACGTTGAATATATTCTGAAGCACAGTCGACGACAGCTACTCGCAGCTCTTTTACTGCTTGATTTTTCTCAATAGCTCGTATACTGGCAATAGCAGCAAATTGATCCACTGTAAAACCTAGTTCTACTACTTTGGACATTGCCTCATCAATAATTTTAACCAGTCGTTCTCTTTTGCCACCCACTACTGTGTCGTTTGCAGCATCAGTAGTGTTTTTTACATAAGTTCCTCGCCCTTGCTGTGCTTCTAGTACACCTTCCAGCAGCAATTCCTTATAAGCGGCACTCACAGTATTCCGACTGACCTGTAATATAGTGGATAATTCTCGTTCAGTTGGAATCTTGGTTCCAGGAAGATACTCTCCAGATTTTATTTTGTCCAAAACATAACTTTTAATCTGCAAATAGATTGGAATACCCACTCGCTGTAAAATCATTTCTGCACCTTCCAAATTGGATTAATCCATTGATCCAATTTATTGTTCATGTCTTATTATGTCATATCTTTTAACAAAAGGCAATATCTTTTTTACTAAATTGGGTAAAGAATCTGAAAAATCTAATTGTTAATTTTCTATCCTTTGTTCTATAAATAAGTCACAGATTTGATTATTAGCTAAAAGGATACCTATTGAATAAAAGGGTCCATGTTAGCTCAGCACTAGGCTGGCAACATGGACCCTTTATACTTTAGCTATTCTTCTATATTAGAATCTACTTAAAAGCTTTTTAATATTCCCAAAACATCCGTTGGATTTCTTTTACATCATTTGTTTTGGTGAGCGCTAGCATCAATAATATGCGAGCCTTTTGAGGATTTAAGTTATCGCTAGCGATGAAACCATATTTATCATCATCTGCTTCCCCATTGCGAGCAATAATGCCGCTGCCGACGCGAGCACTTCTTACTACTACTACACCTTTTTTAAGAGCATTTTCAATTGCTGGATATTCCGCTTTGCCAATACTACCATCACCAGTTCCAGCGTGAACAATACCTTTTGCGTCTGCATGTACAGCAGCATCTATCATTGTACCAGCATTACCAGCATAATGGTAAACAATATCAACACGAGGTAACGTAGTCAAGTTTGTAACATCAAATTCTGTGGCGGTAGTATTTTTACGTAAGGATTGGCGATAGAATACAGGTTTGTCACCCGTGAAAACACCAAGTGCACCAATAATAGGAGCTTGGAAGGTATCTACGCGGTCTGTAATTGTCTTCGTTACTTCCCGGCCAGCATTAATGGTATCGTTAAGCATAACCATTACACCTTTACCAACAGCTTCCTTTGTACCAGCAAGAATTACAGCACGGTACAGGTTGAGAGGACCATCAGCACTCATAGCAGTTCCAGGGCGCATGGATCCAACTAGGACAACAGGTTTATCACTTTTTACCACTAAATCAAGGAAATATGCAGTTTCTTCTAATGTATCAGTACCATGAGTAATAACAATACCATCTACATTATCTTGAGCAAGAAGTTGATTAACACGTTTTGCTAAAGTAAGCCAAATGTCCATTGTCATGCTTTCACTAGCAATTTGAGCCACTTGCTCTCCACTTACATTTGCAACCTTTGTAAGCTCAGGAACGTTGGAAATAAGCTTGTCTACCGGGGTTACAGCAGCGGTGTAACCTACTGTTGTGGTACTAGTAACACCTGCACCTGCAATGGTGCCTCCAGTCGCAAGAATTACAATATTCGGTTTTGCTTGGGTCTCTGCTGCAAACGCGACAGCTTGAAAGCTAAAAACTAGTAGACATAATGTAATGAAAATTCCTAGGATACGTTTGTTAATCATAATACCACTCCTCATAAAATTTTTTAATCGTCAATTTGACAATTAAATACTATTTCTTCAGTACTTTTGTAAATCCTTCCAACCTAAGTAGACATTTTTATAAAAATTTAAAATTTTCAAATAAATATATATAAAAAAAAAACAATGATCCTAACTACTTACACTCAGGCTGTAGTCAGGATCGAGCTTTAATGTTCAGCGAGAAACAATAAACCTTCAATAAACTTCTTTACGTTGATTTTGCCACGATATTGACTTTTTCCTTGAATAAAATTCATTTCTTGCCTTACCTCTTTGAAGTCAAATAAGGAAGAACTATGGGATTGAAATGTTTCATTATAGTAATCATCAATACCTACATTGGCAAGGTTGTGTAGGCCTTTCATTGTGGTACGGCGGACACGTTGTTCAATAGACTTTGCATCTTGTTCTAGTTCTTCTGCCATCTCCTGATAAATATCAATCAACTGATAAGACTTGCTTTCTGTCCCTTGCTTCGTAAGTAACTGTACCATCCGGTAAATATCCTTTACTCCCGCCTCCCCAATGATTCCCAAATCCGAGAACACTTTGTAAATACGGCTCTTTTGTGTATTTTTAGCTCCCTCATCCACTGGTCGAGCATGGGAAAACTGTGAAATGGTCTCTTGCATTAAAGACATGAGTTGCTTTAACTTTCGATGCTCTCGCACTTTATTAATAACAGAAACAGTTTCAATGACATTAATTGGTTTATGTATAAAAAACTCAATCCCAGCTTCGTAAGCCTGGGTAATTAACTGTTCACTAGTAGCCTCTGAAACCATAATAAAAGAAGTGTTCGTACCAGCTGCTGTCACTTTTTCAATTAATTTTACGCCATCTTGTCCTGGCAGCAGTAAATCAACTAGTGCAATGTCAGGCTGACATTCTTTTATCACTTTTTCCCCTTTTAGTCCATCATTGCACTCCTCAATTACGACTCCTAGTTCATTTTGTTTAATAATTCGTTGAAGTATCCTACAGATACCAGCATCATCATCCACAATTACAAAACGTAAGGACATTGTTACGCACCTACTTTCTAAATAAAAAATACCAATTCAAAATTCCGAATTGTTGTTTCAATAGTAGCTAATACTATGAATTGGAATGAATCATTAAATTTTCTATTTTTTCATGTCATTTCCCGCTACTATTATGCTAGAGCGGGGAAGGGCAATAAGAAACCTAGTGCATATACCCGGATTGGATTCTACCCGAATAGTACCACCGAATAATTCAATATAATCTTTCACATGAGCTAAACCAAGCCCAGTTGATATTTTACCAGTCCGTGGTGAAAATTTGGTGGAATAGCCTGGATTAAAAATCAAATCAAATTCTTCCTTATCAATACCGGTGCCGTTATCTTCTACGCAAAAAAACACCTCATCCTTTGATGTGGTTTCCATCACTCTTATCATCCCATTGTCACCACATGCCTCAATGGAGTTGATAAGCAGGTTGTCCAATATAGAAACTAAAGTATAATGCCTGTCAGTAACAAAATCTTCCGTTTGTTCATAAGTCACACTTATTTTTTTATTTATGACATTAAGGTAGCGTATCGTATTTTGTTCAATAATATACAAAATATCAGACAACTTTATCTCTTGTGCCTTACTTGTTGTCTTAAGAATGTTTTCAATTCCTGTCTTAACACGGTAATAATCTTTTTTCACCTCATGAATTTCTCTTGCAACACCTAAAGCTTGCTCAGCTAATAATGGCTGGGCTTGATGGATTTCTTGCTTCTGAGAATTCAATTGTGTATAAAGTAAATAGGCTTTTTCCATAACATCTTCAATGTCTTGGGATGATTTCTCAAGATAAAATAATTCACTCTTCAATTTGGCTACCATAAGAGTCTGTTCAATGTAGCGTTCTGCTTGCTCATTAGCTAATATAAACGATTGATATTGCTTTAACACATAGTAACCAATAATAGCTAAAATCGCTCTTACAACCGCTACTACTATAATACTAGGTAGAATCAGAGCAAATTTAGCAGGAATTAACTCTGAGCGGAAGAGAAGCTCTACAACATTACTGATAATATCAGTCATACTTAAAAGCAGAATCAATTCCAGTATATTATCGGTACGATCGCGAACGGATAATAGATAAAACAAGGAGCCAAAGGAAAGATAATATGCCAAAGCAGGCAAATTCGTCAAAAGAGCACCTGCGTAGCCACTGGCACCCGATAAAAAGTCAATCGTTGTCCGAAAAATTAAAATTACCAATCCTGTTATTACTGTGCCAGAAACGATGGGTAATTGTTCAAAGAATAATAAGAAGGTTGTCAATAATACAATAGCTAAGGTAAAGCGAAAGTAACTACCAAAAGGATAAATATATACTATGCTAGTTAGGGTTACAAGCAACACGGTGCTTAATAAGGGTTTCTTTTTTTGCCAAACTTCTTTGACAAAATTACTGATTTTATTCACTTTTTCTAAGAAAGAAACCAATTTGAACAATCTCCTTTTCCAGTCCCTGTTCTTTATTATTTCGACAACTAAGAGTAGATCCCCTACTTCAATGCATACTATTTCTCTATAATTCTGAATTGCATGATAATAATTCAGAATTGCATAATAACTTTTTGTTGTTTGCTGTAGTTTACTAATAGTCTCTATATTATACTGAAAACAGTTAATATTGCAACAATCCCAAACTGGATGCAAAAGACATTGACCAAGGCAATGCCTTGATCGATATATTATCCTTAGTAACAAGATATCAAATAAAAAGGGGGATTGCTTTATGGAAAAAGGTAAAAAGGGTATAGGTCTTACAACTCAAATTTTTATCGCTCTTATTCTAGGTATTGTTTTCGGTTATGTTTTCCCTACCTATGGCCAAGCATTAAAACCAGTTGGTGACGCATTCATCCGTATGATCAAGATGATTGTTGTACCTCTAATCTTCAGTTCTTTAATCATGGGTATCGCAGGTACTGGTGACTTTAAAAAACTGGGCCGTTTAGGTGCAAAAGCGATTATCTGGTTTGAAGTAGCAACTACACTGGCATTATTTGTTGGTATGTTTGTTGCAAATACTTTCCATCCGGGTGTTGGTGTTGCTCTTGCTACTGGTACTGATGTTAGCAGCGCTGCAGCAGCAGCCAAGAAAACTATTAGTATGGTGGACATGTTCGTTAACATTGTTCCAACTAATATTGTTGATGCAATGGGTCGCGGTGATATGCTCCAAATCATCTTATTCTCTACTTTCTTTGGCGTAGCGGCAGCTCACATGGGAGCAAAAGGCAAACCAGTAGTTGATCTTGCGATCAGCGTAGCTGAAATTATGTTTAAATTTACTTGGTATGTAATGAAGTTAGCTCCTCTTGGCGTATTTGCCTTAATCGCATTTACAGTTGGTAAATTTGGTTTAGGTATGCTGATTCCTCTAGCTAAACTCATCGGATCTTTATATTTCGCTTTAGTATTGTTTATTGTTCTACTGTTAGCGTGTGCTTCTCTTATCATTCGGATGAATTTCTTCCAGCTGTTAAGAGCAATTAAAGAACCAATCTTGATTGCCTTCTCTACTGCATCTAGTGAAGCAGCGTTACCGATTGCTATGGAAAAACTAGAACAGTTTGGTGTTCCTAAACATATCGTTACTTTCGTATTACCTACAGGATATACTTTTAATTTAGATGGCTCTACATTATATAGTGCGTTGGCAGTTATCTTTATTGCCCAAGTATATAATATTGATTTCCCAATGTCTACTCAGCTAGTTATGTTAGTCACTCTTATGATGTCAACAAAAGGTATTGCAGCAGTACCTGGTGCATCCCTCATTGTTATTGCTGGAACAGCCGCAGCCTTTGGTCTACCAGTAGAAGGTATTGGTATTATCCTTGGTGTTGACCGTATTCTTGATATGGCTCGTACAGCTTGTAACTTAATTGGTAACTGTGTAGCTGCAGTTGTTGTAGCTCGCTGGGAAAATGAATTACCTGATGAAGTTCTCAAAGTAGCTTATGCAAAAAATTATGACGAATAAAAATAAAACAGTTCTTTAAAAAAAGCGCCGTAAGGCGCTTTTTTTTATAACTCAATTTCAATAATTTGTTCCCTTATTTTACCCTCATTAGTAATTTCTATAACACCACAAGTCCCAGAACCTACACGTGGCTCAGCGGCACTACCTGGGTTAAAAATTAGTAAACCTTCACACCAAAGCTGATCTGGTATATGAGTATGTCCATAGATAATAATGTCCACCTCATACTGTCTACCCCATTCTATTAAATCACCCGCACCTTGTTTGACACTATAACGATGTCCATGGGTAATCCAAATTTTCTTACCTGCAGCTTCTACAAACTCATCGATTTTTGCGGAAGTCTGCCCATCACAATTTCCTTTTGCAGCATATACAGGAACATCTACTAGACTAGCTAAATATGCTGCATCCTGACTATAATCACCAGCATGTAACCACATATCGGCATTCGGAACTACCTTAACCGCTTGTTTGATCGATGCTCGGTCACCATGGGTATCACTGATGACCCCTATTCTCATTTTAAATACTCCTCTAGTCTACTAGCCATACCTTTTAAAGCCTCTCCTCGATGGCTAATCTTATTTTTTTCAGTTTTTGAACATTCCGCCATTGTTTTTCCCATTTCAGGCATGAAAAACAATGGATCATAACCAAAGCCCTCTGCCCCCCGCATCTCTTGACCAATAACCCCTTCTTTACTGCCATCAACAGTGATAATCATTCCATCTGTATCTGCAAAAGCCAAAACACAGCGAAACCTAGCACTCCGCTTATTGCTTGGAACACCTGCTAATTCTGCTAGTAATTTTTGATTATTCATCGCATCATCTGCGTCTTCTCCAGCATAACGTGCGGAGTAAATACCTGGCGCTCCATCTAAGGCATCTACTTCTAATCCAGAATCATCGGCCAAACAAGCTTTTTTAGTATAAAAAGCGTAATGCTCTGCTTTCAGCTTAGCATTTGCAACAAAACTATCACCAGTTTCCACTGCTTCAGGTATACCCTTAAAATCACTTAGTGCTACTATTTTGACTGGTAACTTGGCCAACGCCAATTCAATCTCAGCTATTTTGCCTTTATTGGTCGTTGCCACCACTATTTCCTTCATGGCTCACGTCCTACCTTCCATGACAAGGGCCCTAATATATCTTTTTGATAATCAATTAGCTGTTCAACCGCCTTTTCAGCAACCTCGAGCATTTGCTGTAACTCTTGACGGCTATAGGGACGTTTCTCTCCTGTACCCTGCACCTCTACAAACTGTCCACTCCCAGTCATTACAACATTCATATCTACCATGGCTGCCGAATCTTCCTCATAACATAGATCCGCAATCACTGTGTCTTTTACCACACCAATACTCACAGCAGCCAAGAATTCTTTTACCGCAAAAGGTTTTTCATTATTCGTATAAACGCTATTTATTGCATCGACCATGGCAACGAAAGAACCTGTTATCGCCGCCGTTCTTGTACCTCCATCAGCCTGTATTACATCGCAGTCAATCCAAATCGTCTTTTCACCTAGCGCTTTTAAATCAACTACACTCCGAAGAGCCCTACCAATTAGTCGTTGTATTTCATGAGTTCGACCTGTCACTTTTCCTCTAGCCGATTCACGAACGTTACGAACTTGTGTAGAGCGTGGTAACAAGGAATATTCAGCAGTAATCCAGCCTTCCCCGGTGCCTTTCATAAAATGGGGCACTTTATCTTCGATAGTAGCAGCGCATATCACTTTAGTATTACCAACTTCAATTAGCACTGATCCTTCAGGATATTTTAAATAATTGCGAGTGATCTTTACTGGGCGCATAGCACCAGCTTCTCGTCCATCCAATCGATTCATTGTTTTTTTATTCCTCCTCAAATTTGACGCTTACAATATTTCTAGCCTATCTTCCATCTTATTTTGTACAAAATATAACTGCTGCTTTCCTTGTTTTTTTGCCTTATATACCGCATCATAAGCTGCCTTTTGACAGGTTGGACAAGCCTGATTGGGGATAGTAGCAATATAAGCAGATTTATAACCAAACATACCATATGCCTCTGTTTCTATCGTAACATATCCAGAACAGTGAGGACATAAACGTACCACTTCTTTTTGCCGTTCGTCTATGCCGGCATCATCATAATAGATATTACGCCCTCTTTGCCAAAAGTCACCGGCCTTAGCAATTGCCTCTTGTTGCAGTTTTTCTTTTGTTGCCCACATATTTTGTCGTTCTTTTATTATAGCAGATATGGAGCGAGTGACAGCAGAAGATTGGACGGGGCAAGTAGCAATATCAGGCTCTATGACTTTACTATAGTCCATTCTAGCCATCGCCAATATAATTCCTACATTCACGTAAGGCAGAGCATTCTCAATCGAATACCCCCCTTCTAATACTGCAATATCTGCCTTTAATTTATCTGCAAGCCTAGCATACCCTTGCGCCGTAATTGCCATATTCGCTAAGGGATCACTATAATGATTATCTTGCCCAGCCGAGTTAATAATAATATCCGGTTTAAAGTCATTTAGGACTGGCAAAATTAAATGATCCAGTACCTCGTGAAGGCCAGCATCTGTAGTTCCAGGCGGCAGGGGAATATTTAAAGTCGTACCAATTGCATTGGGACTACCCATTTCATTAGTAAAACCAGTTCCCGGATACAGTGTACGTCCATCTTGATGAAAGGAAATGAACAAGGTATTAGGATCATGATAAAAAACATCTTGGGTGCCATCTCCATGATGTACATCAGTATCTACAATAGCAACCTTACCAATGCCATAATTTTTCCGTAAATACTCCACCATAATTGCCTCAATATTAATTGTACAAAACCCTCTCGTACCATGGACCACACGCATAGCATGATGTCCTGGCGGGCGCACTAGAGCAAATGCTCTATCCACTTCGCGCCTCATTACTGCATCTGCAGCGGCAATAGCCCCGCCCGCAGAAACAAGATGAGCATCGGTAATAAGTGACGATAAATCTGGAACACCAATATGTACTCGCTCCAAATCTTTATACTGCGCTATTTGGGGTTTATATTCTCTTATACAGGGCATGTCGAGCAAACCCTCTTCTACAATTTGGTCCCTAGTATATAACAACCGTTCTTCGCGCTCAGGGTGAGCTGGACTAATAGCCCAATCAAAAGCAGGGAAAAAAACTAATCCTAACTTTTGGCTAGCCATTAGAACACCTCCTTACTAGGCAATAATACACCAGGCTTAACTTGTAACCGGCAGGTTATAATCTTCCCCACTGTATTAAAACCACGAATTACATTAAATTCTTCTGCCTGTATTAATTCTGTCTCACCAAGAAAAATTCCGGTAACCTTGGCTAATTCTGCCAAATGCTGTTCAGCTAATAAGGATGCATCTTCTAAGGAAAATCTAGACTTTGGCAGTCTATTTTTTATCCCCAGTTCGGCAACGGTATAAAATCCCTTTACCGTATCTGCTCTTAACGTAAGATCTAATGTAGGCCTAGCTACCGCTGCACCAATCGCATTGGCTACCATACCATGATCTGGAAGCTGGTAACTTAGCCCCATCTTCTTAGCAACTAAAGGTATAAGCCCTGTGGCTCCACCTCCAACACCAAGAATTTGTTCGATATTTATTCTCCTGCCCTGCACAATATCTTCAACGCGATATACAGGCTCAGCCTCCTGTTCAGCCAATAAGGACATCACAGCCTGGTATATGCAAGTAACAGCCTCATCCAATGCCATATTTGCTACTTCATACGGTGTTTGCCCTTCTAAGGCCAACTCCTTCATAGCATTTAACGCCAATTCTTTATCACCAAACTCAATCAATCCACTAGCAATCATCGCATCGGTTATCGTTGGTTTAGACCCGCCGACAGCCATGGCAGGACCATAACGCATGGGACCAACCTTTAAAGCATTCTTTTCCCACCGCACAAAACTATCGCCACCGATTCCTATGGATTTAAGGCGAAACCCACGAACTGATGTTGCATAGCCAGCAACCTTAGCTCCCTGCTCAGCAAAAATTGGTGTGCCTTTCTGCCACAATGCAATATCTGTAGTAGTACCTCCAATATCAAGTGAGACAGCAGGACTTCTCGTCGGATGTAGGGACATAATACCTAGTACACTCGCTGCTGGACCAGTAAAAATAGCTTCTACTGGAAATTCGCGAGCAACTGCCAAAGGTAAGGTTCCACCATCTGCTTTTAATACATATACAGGGCCAAAGATTCCCCTCGATAATAAAGCATCTTCCACCGCCGTAGCGAATTGATTAAAATGACGCCATACCGCCCCATTGTAATATGCTGAGTTTGTTCGCCGCAAGAAATTAAGAGATCCTGATACCCTTGCCCCTAAACTGATATGACTTGGTTTGACCTTTTTCCTAATCCAATCAGCAATCATCGATTCATAACTAGGATTACGCACGGCAAATTTCCCGGAAATAGCAAAAATATCGCATGACGAAAAATGACGACAAGCTGACATCACTTCTTCCTCTGTCGGCCGAGCAACCTCATGGCCACGGTGATCAATATAGCCCGATACAATATAGGGTTCTTTGGGCAGGGCATCTTTTATATTCATTCCTGGGCCTGGCATAATGCATAAGCCAACCTTATCAATCTTGTCTTCAACTAAGGCATTGGTAACAATCGTAGTGGATAATGCGATTCTTTCAAAATTTTTATTACCGGTATCTAGGACTACTTTATCAATTGCTCTTAAGATACACTCTAGAAGATTATTATGAGTCGTGGGGGTTTTTACTGTACTGATAATTTTTCCTGCCGAAACTGCTACCCCGTCGGTAAATGTGCCACCTACATCAAGCCCTAAGAACATATAGTATCCCCTCTTTTTTAGGAATATACAGATATACTTTCTAAAGATTGCCTTGATATCATTTAATTCTACAATAAAAATAAGAAAGAGGATAGTTTTTATTCTATCCTCTTTCTTAGCCTGCTAGTCAACAGACAAGAGATTTTATCCGATGACTAAACCGCTCTAAGACTCCCATCTTATATAAGCGGGAGTTAAGAGCGGCTAAGTCCCTGGATAAGTGCGACTAAGATTCAGATGGAGTTTTAACTCCATCTGAATCAAGTCTTCTTTATTATGCACTCTAGACAGAATCTATTTTTATGCCTGGCTTTTAGCCATTTTCGCAACTACTGCATAATTCTTAATAATAACGATTGGTGTTCGCTGAGATGCATTGCCAAAAGGATTATCGATTAAAATTTTCGCTAAATTTTTAGGATCAAGACCTTCTGAAACACCAAGTACTGCAGCCCGCTTTAGATCATTTACATCAGCTACTGCTGCACCATAGCAGCCTAACCGACGCTTAATTTCTTCGGCAACACCATTGGGATCATGCGGTCCATACACCAAGCATTTATCAAAAGGCGGCATAGTACCCGTCACATCATCTACTAAAGCAGCCTGTGGACCAGCCAGCTCATAGAAAACACCATTCCTACCTACGATCTTAGCTAACATCCCAATAATCATTGCAAACAAAATACGCCATTTTCCTTCCGCATCCATTGCTGACTGCATGCCATATACGCTGGATAGGCTACCCTTTTGAGGAACAAAACGGCATAAAACCCTTGCCATAAAACATACTTTTAAATCTTCTGGTCTTGTCACTCTTCCTTGGGTAATCGCAACTACACTTTCTGCTACGGATACCACGTCATCTGGCCCAATATCTTGTTTTGCATATTTTTCAATCATATCTACAATATTGTCTTTATCAGTTAAAATACGTGTACCTACTGGTTTAAGTTCAAGTTCTGCCATTACTAGCCCTCCTATTCTGCAATATTCTGCGCCCGCATAGCTGCTATAATTTCATCACACGTCATAATCATACGCGTCTTATGAATATACCAAGGAGTACGCGCTACAATTTGGTATGTAATATCAATAGGCATATCTACGGATAACTCATATAAATTGTCTAAAGTATTTTTTATATTACCATTTTTTGCTGTAAAAGTAACTGTAATAATCACTGTTCCGCCTGTTCCTTGCGGAACGATAACGGCTTCAAAATAATTATCAGTCCGCGGTGCTGTAGTAAGCTCCATCCTAGAACTAACCTCTACACCATCAAACTGCTCATAGGGCAGTAGATGACGCGGATAAGCATCCATAATTGTACCATCTTGGGATCCTTTATTTATAAATGGTACTTTACAAGAAAAAGTAGCTGCTTGCTCCGTTTGTTCAACTAAAGTGAAATTAGTCCGTTGACTAACTATAAATTCAAACTCTGCATCACCTTGCTTTGCAATAAACAACCACACGACAACTGCCACTAATGCAGCTAATAATACTATTGTCACCAAGAATTCCACAAAAAGGCCCCCATCTCAAGAAGAATTATTTTTTACCTATACTAGTATACCAAAATTTTCCCTTCAGGGCTATATAACTTTCCCAGTACTACTTGAATTTAACCTGTTATTGAGTAAATTCTTCTAAATTCACTAATTCAAACTCTACTTCCTTTATATCAAACATAAAACTAGCCATTTTTTTGGCCCGTTCCAAATCTGTTGAAAAACACAATCGTACTTTACCTTGCGTTCGATTCGATAATTGTCCTTGTGCCTCTAATAACTGCTTTGCTTCCATTGCCGTTTCTCTAGCAGGATCGATAATACGAATATCATTCCCTATTGTTTTCTCGATAACCGAACTTACAAAAGGATAATGAGTACAACCTAATATCACAGCATCAATACCTGCCTGCTTCATTGGCAGCAAATATTCGGCAATTGCCAATTCGATATCCTGTCCTTCAACCTGCTTGTTCTCAATTAAGGGAACCAATTTAGGACACGGTTGTTGATAAACAAAAGCATCCAGATCCTTTTTATGAATTGCCCTAGCATGATTTTCACTGGTAATGGTGGCTTGGGTTGCCATTACACCTATTTTTTTATTTTTACTAACCTCATACGCTAAATCTGCTCCTGTATTCACCCCAACTAAAGAAAAAGGATATTGGGTTTTTGCCATTTCCAAACCTAAAGCCGTCATTGTATTACAGGCAACTACTGCCAATTTCACCTCTTGCGCTGTAAAAAAGCTAAGGATTTGATGCATAAATGAAATAATTTCTGCGGGAGGACGAGATCCATAAGGTGTGCGTGCCGTATCCCCAAAATAAATTAAATCTTCTTGCGGCATGAATTTCATCAATTCCTTCACAACCGTAAGGCCGCCAATCCCTGAATCAAAAACACCAATGGGTGCATTCCTATTCAATACCACACCTCCTAACAACATATTCTATCTAAATATTTTTTGTTATATACATTGATTTTCCTTGTTTTCAAAAGCCATTTTAAGCTTATTAAAATAAACACCTGGCAAGCGAACAATTTTTCCCTGACTAGTAGAAAAAACATTTATAGTCTTACCAGCAGCTAATAATACTCCATCAATTTCTCTAATAATTCTATATGTAAACACCATTTTCACAGGCGATACTTCCGTCAATGTCGTTTCAATTAAAATATAATCGTCAAATTTGGCAGATGCACGATACTGACACTCAACATGAGTAATTGGAAAAACAATTCCCTCATTCATCAGATCAATCAACGAAATACCTGCTTGGCGTAAATACTCTACCCGCCCCATCTCAAACCAGCGAAAATGATTGGAATGATGTGCTACTCCCATCATATCTGTTTCTACAAAGCGCACTTTCTCTCGTACCGTAATCATATACTCAGCCTCTCTTATCGAATTTTACTTTTCTAGTATTTGCTATGGCTACGCAAAGCAAACGCCCACCAGCAAATAACTTATGCCGTGGGCCGTAAAAAAGCTCGCTCGCATTTATAAAACGCAATATAATTGTACTTTTCTTTTTTATTTTTGTCAAAAAAAGTTTCTCCTCTTTAGTGACTTTGGCTCTTTTTGTGATGTACAAATAAGTAGTACGCTAGTGCGGAAATTACTGCTAATAAAGACAATCGCACTACATGCTCCCGATAAGATAGCAAATCATGCCCTAACGTAACTTCTATAAATGCCGATGGCAGCTTCCCAATAAATGTTGCTATGGTATAGTCTGCTAACCCAATACTGCTAAGTGCTCCTATGGCAGTAATGAGCCCGGATGGGACAAAAGGAATACTCCGTGCCACTAACATAATTTGCAAGCCCCTTTTCCCACTAAAGTCATCAATCCTCTTTAGGCTCTTGCTACGCGCAATGATGCTCTGTGCGTTAGTGCGAAACAAATACCGCATTAAAATAAAACTAATAATTACGCCGACTGATTCTCCAATCCATGAAATCAGCGTGCCTTCTACTACACCAAAAATGACTCCATTGGCTGCTACAATCAAAAAATTGGGCAAAACGGCAACAATGTTAATAAATACTATAATTAGAAAACTCACAAGCATGGCATAAGGCCCATATGATTGGATAAACTCAATACTTCCAGCGACATTGCCTTGCAAAAACAGATGAATCATCCTGTTTATAAAATCGGGTGCCAACAAATAACAAATGACAGACATAATACCAACAACACCAACTACGGCAGTACGCATCACAAGTTGACTATTGTTTCTCATAAATATAACAATTCCTTTCTCTCACTCACGATACAAAGTTTTCGTTATTTACGCAGTAGCGTTCACTGCAATGATACCACAATTTTGAAATCCATGTAGCTTATCTAATTAAATTAGAGTAATATCCCCTTAATTCCTCTTCCTTTCATGCCAATAATAGTAAAGTGATTGCAGTTTTATCTGCAATCACTTATAAATCACATTTTTTCTACTATTGTCGCTACACCTTGTCCCCCACCAATGCAAAGTGTCGCCAAACCTACCTTAGCATTTCTTCGTTTCATCGCATGAAGCAATGTTACTAAAATTCTTGCCCCGCTGGCTCCTACAGGATGACCAAGAGCTATAGCACCACCATTTACATTCACTTTTTCTTTTTCAAGACCCAATTCCTTTCCTACTGCTAAAAATTGGGCTGCAAAAGCCTCATTGGCTTCAATTAAGTCAAGATCTTTTACAGTTAGCCCAGTTTTAGCTAAAGCCTTAAGGGATGCAGGTACAGGTCCCATTCCCATAATACTAGGATCTACCCCCGCAGAAGCAAAGGAACGAATGCGGGCCAAGGGTGTAAGCTTTAATTCTTTCGCTTTATCAAGAGACATAACAACAAATGCAGCTGCCCCATCATTAAGACCAGAGGCATTTCCTGCCGTTACAGATCCGTCTTTTTGAAAAGCGGTTCGTAAAGTAGCTAACTTTTCAACTGTGGTCCCCTTTTTAGGATGTTCATCTGTATCAAATACGATAGGATCTCCTTTTTTTTGCGGAATAACTACAGGGACAATTTCCTCTTTAAATCGTCCCTCAGCAATCGCTTTAACTGCATTTTCTTGACTAATCGCTGCCAATTCATCCTGCATTTCACGAGTAATATCATACTTTTGCGCCACATTCTCAGCGGTGATCCCCATATGATAGTTGTTTGTTGCACACCATAGACCATCTCTAATCATGGAGTCGATTAATTCACTATGTCCCATTCGATAACCACGGCGTGCTTTTTCCAGTAAATACGGAGCATTGCTCATGCTTTCCATGCCGCCGGCTACAATAATATCAGCATCACCAGCTAATATTGCCCGTGCAGCCAAATTAACAGCCTCCAAGCCCGATCCGCATACCTTATTAATACTAAGGGCAGGCACTTCGATTGCTAATCCAGCTTTAAGAGCGGATTGACGAGCAGGGTTCTGCCCTAAACCAGCCTGCAGAACGTTCCCCATAATGACTTCTTCCACTTCTACTGAATCTATTTTCGCTCGTGTAATCGCTTCTTTAATTACTAATGCTCCCAATTCCACTGCAGAAACTTCTGCTAAACTACCATTATAGCTACCAATTGCCGTACGCACCGCACTAACAATTACAACTTCTTTCATCTTCGCTAGCCTCACTTCTAAATTTTATTGCCATCCAAAAACTTGGATCTAAATTGAAATTTTATATGTTATCTAATTTACTTATCCCCTTCATAGGAGCCAAGGTATCACTGATCGTTAGTTGTGCTTCCGTCTTTGCAATTACTTCTTCCAAAGTAACGTTAGGCGATATTTCTTCAAGTACCAGCCCTTCAGATGTAACTCTAATTACAGCAAGTTCAGTTACAATCAAAGAAACAACCCCTTTACCTGTGAGGGGAAGATTGCATTCTTTAATTATTTTTGCTGAGCCATCTTTTGCTGTATGCTCCATAGCAACAATAACCTTTTTTGATCCAGCAACCAAATCCATTGCTCCCCCCATGCCGGGAATCATCTTCCCGGGAACCATCCAATTGGCTAAATTACCACTTTGATCAACCTGTAATCCACCAAGCACTGTTACATCAACGTGCCCGCCTCGAATCAAGGCAAATGACATTAGACTATCAAATGTAGCTCCCCCAGGGAAAATACCTGCAGGCTTACCACCTGCATTGACCAAATCTAGATCAGGAGCGCCACTTAATGGAGCTAAGCCTAAAAACCCATTTTCCGATTGAAGAGTAATTTTTATATCTTCCTGCAAATAGTTTGGAACTAGAGTTGGTAAACCAATTCCCAAATTTACCACGTCCCCATCCTCCATTTCCGCTGCTACTCTACAAGCAATGATTTCTTTTGCACTATACGCTACCATTAAATACGCCTCCCACAGCAAACAATTTTATCAACGAGAACCCCTGGGGTCATTACTTCATCTGGAGCAATCTGTCCAATTTCAACAAGTTCTTCTACTTCAACAATTACCATATCTGCAGCCAATGCCATAATTGGATTGAAATTACGAGCAGATTGACGAAAAACCAGATTTCCTGCCCTATCAGCCTTAAATGCTTTCAACAATGCTATATCAGCTTTTAGCGGAACTTCCAGTAAATATTCTTTTCCATTTACCAGTAATTTTTGTTTCCCTTCTTCAACTACTGTTCCAATACCCGTAGGAGTCAAAAATCCACCTAGTCCGGCACCACCCGCCCGAATTTTTTCGGCGAGAGTCCCTTGTGGTGTAAGCTCTACCTCTAGCTCGCCTGCTATCATTTGTTTGCCCGTTTCTGGATTTGTCCCGATATGAGATGTAATTACTTTTTTTACTTGCCGATTTACAATTAATGGTCCAACACCAGTATCAGGAGTAGCTGTATCGCTAGCAATCAGTGTAATGTCTTTGATTCCTTTGTCTACTAAAATGCCCACTAAGGACGTAGGTGTTCCCACTCCCATAAATCCGCCTACCATAACTGTCCCATTATCCTTAAAAAGGGAATATAGTTCTTCATGTAGTACTACTTTATTCAAGATTTTTTCCTCCCCTTGGTCAATAAACAAACCAAATTGCGAATCTTATCATCAACAATAACTTGCAAAAACCATGCCAAGATCACTTCACTAATAAATAAAGGAGCCATCATAATGGCTCCTTTAATAATTTCTACATTCTTATAAATCTTTCAATAAATCAAAACACGGTATCTACGCAAAGCTATTGCAAACAACCTATACGGCGTTTCTAACTTTTAAGAAACATATGATTAAATTTCTCAATTAATAGAATTCTTTCACTCTCTATTTTGTGTTTCCAATATTTTAATTTTATTATAAAGCGTAGCAACAGAAATACCGAGTTCTTTTGCAATCCTCTGCTTTGCCTCTACACTCGATCCATAATGTTGTATGGCATTTTTAATTGTTCTTCTTTCAAAGTCCTGCACCATCTCCGCTAACGAACTAGTAGGAATTCTTTGGCGTTCATCATCAATCTTAAACCACTTGGGCAAATGTAATATAGTTATTATATCGTTCTCATCACACATGTTTACCGCATACTCAATTACGTTACGTAGTTCTCGCACATTACCAGACCATGAATACTGCAAGAGGACTTCCATCACTTTTTTATCTACTTCAAAACTTTTGCCAATTTTGCGAAAATAGAACTGAAAAAAATTATTTGCCAATAAAGTTATATCAAATCCTCTCTCTTTAAGAGGTGGCAGGTGTACATTCAATACATTGAGACGATAATAAACATCTGCTCGAAACTTTCCTTCTTGCACCATACGATACAAATCTTTATTGGTAGCTGCCATAACTCGAATATCAATCGAAACTTCACTCGTTTCACCAATACGTCGTATTGACCTTTCTTGTAATACCCGTAGTAATTTAGCCTGTACTTCAAGACTGAGTTCAGCAATTTCATCTAAGAAAATTGTGCCACCACTTGCAATCTCAAATAGACCAATCCTACCTCCTTTTTTTGCTCCAGTAAATGCCCCCTCTTCATAGCCAAATAATTCGCTTTCGATTAAAGAAGGAGCAATAGCAGCACAGTTCAGCGCCACAAATGGGCCCATTTGTCGATTACTTGCATTGTGAATTGCTTGGGCGAAAAGTTCTTTACCTGTACCACTTTCTCCCGTAATCAGTATATCCGCCTCTCCTTGGGCTGCTCTTTTTGCCACTCTTATTGCCTCATTCATTGGAATACTATTTCCTATAATATCATCAAATGTGTACTTTGCTTTATAGATCCGATCAACCATTGTTTTTAAACGGCCTGTCTTTTTGGCAATTTTTTTAACTTCTTCCGATAATCGTCGGACTTCAGTAATATCTTTCACTACTGACACACCACCAACGATATTTCCCTCTACAATGATTGGCGCCATGTCTACGATATACTCAACCTCTCCCTCTCGTCTATATTGTCCAAGAAGAGGTTTTCCCGTCGTAACCACTTGAGGCAGCAAAGCACCAGGTCGAACTTTAAGGAGGTGAAATCCTATGATTTCATCCTCCTTAACATTTGTAATGCGGGTATATTCCGAATTGATATAGCGAACAACTAGTTGTTCATCAGTGACTAAGATCCCATTATTTATTGAATTCAGTATTTGTATATACCATTTTTCAGCAGATTCTGGAGAAGACAACACATTTTTAAGATCATCAACATTATCTTGTCCCTTGTAAGACATACTTTCCTCCTTCAGTTACCTTGCTCCTATCGATATTTTTGGGGGAACAAAGGTAAATTCCGCATTCCTAGATCAAAATTTAAATTTATGTACGGCTTCTTGCAATTCCTCGGCCATCATGGCTAAACTTTTGCTTGAAGAAGCTAGTTCTTCTGATGCTGCTGATTGTTCTTCAATCGTTGCAGAAATTTCTTGCGTTCTTGCCGCCATATTTTTACTGGCAATGTCTACATCACGTACTTCACAAACAATCGTCTCACTATTTTGTGCCATGATTCCGATTTGTACTTTTATATCTCTTACTTGCCCAGTAACTTCTTTAACTAACTGAGAAATCGCACCAAACTTTACTTCTGCATTATTGATCACTTCTGTACCTAATTGGGCCTCTTTCGTCCCCTTGTTCATCGCTACTACTGCTTTATCTATTTCTAACTGAATTTCACTAATTAAATCCGCAATGCGACTAGCAGCACTGTGAGACTGCTCAGCTAATTTGCGTACTTCATCAGCTACTACTGCAAATCCACGGCCTTGTTCACCAGCTCTTGCTGCTTCTATGGCAGCGTTTAACGCTAAGAGATTTGTTTGCCCTGCGATCTCAGAAATTGTTCCAACAATGTCCCCGATTTCCTTTGATCTTTCTCCCAATATTTCTACTACTTTGGCAGAATCAGTTACAGCATCTTCAATACTCTGCATTTGGTAAATAGCGTCCTTGACAACCTTCTCACCTTCCATAGAAGAAACAGCTGTCTTTTCCGTCGCCTCTGTCACAGTATTGGTTTTTTCAACTACATTTTGTATTCCACCATTCATGTTTTGCATTACCTTTGACACTTCATTTGTAGAAGCCTTTTGCCCTTCCGCCTCATTTGCCACGACTACTATCAAGGATGCAACTTGACCGGAAGCTTGGGCCGACTGTTCAGAGTTGGCAGTCAATTGCTGTGAAGATGCAGCTAATTGTTCTGCTGTTTGTCCAATCTGTCTTAATAGATTGCGTAAATTATTTGCCATTAATTCAAACGACTTTGCTAAGCTTCCGATTTCATCTTTTGCGCTAATTTCTAGACCTTCCCCTGTTAGATCACCGTTAGCAATACGGTTAACAAAAACACTTAGCACTTGAATGGGTTTCGCTAAATAGCCTGCAAAGAAGAAAACAATTCCAATTGTTAATAAGAGTATAATAACAAAACTAATACCTGCCGAAAGCATAAAGGCTTGAAGTTTTCCCATGACCTCAACAACTGGAACATGCACTCCAATACTCCAATTCGTTCCACTGATGGGAGCATACGCTATATAGGTATCAATATTATTATCAGAGTAGTGGGTAATGCCACTTTCCCCTTTAATCATTTTTTCTGTTGCAGCTTTTAAGCTGATGTCTACATCCTGGTCAGACTGTAAATTAGCTTTCATTATTTTAGTCGCATCTGGATGAACAATCACTACACCGTCATTTTTTATTATAAAGGCGCTGCCTGTTTGCCCTACTTTTACTTTTACGACGTCACTTGCCGCATTCTCCAAAGACACGGAACCGCCTAAAATTCCCACTACTTTATTACCTTTTTTTATCGGAGCTACTACAGTAATGATCGGCTTTCCATCTACACGTGAAATTACTGGATCGGGCACAAATGCTTGTCCCGTTTCCATAACCTTCTTAAAATAATCACGTTGAGCAATATTTGCACTTGTTCCATCTGTATAAAAAACAGTTCCTAATTGATCCGTGAAAAAGAATCGAATATATTTTTTATTACGTTGTTCTTCATCTTTCAAATAGCTAGTAATTGCTTGCTGATCTCCCCCTACTAAAGTAGGCGAGCTTGCCATCAAACTAATTTCGGCAACACGTGAATCAAAAAAATCTCCTACTTGTTTCCCAGTTGTTCCAGCTTGTAACGTAAGATATTCCTCTGTATCTATGATTAACAGTTGCCTTGTATTCCAATAGTTAAAAGTCCATAAAATGCCTAACGATATTGAGATCAATAAACCAACGACAATAATTAACTTTGTTTTAATTGAATTCATTTTTGTCCCCCTTACCATTAGTACTAAGCTATTTCTACTTTTTTCTACAATATCCTTTTTTAACTAATATCTTTTACAAATTACACATATTTTACATACATTTACAAGCAGTTCAACGCATAAAGACATTTATCTTACTAAATGTCCTTATGCGTTAGCTTTATTATTGTGACAATGGTAAATTGTTTATTTTTAACTGCGTTCCAAATTTGTTACTCAATTGGAATTTCCAAATTCATAAGCGCAGAGCTGAGAGATTTCCCATGGGCATCTAAGGATAATGTACGCGTTACTCCACCGCCAAGAGCACTATATAAAACAAAGTTAAGTGCACCAATATTGGGAAGCTCATAACGTACAACCTCTCCTTTTACAATTTCGGAGAAAAACTCTTTCACTTTTTCTGCCGTGACATATTTTTTGAGAATAGGATATTGCCCTGGATCATGGGCAATTACTGAAATATTTGAGATATTACCTTTATCCCCAGTTCGAGAATGAGCGATTTCTCTTAGTTTCATCTTAAACCACCTCATAATATAAATTGTAATTTACTAATGAACGAGGTACAAGAGCAGACACCATTGCTACAACTTGTTTGGCAGACTTGGTGGCACCGCCGCCTCCTGCTGGGCCATTGGTATATAAGGTTTCCACTTCATTACCGATGCGAATGGCTTCCTTCATATTTTGCGTACGACCAGTCACCCTGACACGAACTTCATAGGGTTCATGCTCAGTCTTAGAAATATTCGAACCATGAAGAGAGTCAATTCCAATAAGATCAAACTTAACTTCTTGATACTCTACGCCCACAATCTTAAGTCTTTCCTCAACAATTTTTAACGCTAATTTCCCGCGAGCGACTGCTCCAGGACCAGCATAACTGATTTGCCCTTCTCCCATATAACTATCAATGTACCCTATAGAAGCTTTAAGAAAATCTGTTTTTGCCAGTCCTTTTCCTCCTTTAACCTGTACCTGATCTTCCCCTACTTGAGTAAACTCTACACTAGTAAAATCAGCCACAACATCAGGAGTAATATAAGCTACAGGATTGTGTATCTCATACATCAATTGCTCTTTACAAGTAGCAAGAGTAACTTTACCACCCGAACCTGGAACCTTAGTAATAATAAAAGTACCATCTTTTTGCACTTCAGCAATAGGGAAACCTAAACGTGCTAATCCTTGCACATCCTTATAACCTGGATCGGCAAAGTAACCACCCGTTATTTGTCCTGCGCACTCCAATAAATGGCCAATTACAGTACCTTGCCCCATCATATCCCAATCTTCATCAGACCAATTAAACTCATATATTAGTGGTGCCAAAAATAAAGCTGGGTCGGCGACTCGTCCTGTAATAATAACATCTGCACCATTTTTAAGCGCTTCCACAATGGGCTTAGTTCCAAGATAAGCGTTAGCAGATACAATTTTATCTTTTATCGTTGCTAAATTTTCGCCAGTCTCTAAAATTGAGTAATCTCCAGATCGTACAGTTTCTACTACATCATCACCTGTCACCGCAGCAATCTTTAGTCCTGTAATGCCTAACTGCATTGCAATTTCCTTAATCTTTTTCGCACCGGCAATGGGATTGGCAGCCCCCATATTTGTTATTATCTTAATTCCTTTTTGTTTGCAACCAGCTAAAATCGCTTCCATACGCTCTACCAAAAGCCCATCATATCCCGCATTTGGGTCTTTCATTTTGGCTTGTTGAGCTATTGCAATTGTTCTTTCTGCTAAACACTCAAATACTAAGTATTGAATATTTCCCTTTTCTACTAATTCTACAGCTGGTTCAATCCTGTCACCTGAATATCCAGCACCGGATCCAATTCGAATTTTTTCCACGCTTAACACCTCTCTATTTTTCTGGGACCCCTAAAACGGGAATACCCCAATAATCGCACAAGTAATCGTCATAATTATAGAAGCCAGCCAAAGATATGGGATGGAAAATTTTTGATGTTCACCTAATTCTATACCGGTTAAGCCAATAATAAGAAAGGTAGCAGGAGTTAATGGGCTAACGGGGAAACCTACCGTCATTTGTCCCATCAGGGCCGCTTGCGCCACTGCAATTGGCTGAACTCCTAACATTTTACCCACTTCAGCCACTACTGGCAGTACACCGAAATAAAAAGAATCGGGATCAAAGAGTAAACTAAGGGGCATCGAAATAATTCCCATAGCAAAAGGAATGTGCTGAGCTAAGGCTGGGGGAACAAAAGAAACTGCCACCTGAGCCATGGCTGTAATCATTTTTGTACCACTCATGATTCCTACAAATGATCCAGCAGCTAACAAGATACTAGCCATCATTAAAGCCGCTTTCGCATGGGCATCGACTCGAGCCTTTTGTTGGCTTACTTCTGGATAGTTAATTATCAAAGCTAATACCGTGCCAATCATAAACATAGGTGCGGGATCAACTACACCAGCAATCATTACACCCATAACAATAATAGCAAGTACAGCATTTACCCAAAACATTTTCGGGCGACGTAGTGCAATCTCTTCGTCTTTTAATTCTCTTTTCAACACGATATCTGTTGTTTCACCATCTTTAATACCAAGGCGACGTGCTTCTTTTTTACCCAATAAGTAAGCTACTGTAAATACGTAGATAAGACCTACAAGTTGCGGGATGACCAGTGGAGTAAAAACCTCAGTAACTGGTACCTTAAATGCTGCGGCAGCTCGTAAGGTAGGGCCCGTCCACGGCAAGTAGTTTACACCTGCTGCCATAGATACCATTAAACAAAGAAGTCTTTTGTCCATTTTTAACCGTTCATAAATCGGAAGCATTGCCGGAATGGTAATTAAAAAGCATACCGCTCCCGATCCATCAAGATGTATAAGTAACGCCAATAGGGCAGTACCCATTAATATCCGTGTGGGTTTTGCACCAACAGCTTTTAGTACTCTATTAATAATTGGATCGAACAACCCTGCGTCGCCCATTACACCGAAAAATAGAATTGCAAAAACAAACATAGTCGCTACCGGAGCAATATTTTGAATACCGCTGATAATAAATTTACTAGTACTTAGTCCAAAACCTCCAAGCAGCGATGCGATAACAGGTATCACAATTAAGGCAACCAAAGGTGACATACGCTTAGTAATAATCACACCTAGTAAAATTACTATTGTTAACAAACCTAATAGTGCTATCATCTTCTTTCCTCCTTGATATTTAGGCTGGTAAGTTTAGCTACAATACATTTTACACCAATAATGATCATCTCCATTCTTTTTACTATTGCTCAAACTATTTATACAATAGTATTACTAGCAAGAATCGTGCCAATATCAAATATGCTCTAAAAATGCTAATGAAAGGGTGTTCCAGGAGAACATCCTTTTATTAGCATTTCTAATATTTAAGAATAATCTGCAAATATATCCTATAAAGAAACTAAAAACCCAGCCCTAGTAATGTTTATAAATTTTTAGAAACATTACTAGTTTTTTAGAATGAAGAATGTTATTCCTAATTTTACAATTCACTTGGTGCCCCTTCATCATGATACACCTTGTTAATTTTTATACAAAAATCCTTCTAGCAAGAAATCGCTAGAAGGATTGAATGTCTTTATGGTGCGTCATTGCTCCCAGAAAGGCTACATCAATTTATGTCATTAATATTAGCAGTAGAATATATCCGCCTACCATACTTAGCATTGGTTATCAGATATACCGATCAAGTATTACCTCTAACTCACTCCACTCAACATATCCCTGAGATATTAATTTAGCTTTCCCCTCGATTACAGCTACTACACTAGGATAGGTTGATACTCCTAACTGCTCTGCGAGTGCAAAACAGTCGTTTACGATTTTTGCATGTTGTTCAGAAAAATATTCTTTTTTAAATATTTCCTTAGAAACACCAAAATTCTCAGCAATATTAGCATAAAGTTGCCAATCATTCGTATCCTTTCCATGGATATAAAAAGCATTCTGTATTTCTTTTAAGTATTCGAAAGACTTTTCTTTTTTTACTGTTTGCATAACAACAACGGCTTTTGCACCAGGTAAACTATCTAGAATAGCGACCTTGTTTTGCAGTATATTTTTTTCAAATCCATCACCAAACTTTTTCCCTGTTAATTTTGTGAGTGTTATATTGTGAGTTCTGATAAAGTGACTAAGGCTGTCATTCATTTTTTTTACATTCTCACCAATCCACATTCCAGCCGGCAAAATGGTAATATCCAAATCACTCTTATACTTCTCATGAGCTTGGTTGATTACATCACTAAATCCATAACACCATCCACACATTGTATCCATAACATAATAAATTTGCGGTTTCATTTCATAAGTCTCCTTTTAAATAATGACTGATAATAAAGATGATCTAAAGATCGCCCTTGCTTAGTATGCGATAGTAAACCTTTTACGGATAAAACGAGGCTTTTCTACTTCATCTAACATAGCAATGGCATAATCTTCTGTAGAAATTCTACTTTCCCCCTTTTCATCAACTACAAGCTGATCGGTACCAATTCGAAATACACCTGTACGTTCTCCTGGTTGAAACATGGCCGCAGGACTAAAATAGGTCCAGTCCAAATCTGCCTTACGATAAATTTCAAGGGTTTCAGCCGCAGACAATGCAATTGCTTTCCAAGCCTCAGGAAAATCTGGTGTATTGACAAGTTTGAGACCTGGAGCCACTTCTAGGCTTCCAGCTCCACCTACGATTAACAACCGTTGTACTCCAGCTTGTTTGACAGCATCAATCAATCCTTGGTTTACAGTCTGCATAGTATCTTCGGCTCCATGTGATGGTCCATAAGCACTTATGACCACATCATAACCTGCTATCGCCTTACGAATGCTCTCATCATCTAAAAGATCTCCCACTACTACACGTAACTTTTCATCTTGTTGAGTAACACGGGAAGGATCACGCACAATTGCTACGACTTGATGCCCTCTTGTTAATGCTTCCTTTAAAATACGCTGTCCCACAGTACCACTCGCTCCGATTAATGCAATTTTCATAATTAATTCATTCCTTTTTATTTTATTAAGAGATTGATGCAAATTATTTCAGTTTATTGTAACTGTTTTAGTTACAACCAATCTAAAAAAATAGGTTAATCAGGACCTTTTTTTCAAGTAAGCTAGCAACTAATTGCGCCATTGTTACCTTCATTAGTATTTATTGCATACAGATTTGATATTGCTCTAACGGGTTATTTAGGATTGGTTGTTTTCAGCTTCTTTTACTTACCCAAAAAACTCTACAATAATTACATGATTTGTCTTGGCACTTCCCGCGATCCATTCTGATTATTGTGAGATGTTGGCCTTACTGTTAATTTTCATCTGCATCACCTTTCCGTTGTAACCATTATAATTACAACGGAAAGTATAGTCAAGGGGTCAAATAAAAATTTGATATTTTACACTTCATTGAGAGCTTTATCTCCCTTAAAATCCTTGCAGCCCCCCCATCGTAAAAAGAAGATCCCAAAAACAAAATCACCGTCGGTTTCCAACATGGTAAGAAATAAGCAATTGGTTGCATACAAAAAGCCTTCTAGCAACAGCTAGAAGGCTTAACTCTCTTTATGGTGCGCCCGGCAGGAATCGAACCTACGCACATGGCTTCGGAGGCCAATGCTCTATCCCCTGAGCTACGGGCGCAATTATGGGCTTTAGACCACGAAATTCATTATACCACATTATGAATAACCTGTCTAATCATTTGTCTAATCAGAACCGTGTTATTTCCGATCAACCTGCGCCTGACAGTTAGGACATACCTTCCATTCCCGATTTAGATCTTGTCCACAGGAATGACACTTAGGATGTAATGTATTACTACAGTACGGACATACCTTAAAGTCCTCTTGCACCATTCTGCCGCACATGGGGCAAGGCACCGTCTCCTCTACCACAGTTGCTTCCACATCAATGATATCGGTGCCAGAGTCAGTTCTCTGTTTATCACCAACACTAACTTTACGACCAATCAATAAATATAATGGTACAACTATAATGGGCATTGCCACACTACCTACAGCCCACAGCACCGAGGTGAAAAAAGCTTGGCCTCTCCTTTGTGCATCATTATATACAAAAAAGGCAATTACCAACCCAATTAACATACTAATTCCCATAAAAAAACCACCCTTAAAAAAGTTATATGTAATTATATCACCAAGTTATTTACAGACGCAATAAATAAGAATAATACGAATGCATCCTTTTAGACGAAAAAACATATAACTCTGAATAAGACTTGCTCCATGCCATGTCTTATTACTGTCAGTAACAATATAGTAACTTGCTTATAAATTAAATCAAATGTTTAGATGGCATCGACTGGGATATAGGATTGAGTGGCGTTCGTAGGGAGCAAACGATGCCCTATATCCCATTACTTACAGACCAACAATATAGAGTTGAATTTTTTAATGCAATGTATATCGTTATCCACTGATTTCTTTTAAGGTTCTGCCCTTTGTCTCTTCTCCAAGAAACCATACAACTGCAGCTACCCCTAGCATTACAACAGTGAACATAGTAAAAACCTTGTTAAACCCATTATCACCTGCAATCATATAGCCCACAACTGTTGGTGCTAAAATTCCCCCAATCCGACCTACAGCTGCTGCCCAACCTGAAGCATAAGCACGGACTTTCGTAGGGTATAACTCGGGCGTATAAGTATAAACGACTCCCCAAGCTCCTAGATTAAAAAAGGACATGAAACTTCCCCATAGCACTACTGTCGTTTCGCTCCCTCCCTGTCCAAAAAAATATGCACATACAGCAGAAGCACCTAAAAACCCAGCCAGAGTGGCTTTGCGGCCAATACGATCTACTAAATACGCAGCGGCAAAATATCCAGGTAATTGAGCTAATGTCATTATTAATACATACTCAAAGGTTTTAAGTACCGTATACCCTTGTCCTACCATTAGTGATGGTAGCCAAGTAAAAATTCCATAATAAGAATAAACAATTCCAAACCATAATAACCACAACATAATTGTTCGTTTTAGAAACTGGGGCGTCCATAGGTCTGCAAAAACGGCTGACTTCTTTAAACTTGCTTTTGGGGCAATCATTGTTGGATTGGGCTTTATCCCCGCACTCTCTTCCAAATGACTTACAATATCATGAGCCTCTTGTACACGCCCTTTTTCGAGTAAATAGGGGACGGATTCCGGTACAGACTTCCAAATTTTAAATACATATAATGCTGGTAATGCACCAATAAAGAAAGCACTATTCCAGCCATAGTTAGGGATAATTAAATACGCAATCAATGCGGCAACTAACCACCCGACACCCCAAAAACTTTCTAACAATACAATAAAACGTCCTCTAGCTGAAGGTGGTGCATATTCAGACACTAAGGTCACAGCTACGGGTAACTGCCCCCCTAAGCCAAAGCCTACCAAAAATCGAAATAACAATAAAGATTCGAAACTCCACGCCAAACCACACAAACCTGTAGCAATGCTATAAATCACGAGAGTCGCTGCAAACACATTTTTACGGCCAAAGCGATCTGCTATCGATCCAGATAAAACAGCCCCTAATGCCATTCCTACAAGTCCAATACTACCAATAAAGCCCATTTGCGCTGTTGTCAATCCCCATGCCTTTGCAAGAGTTGGCAATACAAAAGCAATTATGCCTGTATCCATAGCATCGAACATCCAACCCAAGCCCGTAATAATTAATAAGTAATAATGAAATTTGGTCACAGGTACCTTCTCAAGTCGTGTAATAATATCCATAATACCCTCCAATGTAAAAACAACTGTCTTGTCACTGTTCTTTATTATAACGTCTGCCTTAGGTTATGACAATAGTATTATAGGAAAAGATCTGGATTATCCAAATTCCAAGGTTACCACGAGAATCTCTTAATCACTTTTGGCAAAAGAAAAAGCCTCCCAGCTAGTTTCAAGATGGAAAGCCAAAGTCTGTTTTTAAATTGTAATCTCGAGAGAATTCTTCCATTGTACTTAGGGAAGTTACTCCTCCACTTTTAAATTGAACCATTGCCTTCTCTATCATTAGCAAATGTTTGGCCATTCGGTTACTCGCTAATTTGCCTTTCTTCTGAACAATCGCTTGAAATATAGCACAATGAGAATCATATAAAATTTTCGGCATATTTTCCGTCATAAACAGTCTTTGTCTTGAGAAATGAAAAGTACTGCTCATTAAGTCAGATACGGCGCTCATTAATTTGATTAAAATGGGATTATGAGCTGCTTTTAGTATTGCAAAATGAAACTCAGCATCCGCCGAATCACCAATTTCTCCTGCATTTACTTCTTCTACCATTCGATTTAAGGCTTGGCGTATATCCTCTATATCTTCCTCTGTCGCTCGTTCTGCTGCTAAGGCAGCAATTTCAACCTCTAAAATTTTTCGAACTTCTAAGAGTTTCATAACATCATCAATATCTACATGCAATAAAAACGATAGTGGTTCTAACATACCTTCAAAGGATACTTGGCGGACAAAACTTCCTTCACCCGGACGGATGGTTATAATCCCCATTATCTCCAATGCACTAAATGCCTCACGGATTGAAGCCCTACTAACACTAAGTCGCTCTGACAATTCACGTTCGGATAACAGTTTATCGCCGGGCTGTAATTTCCCATCGACAATCAATTGTTTCACTTGTTCAATGACTTCCTCATAGATTTTTTTCGTTTTAACTGGCTTAAACATGTAATCCTCCGTATTCCTGTAGTCATGCAGAGACAAAACTTTATCATCGGTAGCATCATTATTATATACTGTCGTATTTAAAAAGATAGTGGTTAGAGATACATGGCGGGCTGCAATGTGCCGCCCGCCATGTGTCAGATAAGTGCTAGCGACTAGTAATAACTACTTCACTTTTCACTTACAACCATTTTCTTTTAATAATATACTATTTTTCGGAGTAAGTCTATATCCTATATTAGTATATTATCCTAATTCTTAACAATTATTAAGGAATCATCCATTGTAACCAGTATGCTTGCGCATAAGTCATAATACCAACGATAATAGCCAATACAAGAGAATGTTTTACGGTAAAGCTAAACAAATCTCCTTCTTTACCAACAAGCCCAGTAGCTGCTGTAGCTACTGCGATACTTTGTGGAGAAATCATCTTACCACAAACACCGCCTGAGGAGTTTGCTGCTACTGTTAAGATTGGATCAACACCAACCTGTGTTCCTGTTACAGCTTGCAAGTTGCCAAATAATGCATTTGCAGAAGTATCGGAACCTGTTAAGAAAACGCCTAACCATCCTAAGAAAGGAGAGAAGAAGGGGAAGAAAGAACCAGTTCCAGCAAGGAATAGACCAAGAGTGGAACTCATTCCTGAGTAATTCATAATATAAGCTAAACCAAGTACACAAGGAATTGTGATCAAAGGTTTTAATAATTGAGATATTGTCTTTGTTAAAATAGAAATAAATCTTGCTGGGCTAACTCCTAGTACCACTGCTGTAATCATGCTAGCAATAAATAAGGAAGTACCTGCAGCACTTAACCAGTTGATTTTGTAAAGCGCAGCCAATGCTGTTGGTTGTTTAGCGATCGGTGCAACTTGCATAACTACCTTGTCCAAACCTGGTACCAGCCATTTGATTGTTACAGCATCTAAAGCAGCTACTACAGGTTTTAAGCCCCATAAAATAACCATGACAGTCAAAATAATGAACGGTGACCATGCTTTGAATACTTTACCAAACGTTAATGCTTCTCTGTTAGCAACAAGAGTAGGTGCTGGTTCATTTTTAAACCGCCAAATTGTTGCTGGTTTCCAGTATTTTAAGAAAATAGTTAATGAAATGATACAAGCTAAAGAGGATAAAATATCAGGAAGTTCTGGTCCTACATAGTTTGAGGAGAACCATTGTACGCCAGCGAAAGAGATACCTGCTACCAAACAAGCTGGTAATACTTCTTTCATCGCTTTCCAACCTGACATAAGAACGACCAACCAGATAGGAATAATTACGGAAAGGAATGGTAACTGTCTACCAACCATAGCACTGATTTTCATTGTATCAATACCAGTAACCTGACCTGCTACAATAATAGGAATACCGATACCACCAAACGCTACTGGAGCAGTATTGGCAATTAAGCATAATCCAGCTGCATAGAGAGGATTAAAACCAAGGCCTACAAGCATACCAGCGGAGATTGCAACAGGAGTACCAAAACCTGCTGCGCCTTCCAAAAAGGCACCAAACCCAAATGCAATTAATAGAGCTTGCAAACGACGGTCATCTGTAATTGTAGCGATAGAATCTTTTACAATCTCAAATTGTCCAGTCTCTACTGTCATATTATAAATGAAAATAGCAGTAAGAACGATCCAGAAAATAGGGAATATTCCATATAAAGCGCCCATACCTGTCGCTGTAAGAGCAAGGGCTGCAGGCATTTTATATACGAAAATTGCTACAAGCACTGCAGACGTTACGGCAACTGCACCAGCAATTTGACCTGGAGTACGACGAATAGCCAGAAGATAGAAAATTACGATAATTGGAATTGCTGCGAAAAGGGATGATAACGCCAAATTGTTCATAGGATCATAAACTTGAGTCCATGCCATTAATAAACACCTCTTTTTCCTATATTTTCCATCATATTAAACTTTTAGTAGGCTGTCTTCACTGGTCTAATCTTTTCTCACCTCTCTTCGATCAACCAGTATTTAATTTTGAGACAACTGGACTAGTGGTCTGACCACTTTACAAATTTATAATTTCAACACAATCTCGCAAATTCCTGCTACTAAATTTAAAAGATTCAAATAAATATATAATTTTTTGTGTTTTCAATTTATATTTTCTTTTTTTTACTTATTTAAGAAGGATTTTAAATGTCGAACTTAGAATATATTTAGCAGACCACTGGTCAGACCACCAGACCGCGTTTAAAAATTTTTACTAAATAAAGGACGTGAATTATGAAAAAAGTAAGTAATAACTGGAAACAATCCTTCCCAGCCGATCGTTTTGGTACTCAATTTTTTGAAGAATTCTCAACACGTGCACAAAATGTTGCAGCAAAAGTATATCGCGTAAAAACAGGAGCAGAGGCCCAATCGGTTATTGTTGATATTATTAAATCGAGTGAGGCAAAAAAAGTTGTCGCTACCAGTGAGGTGATTTCCCCATCTGCAGGACTACATAATACCTTAAAAGGAATGAATGTTGAACTCTATACAGAGCAAGGAGATATTAGAACCCACGCAGACACATCGGATGTGGGGATTGCCTGTGTCGAATTTGGCATTGCAGAAACAGGTAGCGTCTGCGAAGACAGCTTCTCCATTGAACAACGTCTTGTCACAACTCTTCCCCCTATCTCCATTGTTGTCATGCACAGTGGCAATGTTGTACCTGACATAGCAACAGCCTTTGAAGTGATTTCTAAAGTATTTAACCGCGGCTATATTAGCTTCATTACTGGACCGAGCCGTACATCTGACATCGAAAGAGTTCTGACCATCGGCGTACATGGTCCAAGCCAATTCGTCATTATTGCTATTGATGAAGATACGAGGGAGGTATAATATTATGACAAGCACTAACCGTAACCTAAGACAAGAAATTAATGAGAAATTAATGGATGAAACCTTACGTGGTTCTTTAAACCGATTCGCAGAAGCCTATCCTATCGCTCGGGCCAAAGCTTATGAAAATGTAGATGATTTGGATGCATTACGTAATTCTGTACGAGATATGAAAATAGATACAGTGGAAAGATTGGAAGAAATTGCGGACCAATTTGAAGAACAAGTTACTTTACGCGGTGGTAAAGTCTTCCGTGCCAAAGATGGTGACGCTTTAAAACAGTATCTTTTTGACCTCTGTAAACAAAAAGGTGTTAAACGCATTGCAAAATCAAAATCCATGGCAACGGAAGAAATTCATTTGAATCACTTTCTGGAAGAAGAGGGATTACATGTAAAAGAAACCGACTTGGGTGAATGGATCATTTCCATTGCAGGTCATAAACCTTCCCATATGGTTATGCCCGCTATCCACCTAGATCGTAATCAAGTTGCAAAATATTTCTCTCAGGAACTAAACAAAGATATAGAGCCTGATATTGCTTACATGGTACAAGAAGCCAGAGCTGCCTTGCGCGAAGAATTTCTACTAGCTGATATGGGTATTACAGGCGCTAATTTTGGCATTGCAGAAAATGGTGCTACTGGACTTGTAACGAATGAAGGAAATGCTCGTCTAGTCGCCACGTTGCCACCGATTCAAGTGGTCATTATCGGCTACGAAAAACTCATTCCTACAATTAAAGATGCTGTACCTATTTTGAGAACCTTACCAAGAAATGCGACAGGTCAACTTATGACCAGCTATATGAGTATGATTTCTGGTGCAGCACCTGCTTTAGTAAAAAAAGATGGTCAATGGGTAGAACAAGAAAAAGAACTTCATGTTATTCTCTTTGACAATGGTCGTCTTAAAGCTGCCAAAGATGAAAAGTTAAAGCAGATTTACCAATGTGTTCGCTGTGCATCCTGTCTGAATGTCTGCCCCGTTTACACCTTGGTTGGCGGACATGTTTATGGTCATATTTACGCTGGTGGTATCGGCGCAATTCTAACAGCGTTACTAAACAGCATGGATGATTTTAAACAAATCAATGAAATGTGTATTGGCTGTCGCCGTTGTACCGAAATTTGCCCTGGAAAAATTGATATTCCTGGACTAATTGAATACCTAAGAGCCAAATCGGTAAAAGAAGATGGCCTTCCTTTTGGCGTAAAAGCAGTATTTGAAAATGTTCTTGCAAATCGGAAAGTATTCCACTCTTTATTACGCTTGGCTTCTATTGGGCAAAAACCATTTACAACAGGACGTGTCATCAGACACTTACCATTGTTTTTTGCTGGCTTAGCCGAAAATCGCAGTTTACCAGCTGTAGCCGATACACCTTTCCGCGATCGAGTTAAAAAAGTTACAAAACAAATCAACCAACCTAAAAAACGTGTTGCTTTTTTCAGTGGCTGTAATATTGACTTTATTTTCCCTGAAACAGGTGAATCTGTTTATAAAGTGCTACAAGATCTGAATATGGAAGTTGTTTTCCCTGAAGATCAAAGCTGCTGTGGTAAACCTGTATTAGGTATGGGTGACCACGAAACGGCCAAAAAGATTGCAAAACAAAATATTATAGCCTTTGAAGAAGCCAAAGCAGATTATATTATGTTTGCCTGCCCTACTTGTGCTGAAACTTGGCATGTTACTTATGTAGAATTGTTTAAAGATGATCCTGAGTGGAGCAAAAGAATTGAAAAATTGGCTCACAATGTTAGAGAATTTACTAGCTTCGTTGCTGGAGAATATGAGAAATCGGGTCGCTTGATAAAATCCCAAGGCGGACAGAAAGTAACATATCACGATTCCTGTCACATGAAACGTGGTCTTAATGTTCACACCGAACCTAGAAAACTTCTAGAATCAGCCCCTGGCTATGATTTCGTGGAAATGAAGGATTGTGATAAATGCTGCGGTATGGCCGGTGCTTTCGGTGTTAAATACACAGAACTTTCCATGCCTATCTTAAAGAAAAAAATCGATAATATCCGGGATAGTGGTGCTGAGATAATCGCTGTAGCTTGCCCAGCCTGCATGATGCAAATCCAAGGTGGTCTAGATAAACAAGCCCCTAATATTAAGATTAAACATGTTGCAGAAATTATCGCGGAACAAATTAAAGAATAATATTCACTCCAAATCACAAAGAGGTTGAGAGCAAATGCTCTCAACCTCTTTGTATCTTCTTATGAAGACATTAGAATTCCCTTATTCTTTAATTCCTCTTTTATCTTAGACAACACTTCTTCACTAGGCACTTCAACAGTATGCAAATGCACACCACCTGTGATATTTGCTAGCTGTTCCGCCTTAGAACTTTTTAGTTTGTGCAAAAATTCTCCGATTTCTCTACGTGATCCTATCATTAAGTTGGCTTTTAGCTCTCCATAAAGGGAATGCTCAACAATAACATCAATAACTTTGCCACCATTGTCAACAATAATCGATAGCTCCTCATCTACCTTGTCCTGCTTATGCTTACAGGCCAAGGTAGCCCTAAGGCTCTTGGTACTTTCCACTTGGGGCAATAAATAGCCTTGCGGCGTTGCATAAATTACATTTCCTGCTGCGCGTAAAATAGCAAAGTCGCCAACAATAATCTGACGACTGACCCCTAGCTCTTTCGCCAACCATGTGCCAGTTAGTGGCTCCTTTGCCGCTGTTAGGCGCTCTAACAGCAGTCTTCGTCGTTCTTTTGCATCCACTACTATAATCCCCCTATAGTCTATTCAGCACAAGGTAGTTTTATCGAGAATATTGTGCCCTGACCAAATTCACTCTGCACTTTAATTGAGCCACCATGGCCTTCAATAATATTATAGCATACAGATAGACCTAATCCATTGCCACCTTCCTTTGTTGTATAAAAAGGCGTGCCAATTTTTTTTAATATCTCCTTAGACATACCTATCCCATTATCTTTTACCTCCATCACGATAAAGTCCTCTTTACGTGATAATAGAATCTTAACTTCTCCATTTATCCCTACTGCATCAATTGCATTTTTCACCAAGTTAATCAGTACCTGTTTTAATTGAGCCTCATCACCCAAAATAAAAGACGATCGATTCACTAACGTTCCTTCCATGATACCGATGTATTTATGTGATAATAGGTTCATCTTATTAAAAAAGGCTAATGTTATGTTTTTTATTACAGCCTGATTCTCCATCAATAATACAACATCATGAATCATTTGCTCAATGTTGACTTTTACAAATTGAGGCGTTTTTAATGGACGAGTCAATTGCTGAAACTCATTAGTCAGTTTATCTATCCGATCAATCTCAGTTAATATGATTTTTATATGTTCTTGGTTTGGTACTCTTTCACTCTCACGGTTCATTAACTGAATAAAACCTTTAATAGATGTTAGAGGGTTACGAATTTCATGAGCCAAACTTGCCGCCAATTGATTGACACTCATTAAACGCTCCATACGAAACCTGCGTATATTTTCTTCAAAAAGCTTCTTATGTAGAAAATTTCTATACAATAAACCTGCACATAGCGTCATTAAACATAAAATTATTAGTTCTGGAAGAGACTCTTTAAATACGGTTCTATATATTTCACTAATAGGCGTAACCAAAACAACCCGCCACTTAGTGTTATCAACGGGCATATATAAATATATTTTATCTTGATTATAGACAGGCTCAGCTTTTTCACTGTCAGAAATTTGATCAAATTCCTCATTAGGAGGCATTAATTCACTTAAAAGCCCTGAAGCATAAACTTTTCCATTATTACCATCTTTTATAAATATAGTCTGATTAGAAGATAATCCATGATCCCCGATAAAGCCGCCTATTTCGGTCAGTAATATTTCACTTGATATTACCCCTTGAACATATCCCTTTTCATTATACACAGGTACACTTAAATTAATATAGGGTTGATAAGATGTGCAATGAATTACATCGGTAATTATCCTTTTACCTGATAATACAGTATTAAATTTCTCCATGTCATAGTTCGGATTTGGACAAGTCTCACGTACTTGCGATAAGATCCTACCTTGCCTATCGAATACTCTAATATTAGAAAAATTAACTATCTCCCGAGAATCGATTAACTCATTATGCACCTTTTCAGGATTAAGACTTCTTATTTCAGGATCTGCAGCCAAAAATTGTAATGCCAATAACTGTGCATTTAAATTTAATTCTAAATGCTTACTCACCATACCAAGAGTTTCACGCTGCTTCGCAACAACTACTTGATATTGGCTTTTTGCACAATAAAAGGTTACGGTACTTAACAAAAGTAAAATAAATAAAACCATAAATAAGCGCATCCAGCGACTTGTTTTATGTAATCCTGCCAAATATACCCCCCCTTTATTCTCCATAATTCGCCAAAAACAGCATATTTCCTGCTATTACTCTTTATGCTTACACATCTGGCATCTTTCGAAATAAAAAAAGTGAGCATTAGAATAAAATCTAACACTCACTTATCAATTCTTGTTTGGTGGGCGATGACAGGATCGAACTGCCGACATCCTGCTTGTAAGGCAGGCGCTCTCCCAGCTGAGCTAATCGCCCGATTTGTTTGGTGACCCGTGGGGGAATCGAACCCCCGTTATCGCCGTGAAAGGGCGGTGTCTTAACCGCTTGACCAACGGGCCACATATGGCTCCTTGAGTAGGACTCGAACCTACGACCGATCGGTTAACAGCCGATTGCTCTACCAACTGAGCTATCAAGGAATGGTAACAACATTTATTATTATATAGCAGATTAACCATAAATGCAATAGGTTAATCTATTATTTTTTATTTTTTTCTTTAAGTTTTTCGGATATAATATAAAGAAGACTTGATTCAGATAGAGTTTTAACTCCCATCTGATCTTAGCCCTTCTTATCCAGGGACTTAGCCGCTCTTAACTCCCACTTATATAATTATATAAGTGAGCCTTGGATTCGAAAATCCTTAGAGCGAACTTACTTCGAGTTTTACAGACTGTTATCCTAACCAAAGGGCAGGATATTACAGGCTGTTAACGAGATAAGTGAGCCTTGGATTCCGAAAATCCTTAGAACGAACTTACTTCGAGTTTACAGACTGTTATCCGGACCAGAGGGCAGGATATTATAGGCTGTTAACGAGATGAAACTGGGAGTCTTAGAGCGGTTTAGTCATCGGATAAATAGTCATATACAATGCATACAGGAGGCGTTTTTATTGGATCCAAGAATACAGCAACTGGCAAAAAATCTTATTAACTATTCAACTCATCTACAAAAAGGTGAAAATATTCTAATTGAAATTTTTGATGATGCCCTACCTCTTGGAAAAGCACTCATTGAAGAAGCTTATAAAGTGGGCGCTAACCCCTTTCTTTCTTTAAAAAATAATAAACTCCAGCGCAGTCTTTTACTCCATTCTACAATTCCTCAATTAGAACAAATTGCAAAGTGGGAAACTGAGCGTATGGAACAAATGGATGCTTATATCGGCATTCGAGCTAATGAAAATAGTAGTGAATTCGCTGATATTCCCTCCGAACAATTGCAGCTTTATCAGCAATATTGGCTAAAACCAGTACATACTGACCTGCGTGTTCCTAAGACCAAATGGTGTGTACTGCGCTATCCAAACAATTCTATGGCTCAACTGGCAAACATGAGCAGCGAGGGTTTTGAAGAGTTTTATTTTAATGTTTGCAACCTAGATTATTCGAAAATGGACGATGCTATGACTCCTCTAGTCGATTTAATGCAAAAAACTGATAAGGTCCATATTATTGGTCCTGGTACAGACCTCTCTTTTTCGATTAAAGACATACCCGCTATAAAATGCTGCGGCCTGCGCAATATACCCGATGGAGAAGTATATACTGCTCCGGTCAAGAATTCTATCAATGGTCACTTAACCTATAATACACCTGCTGTTTACCAAGGTGTGACTTATGAAAACATTCACCTTGAGTTTGCAGATGGAAAAATTATTAAAGCTTCGGCAAATCATACGGAAAAAATCAATAAAATATTTGATACAGATGAGGGTGCCCGTTTTATCGGTGAATTCGCTCTGGGTGTCAACCCCCATATTAGCATCCCGATGAAAGATACCTTATTCGATGAAAAGATTAAAGGTAGTTTTCACTTTACTCCGGGCAATGCCTATAAAGGCGCTTTTAATGGTAATAAATCGGCAATCCATTGGGATTTAGTATGTATTCAAAACCCAGAACATGGTGGCGGAGAGATTTGGTTTGATGATGTTCTTATCCGCAAAGATGGAATTTTTGTTATACCCGAATTAAAGGGGCTCAACCCAGAAAACTTACTATAGTCAGTAATCATTTTGAATTCAGCAAATTTCTCCATACTATGAGAAATGTTGAGATATTTTTTAACCACAGAGACACAGAGAACACAGAGAAAAAATAGATAAGGGTATTAAGATATCCCTCAGCGTACTCTGCGTCTCTGTGGTTAAATCATACTTTCTCACACAATAAGGGAAAAGGAACAGCTATTTAAAGCCGTTCCTTTATTTTTCATACTACTATTTTAATAATTCTTGCACAAAATTAGGCAATACAAATGAACTCTTATGAATGTCTTTATTGTAATAACGAGTTTTTAGGGGTTGAATATTTCCTATATTTGCAGCAGTAGGATCATACTTTTTCGACCCCATAGTAAAGCAATGTAATCCACTTGGATACGTAGGAATGTTCGCTAAATATGTTTTTGTAATAGGGAATAATTGACCAATTTCCTTATGTAAATAAGTAATAAGTTCTTGATGATAAAAGGGGGATTCTGTCTGTTGTACAAATAAACCGTCCTCTTTCAATGCCTTATATACATTCTGGTAAAATTCAGGGGTGAATAAACCTTTACCAGGACCGATTGGGTCAGAACAATCCACAATAATAACATCATACTTATTTTCAGCATCTTTCATATGCCCAATCCCATCACCAATTTTAAGCTCAAGCTTAGGATCATGATTGATCAAAGCCTGGCTAATTTCCGGTAGGAATTTTTTGCAAACTTCTACTACCATGCCATCAATTTCAACCATTTCAGCCTTCTCTACTGCATCATGTCTGACAACTTCTCGAATCGTACCACCATCACCGCCACCAATAACTAATACCTTCTTCGGATTTGGATGGGTGAATAGGGGCACGTGGGCAATCATCTCGTGGTAGATAAATTCATCAGCAATTGTAGTTTGAAACACACCATCCAGCACCAACATACGGCCAAATTGATGGGTATCAACAACAGCCACATCTTGAAAATCAGATTTTCCCATAAACAGAGTTTCTTTTATTCGGGCTTGCAAGCCTAGATTCTTAGTTTGTGATTCAGTAAACCATAAGTTCATCTTTGTATTCCTCCTACTCTTTTTCATTATATTAACATTGAAGCCACACATAGTATCCTTATGACCCACCTTAGAGCCTTTGGATAAAGAAGACTTGATTCAGATGGAGTTTTAACTCCATCTGAATCTTAGTCGCACTTATCCAGGGACTTAGCCGCTCTTAACTCCCACTTATATAAGTGAGCCTTGGATTCGAAAATCCTTAGAGCGAACTTACTTCGAGTTTACAGACTGTTATCCGGACCAGAGGGCAGGATATTACAGGCTGTTAACGAGATGAAGATGGGAGTCTTAGAGCGGTTTAGTCATCGGATAAATGGGATTAAGGATTCAGAAAGAGTAAAGCGCTCCATCTAAATCCTTTTATAACTCATTTCGCTTTATATCTATAAAGATTTGCCCTATAACAGGCCCATTACTAGTTTTCTATACAATAATAAATTTTATCACAAAACAGGCCCGCAGAAAAGGTCTAATTCTTATCTTTACATTATATCCTAATTACTATTAGGCTTACCTGGTATATTCTCTTTTATTCTAATGCCTTCAACACCTGCCCCTTTTGGGCTATTCCAAATAGAGTTAATCGCATGAGTGGCATTTAATTGAGTCATTAACCAGATATAAGTATCACGCAATTGATTAACATCAAAATTGGTACCTTTTATGCCATTTAAAATCCACGCAGCTAACCAGACAAAAATAAACATTACGGTATAGATACCAATACACATATTGGGAAAATAAATAAATTGCCTAATGTTTTGCCACATTCTTTTTCCCCCTCCACCAGATAAATTGTTTTCGAAAAATTACTTACTACATGCTATTCAACAATAAAAAAAAGTCCTCCAGTTATCCCGTTGGATAAAACTGGAGGACTTTTCATTTTTCGCTACTATCTGTAGAAGTAAATGAAGGTAGCCGCTACGTTAACAATAAGCGCACCAATCATGGGAATGGACGTACGTTTTACCACATCAATTGGTGAAACGTTCGCGATACCCGAAACAACTACAATAACAGCAGTTATCGGTGACATACTACGAGCGATACTGGCAGCAAAATGCATTGGTAATAGCATTAACACAGGAGCAATGCCCATCTTAGCCGCTACCACAGGAGTTAAAGCTACAAAAGCAAAGAAAGGTGCATTACCTGAGCCCATTACCACGGAAGATACTGCAATAATAGATACCATTACAATAATCATACCAGCACCACCAAAGCCCGCCGTTTGTGCTGAGCTAATAATCGTTTCAATAGCACCAACTGATTTTAAACCTTGGGCAAAGGTTTCCCCAGCTACTACGAGAGTAACTACTGCCGCAAATTGAATACCCATACCATCAAAAAATACTTGCAAATCACTAAATACTTTTTTAATATCTCGCCTACGAATAAACTCAAAAATCATAGATACAAACAAACTGATAAACATAGCATTTACAATGTCCATCTTGATAGTCTTAAAACCAATATCACTGAAAGCTAAAATAAGCACTAAAGGTACAATCGGTAATAAAGCAAAAATTCCTGGCGGAAGGTCTTTATCATCTTGATCATTCATTAATTCCGCTTTTTCCACAACGTGGCCTTGCTTTTTATCGAACCATTGTTGTACAAAATAATGTAAAACGGCAACGACTACCATAACTGTCAACGCAACAGGAATTTGATATTGGGTCCAGTAAGTAGCAATATCCATACCAGCCGTGTTTGCTGAAAGTACGCTACCAGGATCTCCTGGGCTCCAATCTAAGCACAAGGTAGTACCAATAACAGCAGTTGCTGCTAATCGGCTCACACCAAGACGTACTAATACAGGAAACATGGTTACCATAAGTAACATCCCTAAACCAGAAGCACTATTAATAAACAAACCTAATACTTGACCAACTAAATAGCAAGCAGCCAACATAACATAAGGAGCATGAAGTTTCTGCAATGGTTTTATGGCAATTTTAACTAACGCTTTACTCGCGCCAATATGATCCATATAGCGAGCAAAACCACCCACTGCCATGATACTAAGACCAAGACCAGCAGCCCTGCCGCTTAAAGTCTTTTTAATAAATTCAAATAAATCAAACCATACTAACCCTGTACTATCCTTCACAGGTAAAATCGTTCCCAAACCAAAAATAACAGCACACGACATAAGAATAAGACCGCCAAAAACCAAAACAGCTTGCGTCTTGTACTGTTTCAAGATCATGTAGACAACCATTGATGTAACTATAATTGCTAAAACTATACCTAACATTATTGCGATTTCCTCCATACATATTTTTTTTACTACAAGGAGTCAAATACCTTATAGCAATGCATTTTTGCATACATTATACATATTTCGCGAAATATGTCTTTTTTCCTGCTAGTGTACATATAATTTCAAATAGTTTCATGTGCTCCTCAATGTTTTTTAGTTACTTTTCGCTCTGAATCATATATAATCAATTTACAAATCACTTTACAGAATTAATGAGGTTAAATATGAGTAGAATGACAGCAGCCCATTTAAAAGCAGGTATTATTTTCGGTGATAACAATACGGGAGAGTATGTTTATTTACCCGCTAGTGAAATCGGCATGGAGGATCCTTTATGTGTTATTGAAACTACGAAGGGGCAACAAGATATTACGCTGAAACAAGCATTGTTATTTGTCCTAAAGCTTAGTTTAAAGCCAGTATCTCACCCCCGTTTAGGCCGCAGTTCCTTTTAAAGCATCCTATACTATTATTACATTACTTCAAATAAGCCTTAGGCGTTCTTACTTGGAATCAAGAAAGTGTTATACCTCTGATTCCGTAAAAAGCTTCTACCATGCGCTAGCGCATGGTAGAAGCTTTTTTAAATAATCTCTACGGTATGTACATCCTCATTATTATCGGCAAATACTACCTTACCCTTGATTTTATTGCCTGCTAGTACCTGAGGTAACCAATGTATATCATCTTGCCACATTTTGTCATACGGAATTTCAGAGATTGAAAACCATTGGGGTTTCATCTCTTCTGTTTCAACCGGTTCCCCCTGCCAAGTATGAGCGAGGAAAATATGCACATCATGCCGCAGTTCGGGATTAGCAGGAAAGATAAAATCTATGAAACCGACATTCTCTAGCTGTTCTTTTTTTACTTGGACACCACTTTCTTCTTCTAGCTCACGCGCAGCTCCCTCTAATACGGTTTCATTGCTCTTAATCTTACCACCAAAACCATTATATTTTCCTTGGCCAAAACCAGTTTTCTTCATTCCTAACAAAATATCTTGCCCTTTTACTAAAAAACATAAGGTCGTTGAATACATCCTTTTCCTTCTTTCCATTATTAGTTCAATTATCCGATGGCTAAACCGCTCTAAGACTCCCATCTTCATCTCGTTAAGAACGGCTAAATCCCTGGATAAGTGCGACTAAGATTCAGATGGAGTTAAAACTCCATCTGAATCAAGTCTTCTTTATCTAAATAAAAAACAGCTGCCCTTCATGAAGACAGTTGCCTATAAACTCTAAGTGTAAATCCGGTAAAAGTTCTTCATTATATGATTGATAAATACCTTAAACATCCCTAATCATTCATATTATTACCCATAACATTAAGATTTGTATACTCCCTTAAACATTGATATACTGAATAAACCTCTTGCGTATCAGGAAGCATAGCAATCAATTTTTCTAAGTAGCCTTGCTTTAATACAACGGAAAAAGAATATGGAAAGTAAAGATCATACAACCAGGACAAGCGAAAGAGCAATAAGTCATTCTCCGTTTTAATATCTGGATATTCTACCAACCGCCCCTGTAAAATATCTTCAATTACTTTTTCAGAATACAACAAAACATTTTCAAACTCTGTTGCTTGAGGAATTTTATTCTTATCATCCTTCGTTACTAGCATAGCAAAAATATCAAGTTTATCTGCGTCGCGAATAATCTTAGCTGGCATACTATATTTTTCTATCTCTTCCGATGGTAGGTTACGCCGATTATGATAAAGTACTGCCCTTTCCACAATTTCCTGCTGCGTACCGCTTAACCCTGAAGATTTTAATATATTAGATTGCTGTATGATTTCCACTCCCAATTGGGCATGGTTAATAGATAAAGCATCATTAAATGTCCTATAAGTCTGATACTGCTTAAATCGCCCAAGATCATGGAACAAGGCTGCTATCTTGATTAAATCTAGCTGTTCTGGAGTACATTCAAGCCATTCGCCAATCCTAGCAGCATTCTCTAAGACTCTTAAGGTATGTTCTTCCTTTAAGCGAACATGAAATTGCAGCTGCTCATCTGCCGAATAAAACCCTTGTACGTACTGATGAAACCAATCTTTTAGAAATACAAAAGCACATTCCTTCATAGAACCTCCGGTTATCTCAGCTTTTTCTTCTCTGCTTTACTAGGAACTCCTGTGAGAATAATTTGTTTATCTTGACTTGTAACCTTAATATCAAAATCTACAATACCTTCTCGGTATAAGGCTAGTTTTAACTCTAGTAACGCTTTTCCTACTTTCTCCTGTAACTCTGGAGTAAAAAATTCACTAGCATAGGCTGGACTGGATTTTTTTGCTACTTTCATAGGCTGTGAAGTGGAGATTTCATCCTCAAAATTTTCATTTTCAAATGTAATATTCTCTTTATAGTTACCAATCATTGCTGTGTCACTTAAATTTTTAGGTATTTTTGCCATCTAAATTCACCCTATCATTTTTTATTTACTTACCATTATATCACAAATGGCAGCTTTTTTAGCCCTTTCCTGCCGTTAACCAGGTATATAAACGTTCTCCAGAAACCACCCCAGGTCTAGGAACCCAATTTTTCTTTTCCAGCCATTTACGAATAATTCCTTCTCCTTCAGGTCTTATCAGCAAAGTTTGCGGACCAACTAAACCAATGACCCATTTAGAGAATTTACTTTGCGCAAGAATTTCAGTTGCCATTTCAGGATTGTCACAAGCTAAAATCATTGCTCTAGAAAACAGCGTTCGATCGTAAGCAGCAACCCACTGCTGTAAATTATATAATACATTTTCAGCAGGCAAAACCTTACTATGATCCTGTATTAAAGCAAATAAGTCGCTAATAGATGCTCCCCCTTTTAGGGCACGAAGCACACTATTGCGAGTGAAAGCACCTTGGTAAACATAGTCTTGTATTTGCGTCTCACCAAATACAGATAACATCCATAATAAGTAGGGCTGTGTACTTCTCGGCACAAAAAAAGTAAGATCCGGCTGAACAATCAACTGCTGTTCTAGTTCTGCAGGTAATACCTTGCGCCACTTATCAAATAAGGCCAAAAAGGTGATATCTAGCTCTTTAGAAAATGTATCAATTTTTATTAACTGATTTATAGCTTTGCCTGCATCCTTTTCTTCTGCTAGCCATTCTGCTGTAGAAAGGCCAAGTGGTGTTAGCCGCCAAAAATTTCTTGGCATCTGTTCTTCCTTACGCCACCCAGTTGGCAATTCAGCAGTGGTCTTTTCAAACAGGCCTAAGTACATCATAGGCTCTAACACAGTGGACTCTAACCATTCTTCACTGCTAAAAGGGTCTCTGTCGGAAAACAATACCGTCGATTCTGCTACAATGCTTTCCATCATTAAGGAGGCTCCTGTTCGCCAACATCCCTCCACTTGTGCCGCGTATTTAAATAAGCTGGCAACAAAGGGTAAGCTCCCCCCTTTATGGTAATTAATCCGAGTCATTTGCCAACTCAATATGGCTAATAAACGGTGAGAGGCAGAAGAAAAAACAAAGTCATCCCATTTCTCCACATTAAGCTGATAATAACAATGTTCTCCCTTATCAACGACTAACTGTAAGGCTTGAATTTCCTGTAACCCGCCCAAAAGCATACGCATTGTACTGGTGTATAAATTTTCATCAGCGGCTTCTTCCCAGTTGTTTGATACCATTTCACTTAGCCGAGACATTAAACGCCTAAGAGTTGATTTTGCGATGAATTTTTTAACCGTAAGTTTTGGTTTTTCTACGTAGATAAAAGCAGCCATTTCAATCAAATCAGCTAAATATTGTCCGCCACTGAATGTTGCTGAATGACTGGAAGGTAACTCCGCCTCTAAAAAATAATAGAACGCTGACATTTTATCTAATGTCTTTTTAATCTCAGGTAAAACGAGGAGTGTTTGAAGCTTTTCCCCCTCTAATAGCCACCCCTGCTTTAGCAAATTACCAACAAGGGTATCCACCTTTTTCATCGAAAAATCGGTAAACTTTTCGTAGATTTGTTGAATTGGAACTGGTATGCCCGCTGAATCACACAAAAAGTCTACTATACTTTGCTCTTCTTCATTAAGTGCTTGGTAAACACCTGCAAAGCGAGGAATATGAAAGATTGCTTCACGAAGCAATCTGGGAACGTCACCAACCCAACCACTGACATCAAATAACCAGCACATTTTATTTAATGCAGTCTTATCCAAGGCATAGATCTTTTCTAAAGTATATTTTTCGTCCACTTCCAAAGGCAGTCTTTTATTTAGCAACGCGATCCATTCCTTCCATTGGCAATGTCTCATCAAAATCTAAAATTTGATATTGATATCCTTGCTCCGTTAAAAACAATTGGCGATGATGGGCAAACTCTTGTTCCCGAGAATCCTTCGAAACTACACTATAGAAGTAAGCCGCTCTACCATCTTGTTTTGGTCGTAAGATTCTACCTAAACGCTGTGCTTCCTCTTGGCGAGAGCCAAAAGCCCCGGAAACCTGTATGCCTACTGCTGCATCTGGCAGGTCAATCGCAAAATTAGCTACTTTTGATACAACTAATACGGGGATAGTTCGACTACGAAACTGCTGATACAAGGAATCTCTTTTTGCCGTTGGCATTTTGCCAGTAATTAAGGGAAAGTTAAAATGTTCGGCAATGGTTTCTAATTGTTGAATATATTGACCTATGATTAAGATACCTTCACCGGCATGTTTATGTAAAATATATTGTATAGCCTTTATTTTATCTGGATTTTCTGCTTCTAGCCGATACGCCGTTCGCTCTGGCACTTGGGCACATTCCATACGCAGAGAAAAATCCATAGGTACACGCACTTCGGTACAAATTGCCGTTGCAATCCAACCAGCACTCTCCATTTCAATCCAAGGTACATCCAATTTTTTTGGTCCTATCAATGTAAATACATCTGCTTCCTTACCGTCTTCTCGCACTAAAGTTGCTGTCAAACCTAACCTTCGCTTGGCTTGTAACTCAGCTGTAACTTGAAATACAGGTGCGGGCAGCGTATGTACTTCATCATAGATAACTAAACCCCAAGCACGAGCGTTAAAAATCTCAAAATGAGGAAAAGGGCCGTTCTTAACTGGGCGATATGTTACCATTTGATAGGTAGTAACAGTGACTGGACAAATATCTTTTTTATCACCGGAATATTCCCCTACCAATTCAGGGGATAAATCCGTTTTCTCAATAATTTCTCGTATCCATTGGTGCACTGCACTTGTTGATGTTGTTAATATTAGGGTGTTCATACCGATTTGTGCCATAGCGCCAATGCCAATTACGGTTTTACCTGCACCACAAGGTAAAACTAATACTCCCGAACCACCAGACTCTCGGCCCCCATCGTAAAAAAGATCAATCGCCTGTCGTTGATAATCCCTCAGAGAAAATTCACGTCCATTGATATCCTCGCTTCTCAGTTCAACTGGCAGTTTTTCACCATCCACATAACCAGCCAAATCTTCCACAGGATAGCCAATTTTCACCAATAATTGTTTAATGATTCCCCTTTTTCCTGCTGGTAAAACCAAAGTACATTCATCTAATTTCCCTAAAAAGATTGCCTTCGTTTCTTTATGTCCAGCAATGGCCAGTATAGTTGGGATATCTTTGGAGTAAAGGTAGAGAACTTCTCCCGGTGCAGCCGGTTTATCCAAATCCGCCTCTACTACATTGGGAGGATAGGCCATTAATTTTACTAGGCCATAACGCCCCATATATCCTTTAATATCTCGACATACATTATTAGGTAAAGGGAATTTTACATACTCTAATAAAAACGCAAGTACTTCCTCTGCAGTTTGCCCTGTTGCAGCTGCGTTCCATAAAGATAAAGGTGTAATACGGTATGTATGAATATGTTCAGGACTTTTCTCTAAATCTGCAAAAAGAGATAGTCCACTGCGCACTATTTCAAAATCAGCATGATATGCTTCTAATAAGACAGAAAAGTCCCCCTGAACAATAATTGGATTTGCAGGATTATATACCACATTTACCTCCTAAAATTGTACCTGATTCGCTATCTTCCATTCGAGTCCAATGTTCACTTCAATTGTACGACTGTTAAAAGAATTCGTCAAAAAAATATACTTACTTTTGAATCATTTATAGCAACTTCTTAAATACAGTTATTGTGACTAGAATCACAGTAACTATGTATCCTATATTATATACTAAATTCATCAAGAATAAGAAAAAATTATTCACTTTGGGGGTTTTATACTATGGATACGACTAATTTAGAAAGACAGCACCAAGATTTCCTTGATCTAATAAAAAAAATAGCTATACATAGGTCTGAAGAGCAAGTAAAAAACAATGCTGCTACTATCTCACTTTTACTTAGCCAGTTGTCTGGAAAACTGAAAGTTCATTCAATCAGTGAAGATAAATTCTTATACCCTGCTTTAATGTACCACAAAGACCCTAAAGTCAAAGCTACTAGCCAAACATTTTATGCAGAAATGGGTGGCTTAGCAACATCATTTGATGTTTTTAAAACCAATTTTGCCACTTCCAATAAAATTACTGCAAACCCGAGAGAATTTCTTGCCGAATCGCAAAAAATTTTCACGGCTTTTAAAAAACGAATTGATCGCGAAAATCATGATTTGTATCCTTTAGTTTCTATTTAAGCTAAGTAAAACTAAATAGTAAACAGGCTTTGCTTTTTTAAAAAGCAAAGCCTGTTATTTTTTTACGGAATCAGAAAATATAACACTTTCTTGATTCCAAGTAAGAACGACTAAGGCTTCTGCCAGCGTCCGAGGACTTGGCACAAGCCAAGTCTTTTCTTATTGCAATTAGAGAGCTTGTTTATGCAGCATGTCCACGTCTGTGCTGGCATCTGACAAATCATTTAAAGCATCATGAAACCTTTTTTCATCTAGCTCATTTTCCCATTTAGAAACAATCACTGTAGCAACGCCATTACCAATGAGATTAGTTACTGCTCTAGCTTGTGACATAAACCGATCAATACCAAAGATTAAAGCTAACCCAGCCACCGGAATCGTTGGTATGGCCGAAAGAGTAGCGGCGAGAACAATAAAGCCACTTCCTGTAACACCAGATGCTCCCTTTGATGTTAACAATAATACAGCAAGGATTGTTAGTTGCTGCATTATTGTAATATCTGTATTAGTCGCTTGGGCTACAAAAATAGCCGACATGGTAAGATAAATAGAGGTGCCATCTAAATTAAAGGAATATCCTGTTGGGATTACTAAGCCAACTACTGATTTGGAACAGCCCATCTTCTCTAACTTATTAATCATACGAGGTAGTACGCTTTCTGAAGAGGCTGTACCTAGGACGATTAAAAATTCTTCCTTTATATGAGAAATAAACTTAATAATACTAAATCCTGCCCATCTACAAATAAGACCAATAACAACGAGCACAAAGACAATACAAGTAATATAGAAACACGCTAACAATTTCCCTAAAGGTATTAAAGAAGCAATTCCATATTTACCGATCGTAAAAGCCATTGCACCAAAAGTACCAATTGGCGCCAGTTTCATGATTAGGTCTACAATACCGAATAAGCAATGTGAAACCTCTGTAATTACACCGAATAATGCTGTTTTCTTACCACCCATTGCAGATAGAGCCCCACCAAACATAACTGAAAATAAAAGGACTTGTAAAATATCACCTTTTGCAAAAGCATCTACCACGGTTGATGGGATGATATTCATAATAAAGTCAGCTGTACTATGTGCTTTTGCTGCCGTAGTATAAGCTGAAATAGCTCCAGCATCTAAGCTCTTCACATCTACATTCATGCCAACTCCTGGTTGAAACCAGTTTACAACAAACATCCCCATAATTAAGGCAAATATTGTAACAACTTCAAAATAAATAAGTGCTTTGGCACCAACTCTGCCGACTTTTTTCATATCATCCATACCAGCAATACCTGTTACTATGGTACAAAAAATAATCGGAGCAATAATCATTTTTATTAACTTTATAAATCCATCACCCAGTGGTTTCATGCTTTCGCCTAACCCAGGATAAAAGTGCCCTAAGGCTATCCCACAAACAATTGAAAAAAACACTTGAAAATGAAGCGATGTACAGAATTTTTTCATTGATTTTTCCTTCCTCCCTTAACTAAAGTAACTCATTTCACTAAGTTAAAAACTTCACTTTTAGAGTTCCTACTATAGCCATACATAAAAAGATATCATAAATCCCTGAAAAAACAATGGTTTTTAGCCGAAAATACAAAATACATTACACTCCTCCCCTTTTTTTACTACTGCCCCATGAAGTTAACCCCTAAAAAACATAGGACAACGGTTTTGAGGCATAGAAATGCCCGATAAACCGTTGTCCTACTTTACTCTTTCCTTTTTTTACAATGTGACTCCATTTTTAAATATGGCAATTTCACGAAATCCCATTTCTTCTGACTTAGTAAAACGTCCAGAAGCTACCTCAATAACGTGAAGCAACAATTGTTCTGCTACCGAGTCCATTGATTGTCCTTGTAATAAAACGCCTGCATCAAAATCCATCCAATTGGATTTCCTTTGGTAAATTTCACTATTCGTCGCGATTTTCATCGTCGGCACAGCTGTTCCTAGAGGAGTTCCCCTGCCTGTTGTAAACAAGATAATTTGGCAGCCAGAGGCTGCAAGGGCAGTTGCTGCTACCATATCGTTACCAGGTGCACTGAGCAAGGTAAGCCCTTTCTTTTTTACCACATCTGTATACCCAAGTACGTCAACAACCTTGCTGCGACCGCCTTTTTGCGTACAGCCTAAGGATTTTTCTTCTAAAGTAGTTATGCCACCTTTCTTATTACCCGGGGATGGATTTTCATAAATAGGCTGATTGTGATCTTCATAATACTGCTTAAAATCATTAATTAAGTGAACGATTTTTCCAAAAACCTCTTCATTTTCGGCACGATCCATCAGAATGGTTTCGGCACCAAACATCTCTGGTACTTCCGTCAGAATCGAAGTACCTCCATTTGCAACCAGCTTATCGGAAAATTCACCAACTAATGGATTGGCAGTAATACCAGAAAAGCCATCAGAACCACCACATTTCAGTCCTACAACAAGTTCTGAAATGGGGCAGGCTTCCCTTTTATCCATTGCAGCCTGGGCGATCAGCTCCTCAACTAATTTTATACCGCACTCTACTTCGTCTTCTACATCTTGTGCAGCTAAAAACTTCACTCGTTCATTATCATACTGCCCTAGCACTTTTTTAAATTCTTCAATATGATTGTTTTCACACCCAAGACCTAGTACTAAAACGCCAGCTGCATTCGGATGATTGACTAAATCTGCAAGAATCTTCTGGGTATTACTTTGATCTTCTCCTAATTGAGAACAGCCATATGGATGGGTAAATTCATAAACCCCATCTATATTTTCTACCGCCTTACTTACATCATTTGCACCTTTGGCAATAAGTTGTGCCGTCCGGTTGACGCAGCCAACAGTAGGAATAATCCATATTTCATTTCGCACGCCAACCCGACCATTCTTTCTACGATACCCAGCAAAAGTAGCTGGAATGGTCTTTTGGTCAGGACTTTCTACTCCTTCAGGATGATACTGGTACTCTAGAATTTCTCCTAAATTGGTTTTTACATTATGAGAATGAATCCATTCCCCTATTTTTATATCTTCTGTAGCATGCCCAATAGGAAATCCATATTTCACAATGTTTTTTCCTGCGGGAATATCTTCTAAAGCGACTTTATGCCCTTTCGGAATGGTAACCTTCGGTGATACCGTAGTAGATCCTACCGTATAACTTTGGCCCACTGTAAGCTCTTCAATCGCTACAGCAACATTATCATGGCGACTAATTTGATTTAATAACAAAATAAAAACCTCCTATTGGTTGTAGAATTGATTAGCTAATCAATTCTGCAACTGTTTTTTGCATGCCCACGTTAACAATTTTATATAAATACTCTCCTAGAGTCTCTACAAAACCTTCAATTTCAGACAAATCTTTATCCCACAATTGTGTGTTTTTCAATACTTTTGCTGCAACCTCTTGGGCAGATTGTTTACTACCATCGAAATTCGACCATGTGGCGGCAAAAAATTCTAATGCCCACATATCATCTTTCATGATAAATTCACCTTTTTCTCTAGTTGCCTTCATTCCAGTACCATCAATTTTTCCATCTTTGTACACGGCAATCAATGCAGCTAAGGAGAAAACCAATTTCTTCGGCAAAGTTCCATTTAACTTATGATATTCAATGATAGATGGTAGAACCCGAGCCTTAAATTTAGAAGAAGAGTTTAATAGAATGCTTAATAAATAATGTTTAATATAAGGGTTTTGGAATCGTTCCACTACCGCATTTGCAAATTCTTCTAACATATTTTTATCTAAATCAATAGAAGGGATAATCTCATCTTGAATAATCTGCCTTACATACTTACCCATTACCTCATGATCCATCATTTCACCAACTGCTTCTAAGCCATACAAAAATGCTGCTGGCACTGATGCAGTATGCGCTCCATTCAGTATCCTTACTTTACGGGTTCTATAAGGAGTCATATCTTCTGTCCAAATGACTTGCAAGCCAATTTTGTGGAAAGGTAATCTTTCTGCCAATTCCTTAGGTCCTTCAATAACCCATAAATGAAATAATTCCCCTGTGTTTACTAAAGAATCTGTGTACCCTAAGAAGTTGGTGATTTCTTTTATTTCTTCTCTTGGATAACCTGTTACAACACGATCCACCAAAGTATTTAAGAAATGATTACTACCAACAACCCAGCACGCAAACTCTTCTGGCAAATTCCAAAGTTTTATATATTGCAAAACTGCTTTCTTTAAATTATCGCCATTGCGGTCAATCAATTCGCAAGGAATAATAACCATCCCTTTACTGGCATCACCCTTAAAGAATTGATAACGATGATACAAATAAGATGTAAGTTTTCCTGGATAGGAAGTCGGAGGTTGATTTTCAAATTTATCCTCTTTGTCAAAGGTAATTCCCGCTTCTGTAGTATTGGAAATTACATATTCAATCAATGGATCTTCTGCGCATTTTAAATAAGCATCCCATTGTGTGTAAGGATTTAAGCAGCGGCTAATAGAGCTAATTACTGCTTTTTCTTCGACTGGCTTTCCCTCACGCAGACCGCGCAACAATAACGTATAAAGTCCATCTTGTTCATTGACCATATCAGCTAGGCCTTCTTTAATGGGTTGTGCCACCACTACGCGACCATTAAATAAGTTTTGCTGATTCAGTAAATGGATCATCCAATCAGCAAACGCCCTTAAAAAGTTACCTTCGCCAAATTGAATGACTCTCTCTGGTAAAGCATCAGGATATTTTTGAACCTCTACATCTACAGGAAATTTGAAATCACTATTGACTAATGCACGATTTAATCTTGTCATTATATACTCCCCCTACATCCCTTTTATTTTTGAGAACAAGTGTATAATACTCGTCTCTTTATCGCATATGCTACATTGTTAATTTCAAATACAATAACTTATTTAATTTAATTAAATAAGTTCTTGTATTTTTTCGCTTTATGAACAATGAAATCCTGCAAATAAACAATATTTTTTTATGCTGATTTTCCCTTTAGTTCTGCAATAATCTCGCCATGTCTTTTATCGCTTAAGGTATAAAGGAAAAATATCACTATGCCAGCACAGAATATAGTAACTGCTGGATATAAAAGTAACAGACCTTTTATTCCTCTTAGGGATTCTACAGTTTGCACCGCATTTGGCACATATCCAACAAGAGATAACCCGATGCCTGAAGCAAAACCTGAAACAGATTGGGCAATTTTTCGAGAAAAGTTGAAGAATGAGTAGGTGATACCTTCTCTTCTTTCACCTGTTTTCCATTCTCCAAAGTCGATGGAATCAGAAACAAAAGCCCAAGTAACGCCATTAGGAATGCTGATACCTACGAAGGCAATACTAGCTAATATGGTAAAGGTAACAATATCTCCCGGAATTAAAAAGTTAATTAAATCAGCAACAGCACTTATTCCAAAACCAATGAGTGCTGTATTCTTCTTACCAAATCTTTTTGTCAATTTAGGGATAAAGGTAATGCCTACGCAGGAGCAACCAATGGTAATAAAGCTAATATATGGCATCAAACTGATATCGCCAAGATTATATTGACAATAATAGATCATCATTGCCGATTTGATATTGTACGCGGAAATTGTAAAGATCGTCATTAATATCAGTGCCAATAAAGGTCTATTGGTAAATACAGACTTTGCCATCGCCTTAACTGAAAATTTTTCATTAGAAGAAATTGTTTTACCAAGAATAACTTCTTTGCAATTTTTAAAACAGAAATAGAACGCTGTAATACCAATCACAGAAGTAAGAGCAACCACTACAGGCCAGCCAATACGCGGATCAGAAAATTGTTTAATAAGAGGAACTACCATTACACTGGTTATTAATAAAGCTCCTAAAGAACCAGCCTGACGCCACGATGCTAAGGAGGCCCGATCTACGGGATCTTGTGTCATTGAAGCACCTAATGCACCATAAGGAACATTCGTGAAAGAATATCCTACGCCCCATGCCATATATGTGGCATAACCAAATATCATTTTTCCAGTAGGTGAGAAATCGGGAGATAAAAATACAAATACAGATAAAATACCAAGAATAATACTTCCTCCAAACATCATCCCACGGAACTTCCCTTTATTAGGATCAAACTTTCTGGCATCAATAAAAGCACCAGCGATTGGATCCATAAACGCGTCAAATATTTTGGTAAGTAGGAATATACTTCCTGCTACCGCTGCTGGAATACCAAAGACATCCGTATAAAATTTAAGCAAATAGATCTGTCCCATATCGAACATAAACCCATTACCAAAATCACCTAGACCATAAGAAACCTTTTCTTTTAATGTTAGTTTGCTCATTTACTATTGCCTCCTTTAATTCTTCAATTTCGAAAATAGTGCTACAAGTATTCTGCAAAGAATCAATCCTTAATATTAGTTATTTCCTTTCTATTAGAGATTATTTTATATAACAGATAAGATGTATTATTCATCTATCTGATTACCCCAACTTTAGGATTTATTAAATTTTACCAGTTACTTATTTAACTTAATTAACTATCTTTTATGATGTATTCTATGTTTTCTGAAAAAGTCCTTCTTTTCAGAAATTAATTTATAAAAAAAAATAAAATAGCTTAAATACATCAGGATTTAAACCATTTTATCTGCAACCTTAGTTAGTCGCTCTAAACCCTGTCGTCAATCTAAGCCTTAGAGCAACATCGTTGGTAGTATTAACTGCTATCATCCTTTATACTTTTGCTCTCTATCATCTACTATCTCATCAAATATCTCCGTGTTAGGTGTTTTTAATATCTTTTTAAGAGCGAGGGCGCATGCTCCTATCACGCCTGAATCTGCACCTAGTTTCGAGATAACAATAGCAGTTGCATCTTCAACTTCTGAAAAAGTATGAGATGCGATCACTTCACGAAATTCTTCTCTAAAGAATTCGGCTACCATAGCTAATTTTCCACCGATAAAAACTGCATCCGGATTATAAAGATTAATCATGTGAGAAGTTGCTAACGCTACATACCGACTAGCCTGTCGTAACACTTCTCTTGCATAAGATTCTTCTCTAAGAGCAACTTCCAGTATGTCATTGATTCCAATCTCTTTTCCGCTGCCCAAATACTTCTTTAAGGCATCTTCGCCAGTAATAAAAGGTAACTCCGTATTTACCTTTCGCAAGATAGCAGGAATACCGCATATGGTTTCAAGACAACCACGATTGCCACAATTACACAATGCTCCCTGCTCAATCATGACTGTGTGGCCGATTTGCCCAGCATAACCTTGAGACCCTTGTACAATACATTCGCCCATAATTATGCCTGCACTAATTCCTTCTCCCATGTTTATATATATCAGATTTTCACAACTGGTGCCACCACCGAACCATTTTTCCCCCAAAGCCGCTACCTTCGAATTTGTCTCAATAAATACGGGCATAGCAAATTGGTTTTCTAATATCGATTTTAAGGGAAATCCTTTCCATTCTTTACCTAAATTAACCGCTCTCTTTACTGTGCCTTCCTGCCCCTGCAGCATACCCGGAAATGCGATAGCGATCCCCAAGAATTTTTTTGATTTATGCTCTTCATGGAAAATAATTTGGTTTATGATATGAATAAGTTCTTTAACCGCAGCATTAGGATCCTTCATCGCAACCTTCATACGCTCAATCGAGGTGGGCATGTTTTTTAAGTCGGCAAGTGCAACAGTAATTTCTTGACTCGTGATTTCAATTCCAATTACATAACCTGCTTCACTATTAAATTGTAAGCTAACAGGTCTCCTCCCGCCTTGTGATTCCCCTAAACCAACTTCTTTTACAAAACCAGTATCAATTAACTCACGAATAATCCCTGTAATTGCTGGTGGTGTAAGGCCAGTTAACTCCGCTATTTGTTGACGAGAAATTAGTTCATTTTCCTTAATAATGTTCACGATAGTCATTCGATTTAACTTTTTAACATATTTACTATTTCCAGGGCTTTTCATCTTTCTTCCTATCCTCAACTTTTGCTTAAATTTTCACTCTACATGCTCAATAGCTAAATTATACCCTACAGAACATACCAAGCCAATCAATTTCTTACTCTTACTTGTTTTCAAGAGTGAAGATACTAATTTCAGGTGGACAACCTAGGCGAAAAGGGATCCACTGACCAGCTCCAGGATTAACATAACCATAAGTATCGTTTTCCTGGTAAAGCCCACGCATATAGTAATAGCTAACTGGCAACAAAGAACGACCTAAGAAATTGACTTGACCTCCATGGGTATGCCCCGACAAGGTCAGAGGAATTTTTTCTGCAAAGCCCTCAAAAAGAAAGTCTGGATGATGTGCCAATAACACTTTAAAAGCTCCATTTGGTATATTTTCGACCGCTTTTTTCATAAACTGTTGTCGTATAGCATCTTTTTTTGATACATTTTCAGGCCAAGGATAATCAACACCCAACAAATAAAAAGTTGATGCTCCTACAGTTATCGGTGTATTACTATTTTGTAGTACATGAATCTTACTTTTTCCTAGTTCCACTCGAATTCGATTTATGTCTCGAAAATATTCATGATTGCCCCAGCAAAAATAGATGCCGTAAGGTATAAGGGCGTCCATCTGATTGAGTTTTTCAACAGCCGGGACAAGTAAGCTTAAATCATCAATTAAATCCCCTGTAATTACTACCATATCTGGTTTTTCTTGAATCACCAAATGAATGACTTCATCGAATCGATCTAATGTAAAAAAGGGACCTAAATGAGTATCACTAATTTGTGCAATTTTAAACCCCTTTAGTTCCTGATCAAGTCCAGGAAAGGGCAAAGTAAAATGACGGACCACCATCTCTTTTTCTGCCGAATATACGCCTGTCCCACTTACTCCTAAGGCTAATACAGGAGCAGCATATAGTATACTTTGTATAAAGGTTCGGCGACTAGTATCCGCCACTCCCTTATTGTCTTTGCTTATTTCAGTAGTACGTACCCTATGCAGTATTTTTCTGAGAGCAAATAAAATAGGGAAAAATACTAGTAAAAGAATTTGGCCTATGACCCAAACAAAGGAAAGGTCTACCAGGGGTATGATCCATTCATAATAAAATGTACTGTCTGGACGGAGTAGCCAGCTAGCGCCAACCAACGACCAGGATACTGCTGTCATTAGCCAATATATAGTGCCACTTATATAACTCTTCCAAGTAGGAAACCACTTCACTAGTAAGCGCCAATTCCCATAGGATATTATCAATATCAGCAGCATTAATATAGGTTGTATTGTTCGCATTCATTATCCTCCAATTGCTCTTTCTATCTTATCATTATAATTTGCTAAAATGTAACCATCACTATTCATTCTCCATCTAATTCATTATTTCCTAGTTATTTTTTTCTGTATTAATAAAAGACCTTATCAACCGATCGTAGTGGTTGATAAGGTCTCTTGTGTTTTTTTTACGGAATCAGAAAGTATAACACTTTCTGGTTCCAAGCAAGAACGACTAAAGCTTCTGCCTGCGTCCGAGGATTTGGCACAAGCTAAGTCTTTTCTTATTTTTTTTGTCCATAGTAAGCGTCACTGCCATGTTTCCGCAAGAAATGTTTATCTAATAATACAGAATCAATGCTTTTGCCATCTTCTTTCAACTGTGATGTATAAAGAGCCATCTTGGCAACCTCTTCTAATACGGTAGCATGATATACCGCTTCATGAGCGTCTTTCCCCCAAGAAAAAGGCCCATGATTAGCAACCAAAACACTAGGCACATGTCTAACCTCTTTATTGATAAAGGATTCTATTATTACATTGCCTGTTTCTTCTTCATAATTTCCTTGTATTTCTTCTTCTTTCAAAGTTCGTGTACAAGGTACCTCACCATAAAAATAATCCGCATGTGTAGTTCCAAAGGCTGGGATGGATTTTGCAGCTTGTGCCCATATGGTGGCATAAGTTGAGTGAGTATGAACAACTCCACCAATTGTTAAGAAGTTACGGTACAAAACCAAATGAGTGGGTGTATCTGACGAAGGTCTAAGGTCCCCTTCTACTTGATTTCCAAATAAATCGACAACTACCATGTCTTGGGGACGCATTTTATCATAATCTACGCCGCTTGGTTTAATAACAACCAAACCTTTTTCTCTGTCAATTCCACTTGCGTTCCCCCAAGTATATAACACCAGGCCATTTTTCTGCAGTTCTAAATTGGCTTCCAAAACTGCCTTTTTCAACTCTTTTAACAATGTAATTTCTCCCTTCTTCAACAACGGTATTTTCGACATCTCAGGTTCTATTATGCAATTGCTTTAGTACGTTCTTTTCGCGCAATAATAACTCTCTGCAATACGATAAATATACACAATAGGAATGCAATCGCAATCTTAGTCCACCAAGAACTTAACGTACCTTGGAACATAATGAGAGTTTGTATAACCCCTTGAATTAAGACTCCAAAGACAGTTCCTGTCACAAAGCCAACTCCCCCCGTCAGGGGTGTTCCACCAATTACTGCCGATGCAATGGCATCCATCTCTAAACCAACAGCATGTAATCCATAACCAGAAAGCATATAGAAACTAAATACAATCCCAGCCAGGGCGGAACAAAATCCATTAAAAGCATATACTAATACTTTTGTTCTCCCAACTGGCAACCCCATTAACATAGCGGATTGGGCATTGCCACCAATGGCATATACAGTACGTCCAAACTTAGTGTAGTTAATAAGATACAATGCTGCTAAGACTAAGGCTCCAGCAATAAGAACACTAATTGAAATAAAGGTGTCAAAAGGCAAGGGAATTCGATAAGTAGCAATTTGCTGATAAAAGGGATCCGTAATCATAATGGTATCAATACTTATGACATAACATAATCCTCTAGCTAAGAACATCCCTGCAAGGGTAACAATAAAAGGCTGTATATTGAAAAAATGAATAAAACTACCTTGTGCAAGGCCAAAAAGAGAGCCCATAATCAGCATTACAGGAATCACTATAAAGGGACTCCAATGCTGCATTTCAAGTAAATAAGCTGACAACATACATACTAATGCGATGACTGAGCCGATGGATATATCAATACCGCCAATAATTAAAACAAAGGTCATTCCAATAGAGGTAATAATTAAAAAGGAATTATCAATTAACATATTTAATAGCACTTGCGCTGAAAAGAAACCAGTGTAAAGCCCTGATCCGACAGCAAATAAGACAATAAATAAGAAAATCGTAATAAATAGATTTATGTACTTATAACTTAGCTGCATTCTTTTCATCTGAAATCCCCCCTTTATGAGCCCACTTAGCAAATACAACTTTTCGGAAATTAGCGGATTGCAGCAGGCAAATCAATATTACAACAACGGACTTAACAACAAGGGTAATTTCTGGGGGCACACCAATGGCATAAATTGTCGTCGTTATACTTTGAATAACTAAGGCTCCAATTAGGCTGCCTACTAAAGAAAACCGACCACCATCTAAAGAATTTCCGCCTAGAGAAACAGCCAATATTGCATCGAGTTCAATAAAAAGTCCCGCGTTATTTCCATCGGCTGAACTTACATTTGAGCAAATGATCAGCCCTGCGATACCTGCACATAGGCCAGAAAAAGCATATACGGAAAAGATATATTTACTAACACTAATCCCAGCAAATTTACTAGCTACAGGATTAATGCCAATTGACTCAATAAACATCCCAAGTGCTGTTTTGCGCACTGCGTATAAGGTAATAGCAAAAACTACTGCGACGATAAACAGAGAAAAAGGTAATCCTAATAGATAACCGGTACCAATGTATTGAAAAGGTTTGTAATAGATAGTAATAATTTGTCCTTGGGTAATCAGCTGAGCAATTCCACGACCAGCCACAAGTAATATTAATGTCGCAACAATAGGTTGGATTCCCACTCTAGAAATTAATAATCCATTCCACATCCCAAGTAAAGTAGTTGCCAGCAGTGCCACAAGTATAGCTACCGGCATAGGCACTAAGGTTACTAACTTTTGTACGCCATCCACATACTCTAATTTACCACCAATCAAAGAGGCCGCTACTGCCCCTGATATAGCAATCACTGATCCTACAGATATATCAATTCCTTTTGTAGCAATAACTAATGTCATGCCAATGGCTAAAAGCATAAGAGGGGTAGCACGATTAAGGATATCAATCGTAACGCCATAAAGATGACCGTCTTTAATTTCAATCGAAAAAAAATCTTTCGTAAAAAGGAGATTAAACAGTAAGACTATACATAAAGCGGCTAAAGGCCAGCACAGTTGAGAGCTTTTTAGTCGATTCCACATATTTTTTATATCCATCTGCTACACCCCTGCTATCGTCTGCATAATAAATTTTTCTTCAATTTCTTCACCAGAGATCTCAGCTATCTTTACTCTATCTCGTAAAACGGCCATACGATTAGAGCATCTCACTGATTCATCTAGCTCTGATGAAATAAAGATAACTGACATTCCATCCGTTGCAAGAGACAGTATGAGTTTTTGAATTTCAACTTTAGCGCCGATATCAATGCCGCGAGTAGGTTCATCTAATATAAGCAATGTTGGTTCTGTCAGTAACCATCTAGCTAATATTACTTTCTGTTGGTTGCCTCCGCTCAAATTCTTGATTAATTGATCCGGCCCTGAGGTTTTAATATTTAATAATTTAATATAGCGATCCGCAATTTCTTCTTGCTTTTTCTTCGTAATATACTTTATCCAACCTTTCTTTGCTTGTAATGCAAGGATAATATTCTCTCTAACCGTAAGATTATCAATGATACCTTCTGTTTTTCTATTTTCCGAACAATATGCCAGACCATGTTGAATTGCATCAACTGGAGTATTGATCTTGGCTATTTTCCCATTAATTTCAATTTTACCGCAATCTGCTTTATCAATACCAAAAATAGTACGGGCAACCTCTGTCCTCCCCGATCCTAACAATCCCACTAGGCCAAGAACTTCCCCTTTATTCACATAAAGGTCGAAGGGATTAATTGAACCTTTATGACCAAGGCCATGTGCCTTTAAAAAGACTAGACTACTATCTTGACTAACATTGTCTTCTGTTTTTTTGCAAGTATTTTCCAGTTCATCAAACGCTTTGCCAATCATTTTTGCAATTAACTGAACACGAGGTAATTCCGTTGTTTTATAAGAACCTACTAATTCCCCATTACGCAATATAGTGATACGATCCGATACAGCATAAACTTGCTCAATAAAGTGAGTAATAAATATAATTCCCATGCCTTCTTCTTTCAGTTTGCGGATAAGATCAAAAAGCTGCCCTACTTCCTTCGCATCTAAGCTAGAAGTTGGTTCATCTAAGATAAGAACCTTTGCTGATATATCAAGGGCTCTGGCGATAGCGACCATCTGTTGTATGGCCACTGAATATCGTTCTAAGGGTTGCGTGACATCAATATGAAGCCCCATCTTTGCCAGTAACACTTCTGAACGACTATGAATCTCCTTCCAATGAATCCTACCAAAATGTAAGGGTTCCCGCCCAATAAAAATATTTTCCGCGACAGACAAATTCGGACAAAGATTCACTTCTTGATAGACTGTGCTAATCCCTAATTGTTGTGCATGGTGAGGAGAACTTGGCTTGATTGGGTTATCCTCCAAAAAGATATGACCACCATCTAATACTTCAACACCTGTCAACACTTTAATTAAGGTAGATTTACCTGCACCATTTTCTCCCATTAAGCAATGGATTTCTCCCGCTTTTAATTCAAAATCTACATTAGTAAGTGCTTTAACTCCCGGGAAAACCTTGCATATACCTTGCGCCTTTAATAATGATGTCATTTTATCCATAATTGCTTGTTCACCTCCATAGCAAATCAATCCTTACAGTGGTAAAAAAAATAATCCACTCCATTAGGGGCCATCTCTAGCAGACAACCCCTAAATGTTTCTATCTTACATAGAACTCTGGGTGGATGAGGAAGGTATCACATTATGATTTTAATATTTACGATTTGGTAATTCCTTAGCAGCTACTTCTGCAGGGAATACACCTTCTTTTGTCACAATGCGTTTATCAATCGTCTTGCCTGCTACAAGATCTTTAGCAGCTGCCATTAATTGATCACCAAGTAATGGACTGCACTCAATACTAGCATTCAATTTTCCAGCTATCATTGCTTCAAAAGCACCTTTTACACCATCAATTGAAACAATAATTATATCTTTACCAGGTTTCAAACCAGCTTCTTCAATGGCTTGGATTGCACCAATTGCCATATCATCATTATGAGCATAAAGAACATCAATTTTTTGTCCATCAGCCTTAGCTGATTTTAAGAAGGATTCCATAACTTCTTTGCCTTTTGCACGAGTGAAATCACCAGTTTGGGATTTAATAATTTTATAATTTGCATTTTGTTTTAAAACTTCTTCAAATCCAGTTTTACGATCAATAGCAGGTGCAGAACCTACTGTTCCCTGAAGTTCAACAATATTAACAGGTTCTTTATCTTTTTTCATGAAATCAACTAGCCATTTACCAGCTCTACGACCTTCTTCCACAAAGTCAGAACCCATAAAGGTAACATAATAGTCTTCTGCTTTACCATTACTCATCTTAATGGAGCGATCTGTCAGGATAACAGGTATTTTAGCTGTTTTCGCTTCTTGTAATACTGCATCCCAGCCTGTTTCAACAACAGGTGAGAAAGCGATTACATCGACTTTTTGTTGTATAAATGAACGTATTGCTTTTATTTGATTTTCTTGTTTTTGTTGTGCATCGGAAAATTTAAGGTCAATCCCAGCTGCTTGTGCTGAGGCTTTTATCGATTCAGTATTTGCCGTACGCCACTCACTTTCCGCACCAATTTGAGAGAAACCTAGGACAATTTTTTTGTCTGCAGGCTTAGCAGCTGTTTCCTGCTTGGCACTACCTCCACAACCTGCAAATGTTAACATCATAATACCTACACTCAAAGCGACTGTGATCTTTTTCCACTTTGACATTACCCTTACCCCTCCCCATTTCTTTTAGAATAGTTCTACTATCTCTATTATAGGACGAGGGATTGTCAGTGTATTTAGAATAATCAGTAATTTTTTATATTTTTCCGTACTGTTTACCAAAATTTAATATTTGCGATTTACATGATCCTTCCTTGCAGTTTCAGATGGGAATACACCTTCCGAAGTGATAATTCTCATAGGTAATTGCCTCCCTGTCATCAAAGTTTTAACAGCTTGCATCAGCTGCGGACCGAGCAGGGGGGTACATTCCACAGTACAGTTAAGCTTACCAGCAAGCATAGCTTTAAAAGCAGCTTCAGTTGCATCCACAGAAACAATTAAAATATCCTTTCCTGGACGTAAACCATATTCTTCAATGGCTTTAATCGCCCCTAAAGCCATATCATCATTATGGGCATATACCACATCAATCTTATTTCCATAAAGAGCTAAGGCTGATTTCATAATTTCTTGTCCGCCAGCCTCCGTAAAATCTCCAGATGCGGAGTAAATAACTGTATTTTCAGGATAATTGTTAATAATTTCAGCAAACCCCTTTTTTCGATCTAGTGCCGGCGCTGAATCAAAGGTTCCTTCAATTTCAACAATGTTCTGCTGCTGGGTATCTTTCTTTTGCCCAACAAGCCACCTTGCGGCTCTGCGCCCTTCTTCCACAAAGTCACTACCAATAAAGCTGGCATACAAGGAGGCATCATCTGATTTAATGGCCCTGTCCGATAAAACAACAGGAATTCCTGCTGCTTTGGCCTCTTCTAGCACCTCAGTCCACCCTGATTCAATGACAGGGGAAAAGGCAATCACATCAACGCCTTGCGCAATAAAGGAACGGATATCTCTAATCTGGGTCTCCTGCCGTTGATCCCCCTCTAAAAATATAAGCTCAATATCTGCTTCGTGGGCTGCCGTCTTAATCGATTGCGAATTAGCTCTTCGCCAATCACTCTCTGCACCAAGTTGAGAAAATCCTAATACAATTCTCCGCTTGCTAGTAGGATTATTTTTTTTAGTTTCATTCGTAGACTTTACAAATTCTAAAACATTATCTAGAGTAATTTTATTACTCCGTGGAATAATCTTCTTAGGTAAACCTTTTTCATGGTTTAAAATGTCGAGAGCGTACTGAATGGCTTCTCGTCCCCCTGTCAAACAGGTAAATGTGCCTTGTAAAACGCCATTTTCTACTAGCTGCAATCCCCCATTAGGGCCAGAAAAGCCATCAATACCAACAAATTTTATACCAGTAATCCCTTTCTTTTTCGCTGCCTTATATGCTCCTAGTGCCATATAATCACTATGGGCAAAAACTACATCGATTTTGGGATACTGATTTAATAGTTCAGTCATTTTGTCTTCTGCCTTATCTCGCTGCCAATCGGCAACAATTGTATCTATGATACTAATATTTGCATATTTTCCAATTACTTCGCGAAAACCAGCACTTCTTTCTTGCAAAGAAGGTACCCCAGATGGGCCTTGAATCTCTACCACATTTCCGCCTGTTTTGCTAAGAAGTTCGCCAATATATTTACCCGCTTCTCTACCAATGGATTTATTATCTGGTCCAATATACAAGGTGTAATCATAACCTTCTACCGCCCGGTCTAAGACAATAACGGGAATTTTTTTATAAGCCTGGGCAACTACTGGCGTCAACGCAACAGAATCATTTGGCGATATAATTAACAAGTCGATACCCTGTTGTAATAATTCACCTACGTCACGAACTTGTTTTTCACTATTTTGAACAGCATCCGTAAATACAATGCGAACATCGCTATGCTTTGCTGCTTCTTCTCTTATCTCCTCATTCATAATAATTCTCCAAGGCTCGACCAAATTTGCCTGGGATACGCCAATAACAAATTTTACTTGATCCTTAGAGACCTGCCTTTCTTGTTTTTGGCATCCCCCAAGCATTGCTATAGCTAAAATAAGTAAGCTGATTAACAAATACTTGCCTCTAACCATTTGTATCACCTCCAGTTACCCCTTTTACGATATTCAGCAGGAGATGAACCCATGACTCTTTTAAAGGCGGTACTAAAATAATGCTGATTACTGTATCCCACCTTTTCCGCTACCTCATAAAGCTTTACAGCTGGGTCAGTCATAAACTGAATTGCTTTTTGTACTCTTACATGGGTTAAATATTCAACAAAAGAAACACCAATTTCATTCTTTAACAATCGGCTTAAATAGGTAGGACTGATTTGAATCGTATCTGCTAACTCCTGCAATGATAACTCTTCTTTATAAAAATAAGTTTCAATGTGTTTTTGTGCTAGAAGCACGACAGGCGTATAGCTAACTTTACGATTTAACTCCAATATTAATTCATGATACGTCGAAGGGATTGAGGACAAGTCCTCTGTTAATGGATGTTGAACAATAATTACCACTTGTTTTAAATGTTCCTCAATCGCTTGTTGCAAGGAAGTGCTAAGCTCGTACCATTCTCTTATACTATGGATATTTGTTATTGCAACTAAGTTATCTGCTTTGTCGTGAAAAACAATGTAGGGCTGCCATTGTTCTAGCAGCTCGCTATAAATATTTTGTATAGCAAATAACAATAGGTGATGATCCCACTCTCTTAATAGCTGCCCTCTGCTAAATTGCCCTGCTACTTTTAAGATTACCATCCCAGATATCTCAGGTATATCTAGCTCTAAAAAACGTAGCTGAGTCTTAATATATTCCTCACTTAGCTGCCCAGTAACCCAGTCATTACAAAATGCTTCTTGTAATAGGGGTAATTTTTTCCTTGTTTCTTGACTCGACCAAGTGAGATGATTATTTTGTAAACGAGAATCGAGAAGTTTTTGTTGGGCTTTTTCTAAAACAGCCTCTAACTGTTCTTTGAGAACCGGTTTTAGCAGGTAGTCAAATACTTGTAATTTTATCGCTTGTTGGGCGTAAGTAAATTCATCGTATCCTGTAATGACAATTACTATACAATCTTTTAAAACGTGATTTAATTGTTCAATAAATTGCAATCCATTCAAAAATGGCATACAAATATCCACTAATAGAATATCAGGATGGATCTCTTTTGCTAACTGCAAGGCCATTTCTCCATCCTCGGCCTCACCTACAACTTCCATATCTAATAACCCATTTTCGACTAGACTTCTCAGCCCACGACGAATTTTAGGTTCATCATCAGCAATTAATACCTTTAGCATTGAATCACCCCTAATTTAAATTAATGGATGCCAGACTTCTACTTTTGTACCTTCTTCATAAACGCTAGTATAAATTAATCCGTATTCTTTACCAAAAGACAAACGAATTCGTTCATTAACATTAAAAATACCAAACCCTGCAGCGGCTGGTTCAACATGGTTACTGTCAAGTAATTCTCGTATCTCTTTCAGTTTTTCTTTTGTTATGCCAATGCCATTATCTACTACACTAAAATATAATTTCCCCTCTTTTACACTACCAGTAATAATGATTTTACCGCCTCCTCTTCTCGCGTTAATACCATGGTAAATTGCATTCTCGACGAGGGGCTGCAGGATTAACTTCAAAACTCTATAATGTATTATTTCCTCATCATACTGTATCTCGTAGGTCAATTTATCTTCGTAACGAGCTTTTTGAATCGCCAAGTAACTGCCTACATGCTCCAATTCCTCATGGACTTGAATCATTTCTTTCCCTTTACTAAGACCAATACGAAACAGATTTGCTAGTGCACCTAGAATCTTAACTACATCTTGCGCCCCATGTTCTTGGGCCATCCACTGGATTGTATATAAGGTATTGTACAAAAAGTGAGGCTTAATTTGTGCTTGTAAGGTTTTTAATTCTGCCTCGCGTTTTCGTCGTTGTTCTACATACACCATATCTATTAAATTACTGATTTCTTTTATCATATTGTTAAAACTATTACCAAGCTGACCAATTTCATCATTGTAACGGCTATTAAAACGTACGCTTAAATCTCCTTCCTCCGCTCTTTTCATTAACATACGTAACTTACTTAGGGGTTTTGCGATGGATGCGGTAAAAAAGAAAGCGGCGATAACTGCCAGCACTAACGTAATGATTCCAATCATAATCGAATAGTGACGAAGGTTTGTCACTTCTTGTAATGTTTCATTTAAAGAAAAGACACCAATCGTTTTCCAGTTTGTATAGGTTGAATCTTTATAAATAATCTGAAACTCACTACCTTGAATGGTTTTGACAATACTATTGTTGTAATCAGTGAGCCATTCATTTTTGACTCGATACACGATGGGATTGATAGGGGCATATACAATTCCGCCATTTGCATCCATAATATAAAGGAATCCATTTTTCCCTAGAGTAATGGCTTCAATCACTTGTTTGATTTTTTCTAATTTGAGATCAATTAGAATGACACCTAGTCGTCTACCTGTAAGAGGATCCATAACGGCCTTAGCAATAGAAACAACTTCATCACCACTATAATTTAAGGTTGCTTTGATATTACGACCAATGGGCTTACTGAACAGGTGTATTACCTTTGGTGATGCAAAGGCTCGTTTATACCATGACTCCTCCGTAAGAGGGTCACGAGAAATCCGATCCATTCCGTTGCTAATATAAAAATTGTTATCATTGACTACTAATATTCCTGCAACCTCTTGATGTACATCTGAATAAGTTTTGAGTACTCGCCTGGATTCTTGAATTATATCTTCACTATCGTTTTCATCATTTTGATGTTTCATAAAGGCAATAATCTGAGGATCATCGGATAGATAGTAAATTATATTTTCCATATCGTGAATGTAAAATTCTACGTTACGAGTTACCTGCTCGATCATTTGACCCGTGTGAACCGTGGCCTGATCTTCTATTGACTTACTATAAATTACATTTCCTAGTACTCCCAAGGTAACAGTGGGCAGTAAAATTAAGGTAAAGAAATATAGCAGTAGTTTAAAACGAAGGTTTTCTCCCTTTAAGAAGGTACGGAAAGCTCCCAATATTGCACCATCCTAGGATTATTTTTCTGAATTATCTTACTTTCATTATACACAATATAACATAATAAATGGTAAATATTTCATTGGAGCAAAAAAATAATCTGTAGAACAATTGGGTTCTACAGATACTTTTTACTTGTTTTTTATGGTCCTATAAAATGCTTCTAAATTTACACCTTAAACTTTTCTACCGAGCCTTTTAATTGATGGGCCATAGCACTTGTTTCTTCCGCACTCGCAGCTACTGTCTGCATTGCAGCAGATTGCTGCTGAGAAGAAGCGGCGATTTCCTCACCGTGAGCTGCAACACTTTCAATCATTGTTGCAAGAGCATCGATTAATTTTATAATTTGTTCAGAACTTGCAACTTCTGAAGAAGTTACTTTACCAATTTCCTGTGTTTCCATTACTGTTTTCTTTACCTCTAGCAGAATGCTATCCAAAGCTTTCCCGGCTGCATTAACAGTAGAAACTCCAGATTCAACCTCTACCACATTTTGGGCCATTGCGGCGACAGCTAAATTTGTTTTTTCGGTAACCACATTCACTAGGGAAGTAATCTCTTGTGCCCCTTGGTCTGACTGCTCTGCTAATTTTCGAACTTCTTCTGCTACAACAGCAAACCCTCGACCATGTTCCCCAGCCCGAGCTGCTTCAATAGCAGCATTAAGAGCTAAAAGATTGGTTTGTTTTGCTAAGTTGGTGATCGTATTCGTTATCTGAGAGATCTGCTGAGAGTAGGTGTTAAGTTCGCCAATAATTTGACTTGAATGCTGGGTCTGCTCTTTAATATTATCCATTCGCGTAACAGAATCTGTTACTCTATGTCGCCCATCTTCCGCGGCGATCAATGTAGTTTCCGAATTTTCCACTGTATTATCAGCCTTAGATTTTGCAATTTGTATTAGACTAGATAACTCAACCAGCGCTTGTGAGGCCTCTAACATGGAGCGATTTCCTAAATCCGCTTCTTGCGCAAGTTGTTGCATATTAGCAGATACTTCTTCACTAGAAGAGGTTACCTCCTCTGTTGAGGCCGCCATTTCTTGTGAAGCAGCAGCCAATTGTTCGGACGCCGAACGAATATTACTAATCATCTCTACAAAATGTTTATGCATCTCTTGTAAAGACCCTGCTAGTTGTCCTATTTCATCTGAACTTGTTACCTCAATATCACCACGTAAATCGCCCTGTGCATATTGATGTGCAATGGCAGTCAGTTTGGTTATCGGCCTACGAATCATATTCGTTAATGTAATCGCAATAATAATACCTAACACTAAGACAAGCACACTAATAACCGTTGAGGTGGTCATTACACTCTTACCATTTGCAATACTTTGCGCAACAAGACCTTTTGATAACTCAACATTAATCGCGGCAAAACCGTCTAAGGCTTTTTCAATGGCTCCCGCTTGCGGTGCTACACGTTTTGCGAATTCTACTAATTTCACTTTATATTCTTGCGCCGCAGAATAATTTCCTGCAGCTAACAATGTGTTGTATTGTTTTGCATTAGGCACAAACTCAGATAAAACTGCATTTTTATATTTAGTGGTTTCATCAATAACATTTTGTACCTCTGCCTTTTTGTCCGGTCTAGCAAGAGCCAATAAATCCTTTTCTAATTTTATAACTTTTTCAAAGTCACTATCAACTTTACCTAGGTAAACATCATCACCATAAGCAACATAGGCACGAAGGCCTGATACAGTTACTTTATATTGATAGGCAATATCGCCGGCAAGGTTCATGCGAACATTTGCTTGCTCAATTTTCTCTAGATCATCTTTTGCATTCCCTAGTGAAATTAAGGAGTTGATAGCCATAATCAAAATTAAGGCTATCACCACACCAAAGCTAGCTGCAATTTTAGTACCTATTTTTAGTTGTAATTTCACTTATTTCATCACCTTTATTATTATTTAATGGAGCATAATTCCCAAACCTGTGGCATCATCACGACACTCTCCACTAGTAGCAATTTTTTCACACATCTCAAGTAAACTCTCAAAATTGAGTTCCTGTTCTAGTGGTTGTTTAAACCTCTCAAATAGGCCATCTGTTAAAAACAGAAAACCTTCACCTGGCTGAAAGGAATACGTATCTTGATCAAAAGTTTCTCCTTCTTTAATTCCGAGGAAAATTCCAGGAACCTTTCTTATTTGCGGCTTTTGATCTTTAACTATTACAAAATAATTAATTCCCCCTGCAGAATAGGTCAGTGTATTACTAGTAAAATCAAATTCAAATAAAAATACGCCAGCAAATTCTCCCCCCGTAAAAAAAGGCATAACTTCTTTATTCATCCAGGCTAGCTTATCCTTTACGGATTTCTTTTTATCGACTACTCGTAAGAAAAGATACTTTAAAAGATTGGTTTGAAATGCTGCTGCGAGTCCGTGTCCCATAACATCAATTACAATACCATGCAATTTCTGTGATTCTTCCTGAAAGGCGTAATCATATAAATCTCCACTAATGTATTTAGCGGGCTGGTAGATAGAAAAAGTACGAAATAAATGATTGTCTGTATCCCGTGGCAATAATCTGCGTTGCACTTTACCTGCCAATTGAATTTCTTCGCGCATTTTTCCATTAGAGGTTAGATTTCGTACCACAGCGGCTAAAACAAATTTCCCATGTAAGCTCATATAATGTGAACTTACTTCTACTTTAAAAATATCTCTGTCTTTCCTAATATGATTCGCGGTAAAAACGTAGCCATTTTTATATTTCTTAGCTAAATCCAGGTTTTCTTGTATCACCCTAGCCGAATTGTGGCTAATATCATTAACGAATTTTGTAAGGCACTCTTCCTCTGTATATTGATACATATCTAATGCCTTACGGTTCATGAAAAGAATTTTGCCATTTTCAGCATCGATTAGTACAAAAGGATCATTAATCATATTTAACAGGTCAATGCGTTGGCAATAACCACAGCTTTCACCAAAAATATTTGATTCCAAGAAATTCACGTATCCATCCCCTCATCTATGGTTGCATGGTAAAGACCTTATTTAGTCTTGTTAGTTCAAAAAGTTCTTTTACGATACCTTTGGCACCTACAAGAATTACACCACCACTTTTTTGTAATGCTTTTTTCTGTATCGCCACAAGGACACCTAAGCCCGAGCTATCAATATACTCCACCTCATGAAGATTAATAGTAAATTGTTTGTATCCTGACTCCATAAAGGCAAGCAACTTTTCTCTCAAAATTGCAGCATCTTCTACATACAAACTACCTACTAATTTAACCGTAACTTCTTCCCTGTTGGTATTCGTGTTAATTTCCATACTATTATCCCCTTTCGACATCGCGTTTTTAAACGTATATATTTTTTAAAAAATCTATACTGTATTAATTTTTTTAACAAATGTGACTTCATTTCCTAGATCATTTAAACAATAAGAATCCACATAATGTTTTATTAAATCGATACCCCTGCCATCTTCCTGCCACAGCTGAGTTGTTTTGGGCTTCTTTGAAACTAGAAAACCCTCGCCTTCGTCGCGAATCGTAATTTTCACTTCATTAGGTAACTTCACCATAGAAAGATGTACTTTTTTTGTAATATCTTGTTTATTACCATGAAAAATCGCATTATTAACACCTTCATTAATTGCAATAAATAGGCGAAGAGCATCCTCTCCACAGTATCGATCCAGCTCTTTTCTGATCGAATCCCTCAAAGTCGCAAACTCTGCAAGTGAGGAAAAAGAGTACATTACTTTAACCTCCTCTAGTAAGATTATTATTTTATTTGTTAAGTATGGAACCTATTACATTTCATATCGGCACGTCTTACAGCATAAGAGTTAAACATGATTAATCAGACACACACCGCATCAGTTACACTCTACTAAATTTCGCCATTAAATTACCTTTTCCTCCATTCATTAGCAAATACTTACAAACCAGAATTTCTAACCGATTTCATTACTTAGCAGATCCATAAGATTACAGCAATTAATTATAGTTATATACCACATTTCACCTTGCCATGCAAAAATTCCCTTGGTAAAATGATAAGTGAAACTATCTACAGGAGACGAATCATTATGAAAAAAAGCATCTTCAAGAAAATAACTTCTAGTTGTCTCGTTGCTTTTATACTTATACTATCTAATTTCGCAAATTTGGGTAAGGTAGAAGCAGCTAGTACTATGCAGACTTTACTATACGGTGGTTTGGCCTTTGCCTATATTAATGGACAGTTAAACAATCTAAATGATAATCACCAGAAGGATTTATTACAGCAAACTCAGCGCCAAACTGGCGTTTATGAAAATGAGGCAGTGACGCTCAAGGTGGATAGTATCGCCAACAGACTTATGTCAAATGGAATTGTAAAAGAGCACTATGCCGTATATGTTACGCCTGATAAATCTTTTAATGCCTTTTGTACCTTAGGACATATCGTTGCAGTAAATCGAGGAGCTGTAGAATTATTAAATGAAGATGAATTGGCTGCTGTTTTGGGCCACGAAATGTCTCATGGCGAGCACAAAGACCCGGTTGAAGGAACTAAAAAAGCAGTGGGAATTGGTGTCTTGGTCGACTTATATATACAAAACAATCCGAATACAACCAGCACCGTGCTGAGTAGTGCGGCAGGCAACTATGTAAATAATGAAGTCATTACCATGCAACAGGAATGGAGTGCGGATAATACAGGATTTGCGAATGCAGTGGCTGCAGGTTATAACCCAGGAGGAGGCGCTGCCTCCATGGTTGTACTCCGTGCCAAACTGGGCGAGCTCTGGCATGAAGGATTAAGTAAAGTGATTAATCCCAATAATCATCCAAAAACCAGTGACCGAATTAATAATTTTGCCAAACACATGACAGACTTTAGTGGCGGAGTCGTTACGGTAAAAAAAGATAAAACAGTACAACTTAAAGGCCAAGATATTGTCACTCCAACAAAAGCCTTTGGTCTGATGGCTGAAGAAAGAGCGTATTTAATTGCTGGAAATCTTGCTAGAGTATACCATAACAATGCTCTTAGCACTGCCTATGTAGACAGCGACGGTGCAGTTTATATTGGTGATCAAAGGATTATGACCCCTGCGGATAATGATGAAAGCGGCCAAGATATTGCAGACAGAATTAATCGAATTACGAGTCAGTAGAATCACTTACATAGTAAAATAAAAATAGAACACAAAGTGGGCATTAGAATCCCTTCTTTGTGTTCTATTTTTCATATTGGAAATTCTTTTCACTGCTTCAGTATTAGTACCTTTTTAACTCGTTACTTTGAAACACTTGGCGTTACTTATTTACAATATTAACAGGTTTATTTTCTAAGAATTTTGCTAGATTATCAACTGCAATATCCATCAGTCTTGACCTAGATTCTTTAGGTGCCCAAGCAATATGTGGTGTAATAATGCAATTTTTCGCAGTAAGTAGTGGATTATCTGCTTTAATCGGCTCTGTTGACACAACATCTAGAGCCGCTGCATATACTTTACCGCTATTAAGAGCTTCTGCCAAATCTTCTTCCACAACAAGAGGACCACGAGACGTATTAATAAGGATGACGCCATCTTTCATTTTTGCAATATTCGTTTTGTTAATAATTCCTTTTGTACTGTCAAATAAAGGACAATGTAGTGATATAACATCCGAGTTAGCCAAGAGTTCATCAAGGCTTACATATTGCAGTGTATCACTTTTCAAAGCGTCAATTTCATAGGAATCAAAGGCTAATACCTTCATGCCTAGTACTTGGGCAATTTTAGCTGTAGCTTGCCCGATTCTACCAAAACCGATAATACCTAACGTTTTACCCGCAAGCTCGATGAGAGGATAATTCCAATAGCACCAATCTGGGCAATTGGTCCAATCACCATTCATAACACTTTTGCTGTGTTCCCCAATATGATGACATACTTCAAGGAGCAGTGCTATGGTAATTTGAGATACGGCTGTTGTTCCATAGGTTGGAATATTGGCTACAGGAATACCTTTTTCCTTGGCAGTATCTATATCAACAACATTATAGCCCGTTGCTAATACACCAATAAACTTTATGCCTGAACAAGCAGCAAATATTTCTTTATTAATCACCGTTTTATTGGTGAAAACGATTTCTGCATCCCCAATTCTTTCAATCGTTTTCTCAGCAGGAGTTCTATCATAAACAACTACATCACCTAATGCTTTCAATTTATCCCAACTTAAGTCACCAGGATTTAAGGTATAACCGTCTAATACAATTATTTTCATACTAACACTCCATTCATTTTTTTATAGTTTAGCCCAGGCTTGAATTAAAACTCCCTTGGCTTTTTAGATTGGCTGACGAAACTACATCTATATTAACACAATTAGGAGGTCTTTTTTTCATTTCGCAACGCTAAAGCTCTTCCCTTCTCACCAGCATAGCTTGTGGTTCTTACAAAACAATAATAGCCATATCCAAAATAGGATATGGCTATTATTTAAATCTTATTTATTTTACTGAATTTTAATAAAACCAGTATCTCCGCCTTTGATACTTTGTCCTTCCTGAATTTGAACCGTTTTACCTTCTGGAAGATTCGTAAAAACAACAGGCGTTATAGTAGAAGGAACTTTTCCTTTTACATGTTCAAGATCAACTTTTAACAATTTTTGTCCAACAGTAATTTTATCTCCTTGGCTGACCAGCGCAGTAAAGCCTTCGCCCTGTAAGTTTACCGTATCAATTCCAAAATGAACGATAATCTCTAAACCATTATCCGCTGTAATGCCAACTGCATGCTTGCTATCAGGTAAGCTAGTAACAGTTCCATCGACAGGCGATATCACATTACCACTTGTAGGCTCAATGGCAAATCCATCACCCATAATTTTTTGTGCAAATACATTATCGGGTACTTTTGTAATAGGAAGTATTTTGCCATCCACAGGAGCAACAAACCTACCTAGAACATCCGCTGTTGATTTTACAGTCGCGGCAACTTGAACGTTACTGATATTATCTTCATGAGTTTCGGCAACTTTACCTTCAATAATATCTTTGATTTGACTTTTTAGTTGATCTGATTTTGGTCCAAAGATAATCTGCAAGTTATCACCTACTGTCATGACTCCAGCAGCACCTAAGTTTTTCAATTTATTTTGATCGACAGTAGCAATCTTTTTTACACTTACACGTAGACGAGTAATACAAGCATCTAAGTTTCCAATATTTTCTTTGCCGCCTAAGGCTTGGAGTACTCCACTTGCCAATCCATAACCAGTCGCATTGATAGCAGTACCTGTTTCATCATCATTTTCTCTACCAGGAGTCATCAAGTTCCACTTGCGAATTGCAAAACGGAAGCCGAAGTAATAAATTACGGCAAATACTAAACCTACGGGAATCACTAACCACCAGTCTGTACGGTTAGGTATAACACCGAATAGTAGATAGTCAATAACACCACCAGAGAAAGTCATACCAATTTTTACATTTAAGATATGCATGGTCATAAAGGACAAACCAGCAAAAATACAATGGATACCAAATAATACAGGAGCAACAAATAAGAAGGAAAATTCAATTGGTTCTGTAATACCTGTTAAAAAAGAAGTTAACGCGGCAGAACCCATAATACCTGCTACTAAAGCTTTCTTTTCAGGTTTTGCTTCATGGTAGATCGCAAGCGCTGCTGCAGGTAATCCAAACATCATAAATGGGAATTTTCCTGTCATAAAAGTACCAGCTGTGAAAGGAACACCATCTTTAAGCTGAGCAAAGAAAATGCTTTGGTCACCATTTACTACTTGCCCTGCTTTGTTTATATATTCACCAAATTGGAACCAGAAAGGATTATAGAAAATATGGTGAAGCCCGAAAGGTATTAAAGCCCGTTCAATGATACCAAAAATAAAGGCCGCTAATGTTTTATTGGTATCAATCATATTACGTGAGAAATAAGTCAGTCCATGTTGGATAGGAGGCCATGCAAAAACCATGACTACACCTAAAATGAGGGCTGCTACAGCAGTCGCAATCGGAACAAACCGTTTTCCTGCAAAAAATCCTAAATACGAAGGAAGTTCAATATTAAAAAACTTTTTATAACATAAGGAAGCTAAAACACCGACTATAATACCGCCAAAAACCCCAGTTTGTAAGGATGGTATCCCAAGAACCATGGCGAATGAAGGATCTTTTGCCGCTATTAGTTCGGGCGTAACGCCAGCAACCAGACCAATGGTTACGTTCATAATAAGAAAGCCTACAATGGCAGCTAAACCAGCAACGCCTTCACCACCACTCAAACCAACGGCAACACCTACTGCAAATAGAAGAGAAAGATTACCGAAAATAATACCCCCAGCTTGCTCCATAACTTGAGCAAAACCATGAATACTTGCTAAACCAGGAAAAATATTTAAAAGAGCGGGATTTTGAAACGCATTACCAAAAGCTAATAACAAACCTGCCGCTGGTAATAATGCCACTGGAAGCATTAATGATTTACCAACTTGCTGTAAAACACCAAATGATTTTTTTAACATAATGTTTCTCCTTTCAATTTTAAAAAGATAATTACACTAAATACGTTACATATAACGCCTAGTATAATAAACGTATTTGTCCTATTACATTGCAAGATGCATGCCAACTATAGTTTAGTATTATTATTTTCTTTTAAATTAATCCCTTTTTATAGACAAAACAGGGCTTATAGGGAAATTTAAAACAATCTCCTTTTTTATAAATCACCAAGATTCATTCCTTGTCTTATTCCTGTTTTATTTTTGTCTTATCTTTTTAATAAGAAAAGACTTAGCTTAGGCCAAGTCCTCAGACGCAGGCAGAAGCCTTAGTCGTTCTTACTTGGAATCAAGGAAGTGTTCTACTTTCTGATTCCGCAAAAAATCCTCCCTTGGTAAATGCAATGGATTTACCAAGGGAGGATTCGGGGTACCTATAAACTTTTCTTTATTACATTTACTAAGCCAGGCCTGTTAGACTATAAATCCATAAGCAAATAAAGGCTACTGCTGGTTTCATTAACGTCAGCATAAATACATCATAATAAGATTCTTTGTGTGTCAAACCACATACAGCAATCAAGGTCACCAGCGCCCCACTATGAGGAACCGTATCAATCCCTTCAGATGCCAAACAAATAATACGATGTAATATTTCTGGCTGCATTCCAATGGATTGTGCCCAAGATAGCCATTCATTCCCAAGCATCCCTAAAGCAATCGTCAACCCACCTGAAGCAGAGCCAGTAATTGCAGTCATAATATTAGTAGTAATAATTGCCGAGAACAGCGGCCCTTCTCCAATATTTAAATGCAGTAACGCATTCTTTATAATTACAAATCCTGTTAAGCTGGTTATTACACTGCCGAAGGCGTAACCGGAAGCGGTATTCAAAATAGCCATTACGGAAGAATAAGCACCGGAATTGATTGGTTTTATTATCCCACCACTTGCCGTCAATCTTTTGCGGCCGATAACAATTCCACTTAAACTACCAATCACTAAGGCAATATTAATTGACCAAATCGATTGGATTCGATCCACACTTGGGCTTAACAAGGATAATTTTAATGGTTTTAAAGGTTCCAAACTTCCCGTATTCCAATGATACGCCCAACTCCAGTGGAAAGGATTACTCATAAACAAATTAACACCGACAACAACTACCAAGGGAAAGGCTGAAATTGCCCAATGTGGCAAATTTTCTAGAATAGGTTCTGGTTCATTAACAGTGTGACTTCCATAAGTTTCACCCTTTGCTGCAAGCCTCTTATGGCGATAACTAATCCAAGCCCATCCCAAAACAAAATACGCTATTGAACCAATCAAACCAGTCACCACTCCTGCCCAAGTGGTAGTTCCAAAAAAGGCGGTAGGAATGACATTCTGTATTTGTGGTGTACCTGGCAAGGCAATCATTGCATAAGTAAAAATCCCCATCCATAAGGTTGCTGGCAGCAGCCTTTTGGGAATTCCAGCCTGACGAAACAAGATAGCTGAAAAGGGATACATAACAAAAGCAACAACAAATACGCTTAAACCGCCATAAGTTAAAGCCCCACATCCAAGTAGTACAGCCAAAATTGCTCTTTCTTTTCCCAAAGAAGATACGATCTTTGCCGCTACTGCAGTAGCCAAACCACCATCTTCCATAATTTTAGCAAAAACAGCCCCCAGTAAGAATACTGGATAATACACCTTAATATATTCCGCTACCTTCGTCATATAAATTTCACTATAAACCGGCATGAAAGCATAATCGCCTCCAATTGACGCAATAATAGCAAAAATTGGTGCAAAGAATATAATAGAATAGCCACGATAAGCAAAGAACATTAATAAAACTAAGCTTAAAATTATCATTGTAATTTCCACTAGTATCTCCTTAAACTATTACTTATTTATTTATGTATTGTGACACTCTCATATTGTAAGATGTTTTTCGGATAATTGCAACAGTTTTTCATTGTATTTGGTAATATTTTAGTATCATTTTGGTATGTTCGTGGTTACATTATGGTTATCCCTACTCTAATTAGTAGTAATTCCATCAAGATTAAGAAAAGACGCCTCCAACTAGGGTGGCGTCTCCTTTTGTCTCGTGTTACAAACTAAACGTATCATTACTAGGGTATATGTTTATATCTTAAACTTATCGACGTGTTTCTTTAGATCCTCAGCTAATTGAGACAACATTCCGCAAGTTGATGCAATTTCTTGCATTGCTGCTGATTGCTCTTCTACCGCTGCCGATACGTTCTGCAATTCCCCTGTAGCATCCTGACTGGTTCTACCTACTTGATTTACTGATGCTACAATCCTTTGACTACCTGACGAAAGTTGTTCTAACGATAAGGATATTCCTTTCACCTGATTAACTACATCCTTGACAAATTGTGATATTTGCTTAAATTCCGTACCAGCGGAACTTACAACAATAACACCTTCATCAACATTTGAAATAGCAGTGTCAATTGAATCAACTACATTATTAATATTTTGATGATTTTTCTGAATCAGCACCGTAATTTGTTGAGCTGCTAACTCAGACTGCTCTGCCAATTTTCTTACTTCTTCGGCAACTACAGCAAAACCTCGCCCTTGTTCGCCGGCTCTTGCCGCTTCTATTGCAGCATTCAACGCCAAAAGGTTTGTCTGCCCTGCAATAGTAGAAATCAGGCCTACTATTTCCCCTATTTGTTTCGAGCTATTTTCTAGCTCACCAGATGTATCCTTTGCCTTCCTTGCCGCATTAACCATGCTATCCATTTGACTAACCGCTTTATCTATCGCATATTGACCTGCATCTGTCGCCACGATGGCTTTTTCAGCAACGTTAGACATTCCATTTGCTGTATTCGCAACACTTTCAATACTTGTAGACATTTCTACAACAACTGTGGAAACCTCATTCAATGAATTAACTTGTATTTCGGCCCCTTGCGTAACAGTAGTAATCGAAGCAGCTACAGAACAAGATGCTTCCGCAGATTGTTGAGAGCTTTCACTGAACTGTTGAGCGGAATTAGCTACTTGTACAGCCGAAGAGTGTACATGAGAAATCAATTCGCGTAAATTTACTGTCATATGAGAAAAACTATACATTAACTTATCAAGTTCATCTCCACTTTTATTCAGCTTATTTTCAGAGGCAACCGTTAAGTTACCATTTGCAACGCTTTCAGCCATCCCTTCTAGTATTTTAATTCGTCTTACTATCTTTAATGTTATTAACAAAATAATTACCCCTAATAACAAAAGACCAATAATACTGGAGATTAGCGAATGCATTCCTAGTAGATTGACTTGTTCAAGCATTTCTGCTTTAGGTACAACAACAACAAAAGTCCAGCCAGTCTTCCCAATAGGAGATGACGCAACGAGAGTATCGACACCACCTAATACAACCGTTCCGGTACTAGTTGTCCCAGTCATAACCATTTTCCCGTATTCTGCCAAGGACCCATTCTCTGCTAATAAAATATTATCCTTTAACCCGAATTTAGGATGATATACAAAATTTCCTTTAGCGTCTAGAATCATTGCATAGCCCGTCTTACCTATTGTGAATTCTTTAGCCAATTTATGTATCGGTTCGATATCCATTCCAATACCGACTACACCAACAACCTTTCCATCCCTTGTAATCTTTTTAACTACACCAGCTGACAATTGTTTGGATGTCGATTCATAAATTTCAGTATAACCGACGCCATTGTTATTTAAAGCAACTTTATACCAATCCCTTCCCCGTGGGTCGTAACCTTTCGGTTTTTCCTTTTCAGTAACGCCTTGCGAATCGGCACAAGTCATATTTTCATACCCTGTGTAAGCGGACTGCGTGCCAGGCCAAGATTCCTTTACTTGTTTAAGAAAAGCAATTTCTTCTTGCTGTGTTAATACCTTATCTCCAAGTACCTGCGCTGTAACTGAAGCTAATACTTCCTTCTCTTTTAGCGAAGAATATATATTATTACTATTACTCTCAACTATATAACTTGCGGTCTGCATAATTTGATCATTAAGTAGGTTGCGTGACTCATAATAGGAATAGTAACTCATAACACTAAAAATAAACAACATAGGAATAATTAGTAGAATTAACATTTTAGACCTTAACTGCAATGACTGCCACATATTATCTCCCCTTGCATTAAATTTTTAAGGATAAAGATGCCTTTTCATGCTTAAATCTATCACTATACTTTACGGGTCTATCTTATTGAAACTTTTAATAATTTAGCTAAATCCCCCAAGGTTTCTTTATTGCACCTTGGGGGATTTATCATTCTTTTTATTAAAAACTAATTTTAATTGAAAGACTTGTTTCTACTTACTTGCGGGTCATAGTGCCTTCCCAAGTATCTACTTTCGTATGTTTCAAATCTTCCTCATCAAACCAACGACTCGTCACACATTTAGCCTCTGTGTAGAAAGCTACGCCATCTTTTCCCATGCAATGAAGATCTCCAAAGAAGGATCTTTTATGTCCTGCAAAGGGGAACACTGAAATAGGAACAGGAATACCCACGTTTATTCCTACCATGCCACCATGGGTCCTATGAGCAAATTCCCTTGCATAATAACCACTTTGCGTAAAAATACAAGAACCATTTGCAAATTGATTGGCATTCATTACAGCGAGACCCTCTTCAAAATTCTTAACTCGCTTAATGCAAACGACTGGACCAAATATTTCGCTATCGCCAATGCTCATCCCTTGCTTAACATGATCAAAGATGGTTGGTGCAAGGAAGAAACCACCTTCATAACCTTTAACAACAACATCTCTACCATCTAATACAAGGGTAGCACCTTCTTCAACACCTTTAGCAATCCAGTCAGCAACACTCTGCTTGTGTTCCGCTGACGCCACAGGTCCTAAATCAGTTGTCGGATCATAGGCAGGACCTACCTTTAGCTCTTTAGCAAATCTCAGTAAATGAGCTACAAATTCATCTGCCACTTCTTCTTCGACACAAACGACAGGCAGAGCCATGCAACGTTGCCCCGCACACCCAAATGCGGAGTTAATGACCCTAGAAGCCGCCAGTTCAAGAGCAGCATCTTTAAGTACAAGGGCGTGGTTTTTTGCTTCACAAAGGGCTTGTACTCTTTTACCATTTGCCGCTGCCGTTGAGTAAATATGAAGACCGACATTCGTTGAGCCTACATAAGAAATACCAGCTACATCTGGATGTTTTAATAAGATTTCTGCTTCCTTTCGACTACAGGTAACCAAATTGACAACACCGTTAGGTAATCCTGCTTCTATTAAAAGTTCCAACATTCTAACAGCCGTTTGCGGAACAGAACTAGCTGCTTTTAACACAAAGGTATTTCCCGTTGTAATACACATAGGAAGCATCCAACCAAACGGAATCATAGCGGGGAAATTATATGGAGCAATACCAACAAAAACACCAAGAGGTTCCCTATACATAACTGTATCATGCCCATTAGAAACATTCATCAGTGAGTCACCTTGCATCAATGTTGGAGCAGAGCAGGAAAGCTCCACAACTTCAATGGCTTTTAGAACATCACCGCGCGCTTCATTTAAATTCTTTCCTAATTCTGTAGCTACGAGCAAAGCGAGTTCTTCAAGATGGCCATCTAAAACCGTCTTATATTTGAACATAAGCTGAGCTCTAGCTGACACAGGAGTAGTAGACCATGCTGGAAAAGCAGCCTTAGCCGCTGCGACCGCACTATTCACTTCCTCTACTGTACAACATGGTGCCTCAGCAATTACCTTACCTGTATTGGAATCAGTGATTGGCATAAATTTAGTTGTAGCTGACTCCTTCCATTCCCCGTTAATACTGTACTTTAATCTTTTGGCCGTCATTATAATCCCCTCCACATTTAATTTATCAATACTTTTTAACCTAGTTGTACCTTTAGGCATTATGGTTACTTGTTGGATGATCCGTGAGTTACTTTAGAATAACTTAGTTACTTGTTGGTTATATTATACTACTACAATTAATAATATGGCAACTTTTATTTCAATATTCATAATATTTTTAGTAACTTCTGTCCAACTACTATTATTTTTTGGTACATTGTTGGTATCTTCCTTGATCTTTTTAATTTAATTACTATCTCTAAACTAATGCACTTTAAAAATATCGGGAACGCCATAAGGCGTTCCCACTGTAATCAATATTTAATTTTTAAAATTAGAACTTCATCTCTAGTACTAATTTTCTTACTGGTATTATTAAAGATAATTTTTCTCATCACTTCATCCCCCATCTTACTTCACCCTACTAATACTGGTGTTCTCTTGCCCATTCAGTCCAAGACATAGATAAATGACTTTGTTTTACATAGTCATAAAAATGTTTTGTGAATGCAGCACGTGCGGCATAGCCATCACGTTTCAACGGATCTGATGATGTTGCTACACGAATATCCTGACCGCCAATTAGCCATTGACGTGACATGATGTCGTCGTAGCTAACTTGTTCGGCATTATGTAGCATATCAACCATTGCCATAAATACAGTAGTACGACCTTCACCTGCTTCACAGTGCAAATGCAGCCAAGCATCCTTTGGAAGTTTTTTATAAAAATCCAAAAATTGATCGACGTTTTCATCAGTTGGGTTAGTATAATCCGCAACATGAATATGAAAGTATTTTACTCCAAATAATGCCGTAAGTTCTCTTTCTGTAAGTGCATGAGTAATATTTAGTTCATCCTTGGAAAGAATGGATTTATCTGCTCCTAGGCGAGCTACTTTGATAGGGGCATTTAATGTGCTATTTAATAATTCCTTTTCGATTCTATCTAGTTCAGTAGAGCTTTTACCCCAATTAGCCCTTTTGTAAGCACTATACCAACTTACTCCCATCCCGTCCAAATAGCCATGTGGCTCCAAACGTAGATCTAGTACAACCAACCGATCTGCAGGCAATTTTGTCAGCATTTTCGCAAATTCCAATTGAGAAAAAAAACTACTTCCTGATAGATTCAATTTGTCCATACCTAATCTTGAAGGCATTTTGTCGGTCGTTACCTTAAAAGCGTCATTTGCTGTTCTGAAGTCTTTGGGTAATTGTAATATGTCATCCCTATCTACCTTTAAAATACTTACTCCAGGTTCAGGTTCAGCAGCCAATGCTAGCAACGATGACTGTAAAAACAACACTAACGTTAGTAAAATACTGAAAATTAAGTTTTTTCTATTTAGCGTTTTTTTCATAAGCACTCGCCTCACTTATTTCTTATATAATTACTCATATACTCCACTGAAAGTAAACTGCTATAATTAATAATCGTGTTTCTTAGCCCATTCAGAGTACTTCACTGGAAAATCCTTAGGACTTTGTTTTACATACTCGTAAAAATGTTTAGTAAATTGTAAACGTTCAATATACGCTTTGCGCTTCCAGTTCATTTTACCATCAATAGTACGAAGATCTACATTACCAATCAAACCCTGCCTCCCAACGATATCATCAAAGCTAACTTTCTTGGCATTTTGTAAAATATCTACCATATTCATAAAGACAGTAGTTCTACCCATGCCAGCGAAACAGTGAATATGTAACCAAGCATCTTTAGGAAGTTTTTTATACCATTCAACAAATTGATCGACATACTCATCCTCTGGCCGAAAATGGTCAGACAAAGCAAGACGGTAGTAGCCGGCACCATGGGATTTAACCATTTCTTCTTCCGTAAGCGCCTTTGTCACATCCATCTGAAAACTAGTTGTTAGAACATTCTTATCATCATCAAAGTTATAAACAGTGATAGGAGAATTAGCTAGGGCTTTCTCAAGCTGTGCTGATTCAATCTTTTTAACCTCGTCCAATCTTTTTCCATCATTTCCCCAGTTGTTTGGCAAAAACCAACTAACCGCTGTACCATTTAGATAACCGTGAGATTCTTGACGCAAATCTACAACGATTACTTGCTTACTGGCTACCGGGATTTTAGCTAAAACCTGTTCAAATTCCTTTTCAGAAAAGATGCTGCTTGCTGAAGCTCTTACATCTTCCATACCAACTCTAGAAGGTAAAGTACCATCTTTCAATGTACTTTTAAAGGAATCATTAGCGATTCTAAAATTTCTAGGTAACTGAGAAGCATCTTCGCGATCGACTTTCAAAACCGGCCCTTTAGGTACATCACTAGCCACCGCTACCAGTGATGCTTGGCAAACTAATATTAGACCTAACAACATTGCGAGAAATGCCTTTTTACCAAGTAGTGCTTTTTTCATTAAGGCTCCTCCTCATTATCTTTTATACTTAACTCCTAGCAAAAGCCGTATACCCTCTCCTTTCAATAGTGCTTGATAAAGCATACCTCAAATCACTATTTATAGAGAAATTATACTTTTGACAGTCTCGCCGAGGACATTTTCACCACTTTCTACCCACAATTGATGTAATCGTTTAACACTTATCTGAGAAAACAAATAATTGCGAAATGCGTTAAACACCTTCCCCTTAAGATCTTCATCCGACATACCATAGTCTTTCTTTGCAATTTCACTAAGCTTGGCAACCATCCAGTTTGCCGCAGGTGCTGTCAATACATAATCATGATCACCTAAGTGAACCATAAACCCTTCTTGACGACGTGGCAGTGGCAGAGTATTGCCATCAGATCCCAGTAAGCCAATTTTCACAGGATTCTTATCTACCATAATACATGCAGCTTTAATCCAGCCTACTACCTGCGCTTCATCAGCAGCCCAACCAGGATGATTATGTGAACAAGCGATTGCCACAATCAACTCTGGAGAAAGCCCTCGATAAACTGTGTCAGCAATGGCTAAAACATGATGCACACCTGTACCGGCCACATTGACTTCTGGCAAGCATGATCCATCTTCTTTCCACTGAAGTACCCAAGCTTTTTGTATATCATGGATAAGAATGGCAGATATAATGAGTTCCTTGTTCATGTGGTATCCATATATATCATAATATGCATCATAAATACCCAAAGCGGTTTTCATATCAACCGCTACATGAGTCACCAATCCCCCCGGATAGGCATGATGACTTTTCCAGCCGCTGCCAGGAGCTGTATAAAAGGGTTGAACATTTATATTTGGGCCTTTACACGGGGGTAAAAACTGGTTATAAGTAACGTCATCTTTCAAATAACCAGCATCCACTAATTTTCGTCTTACAACTTCTTTTTCACTATCAGTTGGATACAATTCCATCAACTTCGGTACTGGATTTTTCAAACCTTCGATAGCGACATTACGAATAGCGTTATCTGATATTTGACTGCTACATTTCAATAAATATTCATAACCTTTTTTGACCATATCCGATTTTTCAGCCATTGCCGCAGGTCCTAGTTTGACACAATCAGCGAGTGACATTTTAGTAGCTCCGACAGTTATTCCTTTTGCCATTCCTGTTGTAGGTATCACTGTCCCAACAGTTAATGCCGCAGCTGCCCCTGCCGATAAGCGTAGAAAATCCCTGCGATTTAAATCCTTTTCAAAAAAAACGTTACTCATCCCCATCTCTCCCCTACATTTTCTTTTGTATTTTTCACTACAAAACTTTGAGCCTTAGATGGTCTTACTTCATGTTTTACTTATCCATGAATTACATCAGTATATTCTTCAAACTCTTTTGTTCTATTTAATGGCTCAAAGCCAATAGCGCCTTCAAAATCTCCTTTTTCCCAGTCACTTCGAGTTCCCCATGTCATTCTTGTTATTATTCCATCGGTAGTAGCACATATCGTATATTCATTTAACTCTGGAATAAAGGTACCGTCTAATGTAATAGAAGAATTCATTTCGGTTACAATTCTTATATATTGAGCTTTAGGTAAATCAGATATATCGATTTTTTGAATCCCACTCTGCAAGATGATCCTTTTAGACTCCTTAACATTTTCTCCGTCATCAGATACTTCAACCACCGCCATTAAAGAAGCTAGTCCAGATATTGTTACATCAGTCGTAAGAGTGGTAAAATTCCACAGTTTTTTCTCAGTTTTATAGGAGGGATGGAAAATCGCCGGCCTGCGCCATTCCGTTTTATGTATACCCCGCGTTTCCATATGCCGAAAATCTAGCCAAGCAACCAAATCGCTACTGCCAGGTCCGATTTCGTAAGGATGTTCATAGATATACTGATTTTCTTCTTGAGTAAGTTTTCTTTTATAGAAACGAGCTTGATTAATTTTCGCAGGAAGATGTGTAAAATATTTAGGCCTGCCAATTTCTTTTATGATATGACCTATATAGGAATATCCAATAAAAAGAGGAAGCCCCTCCCAATTACGCAGTGGCTCGTCCAATTTTATTCCAGGGGTCTCTGCAACCTTTTGGTTATTACAGTACGATGTCCCGCCACTCTTTTTATCAAAGGCAGAAGTATATTGAATCCACTCTCCGACGTTCACTTTGCCGCCTTGCCAAGAATATTCGGTAATTCCATGGCAGGTACCCCATTTCAAATTGCCACTTCTTTCAACACACATTCTTAATAAATAAGTAGCTCCCCATCCAGTAGAAATGCCTTTTACCATTAAGGGATTATGTCCCATTTCTTCTCTTGTAGCCAACCTATTGAGACTAGCCCAAACAATGCCAGTATACCCATCCTCGACATGCAGCGTTTTACTATCAGGAACTTCAATGTAATCCTCATCATGATCAAGGGATACCGCTATCCTGTCACCATCAACAACTAGGTTGGGCGCCCCCCTTAATAAACCATGGTTGCCGTTACCTGATAAATCTTTAACTATAGGTATTCCTTTCAAAGTTCCCTCTACGGCAACCTCTTTGCAGGCTAAATTTCCTATTCTTATTTTGTAGGTTCCCCCTTTAGGGCTTTGATAGGTGAAATCTAACTTCTTTTTCTCAAAAGGTTGCAATTCTACTTTCTGAGTAACAACAATCCGGTCGTTTACATGTAAATCAACATTTGTCGAAATATTACTTTCTTTATAGTTGGTCATTTCTACTGTCGTAAAAATAACATTGGAGGCTTTCCCTTGACCAACGTTAACTGCCAAGTTTTCAAAACCAATCGGCTCTGGTAGCAAAACATCAATGACTTCTGTTACATCACCTACTTTTATGTTATGTCTCCCCGCTTCTAAAATAACATATTCTGTCCTTACTTTTTTGACTTCACCTGGGTTTAGTACTACAACTCTTTCTTTCCCTTTAGCGCCAAATAAGTTTTGAATAAATTTTCTATCATTGTCTTCTATTGTTAGAACTACATCAGATAGACCTCTTCCCTCATTTTTAACACAACATTCAATAACTACAATTCCCTGTTTACTATCTGCTTTCAAAGTAATATCAGATACCACTATCGGTGAATTTTCCTTTACAAGAATCACTTCATCAACAAACTTGCTGTTAGTTGTACCTTTTTCAAAACCATAACTCTTAAACACTAAGGCGTCTTTTTTAATAGAAATATATCCATAATTCGATTTCCCTTCAGCAACAACTTCAGGAAAATTCGGCAAAATTCGCTCATCTTCTTTCCCATAGTCTAGTTGTGCTTCATGATCCTGGGCACTTCCTTGACTAATGTAGATAGTTTTTGCACCAACCGCCGGATTAATGGAAATATTTTTTATATAATAATGCAAATGTCCTGCGATCACTAAATTCACATTATGTTTCTCGGCAATAGGAACAATATGTTTATTTGTAAAATCATCTGTATATGGATGATGCAACACCAAAATTCTCCATGTGGCATTTTGAGCTACTACCGATTTCAAATCATCAGTAAGCCACTGTAACGTAATTGCAATATTATTTTTTGTAACCTCATCAATAGGCAACCCCGAATTAACGGCATTCATTTCAAAGAGTCCCCATGGATTGCTATCTAAAAACATGAAATGGGTATTTCCATAATTGAAAGAAACATTATGACCTGTTTGATCTGTCTGAAAAACACTCTTTTGAGCATGCATAAAAAAATCATCATAATATGGGCTAATATCATGATTTCCAAAGGCATATATAGCGGGAATTTCTTTTAGGAAGTCTGCTCCTTTATGGAACCAGTTTGCAGCGTAGTCATCTTTTTGATAACCTGTTGCCAACGATATATCACCAGAATGGATGATAAAGTCTGGTCTTTTTTCTAAAACAGCATTTGTAAATTCCTTACTTATTTTAAATAAATGAGAATCACTTAACGTGAAAATTCGAATTTCATCTGGATCCTCGCTCAATGTCTTAAAAGTGCCTTCTCGTATTTCACCTGATTCCAATATAATTTTATAAATATATATTGTATTAGGATTAAGTTGATTAAGCACTGCCCGATACATACAAATTCCTTCAGGATTATCCTTCCAAGGAGTTCCACGCTCACATTTCACATCTACTTTCATATTGTTCCGTTGTTCATTATCCCAAACTGAGACAATTGCATCAATTGGTAAGCTTGTCTCCCACGTAACTGTAATACTAGTTGTGGTAGGTGCTAGTAAATAAGGACCACTCAAAATAGAAGATAAACCACTCACTACTATTCCCCCTGCGTCATTTCCCTTCATTTTTTCCAAAAGAGTTCAATTTCTATCATCTTATAGTTTTCTAGATTCATGCCAATTAAAGTGTGTATGACCACATAGAATCCCATAAAAACACCATAAACACCTTTGTCAAATGTAAGAGTTTTAGTATCTCTTTTTATTTTTCAAGTAATTAATCGAATGTTTTAACAATTCATAAGATGCAGCTTCCTGCATCTTATGAATTATTTCATGTATAAAACTTTCATTATTTTTAGCCTAGTATACTATCTATTTCGTCTGAGATGAGAGAGCAACGTCTCCATCGATGTGTTAATTACTCGATCTAATGGATATTCAAGTTGATTAATTATAGCAAAAGCATAGTCAAATCGTCCGACTATAAGATGATAATGGGCATCAGAGCCAACTGCTAATTTTGCCCCGAAACGTTTAGCATACTGAATCATTTCCGTACAAATTGCCTCACTTCCTGGACGAGCAGCTGGTGAACTATTATTAACTTCTAAAGCTACATTATATTCAACTGCAGCTTTTACTATTTTCTCCATATCAACTGGATATAAGGGCGAATCAGGATGTCCAATAATATCTACATAAGGGTTTTTGATTGCCCCTATATACATTGCTGTATTTTCCTCGACTGAGCCAATCGGAGTTACTTCTTTATGGCAACTAGCAATCACTACATCCATTTTAGCCAAGCGCTCAGCATCAAAATCCAATTCACCAGAAAAATTCATGAGGTTTGCTTCGCATCCTTTAAAAACCTTGATCCCAAACATTTCAGGAGGGATATCTCGGTAGGTATTAAAATAAGCAATTCCCACACCCCCTGGATAGCCTGGACCATGTTCAGTTAAAGCCACCGCTTCTAGTTTGCAATCAGCCGCTGCACGGATGACTTCTGTAACAGTACTAAAGCCATGTCCACAAGCAAGGGTGTGCGTATGCAAATCCGCAATAATGCTTACCATATTCTTTTTCCCCTATCTAAATGTGATTAACCCGCTGTATTTAGCAGTTCAGCATCTTTTTTAGCTTGGGCTTTTTTTGCCCACAAGATTGGTACAAGCAGCACAATCATAAGAATTACAGAACCAATCCAAAACATCTTAATGTTATCAAAGTTATATACAATTTTACCGTTTATCATAAGTTTACTGGCATCCATCAGCATGCCATTGAGTACGTCTTGTACTGCGGCACCTGCATAAGCTAACAATCCAACTACCCCCATAGCAGCGCCAGCAGCCTTTTGTGAACAAAGATCAACTGCAAGCATGCCGCCGACAAAACAGAGTATAACACCTAAACCAAAACCAAAAATCGCCATAAATACAGTATCTAACATTTGATGTCCTGCTGGATTTAAACAAAAGCCAACTAATCCCCCCAGCATGACAAGTCCAAAAAATATAGTCGTTAACGCATGGTTTGATTTAAAGATTTTATCTGAAATAAAACCCGATGCAAAGGATCCAATTCCTCCCATTAAAGGCGTTATAGCAAGTACACTACCGGCCGCCACCAAATCATAAGCTTTAACCTCTTGGAGATAAATAACACCCCAGCTGCTTATTGAATAACGAGCAATCCCCATACAAGTAGCGCTTAATGCAACTAACCAAACGTATGGATTCTTTATTACTTCGATTTGTGCTTCTTTTGTAGTTTTCTGTTTTTCCTTTACTACTTCTACAACCTCTCCATTATATTCATTCGCAGTTGGTAAGCCATATGCTTCTGGTCGGTCAAACATAAATTTATACATGATAAATGCAATAATCAAACAAGCGAGTCCTGGATACAAAAATGCAGACTCCCAACCAAATTTAACAATTAACATTGCTGAAAATATGAATGTAGCACCTTCACCTAGATAATGAGCAATACTAAATACACCATATTGGGTAGCAACTTGACTCTTGGGAAACCATTGAGTGATACCAACAATACATGGTGCCGAGCCCATCGACTGAAACCAGCCATTGACAAACCAAAGTACCATGAACGCCCAAAAATAAGGGGTAAATCCTAGTATAACATTAACTATAGCTGAGCCAAGCAGGCCAATAGGCACTAGCTTTTTGACACTGCACCTGTCACCAAGAAATCCATGAAAGCACTTACCAAACGCGTATGCAATAAGTAATCCTGCACCAATTTGTCCCAATTCGGTAGCCGAAAAACCAGCTTGTATCATAGGTTTCTTGGCAACACCTAAAGTCATTTTCATGACATAATACATACCATAACCCAAGATCATTGCAGTCATTCCCTGCCATCTAGCCCTGGTATACATCTTCTTTACTTGCTCAGGATCCTGAATACGCGGCTTTGCTTCACCAGTTAAGAACCATTTGAATAAATTCATTTGTCCCACTCCTTTTAAAAATTATCAGAACTTACGCGGCACTAGACCTATATAAACCGCGTAAGCTCTACGCCGTCTAATTTCCATCATCATCATTTCTCTTAGCTCTATTAATGAATATAGTACTTATCCGAACTTAAGGAGATTGTATTTTTAAAGCCCCGTTGTTTGTTTTATATAATCTCTAGCTTTCATTGCGTACTCCAAAGGATTGGCTTTTTCAGGATCTTGCTCTGCTTCAACGATAAACCAGCCTTTGTAATTATTTTTTGCTAGTACCTCGAACACCGGTACAAAGTTAATGCATCCGTCTCCCGGAACAGTAAAAGCACCGAGCCTCACAGAATCTAAAAAGCTAAGGTTTGAGTTCTTAATTTTTGGCATTAAATCTGCTCTGATATCCTTTAGGTGAACATGTTTAATTCGATGGATATGTTTATTCAACACTTTCAAATAATCTTCCCCGGAGAATACTAGATGCCCAGTATCAAATAACAAATATACTAATTTTTCATCAGTCATTGCCATTAGTTTATCAATTTCTTCCTCAGTTTGAACCCCTGTTCCCATATGGTGATGGTATACGACCTTCATATCCTTTTCTTGGGCTAACTCTCCAAGTTTATTAAGCCCCTCAGCAAGCTTACTCCACTCTTCCTCAGAAAAATGTGGTTTTTTAGTAAATATCGGCATATCCAGTTTTCCTTGAATGCTGTGACCTTGCTCTGATACAACAATCACCTTTGCTCCCATCTCACATAAGAAGTCACGATGTTCTTTAAACGCTGCTGCAACTTCTGAAAATGGTTTCACCGTTAGAAAAGCACTAAACCAAGCACTAGCAATTTCAATACCACGAAGTTGTAATGCTTTTTTTAGAGTTTTTGTATCTCTCGGGTATTTATTACCAACCTCACTGCCTGTAAATCCAGCGAGTGCCATTTCACTAATACACTGTTCAAAAGTATTCTCTTTGCCCAAATCTGGCATATCATCGTTCGTCCACGCAATTGGGGCTATACCAAGTTTTACATTAGCAGTATCAAACATTTTCACATCTCCTTAGGTATTTATAATTTTTATTATATAGTGCGAATTATACAATCGTTCAAGAGAAAGAAGGAAAAGAAGGATTGTATAATCGCACCAAAGAGAAAAACAATATCTAGTTAATACAAAAAGCCTTACAAACCGAAGCTGCTTTTAATCTCTGCTGTTTTTACTGGTCTACTTTCGATTATTGATTTTTTGGCCGCAAGCCCAATAATTACAGGCTCCAGCCCATCAACAACATTAACTGGAACATCTTTATCTTCAACAATGGCTTCAACAAATTCTCGGATTTCATTAGCGTAAGCCTGCATGTATCTTTCAAGGAAAAAATGCAATGGTTTCTCAGCAACAACTCCATCACTAGTACTCAATATTGCCGTAGAGGAAGCATCGTTACCTATCTCAACGGACCCTTTAGAACCAAAAACTTCGGCACGTTGGTCATAACCATAAGAGGCGCGTCTACAATTATCAATGACTGCCATAGCACCGTTTTTTAGTTTCATTGTTATGATCGCTGTATCAATATCACCAGCCTCACCAATCGCAGGATCAACTAACACGCCTCCAACAGCATACACTTCTTCTACTTCACTGCCTGACAAATAGCGAACCATATCAAAATCGTGAATCGTCATATCAAGGAACATACCACCTGAAACTTTTACATAACTAATTGGCGGTGCCTCTGGATCACGAGAAGTAATTTTTATAATATGCTGTGTCCCAATTTTTCCAGCTTCTACGGCTTCTTTAGCACTTCTAAAATTGTGATCAAATCGACGGTTAAAACCTACTTGATATTTACATTTTGAGCTTTGCACTACTTTCATTACTTCTTTAATTTTTTCTACATCATGATCAACTGGTTTCTCGCAGAATACGTGTTTCCCAGCTTGAATTGCTTCAATCGAAATAGGTGAATGAGTATCTGTAGAAGAGCAAATTAATACGGCATCAATTTCAGCATCATTTAAAATTTCTTTATAGTCCGTGTAGGCATGTTTTATGCCCATACCATTAGCCCACTCTTTTGTTTCTTGATTTAAAAAGGGATCGGCAATTGCCTTGACTTCTGCTCCTTTAACATAGTTACTAATGCTTTCTGCATGAACCTTACCAATTCTACCAGCACCAATAATACCAATTTTCAACATATTTACTCCACCTTCCAATAATTTAATACGCACCTTTTTAATACTTTCTTGCACCCATCAAGAACTGTTCTTTTTCTTTATAAGCAGCATTAATTTTAGGATTTGAAGACACTTCAGCGATACCAACATGCCATCCCGCCCCATAGCCATGAGTCATTGTTTTTGGCAGTACTTTAATATCAATCAATGTTGATACTAGCTGCTTCTTTGCATCTTCAACAGCAAATTGTAATTCTTCTAATGTACGTACAGAATAGGTTTTTACCCCATAGGCATCAGCCTGTTTGGCAAAATCTATTTTCATAAGATCTCCATCTAGCTTACCGTTTTTCCCATTGCGCTTTCTAAACTCCGTGTAGAAGCTTCCCATTCCATTACCCATTTGCAAATTATTGATACACCCAAAGCCAATATTATCAAACAATATAACATTGATTTTTATGTCTTCTTGAATACTTGTCACTAGTTCAGAATGAAGCATTAAATAACTTCCATCACCCGTCATCGCGTAAACTTCTCGTTCTGGTTCGGCTAGTTTAACACCTAAAGCTCCTGAAACTTCATATCCCATGCAAGAATATCCATATTCCATATGATACGTTCCCGCTTCTTTAGCACGCCATACTCTTTGCAAATCACCTGGCAAACTACCTGATGCACCGACAACAACAGCACTATCATCAAATAAGCGATTGAGCTCACCAATTACTGCAGTTTGTGTTAATGCTGACTGCAAAACATGATTATACTCCGCAATCTTTTCTTCACTAAAGCAGCCATCCACTTCAGGTATAAATCCCTTTGAAGAATAATTAACTTTATTCAATCTGTCCAATTCCATCTGCCAAGCCATTTGCGCCTTCTCGATTTGATCAGTGTACGCCGTTTTGTATCCTACCTCTTTTAGCTTCTCACCTAAGCATTCTAAGGTGACCTTTGCATCAGCGACCACTTTTATCGCATCTAACTTACCAGCATGAAATTCCGAAACATTTATTGTCAAAAATTCAACGTTTTCATTTGTAAAAACGCTTTTAGAGCCAGTAGTAAAATCAGTAAATCTAGTTCCAATACCAATTACAAGATCTGCACCATGAGCAATGTCATTGGCAGCAGAATTTCCCGTAACACCAATTCCTCCTAAGTTTAAAGGATGACTGCTTACGATTGCACTTTTCCCTGCTTGTGTTTCGCCAAAAGGTATATGAAAAGCTTCTGCAAATTTCCTAAGTGTTTCGCCCGCTTCCGAATACCTCACGCCACCACCACACACGATAATCGGCGTCTTCTTTCTTGCTATCACTTCAATTGCATCTTGAAGTGCAGCTTCTGAAGGAGATCTTCGATCGATTCGATGTACCCGCTCTTTAAAGAAAGACAGGGGATAATCGTAAGCCTCGCCTTGTACATCTTGGGGCAGCGCAATAGTAACAGCCCCCGTTTCTGCCGAGTCAGTCAATACCCTCATCGCATTAATCATAGCCGTCATAAGCTGTTCCGGTCTGTTGACCCTGTCCCAATATTTACTAACTGCCTTAAATGCGTCATTCGTTGAGATGGATAAATTGTGCGGCTGCTCGATTTGTTGTAATACTGGATCTGGTTGCCTACTAGCAAACACATCGCCTGGTAGCAACAACAGAGGAATATTATTTGCTGTCGCTGTTGCAGCAGCTGTAATCATATTGGCAGCACCAGGTCCCACGGAAGATGTGCACGCGTAAATTTGCTTGCGGTTTTTTTGTTTTGCAAAAGCAGCTGCCGCATGTGCCATTCCTTGCTCATTTTTACCTTGATACACTTCTAAGCTTCCCATTTCCTCTTCCAACGCCTGTCCAATTCCCACCACATTACCATGACCAAATATGGTAAAAATGCCTCTAACAAACCTTTCTCTTTTACCATCAACTTCAATATATTGCTGATTTAAAAATTTGACTAACGCCTGCGCCGTCGTTAATTTTACTGTCTGCATTCTACACATCCTCCAGAATAAGTAATTAACTTGAAACTTTTAATTTATTGGCAATTCTGTGTGATTTTTAAATAATCAATTAATTCTAGATATAAAGAAACAAGATTTATTTTACTTTTCAGGCCAAATTTTTGCATTTTTATCAAGTAACCATTCATGGCATTTTTCATTAATTCGATCCGTCCAAGGATTATTTTCCAAATGCCGTATCATCCAACAATAATACATAGCATAACCAGGAGCCGCAATCTGCGGATGAACCACTCCTCCAGGAATCAGGGAAAAACCATTATCTTTTACTTTGAAAACATTGTCGCCAATAATTGAACAGCCAAAACCTTGCGGTTTATCAAATTTGTAATAATAAACTTCTGGTTGTGGGTGATGATGAGGAATATAGCTAGACCATCGACCAGGATAAGTAATTACTTCTCCCATAACCATATTAGAATAAGGTGCATTGGAATAGTCAAACACGGTCCGTACAAGTCGCAATGCTGCCTCATTCCAAACTCCCTTTCCGAACTGCTCGCTAGTGCAATCCTCCGGACCATATAGTTTACTTTTAAACATTTTGTCATTATCCGTTTTTTGCACTAAGATCTCGCAATCACTCAGAGCCTCAATTGTAACCACCGTATCTTTTGGAACATGTAAACACCAAGGCTCTTCATTAAATACGGAGTTTCTTACCATAGCTTTCTCTTGTCCATCCCAAGACATAGTTAACTTACCATTCAACAGCAAAAAAGCCATCTCTTTATCTTTTTCGAAAAAACTACTTCTCATTTTCGAAGACATTTTCATAATGCCTACATCCATTAACATGTTATGTTCTTGATTGGCCACCTCAGTTACTGAATTGTATCCTGATTTAATTTCTTCCAAGCATCCAATCATACTCTTGCCTCCCAATCAATTTTTGTAATGACTTCTTCCCTCTTGCTTTCAATAAAGTTCTTAATGTCTGCCACTTTCGGCATCGCTCCCGAACAACTGTGGCTAGAAACCACCATAGCTGCTGATGCCGTTCCAAACTCTAATGCTTCCTTGATATCCCAATTTTCTAAAATACCATAAATGAAAGCAGATGCATAAGCATCTCCGCCACCAAAGGACTTAAGAAGTTGTATGGAAAAAGAATTTACTTTATAAGCATTTTTATCTTCACAATAGGCGATAGAACCTTTTTTTCCGTGTTTTATAATTACAATTTTATTGCCATAATTTATATATTTATCAGCGATCTGATAATCTTTTACATCGTTATTCTCATCTAGCATTTCCGTCAAATCAAATTCTTCACGAGAGCCAATAATAATATCACTCATTTTACCTGCTAACGAGTAATAAATTGCAATTTCTGCTTTTGATTTCCAAGTATAACTACGATAATCAATATCAAATATAATCATCGTCCCATGCCTTTTTGCATATTCCATTGCTAAAAAGCATGCTTCTCTCGAAGGACTAGCCGCTAATGCAGTTCCAGAAATCAGTAAGATTTTAGAGTTTTTTATGTATTCCTCAGAAATATCTTCTGTTGATAATTGAAGATCTGCCACTCCATTTCTATACATTAATATTTGACTTTGAGTTGGGCTCAATATTTCTGTAAATGTAAGTCCTAGCACTTCTCCATTTTTTGTTTCAGATATGTTCGATATGTCGATACCTTCACTCTTAAAATAATCTTTAACGAAAACACCAAATTGGTCATCTGAAACCTTGCCAATAAACCCAACTTTTTTATTTAAACGCGCAAGTCCTACAGCAATATTTGCTGGAGATCCGCCCAAATATTTTGTAAAGGTTGTAACTTCTGATAAAGGCCTATGTAGTTCGTTAGGATTAAAATCAATGGCAACTCTCCCAAGTGGAATTACATCTATCTTTTTTGCTGAATCAAATTTAATACTATTCATATTGCAAAGCCTCCATTTTTAGATTCTATTATCGCTACCAAATATTTTAATATGATGTTTCACATTTTCATAGGTCGCTTCAACAACCGCATTCGAATGTTGAAAGTAGGTAATATCCCGGGAATTTCCAAACATAGCACCTACTTTTTTCACTACACTTTCAAAAGACGCTGTAGCAATATTTATCTTTTTAACACCTTTTGCTATACATTGCTTAAAATCATCGTCTGTAAGTCCTGAGCCACCATGTAAAACTAACGGACATGTAATACTTTCTTTAATCTCGTTTAACCGATTAAACTGTAAGTTAGGCGCTACCTTATACGTGCCATGTATCGTACCAATTGCGACTGCTAAGGCATCAACCTGAGTTTCTTCATAAAACTGCTTCGCTTCTTTAACTGAGGTTATAAGTACTTCTATATTCTCATAATCTCCTTCCGACCCGCCGACTTTACCAATTTCAGCTTCTAAGGATGCCCCCTTCTTTTTCGCGAGCTCTTTTATTTTTTTTGTCATTTCAATATTTTGCGCTAAAGGGTATTGAGAACCATCAAACATAACGGAAGAAAAACCTAATTCCAGAGCTTGTGATATCACGGATAAGCTCGATCCATGATCAAGGTGTACAACCACAGGGACCTTCGCATTTTGGGCCGCTGCGATCATCACTGGGCCAATTAAATGTAGAGGAGAATATTTCATCCGTCCCTCTGCTACCTGGATAATAATTGGAGAATTTAATTCTTCTGCTGCTTGAATTGCACCCATGACCATTTCCATATTGGCAATATTAAATGCGCCAATACCATACCCCTTAGTTCCAATGCTTTCTAAGGCATTTTCCAATGTAATTAAAGCCATGTATATCCTCCTTTGTCAATTACTCGAAAAATAAAAGATTTTTCAGATTTTTTTATTCCCATAACTTTATATAGATTTCTATAATTTCGTCCTTGTTAAAATTTCGCAATGCATTAGCCGGACTACCACTTTCAAGAGCATCTTCTGCCATTTTATCAAGATTTCGATAAAATTCATCTCTATTTATCTTCAATTCTTCTAAAGTTGGCACCTGTAACGTCTTACAAAACTGTTCTATCACACTTACTAGTTTTTGAGCGGCTTCTAGTTCACTCATAGTTTCTTTATAGATACCAATGGTTTTAGCGATCTCAGCAAACCTCGTAACATGACCAGCAATAGCATATTCTAAACATTTCGCAAGCAAAATCGCATTCGATACACCATGGGGAACATGAAAAATAGCTCCAATAGGCCTACTCATACCATGCACAATTGTTACTGAAGAATTATTAAAAGCAATACCAGCTTCCAAGGCACCTAACGACATTTCATACCTTGCTTGCATGTTCTGGCCATTTTTAAATACTACATTTAAATTATCGTAGATACGTTTGATTGCTGACAAGGCAAAAACATCCGATAAGGGCTGAGCACGTTTTGATGTATATGCCTCAATCGCATGAGTTAAGGCGTCAATACCAGTTGCAACCGTTACCGCTGGCGGAGTTGTTACCGTAAATTCAGGATCGACTACAGCGAGCTTCGGCATTAAGGCCGGTCCTTTCAACAACATCTTTACATTGTTTTCAGTGTCAGTAATAATTGTAAACTGCGTAACTTCCGACCCCGTTCCCGCTGTTGTCGGAATTGCCACTAGGTAAGGGATTTCCGTATTAATAACTTCACCCATATAATCATTGATTTTCCCACTGCTAACAGACATAAAACCAATCGCCTTTGCCGCATCAATAGGACTTCCGCCACCCAAGGCAATAATAAACTTGCAATTAGTTTGCTGAAAAACTGCAACACCTTTTTCTACAACTACGTCGGTAGGCTCGCTATTCACTTCATCGTATACTTCATAGGAAATTCCACATTTGTCCAGTATATTAGATACTCTCTCAACATTTCCGATTTTGGTCATTATATTATCACTTACAATGAGAGCTTTATCTCCTTTGTTCCTAACATGTGGTTCTAGTTGGTTTATTGCGCCAATGCCAGATAATATTTTAGATGGCATTAAAAAAATATTATTCAAATTAACCACTCCTTATTAAATTTTAGCATATTATTGTTTCTTTTTGGTTATATTATGATTACCTTTTAGTTATAAATTACTACACTTCATCATCTTTGTCAATCTTTTTCCATCATTAAATCATGACTTTATCTAACAAAAAAATTTATCATTCTTATATTTCATTGTTTTAAAATGTAATTTTATGGTAATTATATGGTTAAAAGGTTCGTAATATGTATTATTGATATTAATCACACAGAACTCCAAAACTTACTCATAAAATAACAATTTTTGCTTGTATCATGAGTGGATATTGCATATAATATTATAAGAATACTTAATTGTGAGGTTATAATTTGAAAATCAATCGACTTAGTGAAATTCAAAAGTATATACGGGAAGTAGAAAATGTATCTTTGGATACATTATGTGACGTTTTTAAAGTTTCCAAAAATACAATTCGCAGAGATGTTACTGAATTACAGAAAAAAGGGCTCATCACAAAAGTGTATGGTGGCATTACAATTAACCAGAAGAATCCCAATGAATTATTTGAATCACGAGAACCATTTGAATCTAGGGAGGGAAAAAATCAAGCTGAAAAAATAGCAATTGCAAAGCTTGCAAGTGAATTGGTAGAAGACGGCGATGTTATATTTATTGATTCCGGGACAACGACAAAACACATGATTCCTTTCCTTGCTCTTAAAGAAAATATCACGATTATTACATCAAACTTACACGTTATTCTTGCTTCTATTCCTTATCCAAAATTAAATATAATTTCAACTGGCGGAGTTCTTTATCGGGAAACCATTTCACTTACCGGCATCGGTGTCATTAGTTTTTTAAAGGATTATAATATTTCCAAATCCTTTTTAGCTTCAACAGGAGTGTCGTTAGCCAAAGGTGTAACTAATATATCCCCTCTTGAGTCGGAAATAAAACGCTACTTAGTAGAAAATAGTATCACGACTTCATTACTAGTTGATCATTCTAAAATAGATATTGCTTCTCTAATGACTTATTGTCGATTAGAAGATTTAAAATTTTTTATCACTGATAAACTCCCACCAAAAGAATATATAGACTTTTTTGCTGCAAATGATATAACCCTTTTAACACCGCAATAAGAACCTTCGATATAAGAAAAGACTTGGCTTGTGCCAAGTCCTCGGACGCAGGCAGAAGCCTCAGTCGTTCTTACTTGGAATCAAGAAAGTGTTATACTTTCTGATTCCGTTAATAAAACTACAAAAGGACTGCCAAGGCAAAATTGCCTTGGCAGTCCTTTTGTAGTTTTTAATTAAGGTTTAACTGTTTCTTTATATACTTGCTTGCCATTTTTCATTTCAATTATAACCGCACTCTTGATTGCATCATGAGTCTCATTTAATGTCAAAGCACCTGTTACACCTTGGAAGTCTTTTGTTGCAGCAAGGGCTTCACGAATTTTTTCTGAATCTGTGCTGTTAGCACGTTTGATAGCGTCTACTAAAGCATAAGCTGCATCATATCCAAGAACAGCCATTGCATCTGGCACTTGACCATATTCTTTCTGGAAAGCATCTAAGAAAGCTTTTGATTTAGGGCTGTTGTCTTCAACGGAATAGTGATTCGTAAAGTAAGAGTTATTAAGAGCATCTGCTCCACCAATTTCAGCTAATTTAGGGGAATCCCAGCCATCGCCACCAACGAATGGTACTGTGATGCCAATTTCGCGGGCTTGTTTAATAATCTTACCAACTTCGCCATAATAACCAGGTACATAAATTACGTCTGGATTGGTTGCTTTAATTTTTGTTAACACCGTCTTGAAATCTTGGTCATTTTGCAAGTAAGCTTCTTCGATAGCGACTGTACCGCCACCTTTAGTGAAGGCATCTTTAAAGAATTTAGATAATCCTTTGCTATAGTCACTGGAATTATCAATCATAATAGCAGCATTTTTCGCTTTTAAGGAATTTAGAACGAAATTAGCACCTACAGTTCCTTGGAAAGGATCAATGAAGCAAACACGGAAGGTATAGTTTTTTACCTTTCCAGTATTTTCATCTAGTGTTACTTTAGGATTTGTTGTCGCAGCGGCAACAAATGGAATTTTATTTGCTTCTGCAACTGTAGAACCTGCAATACCGTTTGAGCTAGTTGTAAAGCCAGTAACGGCAATTACTTTATCTTGGGAAATAACTTTTGTCATAGCATTAGAGGATTCGGATGGTTCACCTTTGTTGTCGGCAACAGAGATTTGAATTTGTTTGCCTAAGACACCACCATTGGCATTAATTTCTTTGAATGCTAATTTAGCACCATTCGCAGCAGCTGTACCAAAAGATGCAGTGCTTCCTGTTAATTCATATACAACACCAATCTTGATATCTTTACTTGCACTTGAGCCACACCCAGTTAACAGACCAGCGACTAAACTAGTACCAACAATTAGAGATAACCATTTCGCATTCATCTTTTTAAACACAATAATCCCCCTTTTTATTCCTATTATTTTGTAAATATTTTTCTCCCACCCTTTTCCCTACCACCCCCACCAAGATATCGAAAAAGGCGCTTTAAACAAGAGATAATTATCCCTGTTTAAAGCACCTTTGCTTTAATCTGTATTTAATTTTCATTATACCGTGCACTTCTCAACTTGACAAGTGTTTTTTCTAAAAAAACATTTTTTATTTTTTATAACATTTTAAATACTTTTTGCTGCCAGAACCGTGAAATTAGTAACATTCTTTTACTACATCATCTGAATTGATGCATAAGAACCTTCTTTTTATTATAATTTTTCGCAGATGGATTTTGCTTGTAAAAACAACAGTAAATAATCAGCGCCACCAGCTTTCGAATCCGTTCCAGATAAGTTAAAGCCGCCAAAAGGATGAACACCTACTAAGGCGCCAGTACATTTACGATTAAAATACAAGTTACCTACATGAAACTCACGGCGTGCTTGCTCTAGTTTTGCACGATTCTTAGAGTATACCGCACCAGTAAGACCATATTCAGTGCCGTTAGCAATGGCTAGGGCATGATCAAAGTCATCTGCCGAGATAACAGCGAGTACTGGGCCAAAAATTTCTTCTTGAGAAATCCGTGCTTCTGATGCAATGCCTGAAAACACAGTGGGTTCAATAAAGTAACCTTGATCACCAGCTGTTGATCCACCACATTCTAATTTTCCTTCTGTTTTGCCTATTTCAATATAACTTAGAATTTTTTTGTAGGAACTTTCATCAATTACAGGACCAATATTACTATCTGGACTGCTAGCAGCACCAATGCGAAGCGCCTTAGTTTTTTCAACTACTTTTGCTAACAGAACGTCATAAACATCTTTTACAACAATTGCGCGAGAGCAAGCAGAACATTTTTGTCCTTGGAAACCAAAGGCAGAGGCAACAATGCCAGCAGCAGCTTCCTCGATATCCGCTTCACTGTCGACAATGATAGAATCTTTCCCCCCCATTTCAGCGACGACTCGTTTAATCCATTTTTGTCCCGGGGACAAATCTGCAGCTAATTTGTTAATACGAAGCCCAATTTCCTTGGAACCCGTAAAGTTGATAAAACGAACTTGCGCATGGGAAACCAAATAATCGCCAATCGTTCCACCACTACCTGGAAGATAGTTGACAACACCAGCAGGCAACGATACTTCTTCCCAAAGTTCCATAAACTTAGCGGCAATTACAGGTGTAGAACTAGCAGGCTTCATAATCACTGTATTTCCTGCTACAATGGCAGCCGCAGTCATACCAGCTAGGATTGCCAATGGGAAATTCCATGGTGGAATGACAACGCCAACACCTAATGGGATATATGAACATTCATTCTGTTCCCCAGGATAAGGAGTGACTTCCATCCCTTTTGCGTATTTATCCATCTGACGAGCATAGTACTCCATAAAATCAATGGCTTCAGCAGTATCAGCATCTGCTTCTGCCCAGGTTTTTCCTGCTTCTTCTACCAACCAAGCGGAAAACTCAAATTTACGTCTACGCAAAACTGCTGATGCTTTAAACAAGTAAAGAGAACGTTCTGCGGGGCAAACATATTGCCAGGAAGCGAAAGCTTGCTTAGCAGCTTCTACTGCTTTTTCAGCTAAATCTACATTGGCCCGAGCTACTGTACCAACAATATCAACTGTGTTAGAAGGATTGATAGACGTAATACGTGCTTCTGTGTTAATCTTTTCCCCACCAATCACCAACTGATAATGAGCACTTTTTTCTAATTGTACCGCAGCCAATGCTTTCTCCATAGCCGCTTTGTTTTCAGGGATACCAAAATTGGTAAACGGTTCATTTTTGTATTCTGTAATCATGTATTTATTCCTCGCTTTCTTATAATAAAATACCAGACTATAATTAGTTGATTATACGACAGAAGGTTCTACAAATAGTTCACCACGTTCAAAACGTCCTGCATCAAACATTTGGATTGGGAATGCCGTTGGTTTACCCACTATCATTTCAGCCATCAATTGTCCTGTAATCGGTGAAATCATGAAGCCATGCCCACTGAATCCTGCCGCAGTATAAAAACGTTGCAATTGTGGACTATTACCAAGTATAGGAGTACGATCAGGACACATGTCATATAAGCCAGCCCACTGCCTGACAATATTTAACCCTGCTAAGGGAGGTAATATTTCCACTACTCGTTCTACCATATCACGTAAAAACTGCCAACTGGAATTGATATCATATCCTTCCGGTTCATTCGGATGACCAATTCCCATAATAAAGCTGCCATGAGGACTTTGTTGACAATACAAGTTGTGATAAAAACTCATTACCATGGGCCCCATAGTAGGTTCTACAGGCTCAGTTACAAGAATCTCATGACGTTCTGGAAAGATTGGTAGTTCCACGCCAACCATACGACCTACTTCTTTGGCATATCCTCCTGCCGCATTGACAACTGTATCTGTCTGAATATCTCCCTGGTTTGTATGGACAGACACAATTTTGCCATTTTCCGTTTCAATTCCTAACACTTGTGTATTTGTATAAATTTCGACCTGTAGTTTTTTTGCAGCTTGAGCATAGGCTTCCGTTACTTTGAAAGGGTTACAATGACCATCTTCCGCGCAATAAGTAGCACCAAGCATTCCTTTTGTATTTAGGAAGGGTACAATCTCTAGAGATTCTTCGGGTGTTACCCACTTTGCTGGAATAGCAAGAGACTTCTGCAAGACTAAATTTTGTTTAAACTGCTCTGCCATCTTCTCGGAATAAGCTGGCATAAGATATCCGTTTTGCGTAAATTCAATATCTACATCTACGTTGAGTAATTCAGGCAAATGGGATAACATTTTGACGCTTTCTCTCGATAATAGACAATTGGTTTCAGTACCCCACTGCATTCGCATGCCTGCACCGCAACGGCCAGTAGATCCACTTGCTAGGTAGTTTTTCTCTAATACTACGACTTTTCCCGCCCCTAATTTGGCTAGGTTATAAGCCGTAGAGCAACCAACAACACCACCACCAATGACTACAACATCTGCCGACTTAATCATTTTTTTCCCCTCCTAACAAGGAAGCCATTTTAATTGGTAAGGTAGAGGGGCGGAACTTTGCTAAAGGAATTTCAGAAATGGGCTTTCCGGTTGCCTTAGCAATTTCATTAGCAATAAGAGGAGCACAGGTCCTTCCCTGACAAGGCCCCATGCCAGCGCGACAAGCTCTTTTAATTTCTTCTAAAGTATGTTTTCCTAGTGCAATTTGTTCTCTTATTTCCCCTAAGGTTATATCTTCACAACGACAGATAATAATATCATTTTGCTCCATCACGTTCCTCCTTTCTCAGGCGAATGCTACGGACCTCCATAGCTAACTCCTGAGGTACAGATAACCAAATAATATTTGTTTTATTTGGTGAGTTCTGCACACGAATGACTTGGGCGCTGCCTACGCACTCACCTTGTCGATTTAGTGCATCCACCTCTTCCTTGGCACTGGGCAAAGGAGAAAACTCATAAGGAATTTTGACTAAGGCAGCTTCTTTACTATAGGTATAATCTACTACGAATATCGATACTCCTGGGCAATGAGTCATACAGACGCCACAACCATTGCAAAGTTCTTCATTTAACGAAGGACAATCATTTATTTCTTTTACCGTAATGGCTCCTCGCGGACAAGCATCTGCGCAGGGATTACAAGGAATTTGCTGTAAACATTCAAACAAGGCGACTGGACCTTCAGCAAAACGTTCTTTTGATGGCATTCTATCCAACCTCCTCTAGGACAACTTTGCTAAGTCCATTACAGATTTTCACACTTGCTGGACCAGATCGTAGAGCACTCAGTTGAAACTTTGCTTCTTGCAGATCTTTTAAGAATGTATTACTTGTATAGCCTAAAGCCGACGCAACGTAAAGTCCTGCTATTTTTCCCTCTACCATAGCCGCCGAAGCTTCTTCCACACCAGAAACATCACCTGCAACATAAATATTCTCGTGAGTCGTTCTCATATTTGCATCCCGCAAAGGAACATAGCCACCTAACTCTCCTGCATACTTCATCTTACAGCCAGCCTGCCATAATAATTCTGTTAACGGACTCAGGCCAACAGCTAGGCAAAGTCCATCTACAGGAATATATTGATCGCTTCCCTCAATTGGCTGCCAATTTTCGTCTAGTTTGCAAATGGTAACGCCTTCTAAGTAAGAATCCCCGTGAGCTGATTTCACAGAATGAGAAGTATAAATTGGTACGCCATGACGCTTTAACTTAGCGGTATGAACTTGATATCCACCTACTTGAGGTGCTGCTTCTACGATACCTGCTACCTCAACACCTGCCTGCAATAGTTGATAGGCAACAATTACACCAATGTTTCCTGCTCCTACCATTAATAATCGTTTGCCTGGTACAACACCATGTACATTCATTAAGGTCTGCACTGCCCCTGCACCATAAATACCTGGTAGATCATTATTAGGAAATGTCATTGTTTTTTCCGAAGCACCTGTTGCAATAATGATTTTCTTTGGCTTCACAGTGCAGAATGCGCCTTCATGAGAAATAGTAACAACTCCGTCAGGGTAAATTCCAAGTACTGCTGCATTCTTCCAAAGTGTTATATTTGAACATTCTTGACTTGAACTGATTAACTTATTTGCTATATCGATTCCTCGTTCACCAGCAAATTCAGCTTTTGAACCAAAAAACTTATGGGTTTGTTTGATGAGCTGCCCACCTAAGCGATCGGCCCTTTCAACTAAAAGTACTTTTGCCCCAGCTTCTGCAGCATGGATGGCTGCCATTAAGCCCGCAGGACCAGCACCAACAACTAGTATTTCTGTAGCAATCATAAAATCTTCCCCCTCCCTTCTTGCGTCTCAACAACCATACCAGCACGAAGGGGTTCGACACAAACTCGTACGTTCGGAATTTTATCTACAGTCATTAAACAAGAAGAACAGTTTCCAATTGCACAAAAAAGACCACGAGGACGATGACGTCCATGACTATGACGTAATACCTTTATATCAGCCGCATGTAATGCAGCAGCAATCGGCTCTCCCTCTACTCCTTCTAACCTTTGACCATTTAAGGTGAAGGAAACCATGGTTTGTTGTGGAAATGTCAAAATTGGATGGTTGACAATTCTCATAGATAAACACCTCCTGCCTTAAACTATTGCAACATCCGTGCCAACTATAAAAAACATTTATTTTTTTGACACATACTATTGTAATTTATCAATAAAAAAAGCCTCTACATCCTTTAAAATCACTATTTTAAAAGATACAGAGGAGTTAGTAAAAATAAATCTACAGACACAAACGATAGTACTAAAAATCATCTTGCATACCGGAATAATATCTTTGCGCCTTTTGGTTTCCCTAAATTTTATCTAAACGTTGACGATAGTGTCAGTTTATTGACACTCTAATCCTAGTCTTTGCATTTTGTAGTAGAGAGTACTGCGAGGGATGCCTAATTTTTTCGCTGCCGCAGCTTTATTATAATGTTGTTCTGATAACACCTTGGCAATCATTTCTTTTTCTAAACTAATTGTTACCTCAAGAAGACCAGCATCGATTATCCTAGTTTCCGAATCCACTACATGACAGACTAATTGATTGAAATTACTCGGCAAGTTATCCATCCCCAAGAAATTACTATCTGCTAGAACAACCAACCTTTCCAGCACATTAAACAACTCCCTAATATTTCCAGGCCAAGAATATTGAATCAGGGAAGCCATAAGGGCTGGATCTACTTTGCTAATCTTTTTGTCATGAAGGTTACCGTAATACTCTATTCCTTTATGAACCAGTTCCGGAATATCATCTAAACGTTCCCTTAATGAGGGCAAGGATACTGCCACTACATTTAAGCGGTAGTATAAATCTTCCCGAAATTCACCCTGGCGGATCATTTCTTCCAAATTACGATGGGTAGCTGCAATAATTCGTACATCAATATGGATGGCTTTATTACCACCAACTCGAAAAAAACTTTTATCTTGTAAGACCCTTAATAGCTTAACTTGCATATCTTTAGGCATATCACCTAATTCGTCCAGTAATAAAGTTCCCCCATTTGCTTGTTCTAACAAACCTACTTTTCCCTTTCGATCTGCTCCCGTAAAGGCACCTGGTTGATAACCAAATAACTCGCTTTCAAATAAATTAGGCGATATCGCTCCGCAATTTATGGCAATAAAAGGTCCACTACATTGGCTAGCATCATGAATTGCACGGGCAAATAGTTCTTTTCCTGTACCACTTTCACCTCGTAGTAATACTGGCACCTTAGTCGAAGCAACACGTCTAGCTATACTAATGGCTTCCCGAATCGCTGTACTGTGACCATATATAGCCGCAAAATAATCGGCTTGGGAATGAATCTTATCAATTTCTTGCTTAAGTGATTGCACTTCCTGATGGGTTTGCGATAATTTTTGATTTAATTGTACTACCTCTGTAATATCTCGTTCTGCACAAACTCCACCAATCACTTGCCCCCATAAACGTACAGGCCTCGCATTAATGAGCACATGAGTATCAGGACAAGGTGTATGATATTCTTCATGAACGGTTCGACGCTCTTTCATCACTTTTGTTAACATCAAATTCGAAAAAAAACCTTCGATGGGTTTCTCTATAATCTCATCCGCAGCAATGCCGTATAAAAGCTCTGCATGATGGTTCCACACTACTACTTTATCCGATTCATCAATAACACATACTGCTTCATTTACTGTATCTAGTAAGGCTTCTAACCTAGCTTGCTGCAATTGATATAAAGACAATAGTGCTTGAAAACCCTCGATAATCTTATCTGACTGCTTTGTTTCAATATATGTGGATAACTGTTCCACAGTCAAGGGAATTTGCATGCTCATAGTAGAATACCTCCCTCTATAAATACAAAAAAGATGCCCAATACAGAACGACAACCGTCCCTGTACAAGCATCTTTGCTTGTGTCAGTTTGCTGACACTTTTTTCTTTCATTATAAGATACGAAATATAAATAGGCAATAGTATTTTTTTGACATCTTGCTACTCAGTCAGATATATTTCAATTCTTTCTTTGTTTTTCCCTAAGCCTTTTCCTCTTTTTAGACGAATTGCTCCTACTTCACTAGTCCGCTTAATATGGGTTCCACCGCAAGGCACCTTGGCGAAACCGTCTATTTGCCAATAACGAATTTCCTTTTCTTCATCACTAAAGGCACTGGTTATTGGAACATCTGATTTTATTAGTTCCTTTGATTTTTCTTCAAGTAAAGGAAAGGCTGCTGAAATATTTCCTTCCCACTCAAAATCCACTCTTGCTTTATCTGAAGTAATATTTGCACCGATTTTTTTTGGATTATGAAAGTGCTGGGTCATTAATTCTAAGATAATTTCGGCAGCAAAATGCAAGCGCATAATTTTGTATCTTTTCTCCCAGTCAACAACAAGGTTAACTGTATCACCAACCTTTAGATCTTGATCTGTGTCTAACCTATAATATATTTCCTTTTCCACTTTTTTGGCCTCTACAATCTGGTAATCATTCATAGTACCAGAATCCGATACCTGTCCACCAGAAAAGGCATATACTATAGTTTCATCTAAGGCAATGCCATTTTCATCAATAGAAGTTACCCTTGCAATATGTTCTTTCAAATATGGATCTTCCCAAAATACTTTTTTGACAGTCATATTGTCACCTCATATATTAGGATTGTTTAACTTTTTTTCTAATAAATTTTTTGAATTTCTATGCCATGCTTCTGGAATGTTGATTCGATTTCCTCCACATGACAATGCCCGTTTGTTTCCACTGTTACTTCTAGCTGAACTTGTTTAAAACTATCCATAACCTTAGACTGATTATGATCTAATTTTATTACATTTGCATTCGAATCAGAAAGTATTTTTGCAACATGTAGTAACTCACCTGGTTTATCTGGTAGATTGACAGTAAAACAAAACAATCTGCCCCGAAATACAAGTGCTTTATTAATAATGGCAGAAATGGTTAGAATATCAATATTTCCACCACTTACTAAACAAACTACCTTTTTCCCTTTCGACTGTAATTTTTTTAGCCCTGCTAAAGACAATGCTCCTGCGCCTTCGGTAATCAGCTTATGTTTCTCGATTAAAAGTAGTATGGCCTCTGCTATATCAAAATCAGAAACCGTGATAATTTCATCTACAAATTCTCTAATAAACTCAAAGGTTAACGTCCCCGGCCTCTTAACTGCTGCTCCATCAGCTATGGTATCCACTTTCTCTAATTCCGTTACTTTCCCTTGAGCGAGGGATTCCTTTATACAGCAGGCTCCATCTGGTTCCACTCCGATTACCTTTATGCTTGGTTTTAGCATTTTTGCGACAAAAGCCACCCCGCTAGCCAAACCGCCTCCCCCTATGGGAACTAGTATCTCATCAACATCTTCTAAATCATTTAAGATATCTAACGCTACAGTCCCTTGCCCAATGATAACATCCAAGTCATCAAAAGGATGAACAAAAACATAATTATGCTCTGCCTCAAGCTCTCTCGCCTTTTTATATGCCTCGTCATAACTATCACCATATAAGACTACTTCTGCACCATAATTTTTCGTCGCCTCTACTTTGATGATCGGTGTAGTCGCCGGCATAACTACAGTAGCCTTAATTCCAAGTAATTGAGCAGCATAACCAATACCTTGGGCATGATTTCCCGCAGAAGAGGCGATAACACCTCTGCTTTTCTCTAATTCATTTAGTTTACTCAATTTATTATAAGCACCACGGATTTTAAAAGCACCTGTCATTTGCAGATTTTCTGGTTTTATGAATACACGATTTCCACACTCACTACTAAAAACTGGACTTTCAATCAGTTCCGTTTTTTTTATCACGCCCTGCAATTTTTGATTTGCTATATAGATATCTTCCATTGATACATAAGAATTTCCTAGTTTAAAAGGTTTGCCGTTTGACATAAAATTACCTCCTATATTTCAATATAAATAAAAAGCCCGTCCTTGAAAATATCCAAGGACGAGCTATACCCGCGTTACCACCTTAATTGCATAATAATGCCGCTTATCAGTTCTATCAAACCTAAGCCCAATAACGAGGCTACCCCGGTATTTCTTACTACTTTCAGAAATACAGTTCTAGAGTGATCTTCCCCCACCGCTCATTGTCAACTCACACCAAACGTCAACTCTCTGAAAATTAGCTAGTAGGCTACTATCTCTATCATTACTATTGTTCTATGCTTTGAAATGAATTCTATCATTGCGCTTATACAATGTCAATGATTTTTTATGATTTATCCCGTATTTTTGTAATATTAGTATTTTATAATACTATATCAGGAGACTATTGTAATTCTTTTTTAATACATACATATTTTTCAGGATTAAGGCAAGTTTATCACCTACGTAATTCGCACTACAACTTTATGCAAAATATCTGTAGTATATCCTAGATGGATGGCCGCATCTTTAATATGATGATATACCTCCCTATATTTCATGGCATACATAAGATCTCCCCGCTTAAAGAGTTCCACCATACCGTCACGATAATCAGCTTCCACCCTTAACTGTACTTCACGAATGTTTTCTATGTAAGTTTTCGACTTAATCGGATCTCCTTTTAATAAGTCAATTGCCTCAGCAAGCTGTTCCGTTCCTTTAGATAATTGTTCTACCATTTTTATAATAACTGAGTCAGCAAAAACTTCAAATGCTTCCATTTCTTCTAAGGTAGACTTAGCATATTCAACAATTTTATCCATTTCTACAGAAAGAGAATAAATATCCTGCCTATCAAAGGGAGTTACAAAAGCCTCCACTAGATTATTTTCCATAGTAAATCGAATTGCATCCGCCCGATCTGCCTCTTGGAATACAAGCTGATAATCTTCCTTTGATCTACTAGAAATCCAACTTTCTAGGCTTTTCATTCCACTACTAGTAACCAAAGCTTGATCATGTAACATCTTATTAAAATCCCATTTGACAGGAAATAATCTTTCCCAGAAGTTATTTTTAGCCATACACCCTCCTTAATAACTATCCTACTATGTAATATAGGAGCGCCGCTACCATCGCGGATGCCGGTATGGTAACACACCAAGCAACAATAATCTCTTGACCAATCTTCCAATTGACCATACGAAATTCGTCTGCCGCTCCTACTCCCACTACACTTCCCACCACTACATGGGTTGTAGAAACAGGTGCTCCTAAAACTGTTGCCAAAATAACGGAACCACCTGAAGACAATTGAGAATTCAAACTATGGATAGGACGAATGGTATAGATATCACGCCCAATCGTTTTCATAATTGACCATCCGCCAAGCATAGTTCCCAGAAACATAACTGTACCACCAAATGCATTAATCCAGAAAGGTTCCACATGACCAAAAGGATAATTGGCAGCTGCCAAAGCAAGGGAAACAACGCCAACCACTTTTTGTGTATCATTGGCGCCATGACTATAAGCTAATAATGCAGCAATAATCCATTGCACTCTCTTTATCCATATATTGATTGTTATTTTAGCATTCCTCAATATAAGATTAGAGGTAAACTGGAGGAGGAATGCAACTATAAAACCTAATAAAGGGGAAAATAGTAATGCTATCACAATTTTGCTAATACCGATAACTTGATGTTCTGGTGATAAGAGTTCTTCCCACCCCCATAAAATATATTCTTTGCCACGAGAAACCCATACTGCCCCTATTAATCCTCCTACCAACGCATGAGTTGAGCTGGAAGGAAAGCCAAACTTCCAAGTTACTAGATTCCATATTACGGCTCCCATCATAGCAGCTAATAATATTTTTAGTAATGCCGTTTCTGTAGGGACTGCAACAATTGCCGAGACAGTATTTGCCACCGCACTACCACTCGTCACCGCACCAATAAAGCCCCCTATTGCCGCCAAACAAATTGCTTGAACTGGCGTGGCAGCCCCGCAGGAAATAAAAGTCGCGACAACGGAGCTTGCATCATGCAAACCATTTGTTAATGTAAAAATAAGTGCAACCAAGATTACTATAACTAAGATTAATTCAGTAGAAATACTCATCCCTCGCTTCAATATAAACTTCTATTTACAATAGATTACCCTTAATAATATCATTTACTCTTTTCAAGCCTAAATTATTATTTTCAACCTAGCCCGTTTTTCCCGAGTAAGGGACTTAACTACCAAATCATAAGAGTGATCGATTAGCCCCCTTATCTCCTTCTCCGGGATAGTGCCATCCAATAATAATGTATTCCAATGCCGTTTATTTAGGTGGTACCCTGGTAAGATACTTACATATTGCTGACGTAAAAGTTCTGCATAGTTAGGATCACATTTTAATGAGAGATTTACCTGTCCCTCCCTACGTGATAAGAGTGCAAACATTTTTCCCATCACTTTCATAACAATTACATCTGGGCCAAAAGGATAGTCTTCAATTGCACCTTCTTTAGACAAACAGTAAGTAAACAACGGTTTAGAATCCATAATAAACTCCCCCTGCTATAACTCTTTTCCTTACCGCAAATACGTAGTAATTGACTACATTCCATCTAATATAGTAAAACCCTGCAAAAATTCATAAGAACTCTTACAGGGTTTTGTATATATAGATAGCAATATCTTTAACACTTATCCAGCGTTAAGACCAATGGACATTTCTACCGGGCAATTATCTACTATCATTTCAATAGCAATATATGTACTATTACACACCTGAATTTTGGTATTATCCTGCAAAAATATAGGAGGGTTGACTTTTACCATAAATCCTTCCTTATTTAAAGAAGTAGATGCATGAGAAACAACCATATTAAACACTTCACAGACTGCACTTTTAGCCATATCATCAATCGTATTGATTACAGTCCCCATCATCATAACTGATGAAATTTTCTTAGCCGTCTGTTCCGACATATTAAAAACAATATTTCCATCGCTTTGACTTTTCACACCAACCTGTACACTAACTCCAAGACTATCAACAAATTGTTCCTTGGAACAAATTTTACCTCTAACAATATTTACAAATCCAACTTGAGGCATCACGCCCGTAAATGCAATTAAAAAAGGGTTAATAAATTTGGCATCCAAACTTTTGTCCTCCCACACCGTAATACATGATCAGAAAATAAATTACTCCACCTAATTTCATATATTTATGCAATTTATCGAAAATCTAATCAACAGTAGATTAAATATAGAAGATGTACTCTAGTCCTTCAAGCCTTTACAAATTTGCTTGAGTAATTCTGTGCCAGAACACTGATTATTTTTTCTTTTTAAAATTTTTATCGACCTTGACTAGCCAGGTTATAAATACTATTAAAATTTCTTCTAAATTTCCAGCCCCACCGGAACCGTTAAAAATACTATTTTCTACTTTACAATGTACCCAATCATCAACACTTCTTTCCACTTTATATGCAGGAAACTCCTTACCATCAACTCTCGTATCCACTAAATTAATCGAAACAAGCCATCCTAGCATGTCAATGCTTTGAATTTTAACATTCCAGTCATGTTCCCAATTACCTTCGCAATTACTGATGTACCATTCTTCTAACAATTTAATAACATTCATTATTTATCTCCTACCTTGGTGTTTTACTTAAATAATAGTCATCCACCTCATAAACTTTAGGGGAAAGTTACTTGAAAGAAATTTTCTATTACAAATCTTCTTGGGTATATTCAAAGTATTTAAACTCATATTTATTGCGAGGCGCTTGAATCTTCTCTTCCTTACTTAAGTCAGTAACCCATTCCTTGAAAATTTCTAATATCTCTTCTAAATTTTCAGGCCCTCCAAATCCTTTGAAAGTATTATCATTTACAAGACATCGAATCCAATTATTATCACTCCTATCAAGATAAACAGTTTCAAATGTTTTTTGTTCGAATCCCGTACCCGTTAAATCAATTTTTATAGACCATCCTGGATTATCTACTGTTGTAATCTTCACACCATAACAATGCTCACAATTGTCATTACAATTATTTTTATACCAGCCGGCCAACCATTTTACTAAGCTCATTTCTTCAGACTCCTTCTGGATTTATCTATTCTAATCATTTTCCCGTTTCGAACCGTTACAGATACAATAATACATTTTAAAAATTTTTTCGTCTGCCAAAAGGTATACGTTTTAACATTTTTTATTATATTTATATATTTTTTACAAATTTCATGGCCAAATAGTAAAAGGCTGCAACTATAATATCCTCTACTAATATCATAGTTGCAGCTCTTTTTACTATATTGTTTTATTTTATAGTTACCTCAAGCATCACAATTTACTTTGCAACAGCCAAACCTTGATCCAAGTCTTCAATAAGATCTTCCACATCTTCAATTCCAATAGACAAGCGTACCATGTCATCCGGTACTCCAGCACTAGCACGTTGCTCTGATGTGAGCTGAGAGTGAGTGGTACTTGCAGGATGAATGACAAGAGACTTAGCATCTCCAACATTTGCTAATAGGGAAAATAACTGCAAGGAATCAATAAATTTTCTACCAGCTTCTAATCCACCTTTGATGCCAAAGGTTAATATAGCTCCTGCTCCACGAGGAAAATACTTTTTCGCCAAATTATAATCTGGGTGATTGGTCAATCCTGGGTAGCTTACCCAACTCACACTTTCATGTTTTGCTAAATGCTCAGCAACGGCTTGCGCATTCTCGGAGTGACGTTTCATACGTAAATGAAGAGTTTCTAACCCTTGCAAAAATTGAAAACTATTAAACGGGCTGAGGCACGCTCCTAAATCGCGCAGCACTTGGATTCGCAGGCGAATGATAAAAGCCAAAGGTCCTAAGGCTTCCGTATATTTTAGTCCATGATAACTTGGATCTGCCTCACTCAATAAAGGAAACTTTCCATTATCCCAATTGAATTTACCACCATCAATCACTAAACCACCCATAGATGTACCATGCCCGCCAATAAACTTTGTAGCAGAATGAACGACAATATCTGCGCCAAAATCTAGAGGACGGCATAAATAAGGTGTAGCAAACGTGCTATCAACAATTAATGGGATACCATTTCGGTGGGCCACTTCAGCAACTTTTTCAATATCAAAAATATCAATTTTGGGATTTCCAATCACTTCACCATATAACGCTTTTGTCTTTGGCGTAATCGCCTTTTGGAAATTTTCTGGATCCCTTGGATCAACAAAGGTTACCTTAATCCCTAAATTAGGCAAAGTATAGGAAAACATATTATAAGTACCGCCATAAAGAGTTGAAGAGCTGACAATTTCATCCCCTGCTTGGGCAATGTTTAAGATGGCTCCACTAATTGCAGCATGCCCTGAAGCAAAGGCTAAAGCTCCGACTCCACCTTCAAGAGCTGTAATGCGTTTTTCTAAGACATCAGTAGTAGGATTAGTCAAGCGACTGTAAATATTACCAGACTCTTTTAAACCAAATAAATTGGCAGCGTGCTCGCTATCACGAAAATTATAAGCAGTAGTTTGATAAATGGGAACTGCTCGTGATCCTGTTGTCGGATCTGGCTCCTGACCACCGTGAACGGCTAATGAATCAAAACGTAATTTTTCTTGTACTGACATGTTATACATCCTCCTAGTTTTTAGTTACTTTACCTATAGTTAGCTTTTTTATAAACTCATTGATCAAGGGCCTTAATAAATGAAAATCAATTAAAAAACCATCATGACCATGAGGACTTTCAAGTAAGGCATACTCGGCATCCACTCCGCAATCGCGCATAGCTTCCACCAATTCTTCTTGCTGGTAAGGAGGATATAAAATATCAGAACTTACCCCCACAACCATTACTTTCCCCGTAATTTGGGCTAAAGCATCCTCATAGCTTTTACAGCTATCTGACAAATTATAATAATCTAAGACTCGTAGTAAATATAAGTAAGAATTCGCATCAAAACGGCGCGCTAAGCTATTACCTTGATGATCTAGGTAATTTTCAATTTCAAAACATCCATTGCGGCGTTTCCGTCCAAATTTTCCTTCCATAGACAATTCGGATTGATAGGTAATCATACCTACCGATCGGGCAATTGCTAATCCTTTTTCTGGACCATTCCCGCCATAGTAATTTCCACCTTGCCAACCTGGGTCAAGAGTTATAGCTTGCCGTGCTACCTTATTATAAGCAATGGACTGAGAAGATGAATATCCTGGAGCGGCAATTGCCATAACACCATCCATAAAATCAGGATAGGTTACAGCCCACTCCAAAGATTGCATTCCACCCATGGAACCGCCAATAATTAACTTAACATGTTTAATCCCCAGCAAATCTAGTAATCGTTTCTGTACCTGTACCATGTCTAATAAAGTTATTTCCGGGAAATCCATGCCATAAGCCAGCCCATTTTCTAAGTTAGGGGAAGCTGGACCTGTTGTCCCTTGACAACCACCAAGCACATTGGCACAAATAATAAAATACTTATCTGTATCTAGGGGGCACCCTGAACCAACCAGTGGTTCCCACCAACCTTTTTCGTCATGCTGGTTATGGGCGGCTGGATGACTATCACCTGTCAAGGCGTGATGTAAGAGTATAACATTATCGCCGTTTTCAGATATATGTCCATAGGTTTCATATGCTACAATAACCTCTTTTAATATCCCCCCTAATTTGAGGTACAAGGGATTTTCTGTATCAGCTACTTTAGCCATCTTTAAATAAGGCCGCCACTTAAATCCTGGAAAGTAAGTTAACGTTGTCTGCATGCTACGGCTGTTATCTAACAGCATCCATATACCCTCTCCTCACCATCTCAAATATAAAAAAACCCCTCTTATAAATAAGAAGGGTTTTTATTACATAGTAAACCTTCTTATCTCCCAGGATTGCTCCTGCTGGAATTAGCACCACTGCATTACTGCCGGTTGCTGGGTGTCATTGGGCCAGTCCCTCCACCACTCTGGATAAGATTTAATATTTAATTGTAACGTTGTAAACCTAGTGCTATTACTATATCATGATGTAGCGCTAATAGCAACCATGTATTGGTGATTTCCTACGGATTTTTATCTTGTTCATTCTTGTCTAGCGGCTTAGCTGCCGTTGGCTGCAAGTTAGGAGAGATATTGATTCGTTCGGAGGAGAATAATATACCATCCTGCCACATTTGATAAATATAGACGGAAATTAAATGCACGACCGTCGTTGTAAATGCCCCAATCCCCGCAAGAGCATTTTCGTCAAGCCACACGAATATTCCTCGGCGGTGTAACAAGGGCTGTACCAAAAGGATTAATAGTAAACTGCCTATGATCTGAACAATTGCATACGACCAAAACCGCCCATAAGTATATTTGAGAATCCACATCGCGCCGATTGGCAATGCACCATAAACAAAACTTATCATTTCGCTAAGCGGATAAACATTCTCACGGGTCTCCCATACCTTCCAAGTAACGCCTACATCAACAATTAAAGTATTCGTTACTATTACAAACAAGGCTGCGGGCATCCATCGCTTAATTTCCTCTCTAGGCATGAAGAAGAGAGTTAGCCAAGGAAGAATTAACATAGACCATAATATTATTTGATTGCTCACAACCAAGCCTCCCATAATCGATATACACTTATTATGACCCTGTTGTGATTGCCTTATTCTGGACAAAATACAGCCTCCATTCTCCGAAAAAGGGTAAGAAGTTCTTTTATCTCACTACGAGGAATAGCTAATGCGTATTCCCTTCTCTTAAAGTAAAACTGTACTAGTACAGTTTTACTTTATCGTAATTGCGCTCCTTCTGGTAGAACTATATGATTATTCTAGAGATAAAAATTCCGAGTATATTAGGAGGTTTTATTATGAAGGGGTTAAAAATTGTGACAATCGGTGGCGGCTCAAGTTATACACCGGAGATTATTGAAGGATTCATAAAAAGATATGATGAACTGCCCATTCACGAACTGTGGTTAGTAGATATTGACGCAGGCAAAGAAAAATTAAAGATTGTAAGTGATCTTGCTAAAAGAATGGTCAAAAAATCCGGGGTACCAATGGAAATACACACGACTCTAGATAGAAGAGAGGCTCTGCCCAATGCGGATTTTGTAACGACACAATTTCGCGTAGGCCTCTTAAATGCACGAATAAAGGATGAAAGAATTCCATTAAACCATGGTTATATTGGACAAGAAACCAATGGTGCCGGCGGGATGTTTAAGACACTGCGAACTATTCCAGTCATACTTGAAATTGATAAAGATATGGCAGAATTATGCCCAAATGCTTGGCTAATCAACTTCACCAATCCCTCAGGAATGATCACGGAAGCTGTACTGAGATATGGGAAAAATAAGAAGGTTATCGGCTTATGTAATGTACCTATTGGCATGGAAATGGCAATAGCCAAACTATACAATGTTGAACACAGTAGAATTCGAATTGACTTTGCCGGTTTGAATCATATGGTATTTGGTTTAAATGCATATTTAGATGGTGAGAACATTACCAAATCAGTGATTGATAATATTGCTGCTGGCAAGATGCCGAGTACTGTAAAAAATGTTATCAATATTAATTGGATACCTGAATTTGTACTAGGATTAAATGTAATACCTTGTCCCTATCACAGATACTATTTCAAAAAAGATGAAATGTTGGAAAAGGAATTAGAAGAGTTTGCCAAAGGGGAAACTAGAGCTGAAACAGTAAAAAAACTGGAGGATGACCTGTTCGAATTGTATAAAGATCCGAATTTGGACATAAAACCACCACAATTAGAACAACGTGGTGGAGCCTACTATAGCGATGCAGCCTGTAGATTGATAAATTCAATATATAATGACAAGCGTGATATTCAACCCGTAGATACGAGAAATAATGGGGCAATTGCCGGAATTTCGCCTGACTCCATTGTAGAAGTAAGCTGTGTGATCACTAAAGATGGTCCTCAACCAATTGCTATCGGTGAGCTTCCCATACAAATAAACGGATTAGTACAACAGATTAAATCCTTCGAAAGAGTAGTTATTGATGCAGCTGTTACAGGCGACTATAATAAAGCTTTACTAGCTATGACAATGAACCCGTTGGTCGCTTCCGATAAAATGGCTAAAGTTTTATTTGATGAAATGTTAGAAGCTCACAAAGAATATCTCCCCCAATTTAAAAGCTTATAATAGCAAAAATGACGCCAGATCAAGGAATGATCTGGCGCCATTTTAGTTAAATTAAGATACTATTTAATTATGAACTATTCTTCTTTCATTAACATTTCCAATTCATCTAATAGCCGATTAAATTTCTGTAACGTAATTTCGATAGGCTCAGGGGTAGACATATCTACACCAGCATGTTTTAAAATATTGATTGGTGTATCTGAACCACCAGCTTTTAAGAAATAGGTACTGTAGCGTTCTTGGGCCGTCTTACCTTCTGTTTGTAATTTTTCAGCAAAGGCCGTTGCTGCTGAATAACCAGTTGCATATTGATATACATAAAAATTACGATAAAAGTGAGGAATTCGAGCCCATTCTATATCAATTTCTTTATCTACAACCATATCACTACCAAAATATTTTACATTAAGTTCATGATACATGCCTTCCATCACATCAGCCGTCAAGGTTTCCCCTTGCTCACTTTTTTCGTGAATTGCTTTTTCAAATTCGGCAAACATGGTCTGGCGATATAAGGTAGTACGAATATTTTCTAAGTATTGATTTAAGAGATATATTTTTGTCTTTTTATCTTCTGTGTGCTTCAGCATATAATCAATGAGTAAAATTTCATTGGTAGTAGAAGCAGTTTCTGCTGTAAAGATCACATAGTCAGAAGTAGGATAAGGCTGGTGCTTGGCACTATAGTAGCTATGCATGGCATGCCCCATCTCATGGGCTAATGTAGAAGCATCGCTATATCTTCCATGATAATTCAAAAGGACAAACGGATGTATGCCGTAAACGCCCCAAGAATAGGCACCTGAACGTTTTCCCTGGTTTTCATAAACATCGATCCAACTTGCTGCTATACCTTTGTTAAAGTTTTCGATATACTCTTCCCCTAAAGGAGCTAAAGCTTGCCTTACAACCTCCAAAGCCTCTGGATAAGTCAATTTTATGTCTATATCCTTTACAATCGGTGCATATAAATCATACATATGTATTTCGTCTACGCCTAAGGCCTTCTTCTTTAAGGCTACATACCGATGTAGTGGGGCAAGATTTTGATTGACGGTACGAATTAAATTATCATAAACAGCTACAGGAATATGATTTGGCGTAAGAGCAGCTTCCTGTGCCGAAGGAAACTTATGGGCTTGGGCGAAAAACACATGCTGTTTGACATGCCCATTGAGAGTTGCTGCCAAGGTGTTACGATACTGACCATAAGAACCCAGTACACCAGCAAAGGCTTCCTGACGAACACGCCGATCCGATGAGCGAAGGTAAGTGGTGTAACGACCTTCACTTAATTGGACCTCCTGTCCTTGCTCATCTTTGATGTTAGGAAATCGAACTTCTGCATTTGCTAAAACATTAAAAACTGTAGCAGGAGTTTCCGCTACTTCCCCTGCTTTTGATAGTAGTGCTTCCTCCTTAGGAGAAAGCACATGTTCTTTTTGCTGGATTAAACTATCAAAATAAAAGTTATAAATTGCTAGCCCTTTTTCCTGACGTCTAATTTCCTGCAATTTTTCCGTTGGCATAGAAACAATTTCAGGCTCAATAAAGGAAGTAGCGGCACTAACTTCCACATTTAATGATTGAGCTTTGCCAGTTAATGCTTGGTACTTATTATCAGCCGTATTTTCATCTTGATGCATACGGGCAAAAGGATACAACTTGCCTGTAATCATGGTTACTTCATCACGAAGTGTAAGACACGCAAGCATCTCCTTACCCGAAAGATGCAGCCTACCTTTAAATTCGGTAATCTTAGGCAACATAGCTTTCACCTTGTTGTAGTCTACCTGCCAAGCATCATCGCTTGTGTATAAATCCTCAAGATTCCATTTATATTCAGCCTGTATTTGGGCTCGGTCAGCAATCTGAGAATTTTCTGGAGCTCCTACTGCACTAGACGTAGTAGAAAGCATCATCATACTCAACGCTAAGGGGAAAACGTGGATCTGTTTAAACATAGAACACTCTCCTTTTAAAATAATTCCAGTCCTTTCCTTTATCCTAACACGAGTAAAGCCTCTAGTAAAAGCCTTATTATGCAGAATTATTTATATTGTATAGTATTATATGTTTTCTTTTAAAACATACTTCCTTAAAGCGTATTCCACTCCTCTTTCTAAATTGCTTTTAGGGATGATAATATCCGCATGCTGCTTTAATTCCGCACTCGCATTTCCCATCCCAATTCCCAATCCCACAGCTCGAAGCATTGCAATATCATTTCCTTCATTTCCAATGGCTAATGCTTGTGATAAAGGAATTCCCAATTCTCGGCAAATAGTACCTAACGCAAGGCCCTTATTTACCTCGACATCTACGATTTCCAACCCCCTTGGTGAATCTTGAAAAACAGTGACCGCATCCTTCCATTGGCTAAGCTGCTCTTTGGCATACTGAATGCGCTTTGGCTCATCTTGTAAAACAATACGAAAAGGTGCCTCATTCAATCTCCTTAGTTGTCCCCTTCCCACGACTGTATAAGGAATATTAAAATTCCTCGAAAATTCAATGGTTTTAGGCGTTGCTTCCTGTACAAAGAACATCTCATTACAATACACCTTAATATAGTAACCTTGCTCCTCGAAAAAACTAATAATTTCTGTTGACTTAGCTGCGTCGATAGGCCTTCGAGTAATAATCTTTTCCTTTTTTATATCGGCAACGTAAGCACCACAATGAGTAATCAAGGGTACTTCTATCTTTAACTGATTTGCATAAGGAATCACCGAGCAAAAGGATCTGCCTGAAGCCAATGTAACTATTACGCCTTGCTGTTTAACCTGCTGAATAACCTGAATGGTTTCTTCGGGAATTTGGCGCCTATCATGTAGCAGCGTCCCATCCAAATCAATAGCAACTAATTTAACATCTAAATAGTGCATAGAATTCCCTCCTAATCAATAAGAAAATAACCTTACTACATGGAATCAACGCAGCTTACCAATAAATTAGTGTGTAATGTAAGATAAACCACCCTTCCGAAAATTCTTTCAAAAGAGTGGTCTATCATTCTTTTCCTTTTTTACATTAGTTCCCTGACAGTGCTGTAAGTAACTCAGCAACTTTCTTAGGATCGGTTAGACCTGTTGCCTTGTCTACCAGTGCAGTATAAATGTGAGGAATGATAACTTCAGCACCATTTTCAGCACAAACCTCTACCACCTTGCCAACCGAATGAATATCAATTCCGCCCGTAGGTTCAAATATTCTAATTCCTTGCCGAACAGCTGCTCGTACCATTGCAGCAACTTCGTCTAATCTTGATTGCCCTTCAATCGGATAAAACTTTACAGAATGTATGCCAATTTCATGTAGCATAGCAGCAGCACCATCGCAAGAGATACTATCTTGGAAATTTTGACTTTGTGGTCCTGTACATACAGATACCTTTCCAAGACTTACAGGGCTAATCAACGCATTCACCATTGTATGATCGCTGCCAACACCTTTTAATCCTGCTAGGGTATAACCAGCAGCCGGGAACACTTGATTTACATGTACTGGTTTTGTTTTTATCGCCACTTCAGCAACCCGACTCCATTGAGCAGGATCTCCCGCCCCTAAACCAACAGAAACCGGAATGTTAGCTTGCTGAAATTCTAGAATTTTATCTATCGCTTCATCATTGGAGTTAAAATTTTTAACCATCATTCCAATATATACTTGCCCCTCAGCAGCCTCTACAATGTCCAAGGCATTCTGACGATCCTTAGCTAATAAATTTAAACGAACAGTTACATTTTTCATTAATTCTCTTCCTTCCCCTTACACTTACTGATGATTTCACGAATACGATTCGCAATTATTCTCTCCTGATCCAATAATAAAGGACGAGGATCAACATTGATGATTCCTATGTTGGCATAATAATTTCGAGTATAAATAGCAGGATCGCCTGTTTCTAATTCGTTAGCCAATGTTATCGCACTGATTCCCGTAATCTTTTCATCAACTGTAAGCTGCGCGCGATAAATCGCCCGCCCGGCTTCATCCTGCACAATGGCACCTTTGATACCAGGAACAGCAGCAAGTTCTTGAATCAACCAATTCATGCGATCCATTTGTCCTTGTGAATCATCTTCTTTCGATTGATATCGTTCTAAGGCCGTCATCAAACCAACAATGGATTCTTTCCCAACCTTCATTGCTCTGCCAATTCCTTTATATTGCTTATGACAGGCTTTCATTAAATCGTCTCTACCGCAGATCAACCCTGAAGTTGGACCTTCTAGAGCCTTGCCACCGCTATAAATGACGATATCAGCACCCTTAGCAATATAACATTTAAAATCTTCTTCTGCTGCTGCATCAACAAGAATAGGAATATTTCTTTCTTTGGCAATAGCAATCATCGTCTCTAAGGACTGCATCCCTTTTTGTACTGCATGATGAGATTTTATGTAAAATAATGCTGCTGTTTTTTCATTAATGGCTCCAAGAATATGGTCTTTCTCCACGTGATTGGCTTGCCCTACTTCTACAACTTTACCACCGCCTAAGGCAATCATCTGGGGAAGAGAAGCACCAAAATGTACAGAATGGCCCTTCTGAAGAATAATTTCATTTTTTAGACCATCAGTATTAGGTACTCTCTCAATAAGTGCCAAATTTTCGCCAGCAATAACAGCTGCTGTAGCTATCGCAATACCTGGCGCAGCCCCAGCAGTAGGGCAGCCATTTTCAGCACCTGTCACTTGTGCAATTTTTTTACCAGCAGCAATCATCAATTCATGAATATCAACATAATCCATAGCGGCCGCACTCAAAGCCTGAGCAATCTCGGAATGTACTGCACTAGCTCCTAGTACTGTCATTTTACCGCTTGCATTAATAATTTTACGCAAACCAAATTTTTGATAAATATTCATTTTCTGCACCCCTAATTACAAGATAGTCTTTCTCCATCTACTTTGTCAAAATAGGGAAAAAGGCTCCAAGAAGCATTGCCCCTAAAATCGCTCCACCTGCAATTGGTTTCTGCCATACGTAAAAGATGGCTGCACCAATCACTGCTCCTAAACCTACGGGAATGGAAGCCATTGTAGCTGAGATAATAATGAGAGGACCTAAATATCTTCCTGATGCATTACCTGCCCCCATCATAACATCAGCACCAAAGGTAGACGAGTTTCCACTGATTGTAAATTTACGAATTAGCACAATGATCGTTCCAATTATTAAACCAAGTGCCCCACCAGTAGCCAGCGCAAGAGGAAAAGACGCCAACGGAGCTGTTACTCCCATACCAAGAAGCATAGCAGGAACCCCAATTCCAATCCCAGTCTGCAGTGCACCTCCAATATCCAAAATGCCGACGAGGGGTCCTTCCAGAACTCGAGCAAAGAGAAAACTTGCGCCAAAAGCAGCCGCTGCACCATATGCACCAGTTTTCAAACCGCCTTCCAACATAGCTACAATAGCAATATCATTAAAGGCACCAATATGATACACATAATACATATGGGTACCAGAAAATATCCCTGCAGAAAGCATGGCTACAAAAAGAACAAAAGCCCATTCAGAATACCAAAACCCGGTTAATTCAGTTTGTTTTTCCTGATTCTCCATTTATTTCACCACCGATCCAAAGATTTTATGGAATTCGATCAATCCTGCTGGTACACCAATATGAAACTCATTTAACAATCTGGCATCAAATCCACGGAAGAATCCACTGAATACAAACAATAACACTACGGCTACTACCAAGGTCTTCGTAATATGATTCCAACCGCTTTCATCTACACCTTTACCTATTAAAATCCCTAAGACAATCCCTGGCACTGCATTTCCCATAACAAGCTGGGACAAACCTCCCAGAACAGTAGCCCATGTACCACTTCTTTGACCAGCATCAATAGCTGCCATCCAGAAAACGATAGGCATAACTGGATTAATCAGCCAGTTGGCTGCTGGAACTAGCACTTTTGTCGCAATAACTTGCAGCGAAGCCGGAATCGCTACGGCTGTTGAGTTCATCACAGTAACTACAACCATGCCAATGGCAGCACCAGCAAAAGCCATTTTTTTGGGATTATGCAAGGTTTCTTCTACCTTAGGATTTTTAGAAAGCAATGCTGCGGCTGCCCAATTTGGAATAATACGGTGTTCTACATCTTGAGTAAAAGCACCAGCGCCAACAACGGATGCCCAAGAATTAAATAAAAATCCTAAACCAAAAGAGAAATGAGAAATTGGATCACCTTCACATGCATTTAGCTCACCAAAAGTCCGAAAAGCTCCCATCCCCTGAACATTTGGTGCATGGAACATTCTAGCAGCACCTGCCCCTACGCCAAAACCGACCAAAGCACCAATAATAATTGATTCGAAAATTATCGTCATTGTATCCATCTGCCTACCCCTCCCTTAATTACTACCAACTATTACTGCATGCGCAGCACTCTTTGCACCGTTGATAATTCTTCCGTTCTTTTCTCAAACTGAATTTCTGTCATATCAATCATTCTGAGACGGACAGTTATATTAACGGCAATATCATACCTTGTCCGTTTACGGGGAAATAAAATTCCTAAAAACTTTTCAGTATAACTGGTTTCAATAGCAGATATTACTTCAACTTCTTGTGGTTCTATTTGTAAAATGATATTTTCAAAAGTCTTGGCTACCAAGGGCTTAATTTGAGAAAAAACATCATTAAAGGCTCTTTCTTTGCTCTCGCCTGTACCCTTCAAAGATAACGTATGTTTTAACTCTTTATACATTATTGTACCTCTTTATTTTTTTCTTGTAATTTTATGTACTCTTCCGTTAACCTTCTGCCCAGTTCTTCAATATCCATAAAGCCAAAGCCAACCACCTTCTTACCTGCTCGAATGGCTGTGACACCTGCATCAACAGAACGAAGGCCAAATTCAACAGGATAGCCATACTTAGTTTTTGCTGTTATAGCCCCTGCACCGCCACTGCCACAAAATGAGATCGCAAAATCAGCTGCTTCTTTGTGCATAGTATCCGCCACCTTCATATCAGCGGCAACACCAGCAATCAAGATTGGTATACCGCCAGCCTGCTCTACACCTTGCGCTACTTTCTGACCTTTGCCTAAACGGTCCCCAATTACCACTCTGACTTTCTTGTCCATTGATAAATCCCCTTTCCTTTTTTAATTACTATTTTTAGCTGTCTCAAAATGCAAGGCCAATAACACGGTTTCAGTCTCATCATTAAGTTCACTATCAATTTTTAGTAATATCTTTCTACTAAGCTCCATCATATCCGGACTGACCTGATCCATTATGAATTGATCTACCGTAGGAAGTTTTTCGCCTTTTTTAACACGCCTAATGGCAGATAACAAATGAATTCCCATACTTAACCAACGTTCCTCAGATATTTCTAGACCAACTTGTTTTGCATTGATTGCTACCATGTGCAATAATTTTTTAAACTCGGTCATTTCCTCCGGGCCCATAGGCATCTCCAAAGAAATTGTTTTAATCAGTGTATCTATCATTTACATTCCAATACCTTTCCTGCTTTTATTGTGAATTTCGCTTGGAGCAACTGGCGCCCCTTAAAAGTCTTATTTTCTGCATCAACAAATTCAAAAACCCCATCTTCTATCGCGAGAATACTAATATCTGCAATTCTCCCTACTTGCAATGAGCCAATTTCATGCTCCATCCCCAGTATGGTAGCTGGCGCAACAGTAACTGCTGCAATAACCTCATCCAAAGAAAAATCTAATGCCAAGAATTTCGATAAAGTAGTTGTTAAACTATATACTGGACCATTAAAATTAGCCAAGTAAATATCCGTGCTGATTGAATAGGGGGTAATTCCTGCCCTTTGAGCTTTCTGTAATGTTTGTACACTGAAGCTTGAGTTTCCATGACCCACATCAAATAAGATACCACGCTTCAAAGCTTGACGTACCTCAGGAAGTATTTCATCACCTTTAAAAATACCACCTTTTTTACCATGAAAAGCATGGGTAAGTACGTCACCGGCATCCAAAACATTCAAGATATCTCCAAGCGCAGGCGGCCCATTACCAATATGGACCATCAGCGGGAGTCCTACCTCTCGTGATAACTTTTTGGCTATTTTTAAAGGCTGTAAACCGCTATTTCCCAATACCGAACTACTCATTCGTACTTTTATTCCCCGAATGATCGGATATTGGGCAATTCGTTCAGCTACATTCTCTTTGTCCAGCTTAGTAAGGTCACTTAACTCATCCCGTCCAGAGCACAATCCATCACCAGCTATATTAATCCAAGCTAATACTTGGGTTGTATTCTTTTCAACAACATTTGTAACAAACCTTGGAAACGCTACTGCACCAGCACTTCCCGCATCTACTAGTGTAGTGACCCCCTGCTGTACTCCGACCAAATCAGCGTCAATACCTAGTTCAGTATCGCCAGGGAATACATGGGTATGAAGATCAATTAAACCAGGCGTAACCAAAGAACCTTGGACATCAAGTATGTCTTTTGCACTATTCTCTAAAGCAAAATCTTCTGGACAGTGGATACTAAAAATACGACCAGCATCAACAGCAATATCATATTTCCTATGGATTTTAGAAATAGGGTCGATAACCATACCATTTTTTATCAGAAGATCAAAAGCCATTTCTATACCTCCTCACGAAAAATATCGAAGCATTGCACTAATTTCACTTTTTGGTATACTATGATACTCTTCACCTAGCACATTGATCAGCTTACACCGTAGCTCAGCTAATCGCTTACTCTCAGGCTGATCACTATAGTTAAAATCAACATAGGGAGAACCAAAGGCCAGCCTGTTGACCATAAGCAAACAATGAAGCATCAAACCAGCGGCTGCTTGCTCAGAAAGATATTCCTTAAACTCACTTGTAATTAACATACCAAGTTGAAACCCCTTACTAATGATATCCTGCGAAATGCTTTCAACAAAAGGTAACTCTGTAACATGAATATTCCGAATCATTAACATAAAGGATTCCGAAAAATCATGTTTTTTTTCTGGGCTCTCTAGGGTATATTCTAATTGGGTACCACTTATTTTTTTCAATACCTCATGAATTGCCACTATATCTCGTTGCGTAAGTATGGAATTGACGACAACGAGAGGGCATTCTGTATTGATGGGCAATACACTAATCACTAAATCAATGGGTTGTATTTTCAGGACTTGCTCAATTTCAAGCACAGAACAGTACCCGAGCACACTTAAACTTTTTATTTCATTTTCCAATCTGGTTTTAAGCAGCCTAGCCGTGCCTCGTCCTGTACCGCAAACCACAATCGCCCTAAACTGTGACCTCCCATATCTCCTCTCGTATGCTGCTTGGAAGTGAAGGACGATATATGCTAAATCAGGATCTGTCAAAAACACGTTGATTTCCGCAAATACTTCAGAGCACACTTCTTTTACACACCTAAACATATCTGGATAGGATTGAATGACTTCTGCCACCAAGGGATTCGGATCAATAACGCCATATTCGTACTTTGCTAATTTATCTGTCAAATGGGCGAGCAGACTATCAAACAACTCTGTGTCATCGGTATATGTTACTTTTAAGCAGTGGCTCACTTTGCTGATGATTTTTGCAGTTATCCCTGTAACTACTGGTTGTTTATAACTATCATGATGAAGTTCATTATGATACATGCCATTGCCTAGAGACTGTAACCAGACAAAGCCAATTTCTGTATCTGATATCTCGATTCCTAAATGATTAGCAAGTGCTGCGCACTCTTCACTGAAAATACTATACACTGGATGTTCTTTTGCTTGTATAGCAACTGTCGTATCGGAAGCAGTAAGACCATTGTTAGTTTTAATCCTTTGAATGACAACACAAAATCGTATTAACGCACCAATCAGCATTCGATCAGAAAGATACTGTTCCCCTACCTTCTTAATGTTTGCAGCAATACGCCCAATGGCTTGGCATACAATTTTCAACTGGTTTTTTTCTAATAAAAAAGTGGTTATAACGTTACCTACACGAGATGGAAATTCATACTCACGTGCAATGCTGTGCAAAATATATGACATTTCATTACTATTTAAAAAACTTTGTACCACATATTCCAGCGCTAACCTGCGGTTAACCTCTGAGCTAACTGCACGTATACCATAATGAACCTTCCGTTCCATTTCAATGCGCCAGTTCTGAAGAAGTCGTTCTACTCTTTGCATATCAGCAACTACTGTATTACGGCTGACTCCCATCTTCTCAGCTAAAAGATTAATGGTAATAAACTTTTCATTGATCAATAATTCTAATGCAATATACTTGCTTCGTTCCTCTTGATTAAGGAGCAAGGCCACCCCTGCTTCATTATCTAACATACTGCGAATCTTATTGATAGCTGTAGGATCACCCTCAAGCCATATTCCAAGATTGGGCTTGGATTCTAATTGAACCACTTGTTCCTTTTGTTTTTCTAACCATAAGCGGACATTTTCTAAGTCATATTTAATCGTTCGGGTACTAACATGAAATTCGTCAGCTAAGTCTTTAATTTTAAAGGAGCGTTTTGCATCTATGATTTTTTTTAGTATTTGACGACAACGAAAAGTAAGAATAATCCTCTCACCCCTTTACTCGTACGTATACATCAGAACGAGTTAGAATTCATTAACCGTATTATATTCTGAATTTTTACTATAATAAAGTACAATTTGCTTCACCGTATATTAGTGCAAAATCAATTTCTCAAGAATACAGAACTCCTTTTACTTTACTATTTAATATAGAAAAAAGACTTCGCTTACACAAAGTCCCTAGGATATAGGCAAGGTATTCATTCTTTTTATGGGAAATCAAGAAGGACGTATTCTTTCGATTGCATAAGAAAAGACTTGGCTTAGGCCAAGTCCTCAGACGCAGGCGGAAGCCTTAGTCGTTCTTACTTGGAATCAAGGAAGTGTTATACTTTCTGATTCCGTAAAAAAAGCAGGAACAAATGTCCTGCTTTTCAAACGAGCCCTTTTCATCAAATTCTACTTCCCCTTATCTGATCCAAACCACTCCTGCCTATCATGACTCATTGTTTTCATATCGTGAATAAATGCTTCCAAGGGCGTCATATCCCGAGTACTACTTCCATAACTAGCAGTATGAACAACGGCATGATTTTCTACCCGATATACTCTTTGTTCCAAGGTGATATAATACACATTTTCTTCATCCTTAACTTTATGAGCCAGAGCTGTTGGCACTACCACCCAATCAGACTTTTCTGCTAACGCTTTTTGAAAGATGTCCTCATTTGTTCCATCTTCAGCTAACACATAATTGGGAAACGTAGAGCGATATTCATCCTGCACTGCTTCTTTCATATAGACGAACTCTGCTTGCAGTTCCTCTGGTAGTTCATTTTTAAGAGGTGCTACAAATACTCTTGCTGTTTCAGAAGTACTGAAAGACTGCTTAGGCATCAATAACTCCCCCGCCTGTACAGCTTGCAGCCGTTTCTGATAATAGTTTTTAATCGCCAAGTCTAAATATAAGGTGATTTGATGAGGCCCTGGATTTTCAAGGGTAGGCACTTGCCAGCGAATTTCTCGCCCAAATTGTTCATACCCTCCCACTAATTTTTGCAAAGCCTTAGTTACAGGGTCACCAGTAGCTACAACACGAGTTAAGTGTAACAAAGGCTCATATTTCTGGCGAAAAGCCTCATTTCCTACGGCTGGCGCGCCAAAAGTAATGACCTCCACTTGCTCTGGTTTTATCCCCATTTCTAGTAATCTTGCTCCCCCAATGGTAACCCCTGCTCCCCCTAGACTATGTCCTACTAAATATACCTTTTTGTCCCCATCCTCTTGCAGTATGTCCAAAAATGGTTTTTTTGAATTACCCACTTCTTCTACTATTTCCTTGGAAAAACCAGCCTGAACGTATTGATTAAATCCCTCATGTACCTTAGGAACTGTATCAGGCATATTTTTTCTCTGAGCATTCTCTGAAAATTCTTCTGGCCCTTTACCAGCAAAATAAACCTTGCCTACTCGTAAGTCCGTCTTTACGTCTTTTATATTCTCTGTTCCTACTGCCGAAAGCAAGTATATGGGAACAGAACTTCCTTCTTGGCTCTTTTTGGCAAATAGAAATCTAGCATCTGCTTTTTTATCTTTCCCAATGTAATACTGAATTTGCCAGCCATCTTGCACTAGAGCATCCCGAGCAATCATTCCCACCCGATCACTATATACAGCTGTACAAGCAGTGGCAGCCATGTATAAAGTACGAGCTTCCTCATATTCCTCTAGGTATTTAGCACTTACTAATGCTGGCTGTAACAATAAAAAAATTAAACTTATTACATAAATGCATTTTAAATTTTTCTTCAAAATAACCCTCTCCTACTATAACTTGGTGGGAAGTAGTCTCACTGTTCTACGTTATTGTAAGGGTCCCATTCTGTCATCGTGGATAAATGCTCCATTGCCTTTTTACAATCCATCAATAGCTTTTCTTTATCTTGGGGCAATGTACCCGCTAGGGCAACATAATTTGAAATATGATTGCTGCGAAACAAACAATGGACTTCACTTGGCAAATCAATACCGGCAATCAATCGCGATAGTTCACCCATAATCTCTACAGGAGACAATAAGGTAAATTCACCTCTTTCATATTCGGCCCTTAGTTCACTGCCTCGATACATCATTAAGGTTAAAGCACTGAGCATATTGGGACGAATTGCATTCACTGCTTGAGCAGTATGATAAGCATGTTCTTTAGAACCCGCCTTCCCTGCAAGGCCGATGATAACCATCAATGACAATTTAATACCTGCCGCGACTATTTTCTGCCCTGCTTCAATAGACTGTTGTTTTGTAACGCCCTTATTTACATGGAGCAGTACTTCATCATCGCCTGATTCCATTCCATAGTACACAAGTTTCAATCCTGCTTCTGATAAACTCTGAAGTTCTTCTGGTGTTTTTCGTAAAATATCATTGGGTCCCGCATAGCAAGATACTCTGCGGAGTTTTGGGAAACTTTCATGCAGTACTTTTAATATCTTCAATAACCTATCGGTTGACAAGACTAATGCATTGCCGTCAGCCAAGAATATTCGGCGAATCATATCCTTATACCCTTTGGCTTGTTCTATTTGCGCCATAATTTCTTCCATGGAGCGAGTACGAAAATCAACAGTTCTGTACATATTGCAATAAGTACAACGATTATGAGAACACCCAATAGTTACACGCAAAATAAAGCTATCCGCTTCGCTAGGCGGACGAAATACAGGGCCCTCAGCAATGTCAAAATACATAATCTCGCCTCCTACTTATAATACTATTTCCACTTTGTCTCCAATTACAATCGTATCTTCCTCAACAAAAGAATCATATGCTAGTAGTTTAACACCTTTTGCAGCAGCCAGTTTCAAGGCTCCGGCAAAAGCTTTGTCAGTCATACTATTAGGGCTAAAACTGATGACACCTTTCATTTGGATAAGAAAGAAAATATATCCCTGATAGCCTTCTTCAACGGCTTTCATCATTTCATATACATGTTTGGTCCCTCTACTTGTTGGAGCATCAGGAAACATAACCATACCACCCTCTTCTAATGTCACCCCTTTGACTTCAATAAACCCCTTGTTACCAAGGGATTCAAAGTAAACATCAAACCTGGAATTACCAAAGGTGACTTCTTTTTTTAAGGTATCTATGGCAGCTATCTCTGAAATACTTCCTGTCTGTAAAGCTTCCAAAACAACATAATTTGGTATTTGGGAATCGATATTAATCAGCCTATCTCCTTTATAAATACAAATAACCGAATACTTTGTTTTCCTTGCTGGGTTTTGAGAACATTCTAAAATCACCTTCGTACCTGCAATAAACAGCTCTTTGCATCGGCCTGTATTTTTTACATGAACAATTTCCTCTATTCCCTCTACCCACACATGAGCAATAAAGCGATTGATTCTTTTTATAAAAGTTCCTTCTACTATTTTATTATATTTCATAACAAACCACTATCTATTTCTCCCTATCAAATAATGTAAGATATTTTCCATATCCTTCTTTTTCTAAATCCTCTTTATCGATAAAACGTAACGCTGCCGAGTTAATACAATAACGCAGATTAGTTGGAGCAGGGCCATCGGTAAAAACATGGCCTAAATGAGAATCTCCTTCTTTACTACGCACTTCTATACGATTCATAAAATGACTATGATCGGCCTTTTCCTTAACCGCTTCTTCCGACACAGGTTTTGTAAAGCTAGGCCACCCACAACCAGAGTCATATTTGTCTAGGGAAGTAAATAATGGTTCCCCTGAAACAATATCTACATAAATACCTGCTTGCTTATGTTCCCAATATTCATTGCGAAAAGCAGGTTCCGTTCCGTTGTTTTGTGTTACTTCATATTGAACTTTACTAAGCTTATTCTTTAACTGTTCTTTATCTTTCATTACCTAACACCCCTTTTGATTTGATTCTAATTCCTATTATTCTACCCCCGAGTTAGGTGAGATATTAAGCTAAAAGTGTAGTAACTTACTAACTTCTATTATAAAAAGTTAAAATCCTGCAACGCCTTAGGAACGTTACAGGATATCTTTTGACGCTTTATTTAGTTATGATCTGACGCAGCTGCACAGCTGCTTCCCTAGGATTGGCTGCAGCAATAATTGCAGATACTATCGCGGCTCCATCCACTCCTGTCTCTATTACATCATGAATATTACTGGCATTAATACCGCCAATTCCAACAATCGGTATGCTAATTTTTTCTTTTATCATCCTTAAATCCTCAAGACTCACATGATCTGCATCACTTTTGGTCAAAGTAGGGAATAAGGCCCCAATCCCAAGGTAATCTGCTCCTTCCTCTTGGGCCCTCAGCGCTTCTTCTAGGGTAGATACAGATACCCCAATAATCTTTGTTGGCCCGAGTAAATTTCTTGCCACTGGCAAGGGCATATCCTCTTGACCAATGTGTACACCATCTGCATCTACGGCTAGAGCGATGTCTACACGATCATTGACAATAAAGGGAACACCATAGGCAGCAGTAATATCTTTAACCTGTATGGCCAACTGAAAAAAATCTAACGTAGATATGTTTTTTTCACGGATTTGTACTAAAGTAACGCTGCCCTTAATAGCTTCTTCTACTGTAGTAGCAAGATCTTTGCCACTTAATAATTCTCGGTCCGTAACTAAGTACAAGGAATAATCAATTGCCCCTTTATCCATTCGTTATCGTGCCGCCTTTTTCTAAAATCTCTGGAGTCATATTCCATACAGCATCAAATAACCGAGCGCGAAATGTTCCAATCCCTTCGCCAGCTTTCAAAGATTGTCTCGCGAGCTCCCCAGCTAGCCCCATGGTCATAACCCCTGCCGCTGCTCCGACAAACAAATCGTCATTTGCGCCACAATAAGAAGCAATGAGGGACGTAGCCATACATCCAGTGCCAGTAACCTCTGACAATATAGGATGTCCATTATGAATCAGGCAAACTTTATTTCCTTGAGCAATAACATCTTGTTTACCCGTAATTGCAATCACGCAGCTAAGTTTTTGCGAAAGATAAAGTGCTACCTTTTCCCCATCCATTTCATCAGCCACAGAATCGACGCCTTTAATTTCTGTAGCGATACCCGCTAAAATTTTCATTTCTGACATATTACCACGTATTACATCAGGACGAACGTCTTCTATAATTTGTTTTGCCGTAACTGTACGAAGGTTAGTAGCTCCTACCCCGACTGGATCAAATACAATGGGAATTCCCTTTTCTTTCGCCTTTTTGCCAACGACTAGCATGGATTCAATACTTCGAGAATTCAGTGTACCTATATTTAACACTAAGGAAGAAGCAAACGAAACCATTTCTTCAACTTCTTCTATATCATCTGCCATCACAGGAGAAGCACCTATCGCTAAGGTGATATTTGCACAATCATTCACTGTCACATAATTAGTAATATGATGCACTAAAGGCTTCTTTTGTTTTAGAGCTATAAGGCCATCGGAGATTTTTTGCAGTATTTCCATTGTTTCGTATACCCCCATATTATTTTGTAGAGTAATGCAGTAATCAACATAACAGGTATCGTCGCTCCTAAGATAAATTCCATTTTGATAAACTGATAATACATTACTACCCCAAGAGCCCAAACCACTAGTGCACTCCAGTTGATTAGCACCTCGGGTCTAACCAGCCGATTTTTAATGATAAAATACTCGGTCAAGAGTACCGCAAATAAAGGCGCAAAAACTGACCCGATAGCGATTAGAAAACTTTCGTACTCTTCCATATTGATCCACAAAGCGATCACTGTACCAATAACCGTCATCACCAAAGCAACTTGTTTTTCGTTTAACTCAGGGAAAATATTATTAAAGCTTACACCTGCGGAATAAGCATCCAAGAAAGTCGTCGTTACTGTTGCTAATACTACAATTCCCAAGGCAGATAATCCCAAATTAGCAGCTAGCATCATAGCCGAAGGTTCTGGGTTACCAGCAACAATAGCAGCTCCGAGGCCAATAATATACATCCAGCAGCTGCCAATAAAGTAGCCCAGGCCGCTGCCTAAGGCTGCGCTTGTTTTACTTTTTGCAAAACGGGTGTAATCTGCAATTAACGGTAACCAAGATAAAGGCATAATTACACTAAGTTCTAACGCTTCACCAAAGGACATACCACCAGCAGGTAGTACGCTTAAAGCGGAACTATCTTTAAATACAACGGTACTTAGTATCACCGTTATACCTAATAAGAGAAATACGGCCAACATATTAAGCCTCTTCAAGCCGCCTTCTCTGCCCAGAGCGATCCATAAAAGAACTAATCCACCAATACCAATACTCCATAAGGACATTTGATCCATACCCCAAAGTATCTTACTAATTTCATTGGCTGATCTGGCCGCAGCAATAATCATAACGGCAGTCCAACCAACTAGTTGCAGTACATTTAGGATGGAGAACAAATAGGAACCATAGGCTCCAAAAGAAATTCTGGTAGATACTAGGGCTGGTATCCTTTCCTGCGTACCTATGATGCCACATAACACCATCATAACGGTACCCACCACATGACCAATGACAATGGCAGTCACACCACTTTGAAAACCTAGAGGAGCCAACAACCCGCCTGTTAAAATCTCCGCAATGGACACAGCCGCACCAAACCACAAAAACAAATAATGGGTAAAACCAAGTGTATTATTATTTTCATTCATCATCTAACATACCTGCACCTTTATATAAATTATAGAAATGATGGACGGGGCCAACCCCTTTACCAATGGAAAAAGAATGTTCAATCGCGGTATGGATATATTCTTTAGCCCGCGCAACTGCCTCTTGTGGCAAATATCCTTTTGCCAAGTTGGCCGCAATAGCAGCTGACAAAGTACAACCCGTACCGTGGGTATTTGGGGTGGCAATTCGCAAGGAGCCAAAATGGTGGAAAATTTCCCCGTCGAATAAGACATCAACGGCATCCTCTTCTCGATGACCTCCCTTTAAGAGAACATATTTGGGCCCTAACAGATGAATGGCTTTAGCAGCTTCCTCCATATCTTTTAAGCTATGTATCTTCCTTCCACTGATTTCTTCCGCCTCGGGAATATTAGGAGTCAGCACTGTCGCCAAAGGCAATAAACAAGAGACTAATGCCTCCATTGCATCGGGCTGGAGTAAATAATATCCGCTTTTTGATATCATTACTGGATCCACAACAACATTCTGGGCATTAAACTTTTTGAGGCCATTGGCTACTGCTCGAATCGTTTCGATGCGAGAAACCATACCAATTTTAACAGCTGAAACTGATATATCATCAAAAATAGCTTCTATTTGTTTCTCTATAACAGTTACATCAATATCTTGTACAGCAAATACACCTTGGGTATTCTGAGCTGTCACGGCTGTAATGACACTCATACCAAATACCCCATGAGCACAAAAAGCCTTTAAATCAGCTTGAATTCCAGCTCCACCACTAGAATCGGAACCTGCTATCGTAAGTACCTTTTTAATAAAAATTCCCCCTTAAAAATATTCAACCACATTGCGTCTTTGTGGTTTATAATACTCTATCATGCAAAAAAGCGCATCCATAGGATGCGCTTGGTACACAAAAACTATATCGCTATCCCTCCGCTGGCATTACCCAGATCAGGTTACAGGGTCATAGATTTTATCAGATCTATATCTCAGCCAGCCTCTCCAGCCCCCCTTGCCTTATTCAGTTCAGCATCATCGTAACATATCCAAACTAGTTTTTCAACTTCTTATGTAAGGACACTTACATCTTACTCTACAACACTTTATTATAGTTAACCGATTTGTCCCGTAATAATTAAATCATTGTTTGAAAATACCTAATCCTGTTAATAATAACAAACAACCCTTTACTAATTTTTGCACCCTAAAGTCCATACCCGAATTTTATATTCATCAAAAGCCTAGGTGCTAAATGAAAAGAAAAAACATAAACTTTATTAGTTCTTATTTTTTCAGTCTTACTATAGGTAGAATGTTTATTTTTTCCTATTGCTATGATATAGAAGTAGATTTTATATCTCTTATATGAGAAGTCCCCAATAAAGGAGGTCTTATTATGTGCAAAGAGTCTTTTAAAGCAGTTTTATTCTGCATGCGCTGCAATCAAGAGGCTGTTCATGATATTAACTACAATAACAACTTAATTGTACAAATATCTTGTGAAGGATGTGGAAAAACCATTGGACCTTATCGGCAAATTACTGCAACGCCTCTACCAAGTAACCTAATACATAAAACAACCATTATCTCTTCTCCTGCCCCAACAAATGATAATAGTAACCCTGAAAACGTACTCAAAAAACCCTCTTCCCAAACTTATGGCGAATTCCTCTTGTCTCGCATCATAACAAAACCCTCTCGCTTGAACCAAGAAATCCGTAATGATCTGACAACGTTCCTTTGCTCTATTCCCGTTCGGTTTATGACGAAACCTGTACGTATCGCTAAGGAATACCACACTTTGAAAGTCAATTTACATCGATAAAACCATAAAAGAAAAGAAGACTTAGGCTCTGACGGAGTTATACTCCACTGGAACCCAAGTCTTCTTTTTCATTACTTATTTCACAGAACTTCCTGCATCATGAGATGCCTGCAATTCTTTTTTATGTTGCTTATGTTTGTTCAGAGCACCCACTCCCCGCTCAATTAGAACAAAGAGAACAGGAATTAAGAAAATTCCTAGTGTTGTAGCTGCCAGCATACCGCCAACAACGGCCGTACCCATAGAATTTCTCGCTCCAGCACCAGCTCCTGTAGCAATTACAAGAGGTAAACATCCAATAATAAAGGCTAAGGAAGTCATTATGATAGGACGTAACCTTAATTTAGCGGCTTCAATCGCTGCTTTAACAGGGTCCATGCCCTTATCAACCCTAACTTTCGCATATTCGACGATTAGGATTGCATTTTTAGCTGACAATCCAATGAGCATAACCATACCAATCTGCATGTAAACATCATTTTGTAAATTACGTACAAATTGGAATAAGAATGCTCCAAATATGCCAGTAGGAACTGACAGAAGAACTGCAAAAGGTATACCAAAACTTTCATAAAGAGCTGCCAAGCATAAGAATACAAACAGCAAGGCAAAGCCGAAGACAAAAGGAGCACGACCACCAGATATTTTTTCTTCACGACTCTGATCGGCCCATTCATAACCAAAATCACTAGGCAGCGTCTGCGCTGCTACTTCTTCCAGTGCAGCTAATGCTTGACCAGAGCTATATCCTAGAGCTGGATTACCCCCTACCTGAATCGTTCTGTATCCATTAAACCGTTTAATTACAGGAGGTGCCGTAATGGTTTGTGGTTTTAATAAGGTATTGAGTGGTACCATGACACCAGATGAACTACGGACATAGAAGAAACGAGTTCCTTCTACATCATTACGGAATTGCTGTTCCGCTTGCATAACTACTTTATAGGACCTACCGAAACGGTTAAAATCATTAACCTGTACGCCACCAAGGAAGGTCTGTAAGGCAGTAAATACATCCTTTACTGGAATACCTAACTGCTCTGCTTTTTCCCGATCTACATCAAAACGATAACCAGGAGTATCAATTCCAAATGTAGAATAAATCATCCCGATTTCCGGACGTTTACGAGCAGCGGCCATAAATTGCTTAGATATCTTATCTATTTCTTCAATGGTATTGCCGCCTTTATCTTCAATCATCATGGTAAAGCCACCAACGGTGCCAATACCTGGTAAGGAAGGAGCATTAAAGGAAACAACCCTAGCTTCAGGAATATGAGAACCATTCATCAAAACCTTCATAACCTGTTGCTCTACCCCTAATCCTGGAGCGGTTCTTTCATCCCAATCAGCAAGTTTCGTAAAAATAATCGCTGAATTTGCTTTTTGAGCACCAGCTAAAATATCATAACCTTGCACTACAATTGTATCCGCTACCCCCGGTTGAGCACGCATATCTTCGGCTATTTTACTAGCAACAGTAGCGGTACGACTCGCGCTTGCCGCCTCTGGTAAGGTAATACTTGAAATAAAGTACCCTTGATCTTCACTAGGAACAAAGGAAGATGGAACGAGTTGAAATAGTTTACCAGTGACTAATAAAAGTACCACTAAGAATACAACACCCAAAGCGGCTCTTTTGATTAATTTAGCCAAACCTTTACCATATCGCTCTACGGTAGCCTCAAACACATCATTAAATTTGTTAAAAAATCTTTCTAGGAGCCCAGAGTGGGCATTCGGATCATGAGGCTTAAGTATTAACGCACAAAGGGCCGGTGTTAAAGATAAAGCCACGATGGCGGACAAGGCCATGGAAACTGCGATTGTTAAGGCGAACTGTTTGTATAAAACACCTGTTGTCCCGCCAAAAAAGGCAACGGGAATAAATACAGATGCTAACACAAAGGCAATCGCAACAACAGGACCAGATACTTCACTCATGGCCAATTTAGTTGCGTCTTTAGGGCTCATACCATTATATCTCATATGATGCTCAACTGCTTCAATTACAATAATTGCATCATCTACTACGAGCCCTATGGCCAGTACCATAGCAAAAAGAGTGAGCGTATTAATCGAAAAGCCCATTACCATAAATGCACCAAAGGTTCCAATCAAGGAAACTGGAATTGCGAGCATTGGAATGAGTGTTGCACGCCAGCTTTGCAAAAACAAAAATACTACTAACAGCACTAACAGCAGTGCTTCTGCAAAAGTTTTCGCAACTTCCTTCATGGATTCGCGTACAAATTTTGTATTATCTACAACCGAATAGTAGGCAACATCCGAAGGAAACTTCTTAGATGCTTCTTCTAATTTTGCTTGAACCTGCGTAATGGTTTCTAATGCGTTTGCATCAGTCGTAAGTTGGACAGCAAAAGCTACTGCGTCATGTCCATTAAGAAAAGCCTGGAAGCCATAATCTTTGCCTCCCATTTCAACTTTGGCTATATCTTTTATACGAGTAAGGTTGCCATTCTGAGAACTAACAATAATATTTTCAAATTCTTTTGGCTCAGTCAAACGCCCTTGTACTCTTGCCGTAAATTGAAATTCTTGCTGAGAAGACGTTGGTCTTTGACCAATGGTTCCCGCTGGTGCCTGGACATTCTGAGTACTAATCGCACTGGCGATATCACTACCCGTCAGTTTTAACTGCGCCATTTTATCAGGCTGCAGCCAAATTCTCATGCCATAATCGGCACCATATTCCATAATATTCCCTACACCCTTGATTCTTTTCAAATCTTCGACAAGGTAAATACTGCCAAAGTTTTTTAAGAAAGTACTATCATAGCTTCCCTTAGGAGACCATAATGTAAAGATGAGAGAATTATCGGGAGAAACCTTACGGGTTGTAAGACCTGCCGTTGTTACTTCCGCAGGAAGCGACGCATTGGCTTGGGCTACCCGATTTTGGGTTTGTACAGTTGCCATATCCGGATTCTTACTCAAATCAAATTTTGCCGTCAAGGAGTAAGAACCAGAATCGGAACTAGTGGATTGCATAGAAACCATATCTTCTGTCCCATTGACCTGTAATTCAATCAACTGGGCCATCGTTTGTTCTACAACTTCAGCATTTGCCCCTGTATAACTACCACTAACACTAACCTGTGGTGGTGTAATTTGCGGATATTGAGCGATCGGCAAATTAAAGGCTGAAATTGAACCAATTAAAACAATAACAATCGATAATACGATCGCAAAAATGGGACGATCAATAAAAAACTTTGCCACCAGATTACCTCCTATTGCTTCGCCGGAGCGTTTAAATCATCCGGGCCAATCATTATTACCGTTACAGGTGTTCCTGGCGGAGTCTTCGCAAACCCTTCTACAACAATACGGTCATTTTCTGTTACACCTTCATCTACTACCCACATATTGCCGACTTTTGTGCCCATTTTAACTGCCCTTGTTTCTGTTTTCTCGCCTTCGCCAATAACAGTAACCAGAGTTTTATCTAACATCTGTTGTACAGCCCTTTGTGGAATTAATAAAGCTCCTTGGCGAACCTCGCTTTGGACTGCAACACGAGCAAACATACCTGGTACTAGAAGCTTATTAGGGTTGCCAAAAGCTGCTTTAAAACTGAGTGTACCTGTACCAGTCGCTAACCCCTTATCAACCTGTTCTATCTGACCCGCTAAAGGATATGTAGAACCATCGCTAAGAATGAGCTTTAAGTCCCGCCCCCATTCTGTTGGAGACGCACCCTTACCATTTTTAGCAAACTGTAAGTATTCATTTTCACTCATACTAAACTTCACCATAACTGGATCAACAGAAGAAATAGTAGCCATAGTTGTTGACCCTGCCGTAACAAAACTGCCAATACTTAAGTCATTCACATCAATACGACCATCTAAAGGAGAGACAATGAGAGTATCTTCAATATCTTCCTGTGCCTGCTGCACCTTAGCCCAGTTGGCTTTAACTGCTGCTGCATTTTGTTGTTCTTCTGATAAAGCATTATCTAAGGTCTGCTGGGAAATTGCACCTTGAGATGCAAGCTGATTATACCTTCCTACATCTTGGCGAGTCCTCGCTAAAACAGCTTCCGACTGTGCTGCTGTCGCTTGGTTTGTTAATAATGCAGAATTGTACTGACGGCTGTCAATGCGAAATAAAGGCTGCCCTTTAGAAACCACTGCTCCACCTGTCACCATTTTCTCCACTATATTCCCAGAAACTTTGGCTCTGACTTGAACCTCATTCTTGGCCTCAACTGTGCCAACGAATTCATATGCGATCGGAGTATCTTTCCGAACTACCTGCATAACCTTTACCTCTGGAGCCTGGGGTGCTGGCGCTCCCTGCTTACTGCAACCACTTACAAGCACCATACTAAGAATGATTAATACCATATAATTGCGCCATCTTACTTTTGAACTTATATGAACCAATGCACTTACCTCCTTAACTCTACTGAAATTAACCCTAACCTCGACCTATTGTGACCTTGTATTCTCGTACCACAACTTTTTTATGGAACATACCTTAGAAAAGGTATAGAATCATGCTCACACTTATCCAAATCACTCCTTTATCCAATGACTAACTAGTCAAGTTAAACCATTTCGACAAACTTATTACAAATCCTTCCTCCAAGAAAAGAATTTTCAACTTTATTTTATATGCTAATATTTTTATAAAAATATCACTTATTTGAATTTAGAGAAATAAGAAAAGACTTGGCTTAGGCCAAGTCCCCAGACGCAGGCAGAAGCCTTAGTCGTTCTTTATCATTATTTTTCAGTTATAATTTTCTCATGTATTTTGAGTATCATTTGTCCATATGTATTCCCAGGAACAGCCCATTTCCCATTTAGATTTGTCCAAGTAAGAGACTGTCCAAATTTTTCCGATCGTTTTACCAGTTCATAGCGAGGATCAACAACTGACATCACAGGTGGGCGCGTTGCTGTATAAGCTAGCAAATGTTGAATTTGTGCCCTTACACCAATTTCTGCCGATGGGAACCAAGCACCTTTGACACCGTTACCAGTAGTCCCTAATCCGGAATAATTATTTTGCATAGGACTCACATCTCCGCCGTAACGGAAGTTGCCCGTCTCATGTAATGCTTGTGCAAATGCCAGATCTGGTCGAATCCCCTCAATGCCCCCTTCTAAGTAGTAATAGTCAACCAACTGTTTCGGAGTTGTCGTGATTAGAGGAAAGGGATTATGCCGGAGCAAATAACTAACACATTGCTCCTTCGTGGCGATTGGATCCCCCATGATCGTTAGATCAAATACCATTCCCGATTTTAACAAATCTTTATTTACAACTGTAGGCTTTTGGGTAAGCATTGGATTAAAATTACCACCAAAAGCAAATGTACTAGAAACTTGCAACACAAAAAACATTATCACTAAAATACTAATTCTAAAAAAAATGAACTTCTTCAACTTTACCTCCCAAAAGTACAATACTTGTATTATACGACGACATTACTCAATCTACCAATTCCTTCGATTTCAACAGTTACAGTATCACCTGCTTGCATCGGGCCCACCCCAGAAGGAGTACCTGTCAAAATTACATCACCTGGATACAAGGTCATGACTTCCGAAACACGAGCCACGATTTCAGGAACTTTGAAGATTAAATCACTTGTATTCGAGCTTTGCTTTAATTGGTCATTTAAGTATAGTTTAATATTTATATTACTAGCATCGATTTCCGTTTCAATACACGGCCCCAAAGGCAAAAAGGTATCGAATGATTTCGCCCTTGTCCATTGTCCATCCATTTTTTGAATATCTCTAGCCGTTACATCATTTGCGCAAGTATATCCCAAAATATACTTCTCAGCTTCCTCTGCCTTAACCTTCTTTGCTAATTTTTTAATCACGATAGCAAGTTCAGCTTCATAATGTACATCTTGACTAATGGAAGGATACTCAATATTTCCTCCTGGATGATTTAAAGCAGAAGAAGGTTTTAAAAAGAATAAGGGCTGAGCTGGAAGTTCTAAATTCATTTCTTTAGCATGTCCATGATAATTAAGACCTACACAAACAGCCTTAGAAATAACGCAAGGGCTCAGCAGTTTCACATTTGCTAACGAAAGTATTTCCTTTGTAATTTGGTACTCGCTAAAAACATCACCATTTAGTACATTAATATGCTTACCCTGCAATACACCAAACTTAATGTTCCCCTCATGTTCGTACCTAACGATTTTCATTTTTCTCCTCCATTCGCTTCATGCTATGGTCTATATAACTTATTTAGAAACTATTTTACAAAAATTCCTAAAGTCCTGCCATGTTTACCTTTTTTCCATTCATTTCTAGAAATAGATCGGTTCACGACTCCCTACTTCGAATCACCAAGGAATCGTGTTCTATATCTTGGGCCCGTTTCCCCATGATGGAAAAAGCCCATTGGATGGAGGGCCCAAGAGTAAATGCGATAATGATTGTACCGATCCCCACTGGTCCCCCTAGAAAATAGCCAAGTGCAGCTACACTCGTTTCTATAACTGTTCTTACCTTCCACACAGGCCAACCTGTTTTCTCAATGGAACCAACCATAAAACTATCCCTTGGACCTGCCCCAAAAGCAGCGGAAAGGTAAAAGAAACTTGCCCAACCGATAATCCAAATACCAACTAATAACATTCCTAATTGGGATAACCAAGAGGTAGGAACGAAAAGCCAAGAACTTGCCATGAAATAATCTATAAAAATACCAATGAAATACATATTCGCAACCGTTCCCCAACCAGGTTTAATTCCCAAAAAGTAACTGATTAGGATAACAAGAATTCCTGTTAATTGGGATACCTGCCCTAAAGTCAAAGGAAAGTAAAGAATTAATCCTAGATGAAAAGCATCCCAAGGTGCCGCCCCCAAGTTACTCTTAATCGTCAGTACAATGCCAAGACCAAAAAGTAGTAACCCCCAAAATAAATAAAAGATTCTTTTTACCATCTACCCATTTCCTCCCACTAAAACTAAAATGAATCCATGTTACCCTATTTGCTTATCTTACTTCATAGCTTATTTCATATCAAGAAAATAGTTCTTACACTTGTTTGAATAATAAATATTAATTACTAGGTAATTTCATGAAGGAATTCCTGTCTATCTGTCGAAGTAATTTAGAAAATAACATAACCCTGATTTGACTAATAAAATAAGGAGTGAGTACCTTGACTAAACATGATGTTTTCCAACTAGAAATCGGCAATACAGAGCGAAGTATTGAAGAAATTATCGGCAGTATTCGTAAATCCGATTTACCGTTTGTCCATATTAAGCAAGTCTCTGCTTCTTCTAATAAAACAGGCAGCACAGCTACGATTGCTATCGAAACAGCCGCCGAAACAATCAGCGCAGCAGAGTTAAAGCAGCAATTGAACGAATATGGCGGTTGTATGTACCAAGTTGTATCGATTGTTAAATCCTAGAATACATATACATAACGTAACCTGCGTCTAAGAAAAACGGCTACCCCTTGTGGAGTAGCCGTTTTTTAAACAAGCAGATCACTATTCTACCTAAAATGCAAAATCGCCATTTTTAAATACAGCAATTTCTTTTCCTTCTGCTGTAATTCCGATGATTTCAAGATCCTTTGTCCCTATCATAAAATCTACATGCGTTAAAGAATCATTTACACCTAAGGCTTTTAGTTCTTCATTACTCATATTTTCTCCGTCTTTGATACATACAGGATAGGCTTTGCCTATGGCTAAATGACAAGAAGCATTTTCATCAAAGAGAGTATTGTAATATAGTATATTTGAATTTGAAATTGGCGAGTTGTAAGGTACTAATGCCACCTCACCAAGAAAATGAGACCCCTCGTCAGTCTCAACCAGTCCTTTTAAAATTTCGTAGCCTTGTTTCGCTGTAAAATCAACAACTTTTCCTTCCTTAAAAGTAAGAGAAAAATCATCAATTAGATTCCCATTGTAGTTAAGCGGTTTTGAGCTGAATACCGTTCCATTCGCCCCAGTCTTCTTTGGCATAGTAAAAACTTCTTCTGTAGGCATATTCGCAAGAAACTCTAAGCCCTCTGGAGTAAACTCTGAGCCGCCAAGCCATACATGATTTTTTGGAAGCTCAATTCTTAAATCCGTACCTAAGGAATTTTTGTACTGAAGGAATTGAAATTGATGCGTATTTAAAAACTCTGCATGTTTTTTCAAATTTCGTTTATGTTCTTCCCAGGCAGCGACAGGATCTGTGGTATCTACTCTTACCGTCTTTAAAATCGCTTCCCATAAGGCTTCAACCGCTTGTTCCTCTGATAGTTTTGGGAACACCTTTTTAGCCCAAGCCGTTGTTGGAATAGACACAACACACCAAGAGTTTTTATTACTCATGATTCTTTCCCGATATTCCTTAAGTGCCGTATTACTAGCCTTTTGGACTTTAACTAATCTGCCAGGATTGACATCCTTAAATAATTCTGGATCCGATGCTGCAATACTGACAAAAGCAGCTCCTTGTTTTACATAGGATAAATAAAATTCCTTTTGCCATTCAGGAAATTCTTCAAATACTTCTTCGGGAGCCTGCATGAAGCGAATTTTTGCCAATAATTCATCTTTCCAATTTAGAACAACATCCCTTGCGCCTTCTTCGTAGGCAAACTGCGCTACCATTCTAGCAAAAGAGGCACATTCAATCGGAGACGTAATCACCATTGTCTGCCCCTTTTGAATATTTACCCCTGTTTTTACAATTAGACGTGCATATTTTTCTAACATTTTAGTATCCATTTTTATCCCTAGTCAATTTCTATCCGCTGATAGAAATCACTACGTTTCACTCCTCTCGTATTTACTATTGCCATTAAGTGTATTCATACCAATGCTATATTTTACCCTATAGGAAAATTTTTCTTTTTCTCTTTCCTTATTGTAACATTCAATATAAAATGCTACAACTATTCCCTTAAAGGAGCTTAATCGATCCTATCAAAATCCTTTTCCTCATAAGGAGGCAGCTCTAACAATTCGGGAATTGTAACAAAACTGTAGCCTTGTTTTTTCAATTCATCAATTATCACAGGTAAAGCTTCCACACTTCCCCCTAAATGAGGATTGACTCCATCATGCTGTAACACAATGTAGCCATTTTTCATCTTTGGGATTACTCGATCTTTCACAGTTGCCGAATCGAACCCCTTCCAATCGTCTGTATCTACTGACCAAAGAATAATAAACTGGTTTTTGGAATAAATAACAGAGTCCACATTCTCATTATGAAAACCAAAAGGGGGCCTAACTAATTTGGGCGTCTTTCCTGTTATGCTATGTATTATGGATGAACATTCTTCTAATTCTTTTGCGATTGCCTGTTTATCCAGCGTGATTAAACTAGTATGATCTAAGGTGTGGTTGCCAATCACATGCCCTTCGGCATCAATTTTCTGTAACATTTCGGGATATGCTTGCGCTTGTTTACCAATAACAAAAAAAGTAGCTTTTACATTTTTTTCTTTTAATATCGCCAGAATTTTAGGAGTCCAATGATCCTCTGGACCATCATCGAAAGTTAACGCAACTTTTTTATCCTCAGCACTACCAGCCCAATATAGTTTCCCTGGAATGTTCTGGCCTCTTTTGTATTTATCATGTATTGGCGAGGGTACATCTTCTTTAGGCGACGGATCTACCGAATTCTCCGGCTTCTTTAGTGGAGAACAAGCAGTGACTAATAAAATTAGGATAAGCAAACTATATAGAATAGTAACATGATTTCTTTTCATATCATTCCCCCTCGATTAGCTTAACACTTGATTAACTCTTTTATACGCCACAATTCACAAGCACGCTGTAAGAACACTGAATAAGAAAACCTTTTTAAACCACAAAGACACAAAGGTCACAAAGGGGTTCTATCTATTTCATTCCCATCTTCTTTGTGTGCCGCGATAGCGGCATTGTGTCTTTGTGGTTCAATCTTTTTAACTAGAAACTTATAAATTCTGATACCATAAAAAAGGAAGCGGCATCTAAAGATGCCGCTTCCTTTTTGACTACACTAACCCTAACCATTTCCAATAAGTCGCTCCAAGAATTAGAATCAAAGCGTAAGCAATGATTGTTAATGGAATGCCTGTTTTTATAAAGTCTTTTACTTCAAAAGTATCCGTACCATAGGCTACCATGTTTTGCGGCGCATTTACTGGTAAAATAAAACCAAAGCTAACTACATATTGCAGAATCATGGTCATGCCTACTACATTAACGCCAGGAGTCTGCACTCCTTGCAGCATGGATATTATAATTGGTATCATCGCTGCTGCCAATGCAGTAGCACTGGCAAAACCAAGATGAATAATAATGAGAAATGCTGCAAGAATAGCGAGAACCATTAGTATCGGCATCGTCTGCAAGCCAAAAGCAGAAACAATCATCTTTGCAAGCCAGGTAGCAGCCTTTGTTGATAGAAGAGCCGAACCAAGGCTAATACCCACACCAAATAAGAGCAATGTCCCCCAAGGTATCTTAGCTTGTGCTTCCTTCCATGTCATAATACCAATACCAGGTAATAACATAATTGCAATTGCAGCAATGGTAGTCGAAGAGGTATCAAAAGGATGAACAATCTTTTCCGTAGCCCACAAAAAGAGTAGTATTACTGATAGTATCATTAACTTTTTCTCATTTGTTTTCATAGGGCCAAGTTCGATCAGTGCCTTAGCAACCGCTTCTTTCCCACCAGAAATTTCATCTGTTTCTGGAGGCATAAGCTTCATTAATACATAGTACAAAGCTACAGACATAAACACTGCAAAGGGCACTGCAGCGATGAACCAATCAAGCCAGCTAATATAAATGCCAAGTTGTTTCTCAATAAAACCTAAAGCAATCATATTTTGCGCAGCTGCTGTTTTAATCCCTACATTCCAAATGCTATCTGCTTGTGCAACCGCAATCATCATCATACCCGCGAACTTACTTTTAAAATCTACACCAAAGGCCCCGATAATCCCCATAACAATAGGTACCATACAAGACACACGAGCTGTAGTACTTGGAACAAAAAAGCTAAGGATAAATCCTACCAAAATTACGCCAATTAATACTCGATTGGTTTTTGCACCGATTTTTGATAGGACAACCAAAGCAATCCGTTTATCTAACCCCGTTTGCATCATAGCAGCGGCAATAAAAAGTGCCCCACCGACTAGGGCCAATGCGGTATTACTAAAACCGTCTAAGGCCATAGTTAAGCCCTTTGTTGTTCCAATAACTGTTTTCGCATCGGCCACATTTGGTGAGGTGCCAATCAAAAATGCCATTAATGCCATAATGACAGCAGCGCTGGCTGGATAGGAAATAGTATCTGTCATCCAAACAATAACGGAAAATACTAATATAGCGAGCATTCGCTGCCCTGCTATCGGTAGCCCTTCAGGAGTCGGCATGAGTACAATACCAAGCAATATCAATACACCTATAATCAAACCAAAACGTTTAAAAAAGGATTGTTCTACAGGCTGAATACCCAACTTAGTTACTGTCTGCATACTAAAGCCTCCTTGTTATTGACTAACTAAGGATATACCAAGTTGAAGAGCACGTTTATTGATATCTTCTGTTCCTTTAGGAACCCTATGAAGAATCGCTGCTGTTATGGATTCAACACTTACTGCTTTTGTTGTTGCAACAATCGCGCCCAAAGCAACGATATTGGCAAATAATGATTTTCCCAATTCTTCTGTTACTTTTTCCGTGATTGGCAGCTGGTACACATTTTTTAAATGCTCCGGTACCGTCTTTACAAAAGTAGTATCAATCATCAATATTCCATCCGCAGGCAAATCCTTCGAATATTTGTCAACAGCTTCCTGTGTCATTGCTAATACAAGATTTGGATTTGTTACTTTTGGATAGTGAATGGCTTTATCAGAAATAATGACTTCTGACTTACTAGCACCACCTCTAGCTTCTGGGCCGTAAGATTGGGATTGGATCGCCATCTTACCATCAAGCAATGCTGCTTCTGCTAAAATTATGCCTGCCAAAATTAATCCTTGTCCGCCAGAGCCAGATAAACGCATCTCAATCATATTATTTAGCTCCTTTCTGTGCTCTATCGATTACACCTTGGTATTGTTTTGTATATTCTGGCGCCTCACTCTTATGTAATACACCAATAGTAAACTTGCCTTCCAACTGCTCAGCACTTAATTTCTTAGCAGCTTCGACAGTCACTGCATTGTCACGTTGTGTTTTAAGCATAGTAGAAGCATCACCCTTCTTGTTTTGGCGACCATAATAAATTGGACATTGGGTCACTGCTTCAATCAAGGAGAATCCATCATGGCTAATACCTTGGGCGATTACATCCACTAACATCTGGCTATGAAAAGCAGTTCCACGTCCGACAAATGTAGCGCCTGCTGCTTTTGCTAATTCAGCAACGTCAAAAGCACGTTCTAAAGTACCGTAAGGAGCTGTCGTAGCTTTACTATCCGTCGGTGTTAGTGGTGAATATTGACCACCTGTCATGCCATAAATATTGTTATTAAATAATATGACAGTTAGATTAATATTGCGGCGTGCTGTATGAATGAAATGATTACCACCGATAGCAGTACCATCTCCATCACCCGTTATAACAATAACATTTAAATCAGGATCAGCTAATTTTATCCCTGTAGCCAAAGGCAGTGCACGACCATGAAGAGAATGAACCGTATCAAAATCAAGGTAGCCTGAGGCTCTTGAGGAACAGCCAATTCCTGAAACAATGACAGTTTTGTCTTGATCAAGACCTAATTTATCAATGGCTTTTATAATGGAGCTGGTAACAATCCCGTTACCACAGCCCGGACACCAAATATGTGGCAAACGAGGACGATAATACTTTTTAATTAATTTTTCCATCTATTGTACCCCCCTAAATTAAAGATTTTTCACAAACTCTAGTAATTCTTTTGGTGAGATAGGTTCAGAGTCATATTTAGACATTGGCTTCACTGGAACTTTTCCTGCTACTGATTTCTTAACTTCACCAACCATTTGGCCATAGTTAAGTTCTGGAACAACAATTACTTTCACTTTTTCAGCCAATTTTGCAATTTCTTTTTCAGGGAATGGCCATACTGAAATCAGTCGGAACATCCCGACTTTAATGCCTTGTTCACGGGCCATATCAATCGCGGCATAGGCAGAACGTGCTGTTCCACCATAAGTTACAATGGCAATATCAGCATCTTCTAACTTATATTCTTCATACATAGTAATTTCATCAATTGCATTGTCTACTTTATCATGCAGCCTCTTGATTAAGGTTTCTGTCGCTTTAGGCGATCCATTCGGGAAGCCGGTTTCATCATGAACCAAACCTGTTACATGACAGCGGTAACCTTTACCAAAATCAGCCATAGGTGGTACACCATCGCTATCAGCTTGATATGGTTTAAACTCACTAGGTGCTACCCTTGGTCCTTTGCGAACTGGTTTTGCAACCGTATCGTAATCAGGAACTTCAATTTTTTCACGCATATGCCCAATAATCTCATCTAGCATTAATAGAACTGGCATACGAAACTTTTCGGAAAGTTCATAGGCTTTAATCGTTAATGTAAAGCATTCAGGTACACTCGCTGGCGTTAAGGCGATTACAGGATGATCACCATGGGTTCCCCATCTTGCTTGCATCATATCTCCTTGCGCAGGAGATGTCGGTTGCCCTGTACTTGGACCCACACGTTGTACATTCGCTATAACAATGGGTACTTCTGCAATCGTAGCGTACCCAATAAATTCCTGTTTCAATGAAAAACCAGGCCCACTTGTGGCCGTCAACACTTTTTTACCTGTTAAAGAAGCTCCAATGACCGCTCCAATTCCAGCGATCTCATCTTCCATTTGAATAAACTTTCCACCAACCTCTGGTAGACGTTTTGCCATTATTTCAGCAATTTCCGTTGATGGTGTAATTGGATAACCTGCAAAAAATGTAACACCTGCAGCTATCGCACCTTCAGCGCAAGCTTGATTACCTTGCAAGAGCAGTACTTTTCCCACTATTAAATCACTCCTCTATTTTTCTACAAATATTGCATAATCAGGACAACGTGTTTCACATTGTTTACACTTAATACATTTGCTCTCGTCATTAATAGCAATTTTACCAAGAGCATCTAACCCCAGTACTTGTTTAGGACAGAATGTAACACAAACTCCACAGCCTTTACAATGTTTTCCTATTGTTTTAATAGCCATGCCTTTCACCTCCATTATCCTTCCCATATTCTATGTACTTTTCTATATGTAATTATATATGGTATAAGAGATAATATAATATAAATACACAAAACTGTAAAGGAAAGCAGCCTTTAAAAAAGCGAATGTCTTTATCCAATTTGCAAATTATTACCATATATTAAAGAGATTCGCCTGTTCCCTTTATAAGGAACCTACTATCCCTCATCCGCTGGAAACCGAAGACCAATCTGCCTTCTGCACTCATCCATAATTTCAATTACATCTAACGATAGTTGAAAAGAATTAATTGTTGATTCAAATTTATTATTTTTAATTAAACTAATAAATTCTTGTACTTCATAAAACATAAAATCATTTGATTGGTCTTGCTGTAATTCTTCACTCGAGCCATCTCTATAAATAATTTTTACCTGTTTAGGCGTTGACATTTTATTAATGACAATGACTCCCGTTTCCCCCTGTATTTCATTGATCGCTGCTGAGTTTGTTATTTTCGAATGAGATATGATGACTTCCATTTCAGAATAATGAAGAATAATGCTACCTGCACCATCAATTCCAGAATCAAGCATAATTGCATTTGCCGAGACCCTTTCAGGCTTGCCAAAAAGATAAACTGCTGGATAAATACAGTAAACACCAATATCCATAATAGAACCATTGGATAAAGCCGGATTAAAGGCATTCAGTATTTTACCCGCCTTATACTCATCATATCGAGAGGAATATTGACAAAAGTTCGAAAAGAACTTCCTCACTGTTCCTATTTTGTGGATGTTTTGTTTTATAGCTTGAAAATTAGGCAAAAAAGTCGTCTTTAATGCTTCCATCAATAATACTTGATATTTTTTAGCAGCTTCTACCATAAGGGAAACTTCTTTTAAATTGGATGCCAACGGTTTCTCACAAAGTACATGCTTGCCATGAGACATAAATAATATTGCTTGGCTGGCGTGCAGGGAATTGGGACTAGCAATATAGATGGCATCAATAAGATTGCTTTGAGCCATCTCCTCTAGATTGGTAAAAACATTCTTGGCCCCATGCTTATCAGCAAAAACTCTTCCCTGGTCTTCTGTTCTAGAATAAACTGCTTGTAAAAAGAATTCGCCATGTAAACTAGCACATCGAATAAATTCCTCGGTAATCGAACTCGTACCTATAACACCAAAACGAATCATAATCTCCCCCCTAAAAATAATATTTTTTATTTATATAATGGATAAGAAACACGCTAATAAAACCACACACCAAGGTGGAGCCTTCCAATACTGTAATAAACCAAAGCAAAGTAATCCAATGGCAAAATCTTTAGAATTCCCTATAGAGTTTATCCAAACTGGATTGTATAAGGCGGCAAGTAATATACCAACAACAGCAGCATTAACAGCCCACAATATCTTTTGAAATTGGCTCTGCTTACGAATTTGATTCCAAAATGGCATTACGCCCCAAACCAACAGGAAAGAAGGTAGAAAAATAGCTATGGTTGCTACCATTGCACCCATCCAGCCATGAATTACAGCACCCAGGTAAGCAGCAAAAGTAAATAAGGGACCCGGCACTGCTTGAGCAAGACCGTAACCCACAAGAAATTGACTGCTATCAACCCAGCCCGTAGGTACCATCTCTTTTTCAAGCATAGGCAGTACCACATGCCCACCACCAAATACTAAGGAACCAATACGAAAAAAAACGTCAATTACCTGAATCCACTTGCCGCCAAAAGTTTGGCGCAGTATTGGTAAGCCTAATAATAAAATAAATAGCAATAAAAGTAACCACATGCCAACCTGACGTTTTACCGAAAATGCTACCGCCTGGCCTTGACTTATCTTTACCGAATCTGCAAAAAACAATCCTAGGATTCCTGCTGCTACTATCACTATAATCTGAATATAAGCAGCAGGCCATAATAAAGTAACCATAGCCGCAGCCAAGGCAATGGTCGCACGTTTCTTGTCAGGAGCTAATTTTCTTCCCATGCCCCATACCGCTTGCGAAATAACCGCAACAGCCACAATTTTTAGACCATGTATAAAGGTTATTTGCCCCTCTCCTATTTCTCGCAAACCATAATAGGCATAAACAATAAGCAACACGGAGGGTAACGTAAAACCAATCCAAGCTAAAATCCCGCCAAGATAACCACCCCGATAAGTTCCAATCGCAATTCCAATTTGGCTGCTGGCTGGGCCAGGAAGGAATTGGCATAAAGCTACAATATCCGCATAAAGAGCTTCATCAATCCATTTTCTCTTCTTCACGTACTCCTTATGAAAATATCCTACGTGCGCTAAAGGCCCGCCGAAAGAAACCACACCAAGATAGGTAGCTACTGCGAGGATTTCCCATAAGCGCCTTACATGAGACTCTTCTTTGTATTGCATTATCTCCCCCCTGGAAACAAAATATCGTTATGAATAAAGCATTCTTCTTCTACTTGTAATCCCCTGCATATCTATTAAAAGATCGCACAATAAAATACAAATACAAAGGGAATTGCATCTTTATTTGCCACTATAAATAATTGTCCAAAATTAGTAATGCATAAATTACTAGTAAAAGGTCAATCTATATCTTAAGGAATATAAAACTGTGCATAAATACGTAAAAAAGTTTTGCTACGACAAAAGGAGGCTCTTATGAAGACCACACATAACCAAAAATGGCTCAGTATTTTCCTCGGATTAGCATTGACAGCAATGTTACTACTAGGTGGATGTACAAATATTACCCCTACGGATCCTACTCCCACCCCCAGTCCAACTTCCCCTTCATCTCCTACTTCCCCTTCTCCCACTTCTCCAGCTAAACCAGTAACGGATGTAACAGATGTTCGAGTTACCTATAGTTATGGTGCTACAGACAAAGTCCAGCTCTCTAACAATAATCTTGTCTTAAAAGTTGGACAAACATTAATTTTAGAGCCTGCACCAGGCCTTACTACAAATACACGTTTCACCTCTTCAGGGGAAAACTTCTTTGGTAATGTTATGAAACAAGATACAACTGGACAAGATAACACCAAAGCAAGCTTTACCGCAATTGCTCCAGGGAAAGGTAAACTTACCATCATTCCAAATACTAATGATACCGCTAGGGCCACCGACCTTTGGGTCACTGTTCAATAAGAAAAACAAAGCCGCTCTAAGACTTCTCTTTTAAAAAGAGAGCCCTTAGAGCGGTTTCATCATGTAACTTTATAAAATTAGTTATTTTTCTTGGTAATACGCTGGTTAGTCCTTAGGCTCCATTGCTTTAAATACTTATTTGTACTATATCAATTAGGATTGTTTTGTCACATATATTATGACATCACTCCCTGATCCCAAAACCATTGTTGCTGTGTAATATCCACTAATTTTGTTTCATTCTTTTCATTATTTAAAGTCTTTTCTTCCGAAATTTCCCCTTCATTCTTATCAGCTACTCCCTGATCTAGAACGTTAGTATACCCGCTCATGAATGACTCCTCCTAATCTTTCTTTGTCTACTTTAATCTACTTATAACCTTTACTATTGCCTTAATTGTATATCTCTTATAAATTTAAGTGAAATATCAATTCAGTATATATCGCATTTAGATTATGAATAAGTAGATTAAAAATAGCCAAAAGGGCATAGGATTTGTGCTAATCTATATGTATACGCTTTTAAAATATATTTATTGCTAAAACATAAATAATACTTTTTTTATGAAGGCGTAGCATTATCCCAAAACCATTGGTTCTGTGTAATATCAAACTCTTTATTATTGAAATCCATCCTAGTTTTTACAAATTGCAGCCATTCTTCAGTCGCATGAGAAATATACCTCTCTTTTTTCCATGCCATGGCTAACTGCAAATATACTTGAGGGTTGCCCATAGGGATAGAAATTAACGCCTTACAATCTAGGTGCTGACAAACCGTACTTGGCAAAAGAGCTATGCCAAAATGATCAGCTACAAGTTGTGTCATAAGTTCAAGCTGCAACGTTTCGAAAATAACTTTAGGACGAAACCCTGCCTGCATGCACCGCTCAATAATTACATCATTTAGACTAAAATCACTGCTATAAAGCACAAAGGATTCATTAATAAGGCTAGCATAATCAATAACTTCGCATTTAGCGAAAGGGTGTCCAGGATACACTACAAGTCGTAGTGGATCTTGGATACTGCAAATCATTTCATAAAGTTCTTTCTCTCTAGGGGGAATACATATTATACCTACATCGAGTGTCCCATCTAGTATACCGATTTCAATTTTTTTAGATCCAAACTCAAACAAATCCAAGTGGATGTTCGGATATGCCTTTCTAAAAGGTCCAAATAAACGAGCAAAGGTTGTAAGGCCAGTAATCGGCGGAATACCGATCCTTATCTTTCCTGACTTTAATTTTGATCCCCCAATTAGATTAACATTTATATTTTGAAAAGATGAAACGATTTTAACTGCCTGTTCTAAAATGATTCCACCTGCATCAGTCAATTCAACATACTTTGTGCTACGGTAAAAAAGAGTAACGCCAAACTGATTTTCAATATCTTTGATTACTTTACTGATAGATGGTTGAGAAATATGCATTTCTTCAGCCGCCTTACTGAAACTCTTTTGTCGTGCTACTTCTATGAAATATTCCAAATGCCGTATCTCCATGTCGACCTCCTTTCAGACAACGGTGATAACATTTATCCGTCCATTTTATACTATCAAGGCAATTATATTTAAAATTCAATTTAATTACAACTATAGAAAAATTTAACATCATTATTCTACAATAGAAGTTTCCGCTCAAAGAAAGTTAAAGCAAAACCTCAGCCTTAACTGAAAAAAGAAAAAAGTAGGAGTGTTTATCTCCTACTTTTTTTCTACGCTTATCTCTTTTTCTTACTGTAATTCAAATATAGTAACATGATATCATTTATTTTTTATTTAACATGATTTTACAATTCGAGCCATACAAAAATGCTATAGATAATTATTTCTCCACATCCGCCTCGCTTAAATGCTCATCAATATGCTCTTCGACAAGATGTAATATATTAAATAGTGCTTTCCGCTGCTCTTGGGTCAGACTTTGAAGTTCCCTTGTAACGTCCTGTGACAGTTTTTCAAAATGCGCTTCTTTTTCATTAAAAATAGTAATACCTACTGCAGTTAATGACAAGAGTACTTCTTTCTCGTTTTCTTGTGTTCTCGACTTTTTTACTAAATTTTTTTGCACTAGTTTCTTAACCATTTTAGAAACAGCACCCTTAGTCGCACCATATTTTAATGCCAATTCGGTAACATTTATATTCTCAAAGTCTCCAATTAAAGTCATCAGACTTAGCTCTGAAAAACTGAGTTTACCAATTGATGTTATGTCACTAGCATGCCTGCCCAGCTCTCCCATCTTAATCGTAAGGCGTTTTAACGTATTCAAAAAATCTTTCATATCATTTTTTTTCATAATCTTATTATTCACTAAATTCTTTATAAAATCAAGCAGATTTAGCCTTGACTACTTTGTTTACTTGTATTATAGTTTCCTTAGTAAACAAAATCAAGGAGTGATATTCATGTTAATCGATTTAACTCTTCCTATTGATGAACAAGACAAAAACAATCCCTTTTTCAACGATAAAACCGGCGTAAGCGTGGCTCGCTTGGGACATCTAGGTACTCATCTCGATATCATGGACGTAGAAAATTTAGAACTAGACAGATTTATCAGCCCAGCTAAAATTGTTCATGTAGAGAATATGTTCAATCACCAAGTTGAACCTTCTGATTTCGTAAACAAAGTTGATATTCAAAAAGGTGATTTTGTAATCTTCAAAACAGACTGGTTCAAAACCTATTACAGAACAGATTTCTATTTAGGACATCCTGAAATAGGTCATCCCGAATTATCCGATAAAACCCTTGAATTATTAATACAAAAAGAAGTCAATTTCATTGGTATAGACGCAGCTGGTGTGAAAAGAAAAGAGGATCATCGTAAAGCAGATCAATTCTGCGCAGACCACAATATTTTTGTCATCGAAAATATTGTCAACCTTGAAAAACTAAAGCAAGATGACTTCAGAATTTATTGTTTCCCCCTTCATTTAAAAAACTCCAGCGGCTTACCCGTCCGCCTCATTGCTGAAATTTGATTCATTAGCAGGTAAATTTAAGAGAAACATCTATATTGAGGGAATACCGACAATGTCCAAAAGCTCTCTTGGATGACTTAACTTTATCTTCGCATTTAAATTCGGATCTTTTGTTCCCCATAATGCAAGTGCAAAATCAACACTTGCATTATGGGCACTTAGCATATCATAACTAGTATCACCGATGTAAATCGCTTCAGCTGGAGATACTTTAGCAATTTCTAGACATTTTAATATCGGCTCTGGATCAGGCTTATGTTTAATGGTGTCATCAGCACAAACTATATAATCAAAATAATCATGTAAGCCAAAAGGGTAAAAATCGTCAGTTAGTTCTTGCTTTGTTTTTGATGTTACAATACCTGTTTTAATCTTTAATTGATGCAAATGCTTTATGATTTCTTCTAAATCGGGGAAAACTCGTATAGAGTTGTAAAATTCCTTTAAATACTCATTCCATTTTTCACATGCTTTTTCAGTATCTTGAATGTTTAACTGCTTTAATGCATCCACTCCCGGAATGCCTAATACGAAAGACAATTCATCCGATGGGTAATCAATGCCCGTCTCTACTTTTAATAATTTTTGTAATGAACTGATAACCGCTTTTTCTGTATCAATAATTGTTCCATCGATATCAAATATCAGATATTTGTACATGATTTATCCTCCATCCAATTATTAGCTTTGTAAATAGCCTAATACTAGATGATTTACCTTTATGAGACAAAACCCCTGCCTGCAAGTTAAATTTTAAGTGAGATATCATTTTGGGTACTAGATATTCAATAAAAAAGACCGGGATTCCTTGTTATAAGGTGCCCCGGTCTTTCTACAATAAATTACACATGAGCCTAGACTGCAAAAAACTAATTACCTTTGCTTCAACTACTTGGTCTCATTTGTAAATTGCTTTTGCTTATCTTTGCCATATTCAACGATTTGATTCGCTTCTACCCACTTAACTGGCACGGGGTAGTTATCTTGTATTTTTTCTTTTTTAATAATTTTGTCCATTACATCAATAATTGTTTTGCCGATAGCATAGGAATCTTGGTCAACGATACCTGTAATTAGTCCTTCTTTAATTCCATTCTCCCAAGTAGGGGTATAATCGAAACCAAAATGATATATTTTACCAGATTTTCCCTGGGATTTGATTGCTTCCATAACCCCAGTGTCAGGCCCCTCTGAACCTAGAGAGAATACCGCAATCATATCTGGATTTGAAGTTATTTGCCCTTCCATTTGTCTTTTAGATTCAGAAGCTTGATCATTATCTTGAATTGGCTCTAACCAGGTGAAACCTTGGGCATCCGCTCCCATGACACTCTCAAAACCTTTCTTTATGCCATCCTGTCGATATGTCATAGTTGTTTGCGTAAGATTTACAGCTGCTAAAGCGATTTTGCCGTTTTTAATTCCTTTTCCTTTTAAATATTCTGCAGCTTTTTTCCCCAATTCTTCACCAGCCAGTTTATTATCAGTACCCACATAAGCGGCTCTGTTTTCCTTTGTTTTAACATCTGCATCAAAAGTAACAATTGGCAATCCTGCATCCTTTGCTTCTTTAACCTTACGATCAAACATATCTGGATCCATCGGTGCAATCGCAATCCCTACAGCACCACTCGATATCGCTTCCTGGAGAAAGCCAATATGTTTTTCGTTCTTTTGTGATTCACTAGGAGGTGAAGTTTTAAATACTAAATTATAGCCAAGTTCCTTAGCTCGCTCCTCTGCCGCTTTTTTCATCGGCGACCAGTACGCGCCCGTATCCACTATCGGAATAAAATATAATGTTTTTTTATCTGAGCTGGATGTATTATTTGTAGCCTTAGAATCGGAGCCCGTACAACCAGTCACTAACCCAATCACAATTCCAATGAGTAGTAATGCTAGTATTTTCTTTTTCATCCATATCTCCCCCAACATTTTACTTATGATAAACCACCCTCCCCCTGCTGTTCGAAAAAACTTTGCTAGCACTTACACCTCCTACTGAATTTGATTGTAGTTATATGTTATCTTTATCTAGTGCGGCGATAGTAGTCTACAACAACTGCGATAACAATAATACCACCGGTAACAGCCTGCTGGATAAACGAATTCAAACCTAAAATCGCGAGTCCATTGCGGAATACTTCAAGAGTAAAAATACCGACAACTGCTCCGGGGATATTGCCAACACCACCACTGAAAGCGGCCCCCCCAATAATTGCCGCAGCCATTGCAAATAGGCCAACACCAGCAGCTTCGCTTGGCGCTCCAACATTAAGATTAGACATTAGTAATACTCCCGCTAAGGCCGCGAGAGCGCCTTCCAGCATAAATACTTTAATTAGGTGCTTTTGAATATTAATCCCAGATAATCTCGCAGCTTCCTGGTTAGATCCTACCGCATAGCAATAGCGTCCAAACCGAGTATGTTTCATAACATAGGTTAAAGCCACTACCACAAATGCAAAAATCAAGGTATTTGTAAAAATAAAGTTAACACCCACTTTAGTGTTGGATAACGAATAGAACCAATCCGGAACACCTTTCACATAGATACCATTGGTTAAAAATAAAATGATGCCACGGATCATATAATCAGTACCTAACGTCAAGATAAAAGAGTCTAACTTAAATTTCACAATAAAAAAACCGTTGATAAACCCCCAAAATACTCCTATGCCAATCGCTGCTAACATAACCACAGGAGGGGAAAAACCTTTTATCGCTAGAAAAACTGCAGCCGTTCCTGCAAAAGCAGCGATACTCCCTGCTGACAAATCAACTCTTCCAGTTATCAGCAGCATTGTTATCCCAACAGTCGCAATTCCAACAGTGGGGACTTGCCGAAAAAAATTGCCGATATTAGCTTGGCTTAAAAAGAGTGGACTAATCAGTGAAAAAACAATCACCAGAACTACCAAAACAATATACACCGAATATTTCAGAAATAAATCTTTACTATCTATTTTTCTAGACATGGCTGAGTTTTCACTGAGCCTTGGGTTCAACATGATGCCCCCCCTACGGTTGCAAACGCCATGATTTTCCCTTGCGTTGCATCCTGTTTCGGTATTTCTCCCGTTAACCTGCCTTCGCACATTACATAAATTCTATCTGCCATCCCCAAAAGTTCGGGAAGTTCAGAGGATATCATAATTACCGTCTTTTCCTCTTTTACTAATTGATTCATCATCTGATATATTTCCGCCTTAGCGCCCACATCAATACCTTTTGTAGGCTCATCAAAAATGAAAATTTCTGAGGCGGTATTCAGCCATTTAGCTAAAACTACCTTTTGCTGATTTCCGCCTGACAAATTACCAACTGGCGTGTCTACAGATGCCGTTTTAATTCGCAGGTTTTCCCTAAATTTTTCAGCAATTGCCCTTAGCTTGTTATGCTTTAAAATAGCATCTTGCAAATTGGTCATACTGATGTTTTCCGTTACAGACATAATCAATGATAACCCTTGATTCTTTCTATCTTCTGTAAGTAAACAAATCCCTTGGTTTATCGCATCTTTAGGCGTATTTATCGTAACCTTTTTTCCTCTTACTTTGACAATCCCTTGAGACATGGGGTCTGCACCAAATAACATGCGAACGATCTCCGTTCTGCCTGATCCCACCAAACCTGCAAAACCGACAATCTCACCACGCTTCGCATAGAAAGATACATTTTTGACCTTTCCTGCATAATCTGATAACTCTTGTATCTCCAGTATGGTTTCCCCAATTTGTCCATATTCCTTAGGAAATAATTCTGTGATATCACGACCAATCATCATGGAGATTAAGGTATTCTGCGAAACATTTTCCACATCCACTGTACCAATATACTGACCGTCTCTCAGTACCGTAGCACGATCGCATATCTCAAATATTTCTTTCAATCGATGTGATATATAAATGATCGCAACACCATCTTGTTTCAGAGTATTAATAATTTTAAACAGAGCAGCTACGTCATCATTCCCCAAAGAAGTAGTAGGCTCATCAAATATTACAATTTGCGCATCTAAGCTAATCGCCCTACCAATCTCTAACAGTTGTTTTTGTGCTGTGGGCAGATTTTCTACTATATCCGTAGGTTTTACTTTGGAACCAAGCTTATTTAAAATTTCTTCCGTTCGTTGGTACAACGTCTGATAGTCAATAATTCCTAGCAGCTTATTTTTGTAAGGCAGCCTTCCCATAAATATATTCTCAGCTACATTCAAGGCTTCCGCAAGATTCAGCTCTTGATGGACAAAACCTACTCCTAGTGTTTGTGCTCCTTCTGGAGACATAGCGGTACAATCAACACCATTAACGAATATCGCACCTTTATCCTGAGGATAGATTCCACCTAAAATTTTCATAAGTGTTGACTTTCCTGCACCATTTTCACCTAACAGTCCGTGTACCTCTCCAGCATTAACTTCAAGATTTACACCCTTCAGAGCATATACACCTGGAAAACGTTTTTCAATGTCAGTCATTTTTAGGATCTCTTTCATTCAACGTTATCCCCCTTATTCCTCTGTATCCCTATTGAGGTTAAGGATTTTTCAAAAGAACTACTGATTAATACTCCAATTCTATCGCTTCGCCGATAACCTCTAATGTTATTTTTTCCATCACCTTGCCAGTCAATAACTGAAGACTCCTAGTATCAGGCTGACATCCGCCCACGTATATTTCAAATTCACCAGGCTCTAATATACACTTACCTTCATAATTAATCAGCGCTAACTGTCTTGGAGTTAAGGAAAAGGTTACTCTTTTTATTATTCCTGGCAGTAAATGGACCTTTTTTATGCCTCGCAATTCCCAGATAGGGACTTCTACGCTTGCTTTAACATCTTTTATATACAGCTGCACTGTCTCATCCGATGCAAAAAGTCCCGTATTTTTTACGAGTATAGAACATTCAACGTTTTCCCCAACAGAAATTTTTTTATTCGTTAATGTTAATTGGTGATATGTAAAGGTAGTATAACTAAGTCCATAACCAAAGGGGTATAAAGCTTCATTTTTCATATATCGGTAGGTTCGATTTCTCATGGAATAATCCGTAAACTCAGGTAGTTCCTCAGTGGTTCGATAAAAGGTAATTGGTAACTTTCCTACGGGACTACATTCACCAAAAATTACCGAAGCCAAAGCTTTGCCCCCTTCTGCTCCCGGATACCAAGCCTGAATGATGCCAGGTATTTTTTCTGCCGCCCAGGTCACAGCCAAAGCACTTCCCGAAAGAAGTATCAGAATAATTGGTTTCCCTGTCTTATAAATAACTTCAAGTAACTCTTGCTGCAAACCTGGTAACTGTAAGCCTAATTTATCCCCACTCGCGTATTCATTGGAAACATCGCCCTCTTCCCCTTCGATACTCGCGTCCAACCCCATACACATGATGACAACATCCGCTCTTTCTGCCGTAGAAACGGCTTCAGCAAATCGATCTTGCACCTCTCCCAAATTTTCCACCTTTTCTCTATACAAATGGCAGCCTTGGGCGTAAGAGACCGCCATATTATTTCCTACTGCTCCGCGGATTCCTTCCAGTACTGTAACGTAGTTAGAAGCTGTACCGAAATAATTGCCACTTAGTGCCTCCCTGCTGTTAGCATTGGGCCCGATAACCGCAATGGATCTTATTGTATTACGATCCAAAGGCAGTAAATTATTTTCATTTTTCAAAAGCACCAGTGTTTTCTTTGCTACTTCCAAGGCGAAATCCCGATGCTCTTGACAATCATTTTGCTCAAAACCAATCGTCGTATAAGGAACCTTTTCAGCAGCATCAAACAAACCTAGTTTCATTCTTGTAATCATTAATCTTGTTACCGCAGTGTCTATGTCTTCCTCGGAAACTAAACCTTCTTGGTACGCAATCAATAAATTAAGATACATATTGCCGCAGTTTAAGTCACAACCATTATTTAGAGCCAAGGCTACTGATTCGGGAGCACTACTAGTCACTCTATGGTTCTCATGAAAATCTTTTATTGCCCAACAATCAGATACCACATGCCCAGTAAATCCCCATTCTTGTCGTAGTGTCTCGTGCAAAAGCATTTTACTGCCACAACAGGGCTCACCGTTAACTCTGTTATACGCCCCCATTACCGCTTCCACTTTCGCTTCCTTGACACATTCTTTAAATGCAGGTAAATAGGTTTCCCGCAAGTCTTTTGGTGAAACCACAGCATCAAAACTATGCCTCTCACCTTCTGGACCACTATGGACGGCAAAATGCTTTGCACAGGCGGCAGTTCTTAAATACTTTGCATCTTGCCCTTGTAGCCCTTTGACAAAGGACACACCAAGCCGCCCTGTCAAATATGGGTCTTCCCCAAAAGTCTCGTGCCCACGTCCCCATCTAGGGTCTCTAAAAATATTGATATTGGGAGACCAGAATGTCAAACCCTTATATATCCCATGATCTCCTTTTTTTTGAAATTCGTGAAATTTAGCTCTTGCTTCAATTGAGATAACTTCAGCCACATCGTAAATCAACTTCTCATCAAAAGTAGCTGCCAGACCGATTGCCTGTGGAAATACGGTAGCAACACCTGCCCGCGCCACACCATGTAGCGCCTCACTCCACCAATTGTAAGCTGGGACGCCCAATCGGGGAATCGCTGGTGAATTGTATACCATTTGGGTTACTTTTTCTTCTAAGGTCATCTTTGCGACTAAATCTTGGGCTCGTTTTTCAAAACTCAATGTTTCATTTCGATAATCAATCTTTTCCATTTACATCATCCTTTATCAGCCATTCCTTCGACAACCAAACCATTCCGTAATTCACATCATCATCCAAAAAATAATAATTCGCCGATATATAATTAAATGCTCACTTATGGAAACTTTTAGTTTATAATCTAATTATAAGACCTGGACTTTTTTTAATATTCTCATTTCTTGCTACAACATCATCAATTCTTGCTTGATGTTGTTTTTTAAAAAAGGAGTGCATATATGTTCATAGAAGGCATTCATGAAAAAGATATCTATACGGAGGCATACCCCTTTCGGATTGAACTAAATACATTCGAGAACTTTGATTGGCCTCTACATTGGCATCATGCTGCAGAATTGGTATATCCAATTGAAAACGGCTATCATACTACAGTAAATGGCCAAGAATATGTGATGTGTGAAAAAGATATTTTATTTATCGCCGGTGGCGATACCCACAGTTTTAATACCCGCAACAATAAAGGCAATCGTTTTTTTATTCAATTTGATATCTCCACGATGGATGTTTTTGGTCAAGCCCATCAGCTCACTCCTTTTTTATCAATAACTAAACTTATTTCTGCCAAAGATGACCCCCTCCTACATACAGAATTAGAGCGAAATATTGTTGGACTAATTCATGAATACCAACATCGGGCATTAGGATACACTTTATTTTTAAATGCTCGTATATTTGATATTCTGGTTTTGTTATCCCGCAGTGTTTACAGCAATGTAGATTTTGAAAGTTCCAGCTGTAATAGCAAGAAATTCCATATTTTAGAAAAACTCAATTTAGCATTTCAATATATTGAAGAACAATATCAAAATGACATCTCTTTAAAAGATGTATCTTTTGCCGCAGGTTTTAGCGAATATCATTTTTCAAGACTCTTTAAAGAAATAACCGGAAAACATTTTTTGAGCTATTTAAATGAACGCCGTATAAAAAAAGCAATTCAATTATTAATTGCTCATAATATGTCCATTACTGAGGTTGCCCTCTCCTCTGGTTTTAACAGCATCGCTACCTTTAACCGCACTTTTAAGAAACTCAAAGGCTGTACACCTGTTGAGTACAAAAAAATGCAGTTTTAAATTTACTCAAAAAAACTCCCACGTTCTAGAACGTGGGAGTTCTTCTCTATATGGATATTTAGCGCAATCCACACTCTTTAATACATTCTTGATAAGCATCATATGCAGCTTGCTTTTGTTCAGGAGTATTGGCAGTTTGCAAAGCCCGATCGTATAACATTTTACATCGATCTAGACATATATTTACCTGTACATATATAGCTTGACTATACGGGAATGACAATAATCGTTTTAATGTATCGTAGTGGTAATAAAATTCATCCATAGTTAATGCAAATTGATGGTCATACAATCGATTTATACTGTCTGTCTTATCATAATTCCGCATTAAAAAACACTCCTTTTATCACTTTGTAACATCTTATGAAAAATAGCAGTACGATGTTCTAGGATACTATAACGGTACTTACCAAAGGTCCGTAGGAGATGTATTTAGCTGATGGCAGTATCATAAGAAAAACGTTAACACGCCTTGTGCCTAAAAAGCATTTAAAACGAAGACATGAAGAAAACATTGGATACGGAGGGCGTAAAGGATTTGAACCACAGAGGCGCAGAGGACGCAGAGAAGGGGAGGTGTTTTTATAGCAAACCTATTATGCTACTCTGCGCCCTCTGTGGTGCTCTGTGTTCTCTGTGGTTCGTTTACCAAATCAGCAAGAAAACTCTACGTGTCCTTTTTGAACTACAAAGACACAAAGGGTTCTACCCATTTCATTCCCATCCTCTTTGTGTGCCGCGATAGCGGCATTGTGTCTTTGTGGTTCAATTTTTTAACTAGAAACTTATAAATTCTGATACCACAAAAAAGAAGTATTTGCCTTAAGCAAATACTTCTTTTTACTATATTAGTCTGCCTTAGTATTTTTCGTGCCTTTCTAAAACTATTCTAATTCAACAGTTACTTGAACGGTAGCTCCGATGGTTACTTTACCGGCTTGAATATTCGGTGCAGCTCCGTCCATACTTGCTGCTTTTAGCATTCTGCTTTCCATCATGACTGGGTGATAAAACACACCAGACTCATTCACAAGGGTGACTCTAGCAACTCTTTTATTCAACGTATTAGCAATTATTTCGGCTTTTTTCATCGCATCTGCAACAGCATCTTTTAATGCTTCGTTTTTACTGTCTGTTTCATTTGCTGTTTCAAAACGAATCGAATTTATCTCATTAGCACCTGCGTTAGTAACTTCATTAACTAAAATTCCTACTTTATCAATAGAAGTACGGATTTCTAGCCCATTAGTTACACGGTACCCTTCCAGCTTAGGTAACTTATCTTTTTCATAGTTGTAAATTGGATCCACCTGGTATGTATTTGTTTTGATTTGTTCGTTTGTTACTCCCTGATCATTTAGACTTGCAAATATGCGATTTACGATTTGAGTATTTTCATTCTTTGCTTTGTCTAGACTGGCATTAACCGAGTTCACGGAAAGCGTAATTTTGGCTACGTCAGGAATAACTTCCTTTTGACTATTTCCAGTTACCTGTACCACTGTTTTCGGAGCCTCACTCGCAAAGGCTGGAACAGCTAACAGCAAACTCATGGCCACTAATAGAATTGTTTTCTTAAACATTTTATATACCTCCAAATGATTTGATTTTGAACTAACAACATTGTTTGTTGTACCCTTCTACTCCTTTAAACGTTTGCTTTTGAAAAAGGTAACGGCTTATTAACTTTTTTTCCAGCAAATTTTTAGGGAAGGACAGGAAGTAACCTGTCCTTCTACTCTTCTATTCTAAATCAAGTAGTATTATCCCTTAATTGTTAGCTTATTTTTACTTAACACCTTGCCCTTTTGATCCACAAAAGTAATATTCATAGTGCCACGTTCCCGCAGGATACTGGAATCAATCGTAACATAGTCATCAGGATAAATGATATTCATTGTAATGATTTCATCCGGTCGTGGACTTTTGGTATGAACATATACTGTCATATTATTGCCATGTAAAGTTACTTTTTCAATACCAATATCCGATTGAGCAGAAGAAGCTCCCATATTTGCAAACAGGATTAGTTTATTATTAAACTCTGGTCTTTTGAACTTATTGATTGTATTTTCTGAAACACGATTGTCATAGGCTAATTCTCCATCAGAATTAACGATAGTAGCAAAAAGCATATCTTGAGGATACTCGGATTTATAGAATTTCCAATCTTCATACTTACTTGTCTCAAACAATATTTTCGTTTTCGCTGGTTGCTCAGGTACATTATCGATTAATTGTGCTTTATAGGTTGTCCAAATTGCATCTGGACCGCCAAAAGGTTTAACTAAGATCATTGTATATTTTTTCCCCTGATGAATTACCTCAAAATCGATTTGTCCATGACGAGAAATGGCACTGCTGCTTTGCTTTTTGACGATCGTAAAAGTATCTAGCTCGGTAAAGCCATAATTTTCCCCTTCAATTTTCGCAACTTGCATAGGGTCAAGGCGCCAAAGTTCTCTGCCTTCATCTACATTTTGTTGCCACCTGATTACTTTATCATAATTAAGACCCTCCACCCCTAATCCTACGTCTGGTCCATGATGAGTATGAGTAGCCGTTGCTCTAACCTCTCGAATGGATACAATCTGCCAAATTTTATTACCAGATGATCCTGTTGGCTGCATTAATTCTACTACATAATATTTTGTGCCGTGACTTACAAGTACCTTTTTTCTGCCTGCAGTTTGTTCCAATGGTGATACCAGAGTAATGGAGTCATTCTGTGCATCAAAGCCGTATTTTTCTGCATCATTGCGTACTACTTCTACTGGATCTAATAACCAAGTTTGCTCCCCAGCATCCACAGCTTGTTGCCTTTTTGCCACTAATTCTTTATCAACAGCAACAGCTACTGCCTTTTCATTTTCTTTCTCTTCTATAATGATTCTTTTGGATTCTCCATCTTTGTTAAGTAATGCAACTCCACCAACTGTTTCCTCCTCTATAGGAGTTGTTATCTCTACATCATTAGAAATATCGTTTGTTTCTACCTTTGTTTCGGTAGGAACAGAAGGTCTCAAATTAACCCATTTTGCTGCTGCAGCAACCCGCTCTGGCATGAACACTGGCATTGTAGCTGCTGTCAATATCGCTGCGCCTGCTGCGAAGGATGCGATTTTTTTCATCTTACTGTTCATCTTATCTTTCTTCCTTTCATTGACTGATTAGTCATTCATAGTGATAAACGTAATACAATCCAAAAAGTAACGGATTGTATTACGTTTTTTTTACTTACTGCTCCATATCTTTTTCAACCAACGATTCTGTTATATGTTTCAGATCTTCCGATGTTTTTGCACCTTCGATTGTAATATCATACTTGTTAACCTTCGTAGTTAACCTGTTCATTGTCTCTTTTGTCTTTTCTGTCTCTTTTGCATTTTTAGCGAGAGGTCCTATTACTGTACTTTTAACTCCCCTCTGCTCTTTCTCTGATTTAAAAGCTTGCCTACTCTTCACGTTACTCTCATCTTGTAGTTTTTGAGTAATAATGATTTCATCGTGATTACCCAAACTATAAACCTGCCTGATTATCCCGGTAGTATTATCAATGGTTGTCGATGTTGCTGTTTGGTTAGGCATTGCCATGATCTTAGTAGATTTTCTTTCGGGTTGAATCGTTCTTTCTTCTTGCTCGGAATTAGTGAATGTTTTCGCCATAGATACATTCTTTCGCATAGTTATATCCTTAGGCGTTTCTTCTTGAAGTAAAGCTACTGATTTTTGCTCTATTTCTGGTGATTCAGCCACATTTACGATTTCAGCAAGTACCTTAGAAACAGATGCAGTATCTTTTTCTTCAACTGGTACAACCGCAGGTGGAGTTTCTGTCTTATCCTTAGATTGTACCTGCCGAGTCACTACAGTATCCATTGCGTTTTTACTATTTGTTTCATCAGATTGTTTTACATTAGCTACCATTTTAGGTGCTTCTATAGTACCATCCATTTGCTGGGCAATATTTTGATCAACTGACTGAGGCAATACAAATTGGACAAATGCCGCAATTACTACAGCGGCAGCTGTTCCTAGAAAGCCGCCATACATCCAATGTGTACGACGTTTCTGTTTTTTTGCCTGCAATTCAGCTGCGATATTATCAACGACTTCATCAATCAAAACACGTGGTAGTTCCTCCTGACCATAAGACTGATTAATCAAAACAGCTAGGTCAGTTAATTGTTTTAGTTCTTCATCCTCCACACTAGGATGCCTGCCTGCATTTATGCTATCCAAATACTGATTTAGTTCTTCTGCCTCGAACTCTTTTTTGCTCATCTCCCCCACCTCCTATCTCAATATGCCTACATCAAGACACATTTTACGTAAATTCTTTAATGCTCGCTGCTGAAGCATCTTGATTGCAGACTCCGTTTTATTCATCTGCATGGCAACATCGCGAATCGATAAACCTAAAATTACTCTTAATTTTACTGTTTCACGCTGCTCCTCAGGTAAACTTTCTACTAAATTAGCGATTTGTTCTTGCCCTTCAAGGCGAAGAGTATGTTCTTCTGGGTTTTCCCTTTTATCAAGAATTGATTCCTGATATTCGGTAATATTGACACTCTGTGGTGTGCGGCCTTTCTTCCGCCAAAAATCCGTCACTGAATTTATGGCGATTCGCCCTAAATAACTTTTAAATGATACATCTTGAATTTTATATTGTGGTAGTGAACGAAATGCCTTCATAAAAGTGTCCTGAGTAATTTCCTTCGCATCATCTTCATTACCAAGTTTGCTATAAATAAACCGATAAATCGGTTGCCAATAACTGGAAACCAAGGTATCCAGTGCTTCCCTATCTCCCTCTTGCGCTTTTGTAATAAGTATTTTTTCATCAGTCACCGCCCTGGTCACCCACCTTCTATCAGAAAACATCTGACATCTATTATAAACGCTACACATTGAAAAAAGTAACGTTATCTTCTACTTTATTTATCAATATTACTTTTTAAATAAAAAAACTCGTTTTCTCCGCAATAGAGAGATGTAATATACCTTTAATCAATGTAACCAAGTTACATTTAAATAACATTTACGTGCTTTCCAATTTGACAAAAGTGTTAATAAAATAGTACAATCATTTTTATGGTAATATTTTGGTTAAAATAAATCAGAATATCCTAATGAAGAAGCAAAATATGTACTAGAAGTTACACTATTAAGGAGGGTCTATATTGAGTATTTTAAAAGATTGGAAAATTCATGTTGCTGCTTTCATCATTGTTGTTATCTGCGAGTTAATTGGAGCACATAAAGTGCAGATGGGTCCTGGTGTATTGTTATTTTTACCTATGTTATACGCCATGGTATTAGGGGGCATCGTAAGCTGGCCAAGGCTTAAGATTATTAATCTGCAAGAAATGAATACTGCTTCCACTGTCTTGAGTTTGACTACCTTTATTTTAGTTGCCAAATTAGGATTAATTATCGGTCCATCCCTGGTTAAAGTGGTTCAATCTGGCTTAGCTCTATCACTGCAAGAGTTAGGACATTTCTTGGGTACTGTAATTTTAGGCTTACCTTTGGCAATCTTCCTAGGACTGGGTCGTGAAGCGATCGGAGCAACTTTCTCCATTGACCGTGAACCGAACATTGCTATTATTGCTGAAAAGTACGGAATGGATTCACCAGAAGGACGAGGTGTTATGTCCGTATATATTTGTGGCACCTTGTTTGGTGCCGTGTGGCTTGGATTATTAGCAGGATATTTAGCAGCTCTCAATCTGTTTCATCCTTACGCATTAGCCATGGGGGCAGGGGTTGGCTCGGGAAGTATGATGGCGGCTGCATCAGGTGCTATCATAGCGGTATTCCCTGAGAATAAAAACGAAATCTTAATGTATGCTGGGGCAAGTAATTTGTTAACAACAATTATCGGAATTTATTTCTGTTTATTTGTTTCATTACCTCTAACCGAACGGTTATATAAGATTCTTACACCAATTATTGGTAAGAGTCAAGTTAAGGGAGGTGTGGCAAAATGAAAACTGGTGAAACAGTCTTAGTCTTACTACTTATGGGAGTTATGATCGTTGTGGGCAATACCATTGGCTATCATTACCCAATCACAGATGCGATTATCGGTTATTTAATGATCATGGTCGTTACACTTCTAGGTATGGGCTTTGCTAAAATTATGCCCATTAAATTACCAATGGTATTTTGGATTTCCCTTATTGCGTTGTTAGCAACATCACCTATATCGCCCTATGCTGGATTGATTACCGCTTATACCAATAAGGTTGATTTCTTGGCATTGATTACACCCATATTGGCTTATGCCGGTCTATCCGTTGGTAAAGATTTAGTTATGTTTAAGAAAATGTCTTGGCGTATTGTCATCGTAGCATTGACCGTATATACAGGAACATTTGTATGCGCAACTGCCATCGCTCAACTAATGTTAAAATTAGAAGGTATCATATAATACACCTACATAGTACTAAAAGCAAGCAAAATACTCTTTGCTTGCTTTATTTATATAGCACAGTCGTTCTTCTAACAATTAAATTTTTTATCTCTTTCTCTAATTATTGCTATAGTTTCAGGTTAAACTAACTGTAAATATTGGAGGTGTTTTACTTGGAAAATTCCATTACGAATGATATTCTCACTGCCTATAATAAAGAGCAATCGGAAAATGAACCTCAATATATGACAGCGCAAAATGGTGTTCAAGAAAATCCCGATGCACCACCTCAGCAGAAAGAAATGCATACCATAGAACCGCCCAAAGTTACTACGCAACATTACTAGAATGAGACCTAAATAATATTTTCATAGAATGTGTCTTAATTAGAAATTGCAAAAAAAAGTATTTGCATCAGACAAATACTTTTTTTATTTTCTGCAAAGAAAATAAAACACATTGAAGGCTTTTGGATCATTAAAAAACCTAAATTCTAAGATAACTGATGGGCATCATTACCATTTATTATAAATTCTAAGACAGTTCTACGAACACTTTTTCAAACATAAAAATCCCTGTAAGAGGTGCTTATATTTCATTTCATTAACCAGCTATCTTTCTACGCAAATCATCTAAGGCACATTTACTGAAAACTGGATACATAATTACTTCATCAAGAAGGAGTGCACCATGAAATTATGTAAGGGATTGTTATGCGCATTTATTTTTTCTTTAATAATTTCCATGAAGGTTGAAGACCATTTAGTCGATATATCTCCAGTTATTTCCCGAGTTTCTACTTCTCAAAAAGTAGTCGCCTTAACTTTTGATGATGGTCCTCTAGGCGAAAGTACAGCCGAAATTCTAGGCATTTTAAGAGAAAAAAATGCGAAGGCCACTTTTTTTGTCGTTGGGGAACAAGTTGAAAAGTATCCAAAGCTTGTAGAGCAAGAGATTGCAGAAGGACATGAAGTTGGTAACCACAGCTATAGTCATCCAGAATTAACCAAACTGCGCAAAGGTAAAATTAAAGAAGAACTGGTTAAAGCAGAAAAAGCGATTTTGAAAGTAGCCCCTAAACCTACTCTTTTTCGCCCACCGGGCGGTTTCTATAATGATACAATCTTAAAGCTGAATAGAGACAATGAGTACATTACAATTTTATGGTCAATTGATCCCTTCGATTGGCGATCTCCTTCTGTCGGAGAAATCGTCGATACAATTTTAAAAGATATTAAACCAGGAAGTATTATTCTTTTACATGATGGAAAATACCCATCAGCGACACCCGAAGCAGTCGAATTCATTATTGATAGTCTTCAATCACGTGGTTATCAATTCGTTACAGTTAGCGAATTATTACAATATTACGAAAAAAAACCTTAAATCTAGATCCTCCCAGCATCTAGCTATAAAAAAACGCGCAACCCTTTTAAAGGGATACGCGTAATTGCTTGCTACAATATGTAATTGTATAAAGAGAGCCCGTAATGATCTACGCTACAGCCAATACCGATCATTACATACCTATACGCAATCTTTCGACTACCCACAAGCATTACACAACCGATACTGACCTTTGCTCGACTGCCACAGATACCTACCGAACCGGTCGCAATCTCCCGACAACGGCCGACCCCTATATCTTCAGCACCCATGACAGTCTTAGCTCGACCGTTATACATCCCTTTTGACCACACGACAACAGTTGGGCTGCCGTACAGCCTTACAAGACATATAACGATCTGCCCGCCGACTACTGCCGAACCTTTCGACCCGACAATAATCTTTGGCCGACCAATACCGAACCCTATTAAGATCCGGCACCAGTCTTGGCTCAACCATTACGAACCCTCTACATTAAATAGTATGGCTATTAAACAGAACTCAATACCTGGTAAATTTCTCTTATTCGTTCTTAATGCAATGGAATAGGAAAACAACTTGCTAAAGAAAGTACTGGAAAATTATATAAAGGATTTTTCTTTATTTCATGGAAGTTATATCCTAAATGATGAAAAATAGAAGAAGGTGTCGCAATATGCAAATAGGGCAACAAGCTGGACAACCTATACAAGCTATTTCCCCACTTGCTCGGAATAGATGGGGCATCTGGTGGAAACTACTTCGACCACACACGCTAACAGCATCCTTTATCCCAGTGGCAATCGGTACAGTTTTAGCATTGCCTTCTCAGCATTTTCGTCTCGATTTATTTATTATTATGCTTTTAGCTAGTATTTTGATTCAAGTTGCTACGAATATCTTCAATGAGTATTATGACTACAAACGCGGTTTGGATCATGAACATTCTGTTGGGATTGGGGGGGCCATTGTTCGGTATGGCGTTCCCCCCAGCAAGATATTATCAGTTGCCCAATATACCACGGCTACCGCTATCCTATTAGGTCTATACCTTTGCCATGAGAGTACTTGGTATCTGCTGCCGATTGGTCTTTCCTGCGCTGCTGTAGGCTATCTCTATTCCGGCGGCCCTTTTCCCATTTCTGCAACACCTTTTGGTGAGTTAGTTTCAGGGCTTTGTATGGGCCTTGTAATTATTGTTATTTCCTTCTTTCTTCAAACTGGTACTGTTACGAATATAGCTATTATGGGTTCTATATCTACCTCTGTTCTTATTGGTGCCATCTTAATGTCTAACAATTTGCGTGATTTAGAAGACGATAAAAGCCATGGTCGACAAACTCTCGCGATTCTCTTAAAACGATCTAAAGCAACCTACTGTTTAATGGGAATGTTTATTTTTTCCTACCTATGGATTATCTTCTTGGCGGCAATCAATATATTACCTTATTGGTCTCTTTTATCTTTTATCAGTATACCTAAAGCGATCCAAGCTTCTCGAGGGTTTCAAAAAAATAGTACGCCAGAATCCCTAGCACCTGCCATGGTGGCAACAGCGCAAACCAACACTCTTTTTGGTTTCTCCTTGATTCTCGGCTTACTTTTTCATTATTGGTAAAAACAATAGAAAGTATGAAACAGCAACAAAGTTCTATATCAGCAATATAGACTTTATTGCTGTCTTTTTACTTATTACTCCCCTAATCACTAATTTGTGCATATTATGTATTGATATTCGGAAAAAGGGGGTAAGCCAATATGATCAAGAAATCCGATTGGGACGAATCCTTTACCTGTGAAGATGACTATGACGATATGGATTCTTATCAAGAGTGCTTTAGTAAAGCGGAGATTGATTTAAGAGATTGTATGCGTCTGCTTTGGGAACAACATGTGTATTGGACAAGAATGACAATCATAAGCATTGTAAATGAATTACCTGATGAAGAAGCAACTACCAAGCGGCTCCTGCGTAATGCCAAGGATTTTGGAATGGTTTTTAAGCACTTTTATGGTCATAGAGCAGCCTATGAATTTTGTAGTTTAATTACGGACCATCTGGTTATCGCGGCTGAACTCGTCAAAGCTGCTAAAGCGGGTCAAAGCCAAGCAGCAGAAGATGCCGAGAAACGATGGTATGCCAATGCTGATAACATTGTTTGCTTTCTAGCTCACATCAATCCCTATTGGACTAAGAAATGTATGAGACAAATGTGGTATAAACATTTGTCATTAACCAAATCAGAAGCCGTTGCAATGATTGACAAAGATTATACAAAGAGTATCGCAATCTTTGATCAAATTGAAGAAGAGGCTTTACTTATGGCAGACATCTTCGCCAATGGCATTGTAAAACAATTCCCGGATCGATTTTTATAAAGAAAACTAAGATTTAGGTGGAGCGAAATTCTACCTAAATCTTAGTTTTTATTTTACGAAATCAGAAAGTATACACTTTCTTGATTCCAAGTAAGAACGACTAAAGCTTCTGCTTGCGTCCGAGGACTTGGCACAAGCCAAGTCTTTTCTTATCTTTTTTTAAAAGAGCCGAAGGCTCTCACAATTTTTTTATTTATTACGTACAAAATGTAGTATGGAGCATTTTGAATCACTTTTCCTTTCGGATGGATCATTAGAACCAACTACTACAAGACCACATTTAGAACATCGAGTAAAAAATCGTTTGTCCTCCATGCCAAATGGCGTAATATCTACCGTCTCAAAGATAGTACTACCACAACGGCACTTACTTTTACTCATAGTAATACCCTCCTTATATTTAAGCGCTAGCCCGCAAAGAAACTAGCGTAAATCCATTATTTTTACATCTTTAATTTGGGAGTCAAGCTCCAGTGACGTTTCAATAATCAATTTCAAATTTCCATTTTGTGTATTAATCGTTAACTCAGGATATGCCGTTATTAATGCCTTATGCACCGATTCTTTGCTTGGTTTACCTTCTACTGTAATCGTCATTTTATCGCCAAGCCCTTCTTTAGCCACTGTCAATTTAATTCGACCAGTAGCATCAGAGACCTTACTTATCGCATCAGCGATTACACGTCCATAAAGGTTCATATCGCCTGCAACTATCATGTCGTCAGTACGTCCTTTAATCTTAATAGCCCTAAGCGGCAGCCAGCATTTACATTCCGCCCAGCTTGCCTTATCTCCAGATCGATAACGAATTAATGGCATACCCTCCCTGCGGATGGTGGTAAACACTAATTCCCCTTCCTCCGCGGGTAAACCAGTGATCGGATCAATTATTTCTGTGATAAGATGCAGATCATTCAGGTGAAAGGCACTGCATTCTGGCAGAGCAATGGTTTGGGCACTGCCAATTTCCGTCGAACCGTAACTATCAAAAACAGCTGCACCCCAATATCCAGTAAATAATTCTTTATGCGCTGAAGTCAATAATTCACCAACGAGTATAATTTTATCAAGGGGGTAGTGATAACCTATTTCTTGCGCCTCACGAGTCAAGGCTGTCATATAGGACGGAGAAGAAAAAATAAAGTTAGGTGAAAAGCGCTGCATCCATTTAATGGTTTCCTTCGGGTTGTCAGCACCAACATTTAATGGTAACCCACCTGCACGTTCCACCGCACGCTGTACACTGGCACCGCCAATCCACAGACCATGCCCGATAGGCAGAGCAATCAAAGCAACAAGTCTTCCTGTATGCACAACACGAATTGCCGCGCCATAAAGATTGGATAATGTCTGCATTTCACGGTAGGTATAATACATTCTTTTTGGTTCACCGGTTGTACCTGAAGTAGTAAACACAGCAGACATTTTTTCTTCTGGCACACAAAGAAAATCCTGCCATTGCCTTATATCATTTGCAGTGGTAAAGGCAAGCTTATGTAAATCACCAGCTGTCCTTATATCTTCAGGACGTACCTTACATTGTTTAAACATACGCTGATAAAAGGGTGAATGTGCATACACATATTCTATAACATTGCGCAGTCGCCGCTCTTGAATGGCAACAATTAACTCTGGCTTTAGTCCATGTTCCATCATATTACGCAAAAAATTACCGGCCCTTTTGACCACTGCCGGCTGACAGTTACGTTCTTCAAAACGCCGTAGTGTTTTGTCAATAACTTCTGCAATCATAAATCTTCTCCTAATTATAGCCTGGATAAAATCTCATTTTATCGTCTTTTTTTCATTATGTCCGAACCGTTAGCCCTTATGCATTCTAAAAGTATATCTGCAAGGCTTTTTGCCGACACTGATAGTAGATTATTTTATAGGAGAAGGTATATGAATTCTATTCTTCTTATTAAATGTATCATTAGTGGTTTTCTACTTGCCGCTCCTATTGGACCGGTCAATTTAATTTGCATCCGCTACACCTTAAATGAAGGGCGTATATCTGGACTTGCTATCGGAATGGGAGCCGCATTAGCCGATGTAGTATATGGTTCTGCTGCGGCGGCAGGACTCAGTGTTCTAACTGCCTTTATTCATCAGTACGATGTAGCCTTTCGCTGGGGAGGAGGACTATTCATTATTTACCTTGGATTTCTAACATTTCGTGCTGCCCCCACGCCTGACGACAAAAATAAGAGATGCAATCGTAACCTTTACAATCAATTTGCAGCAGCTTACCTCCTTACACTAACCAATCCTGTTACTATCTTTACTTTTATCGCTGCTTTTTCATCCTTTGGCATTGCAGTTCTTGTGACAGATCTATTTACAACATTTCTAGCGGCTTTAGGGGTTTTTATTGGCTCATCTCTTTGGTGGATTGCTCTCACTAGTATTGTATGTCATTTTCGCAGCAAAGTAACCCCACCCATCATAGTCCTCATTAACAAATCAGCAGGTATTATTATAGCCTTACTGGGCATGGCTTCTATCATAGGATTATAATTTTAACAAACTACTTTTTAAGTGGCAAACATTGAATCTTTTCTTTATAAATGGAATGGTACACCCATAAAGCATTTATCAAAAATAATGCACCTGTAAAGAAAAATACATACCGAATGCCAAAAGCGGCAGCTATTTGACCACCGAGAATGGAACCTAAAAACATACCTAAAAACTGGGCAGACTGGTTATAGCCAAAAGCGCGACCAGCAATTGCATCTGATGTACTTTGTTTAATAAGACTATTAATGGAGGGCAACAGCCCTGCTGTAGCGATTCCTAGCAAAAACCGCAGTATCCCCAGCTGCCAAGAGTACTGTACAAACGCTTGCGGGATAAAAAGTATTCCCGCCATAATCAATGCTGCTAATAGTACCTTTTGCGGTCCAATTTTATCCGAAAGTTTTCCCAACCTGGAAGCCGCTAGTATACTCGCAAGTCCTGAAGCAGCAAAGACTGCGCCTGAAATAAGAGCAATATGAGACATATCTGAAGTTAACTGGGTAATATAAACGGTTATAATCGGTTGTATTGACATAAGGCCTAACTGCAACACAAGGGTGGTTATGAACAAACATATCATTACTTTCGGATTAGGAAGGCAGTTCCAAACTTGATTGAAATTCAGGACTTCTTGCTTTTCAATCGATTTTTCTTCTTTAACCAAGAAGAAAGATGCAATAAAGGCAATCAAGCACATTACCCCTATGAATATAAATTCTTCTCGAAACCCAATTACCTCTGCTAAGTATCCTCCGAATAATGGTCCTAGCAAAGTACCACCCACTTGTCCACTGAAAATAACGCCCAAAGCCCATCCAACTCGTTCTTTTGGCGTTTGCGTAGCAACTAGAGTAACAACTGCCGATTGAAAACCGGAAAGGGCACCTTGCAGCATACGCAATCCTGTCAGTTGATATACATTTTCCGCAAATCCCATACTTGTCATGATAATGGATAACCAAAGACTCGCTCGTAGAATCATAGATTTTCGTCCATACTTATCTGCGAATTTCCCCCAAATAGGAGAAAATATAGCTAAACTAATAAAATTACTGCCATAAACAATTCCGGACCACTTGGCAATTGACGCCGCATCATGGATACCAAGGTGATCAATATAAAGAGGCAATATGGGGGCCATCTGGCTCATTCCCGATGACACAATAAAGACGGCAAACCAACAAGCCCATAAATTTTTTCTCCAAATTTCCATGTAACACCTGCATATCTTTAATTTTCTTCTATCCTAACTCACAACAAATTAATATTACATATGCCCATTTCATTATAGTATCACCATTCGTAGACTGTGACAAATAGAACCTAACACCCTATATGATTTTCTTTAGCAATGCTCCTATCTCACCAACTATATCGAACTTTTAAAACAGCTAAAAATATACCCGCCTTGTTAGCAAGACGGGTATATTTTTAGCTGTTTTAAGCGTAAGACTTAGTCGCTCAAGACTCCTATCTTCTAATCGTCTGTTAACCCTATACCACTCTTACTAACGTCATCCAGCTATGATGTTAGTAAGAGTTCGTCTTAAAGGTAACTATAAACATTGTTCCGATTCCTTCCCTCGATTCGACTGTTATTTCACCCTGATGCCGTTCTATTATACTTTTACAAACAGAAAGCCCTAGTCCCGTTGCGTTATCTTTAGTAGTAAAAAAAGGGTCAAAAATATTTTCTAAATGCTCTTTACATATGCCACTGCCAGTATCAGAAATATACAGTTGAACCTTTTCTAATTGGCTAACTGTTGTAATTGTAACAATGCCATTACAGCCCATGGATTGTATGGCATTTTGCATAAGATTGAATATGAGTTGCTTTATTTCTTTTTGATCCAAGGTAAGCTCTGGTAATTTTCGATCTAATTTCAAATTTATATTTATTCCTTTTATGAATGCTATAGGGTTAATCAGCAAAAGGCTGTCGTGTATTATATCATTGAGTTGGACTACCTCTTTTTCCACTCGCTTATCACGAGCTAAAAATAAAAAATCCGTTATTAGCTTATTTATATGATCGAGCTCCTCTAATAGTACAGAAAATTGATCTTTCTTTTTTTCTTCGGCTTTTGAAGACATAAATTGTAAATAGCCCATAACAACCTGTAGTGGGTTACGGATTTCATGTGCCACTCCACACGCTATCTTCGAGATCAGATTAAGACGCTCTAATCTGATATTTTTTTCTTTAATTTTTTCATTTTCCCATAAATTCCTTGCTTCTTTTTCTCTTAATTCGTCTATGATTTTAATTATTGGTATTAATCGAGGAAAATTGCGAAGTTTTTGCGGGTTACTTTCTCCTGCTTCAATTTGTTCTACTAGTATTTTCAATCCACTATCCATTTTTATAAAAACCCACTTCATTATCCCTGCTACAATTATAAAAAAAAGTAATACAACAACTACGCTTTTAAAAACAGAAACTATAATTTCTGTTTCAATATCCTCGGCCTTAGCATTTGCCCAAACATGGCCTATTAATTCTTTGTCATAAAAAAGCGGATAGCATACTGATAACATAGAATTACTACTATCATAAAAGTCAATTACCATCTCTTTTGTATTATACAACGTTAATGCCTTAGCATTTGCTTCTTTACCTAATGATTCAGAATTAAAGGGATGTAGCGCAATTATATTTAAATCCGGCGAATAGTAACCTATACTATATCCTGGATATTGTTGGGCAACCTCATCAATAACTGGCTGAAGATATTGATTTAATATTCTTCTTTTTTCTTCCGCTGTTGCGCCTAGAGCATTCTTGCTTTTTAATATTTTTTCATAAGACAAGGGCAACTTTTGTTCCAATACAGTTGTTATTGTCAGTAATTTCAATTTTTCCTTGCTTATTAATGTATTTTTAGTGTTTGAAGCAACAAAGTATGCAAAGAGGACTGTAACTATAGAACCTATAATAATAAAAATTAGATAAAGCCGCTTAATCATTGTTGTCGGTAACAATCTAATCATTGTTGTCGGTAACAATTTATTTCCCCCTCAAACAGCCCTTAGTAGCCGTCAATTATCTATTTTTACAAATTGTGCGGAAAACCTTCTTTTTTTTTATAAATTATGCTTGTTTATTCACACGGAAATTCTTTGAAATTAATCCTTATTATTCAAAAAATCTGTACCTCCGTATAGCGCGTGGCTTTCAATGCACAAAAAAACCTAAAACTATAACTAGTTTTAGGTTTAATATTTAAATCAACGTAAAGAGCCCGTAATGATCTACGCTACAGCCAATACCGATCATTACATACCTATACGCAATCTTTCGACTACCCACAAGCATTACACAACCGATACTGACCTTTGCTCGACTGCCACAGATACCTACCGAACCGGTCGCAATCTCTCGACAACGGCCGCCCCCTATAGCTTCAGCACCCATGACAGTCTTAGCTCGACCGTTATACATCTCTTTTGACCATACGACAACAGTTGGGCTGCCGCACAGCCTTACAAGACATATAACGATCTGCCCGCCGACTACTGCCGAACCTTTCGACCCGACAATAATCTTTGGCCGACCAATACCGAACCTTGTAAGATCCGGCACCAGTCTTGGCTCAACCATTACGAACCCTCTACAATAAATAGTATGGCCTGAATGCAAAATGCAATGCGTGGTAAATTTTAGATAGTTCTAATCTATCATTTCCTTAACTTTTGACGTTAACCCTGCCTCACCTTGAGTGACAAGCACTTGATAAGACCGCATAGCCGAAAATTGAGAAAACACATAATTACGAAAGTAATTAAATTTTTTACTGTTTAACTCTTGGTCACTCATTTTATATTCCTGCTTCGCAATATTTTTTAAAGCTGGTAATGTCCATTTAACGGCTGGTCCACTCAAAACCCAGTCATGGTCACCTAGATGGGTAACGAAATTCTCTTGGCGACGAGGAATCGGTAATGTGCTACCATCTGCTGACAAAAGACCTTCTCGTATAGGATCTTTATCGGCGATTATACTAGCCGCTTTGATCCACTCAACTACTTCTGCCTCGTCTTTATCTGAACCAGGATGATTGTGGGCACAAGCTTGGGCTACAACTACTTCTGGTGAAAAACCGCGATAAATAGACTCCGCAATGCCTAATACGTGGTGAGCCCCCTGTCCAGCAAGGGTAATCTCCTTTAGACAAGTTCCATCCTCCTGCCATTGAAAGACCCATGGCTTATGCAAATCATGCAGAGCTTGGGCTGCAATAACAATATCTCGATCAAGTTTATAGTCAAAAGTTTCAAAATATGCTTGATACACATTAAGAGACGATCGTATGTTGAATGCAGTGTGTGTTGCCAAGCCACCTGGATAGGCATGATGGCTCATATATCCGCTCCCAGGAGCAGCAAAAAAAGGTTGAGAAGCTTTTTTGATATTTTCACTAGGTGGTAAAAAATCCGTTACTCCAATCGTATCACTTACATAATTAGCAGCAACCAATTTTCCCCACAACATCCTTCGTGCATCACTAGTAGTATATCTTTCCATAAATGTAGGGGCAGGATTATGAATGACTTGTAATACTTGATCATGTAATGCCTGTTTTTTTATTTCGCCACAAATTCCAGTAATATAACTATAAGCAGATTGAACCAAATTCGATTTTTTAGCCATTTCTAACGGAGTTAGATTCAAACATTGATCAAGACCAACCTTTTCCGTTTTTAAAACTTGGGCCCAGGAAAGATTAGGTAGTGTAGCAACCATCATCGCCGTTGCTGTGCCCGCAGAAACTTGCAAAAATCTGCGCCTTGAAAGACCAGCCTTGTCATTAAACTCTAGTCCCATAACATACACCTCCCATTAATTATCTAACCTAATTCTAATATGTTCCTTTCCTCCTATTGTTACTTATTGGTAAAGATTTCGTTAACTCTCAGATACTAAAAATGTCCTGCAGGGTTCTAACACCCTGCAGGACTTAATCCTGTTTATTTACTTTAAACTAATTTTTGGTCCTAAGCTTACCTACCAGCAATACTATAGCTGTAATTACAAGAGGAACTATGAAGTTAGTCAACTCAGAAAGATGTCTTAGATAAGTCCCAACAATCTGATCATTCATGATCATCCCTCCCGCTGTCCAAGCTAGAATAGCGGCTCCAGCGTAGACAAGTATAGGGTAGGTCACCATCCAGGCCGAAATCCATTTACTACCCCAAATTACAATGGGAACACTAATTAATAATCCGAGTATGACCAAAAGCATGTTGCCATGGGATGCACCGGCAACAGCAATCACATTATCAATCCCCATAATTGCATCTGCTACAATAATTGTCTGAATCGCCCCTGCAAGGCTGGTAGAAGCACTGATATTCTCATGGGAATCCTCTTGCTTAACTAGTTTAATTGCTACAGGAATCAATAAAATACCACCAAGGGCTTGTAAATAGGGAATACGAAGCAACCATAAGGCAACTATCGTCATTAGTGCACGAATGATAATGGCACCGAAAGTCCCCCAGTAAATTGCTTTGTTTCGCTGCTCCTCTGGCAATTTCCGCGATGCTAGCGCAATTACGACTGCATTATCACCAGCTAATACAATATCAATGGCTATAATTGACAAAAGAGCAGTAAAAAACTCAGCTCCAAACATATTAGTAAACATTATAAAGACCTCCTCTAAAACTATATACAAAACAGACCTTGTCTCCTAAGAGACAAGGTCTTGCATCAATAATATTATTGACAGTACAGCCGGAGATAATACCCGTAATGACGACATGTACCGTAAAGCTACTCCCCTTGCAGGAAATAAGAAATATTTTGTTATAGTTCATTATAACACAAAAGATTAACTTGGCAAATCTTTATCGTCTGTGCCTCCAAAGAAAGAATATTTATTCTTTAAATTTTCCAATACTAATATTACCTTCTTTGTTATACTATTCCTAATTCTAAAGAAAGTCTACTCTCTTCTGAAAATATTTTATAGATCTATAACTAACAGTCTCCAAGAATACATCAAATTTATAAAATGTTTACGCAAAACTTTCTCTGCCTAGGCCCATCAAACTCACAAAAATAGATTCCCTGCCAAGTGCCCAAGTACAAAGTTCCATTCATAATAGGGATACTGACGGATGATCCAATTAGAGAAGCTTTCACATGGGCTGGCGAATTTCCTTCACCATGCTGATAAGCTAGATCTGGAACCATGTGATTTAGAGCAAGCAACATATCCTTTACCACATCTGGATCAGCATTTTCATTTATCGTTACCCCGGCTGTTGTATGAGGAACAAACACATGACATAGACTTTTCTCTCCATGACACTGCTCTACAATCTGGGCCACCTGCTTAGTAATAGTAACAAAACCTTCAGAAGGAGTTTGGATGCTAAACTCTTTCAACATAACTAGCCTCCTATAAATAAGAATTCCCTACTAGCCTGCTCCGTTCTTTATTATTACAACTCAATCGTAGTTTGAAAAAGAATGACTGCTCTGCCGCCAATTTTAACCTCTACTGGTTCGCCGTCTTTCATCTTTACCTGGACTTCTACGATTCCACTACGACCAATTGCCGTGCCTTGTTCCCCTTTAAACGAAAAAGAACGATGATTATGCTTTACCAAATCATGCTTTATTAGGTATGCCCCAAGAGGTCCGTTAGCGTTACCCGTCACAGGATCTTCAACAATACCAATTGCTGGAGCAAACATTCTTCCATGAGTTAAAACATCTGGCATTTGGGTATCTAAGGTAAAAACAAAATATCCATTGCAGCCAATTAATGCACTTAGCTTGCTTAATGAAGCCATATCTGGTACTAAGGAATCTAATTTTTTTCTTGAGTTAATCCCAATCATAACTTTAGAGTGCCCCGTCGATACAATTTGGATGGGGCAGCGCTGGTCAAGATCTTCTTGCGTTAATCCTAAAGCTGCCACTATATCCTTCTTCTCTTGTCCCACTATAGGCTCAGAAAATTCAATCTTGCCTTGCGTCATTACGATTAAATACCCCTGGTCTTCCTTAATAATTTCAACTGGCAATATACCAATACCTATTTTGTGAGATATCATTGAAGAAGCAATCTGATTTACAGTAGCACGAACAAAGTGAGCAGCAATCGTAGCATGCCCACAAACTGGCACCTCCGTCGTGGGGGTAAAGTATCGAATTTTAAGATCATGGTCTGAAGCGTCTGGCGAGAAAATAAATGCAGTCTCTGAATTGTTCAGCTCCCGAGCAATTGCTAGCATTTGTTTTTCAGAAAGCCCATCTGCATTTAATACAACTCCAGCAGGATTTCCTGTAAATTTTTCCCTAGTGAATGAGTCAACCTGATAGACTTGATATGTTTTCATACTATATCCTTCCCTCCATAAACATATAATAGTTATGTATTCATGCACTAATTCTTCTTAATCAACAAGTATTTTATTATTATTTATTTACCATTCCATTACAAACTCCTGCAAATCTCTTTATTATATATACAAACTCCAGCAAGTAATTCTTGCTGGAGTTTGTGTGTTTTCTTTGCAGTAGTAAAATAATTTTTACCAATAAAGGTATTGACATTTTCTCAACAAGTTAGTATTATATGTAAGTGATTAAAAGTAATAATTATTAACAAGGAGAGATTATCAATGAAGAAATTTATCTGTGCAATCTGTGGTTATGCTCACGAAGGAGAGAATGCTCCAGCGTCCTGTCCTCAGTGTAAGGCTCCTGCTGAAAAATTTATTGAAAAATCAACTGCTGGTTTAAACTGGGCAGATGAACATAGAATTGGCGTCGCTGTTGGTGTTGATCCTGAAATCGTTGAAGGTCTTAGAATGAACTTCGTAGGTGAATGTACAGAAATTGGTATGTATTTAGCAATGAGCCGCCAAGCTGACAGAGAAGGCTTTCCTGAAGTAGCGGAAGCTTACAAAAGAATTGCCTTTGAAGAAGCCGAACATGCTGCAAAATTTGCAGAACTGCTAGGTGAAGTCGTACATCCTTCCACTAAGAAAAATCTTGAACTTCGCGTTGAAGCTGAATATGGTGCTTGCGAAGGAAAATTAGGCTTAGCAAAAAAAGCGAAACAATTGAACCTAGATGCGATCCATGACACTGTACATGAAATGTGTAAGGATGAAGCTCGTCATGGCGCTGCTTTTAAAGGTCTTTTAGACAGATACTTCAGTAAATAAGAAAAACGCTACGCGTCCTTTAAAACATATAAAACAGAATCGGAACCACAGATGCGCAGAGAACACAGAGAAAAGATAGATCGGATAAAAACACTCTCTCAGTGCACTCTGTGTTCTCTGTGGTTCAACGTTCTCCTTAAAAAACTTATACTTTCTGATATAGTAAAATAAAAAAAAGCATTGGATTTTTCCAGTGCTTTTTTTGTTGAAACTCGTATCCTAAAAATAAATAGGTTACTATTATCATAAATATATTCTTACATTTATTGGTACTTGCATATACTATATCATCACACTCCCCAGTCACTCGTAATAGGAGGTAAGCAAAAATGTTCGATTTAAGAAACGTATTTTCCTTAGGCATGAATCATACCGTACAAAAATTGGTTAATGAATCAGACACCGCTACGCATTATGGCAGAGGTTCACTGGGAACATTAATTGCAACTCCCGCATTTGTATCCTTAATGATCGATGCATCAATCGCGACAGTGGAAAATCGTCTACCAGAAGGCTATGTAACAGTAGGAACCTCCTTTGAATTTACTCATGATGCTCCTACGTGCATGGGTATGACATTACGATTAAAATCAACTCTCGTTGAAGTCAATGGTGAAAACCTCATTTTTGATATTGTCGCCTCTGACGATTATGGTGATGTTGGTCGCGGACGGCACCAACGTGCCGTTGTCAATCGTCAGCGTCTATTTGAAAAAGCAGATCAGCGGATTAGTAACTCTTAACCTCGCTATTGATACTAGTTATTACGTAAAAAATCCGTCTCTGAGCAATAAGCTTGGAGGCGGATTTTCTCTTGCGTTATTATGGTTACCTTGCTTCATATTATTTAATAGAGAGTATTGGTTGTCCGGTTTGAACTGATTCATTTACTTTAACAAATAATTTACTTATCATACCATCAGAAGCTGCAAGAATCGGATTATGCATTTTCATAGCCTCCATAATTACTAGTTCCTGTCCTTTTTTAACGCCATCACCCACTCGCACCCTAATTTCAATGATTTTGCCGGGCATCGGCGCTGCCACGTCCTCACCCCCGCCCCCTGCTTTCGAAACGGATTTAATGATAGGCATAGGTGCAGGTGCAGATACTGGAGCTGCATTGGTAGTATTCCCTGTATTTACCTTCTTTTTTTCTACAAAAACATCGTAGGATTTTCCATTTACAATAACAGTATAGTTTGTCATAATAGACCTCCTTATCTTATATGCTTCTTCTATTTAAGTAAATTTTGCCGCCCAATGAGTGTCCAATTTTGGGCATGCTGTTTGATTTGAACTACTTCAAAATCTCCACTTCCCGTAAACTCCTGAATAGCGGCAGTAATCACCGCAATTAGATACTCCTCTTCGGAACCATCTATTAGTAGCGGTACCAAGGGAGCGTATTCGGATTCGTCACCTTCTTCTATACTTAAATTCTCACTGGATCTTTTTTTTACCACTACAAGTAAGCAGATGACACCAAGTACCAAGAATAGCCACATCATACCTATCGCCTCTTCCCCTATTTATCATTTTTAGCTTTCCACTTACGGGTGGAAAAGAAATAATATACAAGAGTCACCACCAATGCACATACAAATGCGGTCGTATTCATTGCTTTCACCTACCTTTATTAATCAACCTACAACAAATTACACTTTATTTAACTCCGATAAGCGCTAACATGATACCACCTGATATAGCGGTACCAAAAACACCTGCAAGATTAGGGCCCATAGCATGCATAATCAAAAAATTATAAGGATTCTCTTTCAAACCTACCACGTGAGAAACGCGTGCTGCAATCGGCACAGATGCAATCCCAGCTGAGCCAATTAATGGATTAATTTTTCCACCGCTAATCCAGTTCATTACCTTAGCACCAATCACGCCTGAAGCAGTTCCGCCGATAAAGGCAATCAATCCAAGAAGGATAATTTGTAATGTTTTTATGTTGAGAAATTGATCGGCTCCCATGGTTGAGCCAACAGCTACCGTTAAAGTGATGGTAATTACGTTCATCAAGTCATTCGCTGCCGTACTTGCCAAGCGGTCAACCATTAACACTTCTCTTAGCATATTGCCAAGCATCAGCATAGTAATCAAAGGAGCAACTGGTGGCAGCAAAAGATTTACAATGATGGCAATTACGAAAGGAAAACAAATTTTTTCTAGACGGCTAACTGTCCGACCTTGTTTCATAACTATTTTTCGTTCTGCAGGAGAAGTCAAAAGTTTCATGATTGGCGGCTGAATCAAGGGCATCAAAGCCATATAAGAGTATGCTGCCACCGCAATCTGCGGCAATAAATGAGGGGCAAGTTTCATCGTAACAAATATAGCCATTGGTCCATCAGCCCCGCCAATAATACCAATTGCACCAGCCTCAGCTAATGTAAATCCTAGTGCTTTGGCCCCGATAAGTGCAATAAATATACCTAAATGAGCTGCCGCACCAAGGATCATCAAACTAGGGTTGGCTATCATCGGACCAAAATCTGTCATAGCGCCCACTCCTAAAAAGATGAGGGGTGGAATAATAACCATTTCAACTCCCTTATAGGCGTAGTAGAAAAGTCCACCTGGTTGGGTAAGGTCAGATCCTGGTACATTGGCAACAATACAGGAAAATCCAATACCAAGCAGCAAAAAGGGCTCATATCTGCGGGATAATGCAAGATACACAAGCACTGCCCCTACGAATATCATAAAAATATTGCCCCACCATATTTGAGCCAGTCCAGTTTGTTCTGCAAGACTTACCATAAGAGATGATATTTGCTCGAACATTTGCTTTCCTCCTAATGTTACATTTATAAAGAAGACTTGATTTAGATGAGTTTTAACTCCATCAGAATCTCAGTCGCACTTATTCAGAGACTTCGCCGCTCTTAACTCCCACTTATATTAGTGAGCCTTGGATTCGAAAATCCTTAGAGCGAACTTACTTCGAGTTTTACAGGCTGTTAACGAGATGAAACTGGGAGTCTTAGAGCAGTTTAGTCATCGGATAATTCCTTTTAGTGTCCACCTCTTAACTGACTGTCGTCAAGATGTCCAAGTTTGTTCAAGTAAGGAAAGATGTATAACACGAGACTAATACCCCAAATAATGACAAAACTCAAGAAGAAATCAATTACACTAAGAACATAAGCACCTTCCATAGTATCTGGTATTGTCATGAACATTCACTCCTTTCTATAAGTAATGGTTGCTAACATACAACGGCATTTGTTCGCTTAATAATACTACTTACAAATATAGGAAAATATGATTAGTAATTACTATTTTTAAGCCCAAATTATTCCTTTCTGTAAATAAGAAAAGACTTGGCTTGTGCCAAGTCATCAGACGCAGGCAGAAGCCTTAGTCGTTCTTACTTGGAATCAAGAAAGTGTTATACTTTCTGATTCCGCAAAAAAAACTATCCACGATAAACGTGAATAGTTTTTTATTATGTGTTGTCTTTGTTGACTCCTGAATTATTGCACCAATCTAAACTTATGGGATTGTGGATGCCATCCACTATCACTAATATAGATTTCCCTACGAGGAATAGGATGACCATCTACAAATAGATCAAAATCAATAAAACTAGCATCTTCAACTCGGAAGTTTATCCCATCTGATCCACCAGTAGTAGCGAATCTAAACTGAATCTTATCATTTTCGGAGTTTATTTCACGTCCACCGAATAGGAAATGCCGACCTCTCTCATCTGAGGATCCAACCCAAGCTCTTCCTTCCTCGTCTGATACTCTAAAAGCATCTCCTCTTTCTAAGCTTTGCGGCCTAACGTGATGAAACTTTCCATTTGTTCGAATGACCCCAGTGAAAGTATGCTCTTCACTGCGAGTTGTTGTCCAAAGATGAAAACCATATTCGTCTTGCCAAATATAATATCCCTTTGCACCGCTCAATTGAAATTGATCTGGTTTACCTTCTATGTTTGCAGACCCCGACCATGCAAAAGCACTTCCTGTAAAGGACATCATTAGCACCAATGTCATTACCAACCATTTTTTCATATCAATCTACCTCCCTTTATGAACGATGAAACCATGAAAAGTAAAAGGAATCATGATTTTCATAGCTTTCATGATTTTCTCGGAAATTAATAAATACACCATCAGCCATATAACCAACACTCACTATTTCATCATTTGTATTAAAGAAGAATACTGCATCTTTTACGTAATGCCCATGATGCCAGAATCCTTCATGACCTGACCATCTATAAGCACGTAATCCAGGGAATCTATCATCCATGTCTCGATCATAAACCCGTTCAAGGTGATGATTTCCTCTTATTGAATCGTAATGTTCATGCCATGCAAAAGGTAGATCTCTCTCAGCTTCCACGTCATTATGGTGGGTACGATGCCATCTATTATCATGATTTCCCCAGTCCTTAGGCCCATGAGCTGCACTTGCCGTAACAGACATCATCATAAGAACGGATATGGTTAAAATAAGCGTTACTATTCTTTTCATTTTAATAGCCCCCTCTTGTCTTGTGTAATCTCATAAAACAATCTTTTAGCTTAACAATGTGTTCCTATCACACCCTTTCCAGACTAATCAGTCATACGTGATGAAAAAAAACTACAACGAGCTCAACTTCTATTGCTATAAACAAGCACTAGACATTATTTTCATCTAATCTCTCATATTGGAGTTATTTCTATTATGAGGAAAATGTATGACAAACATGTGACAACATCACACCTCTAAACCTGGAAATTGTATCCAATTTTTTCTCATCACTATTCCCCTAACCGTTCACAGGGACGGTTCTTTTTAGTGGTTTTCATTTTTTCATATTCTATCGGCTCAAAATAAAGATCCTGCAATGTTTACTCACATGCAGGACCTTATTGCTATAGCTTATTAATAATAATCATCGATTATTATACAAAAAACAATCTTTAAATAATTCTAACCTTACTACAGTCTTATTCTGGACCACGTTCAGCCAACAGTAATGGTAACTCCCCTCGCATTGCCAATATGAGACGGTTTTCAACCTCACACCAATTAATTAAACATAACCATTTTTTAACATATTGCTCACGATCGTATTGATAATCAAGATAGTATGCATGCTCCCAAACATCAATTACCAATATAGGAATTGTTCCCCACTGGGTAAGATTTTGGTGTTTCTCTGCAGTCAGAATCTCCAAATGCATAAAAGCTGGATTCCAGACAAGTATCCCCCAGCCAGACGCTTCTACTTTTATAGTCGCCGACACAAGCTGATCAAGAAATGCATCAAAACTACCAAAGTATTTATTAATTTCTCTCATTGTACATCGACCAGGCTCACTGTCAAATTCTACGGGTGCCATAATTGTCCAATAAATACTATGCAGTATATGCCCTGACCCATTAAACGCTAATTCATTTTCCCAATATTTTATGAAGGTAAAATTATTTTGCCGCCTAGCTTCTACTAGTGCTAACTCAGCCTTATTTAACCCCTCCACATAAGACTTATGGTGATGATCGTGATGAAACCTAAGGGTGTCAGAGCTAATAATTGGTTCAAGTGCATCATAAGGATAAGGCAATGGCGGTAATCTATGTCTACCTGGTGGAATATAATCACTGATTACGTTGTTAGCCAATCTTGTTAACCTCCTTTTTTTTATTTAAATGCTTCTATTTTTTATTATATTTCATCAGTAAATGAGTGGTGACAAAATAAGAAAAGCCTTAGTCGTTCTTACTTGGAATCAAGAAAGTGTTATACTTTCTGATTCCGTAAAAAAGACATAAGAAAAGACTTGGCTTAGGCCAAGTCCTCAGACGCAGGCAGAAGCCTTAGTCGTTCTTACTTGAAATCAAGGAAGTGTTATACTTTCTGATTCCGTAAATGAAGGCCTATTCTTAGAACCTTCTTTCATGTCTTTTTACCTATTAATATGCTGTATCTTTATGATTAAACTCTGCTGCTTCTACCCAATCATTCACATGGTTCAACATGTCAATAATATTATCAATCACTTCTACATGTTTTTCCTCTTCATGCATAAGTTTTTCAAAAACTGCTTTCTCCTCTGGCCTCTTGGAATTTTCCTGTAGTCTTTTATATAGCTCCACACTCTCTTTTTCTTTTACTAGTGCTGCCCTATATACATCAAATTGTTCGTCTTTTAGTTTAGCAATAAACTCGTTATCCTCCGGAAGAAACTCTTTATATTTATTAAGAGCAAAAACATTTTGCATTTTGCTTAAAGACGGATCAGCCTCAATATGATGCAAAGTTTGATTTTGCGCTAATTGGATAATTTTATAGTGTCGTTGCTCATCTTCTGCAAGACCCTCTAAGACTTTTTTTAGATCATCATGTGTTACTTTTTCAGCGAGATCTCTATAATATTTCTCACCATCTAACTCCATTTTCAAAGCAAATTCAAAAACATTCATAAAGAGAAACCTCCTACTTTTATGTTTATCAACTACATTATAGTCCTACCAGATTTTTAGATCAATAAAATCTAACTAATCGACAGATATATAACAAAAAGACAAATCAATAAAAGCTATTCGAACTCACTCAATTGCTTAAGGGAGCAAAGGTTAAAGTAAAGCGTTACTTAATATTATAAAGTGCTTTTTGGTTTACTTTAACTGAATTTCATTTGTACCACTTCATAATACTTGAAGCCCAGGTTAATCCTCCTCCAAAACCGACTAATGCAATAATATCACCTGGCTTAATTACTCCCGATTTTACAGCTTCATCAAGGGCTATGGGGACAGAAGCCGCCGATGTATTCCCATATTTATCAACGTTTACCACAACTTTTTCCATTGGTAATCCCAGCCTTTTCGCTGCTGATTTAATAATACGAATATTAGCTTGATGAGGCACAAGATAGGTTACGTCAACAGGAGTAAGATTTGCATTCTGCAAAGCTTTGCTTGTAGTTTCTCCCATTATCTTAACTGCAAACTTAAATACCTCGTTGCCATCCATCTGAATATAATGTTGCCTTTGTAATACAGTTTCAGCCGTCGCAGGGTTACGCGAACCGCCAGCCGGCACCTTCAGAAGCTCTGCACCACTACCATTTGACCCTAGATCCACTCCTAAAATCCCATAACCCTCCGGTGTTTCACCTAAAACAGCAGCTCCAGCGCCATCACCAAATAACATTCCAGTCTTACGATCACTCCAATCTGTAATTCTCGAAAGGGTCTCTGCTCCGATTACTAATACTTTACGATAAACTCCTGCTTTGATAAATTGACTACCGGTTACAAGGGCGTAGATAAACCCGGAGCAAGCTGCAGAAACATCAAAAGCAGCGGCATTTATTGCTTTTAGGTTATCTTGCACTAAACATGCTGTTGCAGGGAATGCCATATCGGCGGTACCTGTTGCAACAATAATCAAATCTATTTCTGCAGCAGTAATATTAGCATCTTCTAATGCCTTTTGAGCCGCTTTAGTGGCTAAGTCTGACGTAGCTTCATTTTCTGCTGCGACATGCCGTTCGCGAATACCCGTACGCTCAACAATCCATTCATCAGAGGTATCCATTACTTGTTCTAGGTCCTTATTCGTCATAATCTTCTCAGGCACATAAGCCCCTAACCCAATAATACCAACGTATTTATTATTCACGCTATAGCCCTCCCCTGTTTATGTCCGTTAATTATTTCAACATTACTAGTATTTTTATTATATCACCTGGTACTAATACCAGGCAATAAAACTTTAGTATAATCCAAACATTTCCGCAAATTAGAGTAACTCTTCTTCAAAAAAAAGCGAAGAAATCGTTTTACGACTTCTCCGCTTTTTTTAATTCAGATTCTTTTCTTTTTCTTGTCATTCAGAAGCACTATGTCAACGATTATCTAAAGACCTAATAATTCAAGATTCTTTTGATCCACTATGCCAGTGCTCTTGATCCCATTGTCATATTGGAACCGCTTCACGGCCTCTTCTGTATCTTTGTTAAAAAAACCATCCGCTCTGCCTTCCAAATAACCTAACTTTTTCAACTTAGCTTGTAGTAGAACCACATCTGCACCAATCGTCTCAATCTTAAGCACACGTTGTATAGGAAATTTCTTGCCCTCAATACGTACAGGTGTACCTACTGGTACCCATTCAAAAAGCTCTTCAATGTCTTGGTTGCGTAGGCGAATACAACCCTGACTGATAAAATGACCGACACTCCACGGCCGGTTGGTGCCGTGAATACCATAGCCACCCCACGGTACGTCAATGCCTAGAAAGCGTGTTCCTAGGATATCAGCTGACCGATAGGCTTTCCAAGTTACTATCCACTCACCAATCGGTGTTGGCGTACTACTTTTACCAACCGCTATACGATACTTTTTATGCAATTGCCCATCACTATATACTTCCAGAATGCGTTCTGAGATTTTCACAACAATAGTTACTTTTCCTGTAGGTGCTGTCGATGTTTGATTAGAAATAGATGCTAATTCCTGTTCATCCCAGTATTCAATTCCTAGTATACCCACAAACAAACTAAATAGCAGCAACGAAGCAATCGTGAAATAGGTGCGGCGCCAATTACCTTTTATCGAATATAAATTAACCATATCATTCCTCCTGACAGCTATCATTACAATGTATATGCAGAAGGCAGGAATATAATCATTTAAATTAATGGGATAAATCTCTACCATATTTTACATGCCTGTAAAGCCTTTCTATTAAGACAACTCTACCAGCATTAATTTCCTATAATTTTTCTAACAACCATCTCTTTGCAAGAACATATGTTCTGTATTATAATAAAGATAAATAAGGAGCTGATTTTACGTGGATGTTTTTGAGAAGCTGAAGATTTTGACCGATGCAGCTAAATATGATGTGGCCTGCACTTCCAGCGGCGTGAATAAAAAGACTGCCCCCGGAGGAATTGGCAGTGCAGCCGCAGCCGGTATCTGTCACAGCTTCGCAGGGGACGGACGGTGTATTTCACTACTAAAAGTGTTGATGACTAATGTTTGCGCCTATGACTGTAAGTACTGCGTTAATCGTAAATCAAACGATACACCCCGGGCCTCCTTCACGCCACGTGAACTAGCAGAATTGACCATTAATTTTTATCGACGCAATTACATTGAAGGCCTTTTCTTGAGCTCCGGTGTACTGAAAAACCCGGACTATACAACAGAGCAAATGATTGAGGCATTGCGTATCTTACGAGAAGAATATCGCTTCTCCGGATACATCCATGCCAAAGCCATTCCTGGAACAGACAGTACTCTCATTTCCCACCTTGGCATGCTGGCAGACCGTATGAGTGTAAATATTGAGCTGCCCTCTCAGAGCAGCTTGCAAACATTAGCACCAGATAAGTCAAAACATTCTATTTTGGCACCTATGGGATACATTAAAAATCGGATACAAGAAAACTCTACAGATATCATAAAGTATCGGCATGCACCTAAGTTTGTTCCTGCTGGGCAGAGCACGCAGATGATTATCGGTGCTACGCCAGATACTGATTTTCAAATTTTAAATTTAACGGAAGGCCTTTATAAAAAATATAAGCTAAAACGCGTCTTTTTTTCTGCCTATATGCCTGTGGCCGAAAATACTCTGCTTCCTACTATAGATACAAAACCACCACTTTGGCGTGAGCATAGGCTTTACCAGGCCGACTGGTTACTTCGGTTTTACGGCTTCGCAGCAAACGAGCTACTCGATCAAAATCACCAAAGTTTTAATCCTTATGTAGACCCAAAATGCAATTGGGCTCTCAATCATATGGAATTTTTTCCTATGAATGTAAACCGTGCACCTTATAGTGACTTACTACGGGTGCCCGGCATCGGTGTAAATAGCGCAATGCGAATTGTTAAGGCCCGGCGCACGGCTACCCTCAACTTTGATGGTCTTAAGAAACTGGGAGTTGTACTTAAAAGGGCCCAATATTTTATCACTTGCGGCGGTAAAGCCCTAGAAGGTTTAAAAATCACACAAGATGCCGTATTACGCTCTTTAATGTCGGAAAAAACGTATCTTGAAAATTTTCCTCACCAGCCTAAGTCAGAGCAGTTATCTCTTTTTGAACAGCCACCGACAATCCAGTCTTCATTAACACAGGAGGACATACTAAAATGTTTGACCAGTCCAACTTGATATATCGCTATGATGGAAGCTTTGACGGGCTGCTATGCTGCGTGTTTGAAAGCTATGATCAAAAAGAAATTCCTGTAGATATTGTGCTGCCAGTCTCGCCCGAAACCATGCTTTTTTCTATGAAAGAAATAAGGACTGATTCCCCAAAAGCAAATCGCGTACTAGCTTCCATTCCGAAGAAAATGGGCATCGATGCCCTTGATTTTGTACGGCGGGCCTTTTTAACCTGCCTGCCTAAAAAGGAGCTATACATCCTTTTATTCCTGCGTTTAGGCTATCAACATGGCCCATCCGTGATGAATATGCTAACTGACGACGTAGTAGATAAGCTGGTTAAAGCCGTTAAACATTTGGATAAAGAAAGTCACCTATTAAAAGGCTTCCTCCGCTTTTCTATTTTTAGCAATGTCCTCGTGGGTGAAATAGAACCAAAAAATTACGTACTCCCTCTAATGTCCCAGCATTTCTCTGAACGCTATCCTGAAGAGCGATTTTTAATCTACGATAAAACCCATGGTATGGCACTGGTATATCAGCCTTACCAATCTGCTGTTATTCCCATTGAAGATCTTGAGCTGCCGGAGCCAGATGAAACGGAACAATCTTATCGAGAACTGTGGCGCCTTTTCTATGATACGATCGAAGTAGAGGGTCGCCATAATCCGAAATGCCGAATGAGTCAAATGCCGAAGCGTTATTGGAAATATATGACGGAGTTCGGCAGTTCGCAAAAAACTTTTCCATTAAAACTAGAAAATACCACCAAACTCCTTATACCATGACTTTGGCCTTCCAGGCACCGCTTTTCCAACGCCATAACATACATAACCCACGAAGCCACTCATCTACCAGCATAAGAGCCCAAATAGCTGGCAAACCAAATCCTAGAACTACCCCTAGATAATATCCTAGTCCAATGGTAACAGACCACATGGAAAGTATAGCAATGATAACAGGAAAATTGACATCTCCTGCTCCCCTTAAACCATAAATAAAGACAATGTTAAAAGTTCTCCCTGGTTCTAATAAAGCATCAATTGCAAAAATCATCGTGCCAAGGGTAATAATCGCAGTATCTTTCGTAAAGATCCCGATAAATTGATACCTAAATAAAAACAACAGTAAACCAATTACCCAGGCAGAGCCAAAAGCGATCAAGAAATTATGCATCCCAGCTTTTTCTGCCTCTGCAAACTTTTTGGCACCTACTAATTGTCCGATCATGATAACATTAGCCTGTCCTATAGCTAAGGAAAATAAAAAAGCCATTTTAATAATAGACCATGCATAAGTTCGCGTTATATAAGCATCTGCGCCCAAATGAACAATAATAATTGTCATTAGCACTGTTTGACTCATATTGTAAGACATGTTCTCCATAGCAGAAGGGAAACCGATCTTTAACAGTTGTTTCAATTGTGCCTTAGGAAATTGAAGTAAATGACGCAGAATATCAAATTTGAGGAGTTTGTCAAACAAGTATACCAATGCAGAACATACAGCAATCCCCTTACTTACTACAGCCGCAATAGCAACGCCTTGAACTCCCATCGCTGGAATCCCTGCTACTCCGAGGCCCAGTACTACAGATAGTATCAAGTTTAAAACATTCATAAACGACGTAATGGCAAGGCATTGCCTCGTTTTGCCAAATCCCTTGAGAATTGCATCAACCGACGATAACAATGCATCAAAAAAAATAAAACCACCTGCCAAGCGCAGATAGGTATGAGCGTAAGATAATAAATTATCAGCGATCCCCATAAACATCAAGATCTTTTTCCCACCAAATAATAGGGTCATACTGGCCACCATACCCAAGATCGCAGTAAAAAATAGGGATACGGCTGCTACCTTATCAATTTCTTCTGGCCTTTTAGCGCCTACATTCTGTGCCACTAACACCGAGGTTCCTATAGAAATAATTGCAAATACCAAAAGGAAATTCCATAAAATTTGAATGGTCGCTTCCACAGCGGCCGCCGCAACGCTGTCATACTTGCTTAATATAAATACATTGACAAACCCCACCAATGTAATCAGAAACAATTCTAAAAATATTGGCCAGGCTAGTTTAAATAACGACAATTGGTTCAAAGTCATCTCCCCCAAATTCCCAGAAAAACCATGTAAGGTATAATTTATTTATCCTATCAAGAAATGATGATATTGTCAAAGATAATTAAATTGTTTAATCAAGACCATTCAAAGTTTATAGTTCTGTTATTAGTACTTTTCATTGAAAATTATATGTGATTATGTGATATTGTTCTATGAGATCGGTAACTATAATCGTTAAAGACCCAGTAAGAATATAAGGGGTGCTATAATGATTACCGAGAATGATAAAATTGCAGACGTATTAACTAAGTATCCTCACTTGAAAGAAAAGCTGATACAACGATCACCTAAATTCTCCAACCTAAGCAATCCCATTGTCTTTAAAGTAGTAGGTAAATTTGCTCAGATTAAAGATGTAGCCAAAAATACAGGCGAAGATTTAGAGGAACTATTATCTTTCTTGAATCAGCATCGAAGTGAATAATGGTCAAGTAGCAAATTGCAAAGTCCTGCAAATCCTCTTTCGAGTTCTCGCAGGACTTTTTCTATTAATCCCACCATAATCTAATTGTGCGTTAACCAATTTATTTTATATGGTTGACTACATGATCAGATTAATTTATACTTTTTCTTAGTTATTGTGAATTTTAACACGAAAAATATTATTTGCTGTAGTATGGAGGAAAATAATGACTAAAAGAAATCAAGTAACTGACTATGTTTATGCAGCACTTTTCGCAGCTTTAATCGCTGTGCTTGGACTGGTTGCCATCCCACTACCAATCAGCCCTGTTCCCATAACAGGCCAATCGTTGGCAATTATGCTGACAGGCAGCATCTTAAACGCTAGACAAGCCGCTTTTAGTGTCCTGACCTTTCTACTAATAGGTGCTGTAGGAGTACCTGTTTTTGCAGGTATGACAGGAGGCATTGGAATCCTTGTTGGCCCTAGAGGTGGTTATTTGCTTGGATATTTGGTAGGTGCGGTTGTCATTGCCTTACTAAAAAAAGAAAATAGCAAATGGCGGCTGGCTTTAGCTAATGTAGTCGGCGGCATTCTTGTTGTTTATGCTTTCGGTGTCCCCTGGCTGCATTTTGTTACAGGTATGGGATTAGAAAAAGCATTTATGGTCGGTGCCCTTCCTTTTATACCAGGAGATTTATTCAAAGCATTTGCAGCTACCCTCATCGCAGTTGCCGTAAATAGACAATTACAGAAAACCAGGCTACGCTAATGAGCCAAGTATATATGATCGGCGGTCTGAGAACACCAATCGGGAAAACTGGTGGATTTTTGAAGGATATACTGCCTGAACAGCTAGCTGCTTCTGTATTAAATGAAGTACTCGACAAATACAAATTATTACCGAATCATATCGACCAAGTTATACTGGGAAATGCGGTAGGCCCTGGTGGCAATATTGCCCGGGTTTCTGTACTGGAGGCTGGTTGGCCTTACAGCACCCCGGCATTAACCGTAGATACGCAATGCGGTTCAGGGTTAAGTGCTGTCAACTTAGCCTACGGTCAAATTTTGTCAGGCCAAGCAGAATTGCTTCTTGCAGGAGGCGTGGAAAGTACCAGCATGTCTCCTAGGCGCCAGTTCAATCCTGCTGACCCTCGTTTTCAAGGAGAAAATGTATACTACGAAAGAGCCCCTTTTTCTACCCCTGCAGTGGGAGATCCTGATATCGGTGAAACAGCAGAATATCTAGCTAAGAATATGGCTATCACTAGAGAAGCAATGGATTTATTAGCCCTTGAAAGTCATAAACGAGCAACTCTCACCCAAGAACAAGGGCTTTTTAACGATATCATTACCCCTGTCAAAGCAGCAGGTAAAATAATCAGCTCCGATGAATGTATTAGAAGCCGTATAACCCTTAAACTACTAGAAAGAATGAAACCAGTTTTTGTAGATGGAGGCAAAATCACAGCAGGAAATACCTGTTTGAAACATGATGGGGCTGCGGTCGTTTTACTTGCCTCTCCTACTGCTGTAAAAAAATATAATTTGAAACCACAAGCCATGATTACAGGAGCATCAACCTGCGGTTGTGACCCCAATGTCTTTCCTTTAGGGCCTGTTCCTTCCATTCAAAAACTATTGTTACAAAGCAATCTTAACATGGATGATGTGGATGCTCTTGAAATAAACGAGGCCTTTGCCGTTAAGATATTGGCTTGTTGTGAACAGCTAGGATTTAGCCTGCAGAAGACAAATATTCTAGGAGGCGCATTAGCCTATGGACATCCTTATGGCGCCTCGGGAGCCATCATCTTATTGCATTTATTGAAAGCATTGCAACAAGTGAATGGCAGAAGAGGTATCGCTGCCATCGGAGCAGTAGGAGGCCAGGGAATTGCAACGCTAATCGAAAGGTGTTGAACAATGTGCTGATTCAAAACTCTATCAATGAAAGCTTTGGAAATAAAATTTGCCTTATACAAGGCAATGTACAGCTTACCTACCAGGAATTCACACAACAAATAAATGACCTAGCTTATCGTCTGGCAACCCAGTTAAAAAAAGGTGACAAGGTCTTACTTAAGCTTTCAAACCCTCTCGACCAGCTGCTCTATTTCTTTGGAATCTTAAAAGCAGGAGCTTCCTGCGTCTTCGTAGATTCAGCGACTCCAGAGGAAATTTGTAAGAATCTAATGGCTACCCATAACATCAACATATATATGGATAAGAACTTTCCACTTCCGAGTTCCAAAGTGTCTTCTCTGCCTGAGTGTAACGAAGAGGACCTCTTTTTAGGAGCGTTAAGTTCAGGAAGCACCGGCACCCCTAAGTTGATATGGCGCAATCACGAAAGCTGGGTTCGAGCCTTTCCTAGCCAAAGTATCATTTTTCACCTATCAAATGCAGATACTTTGTATTTAGTAAGTTCCCTTTCTTATACAGCGAATCTAAATGCTTGCCTGCATATTCTTTACGAAGGCGGTACCGTAATCTTTTCAGCGAATAGCATGCCCCGCACCTGGATACAAGAGATCATCGACAACCAGGTAACTGCCATCTTTATGGTTCCCGCTAACTACAAGATTTTGCTTAAGAATAGTAAGGCACCTCTTGCCCAGGTAACATCACTTGTAACTTGTGGCGCAAAAATGGATTTACCTACAGTTAAGGCTCTAGTAGAGTACTTTCCTGTTGCAGAAATCTGTGAATATTATGGAGCCAGCGAACTTGGACACGTGAGTTACTCCATGAGGGAAGACCTTTTAGAGCGGCCTAATTCTGTAGGTAGAGCCTTCCCCCATGTAACTATCTCGATTGAGGATGAAACAATATGGGTAGAGAGCCCCTATTTAGCCCCAAGTTATAGACCCAAAGCAACAGTCGGGGATTTGGGGAAATTAGATACGAAAGGTTATTTGTATTTATTGGGACGAAAACATGGTATGATTAATACAAGTGGTGTGAAAGTCATCCCTGAACAGGTAGAGACAGTTCTACTTCAGTGTCCTGGCATCATTGAAGCTGTTGTGGGCGGCATCGACGACCCCATCAGGGGACAAAAGGTATGTGCATGGATTGTTAAGAGCAAGGCTGCTTTAACTGCTGCAGACATCTACGATTTTTGTAAAACAAAAATGCGTCCCCATCATTGTCCCCAAAAAATTATTTTTATTGACGAAATTCCATTGAATCAAAATGGAAAGATTGATAGAATCAAATTAAAAGATTCCATAATCAAGAAGACTTGATTTAAGAAAAGACTTGGCTTGTGCCAAGTCTTCAGACGCAGGCAGAAGCCTTAGTCGTTCTTACTTAGAATCAAGAAAGTGTTATACTTTCTGATTCGCAAAAAAGGCCAGACTCTCTAATGCTTGAGAATCTGGCCTTTTGCTCCTTTGGAGCCCGTTCGCCTTATAATCCATTATTATGATCGGAGGTTTCTTAAGTGACAGATATTGAAACACTACTTCCCCAACGATATCCCTTTTTATTTGTTGATAAAATTATTTCAGCTGATATGGACGAGATAATCGGGACAAAAACCTATGAAACATCTTTTTTGTATCTCCAAGAGCATGGAGAGCATCAAAAAATCGTCCCTAGTACAATACTGATTGAATCTATCGTACAATGCGGTGGTGCAGGAATCAACAAAATAGGTCTCTGCAGAAAGTCTTTATGGGGATTAGCTTCTATTGAAAATGTACGTATTTTGGGTTTTGTCCAACCTAACACAATGGTTAAAATGATTGTGAAAAACTGTAAAGTATCCAACAAAATACTAAAGCAAACGGGAACAGCTTACTGTAAAGGCAAGGCCGTTCTAGAAGCAACTTGGATGTGTCTAACGCTATAGGTTCAATGGGCCCTTTTCCAGCAGCCTATATATCATATGTGCCACGCCCATTTCATCATTCGAAAGGGACACATATTTAGATACTTTCTTTACTTCTTCTTCCGCATTCCCTACTGCTACACTCACGCCGACTTTTTTAAGCATAGAAATGTCATTATAGTTATCACCAAATGCCATTACATCTTGCAAGGAAACGTCCAAATGTGCAATCAAGTGTTCCAATGCATTGCCTTTTGAAACGGAGGGATGAATCATTTCAAAAATATTATTACCTGCTATAGTCATGGACATCCCCTCATAACTACTGAAATACTCTCGTCCCAAACTTAATTTATCATGATCAAGGGTAATCGCTGAAATATTGCCAAAGGTGAGATCTTGCTCCAGAATTTCATTAAAGTCGTTGATAAACACTGCACTATCTAATTTTAGAAATATATCAATTCCTTCTTTAAGCTCTTCTGGCGTCATTTTCCTAACATGGTTTGTCGCATTATCATAATCACTAGTAAGGATTTCATTTGCATTATCCGGCATGTAAACAACATGATCCGTACACAAGGTGTAGAAATAGTTGCGATATGCCAGCCAATCAAGAGCACCCTTTATATAGCTTTTTTCTAAGCCAATCCCTTTGATCAATTTACCATCCTTGTTATAAACAAAGGCACCATTGTTTGATATTACATGAGGTTTTAGCCCCGCACGCAAGCACAAGGCCAAAACGTTACCATAATTGCGCCCTGTTGCAATTGCAATTTCCATTCCTTTATCTTGAGCTGCTTTAAGAGCTTTTACATTTTCTTCAATGACTTCGTGCTTCGAATTCAAAAAGGTACCATCCAAATCAGATATGATAAGTTTCATAATACTTTACCTCACAAAAAAATAAATCATTAACTAGCTGATCTCCCCTTCTGAAGCCTCTTCCATTACCGTACTTTCTAAACTATCAATTTGCCGACGCCAGAAATGTAATGAAGCTTGCATAATAGGACCCACTAGAAATACAGCGATGAATGTTCCCATAGAAATGGGCCCGCCAGCAATCCAACCACAAAATAATGCAGTTACTTCCAGAAACGTACGTACTAAACGCACAGATTTCCCCGACATAGTAGCTAATACCAAAGTCAAGCCATCCCTTGGTCCGGCACCAAGCTCAGTAGCCACATACATACCTGATCCCCAGCCCATCAAAGAGACGCCGCCTAAGAGCAGTAGAATGCTCTTCCATAACGCATTTGCCGCAGGCAGTATATGACTGCCTAATATCCAATTGAGAGAAAAACCGATCAAAAGAATATTGACCGCACTACCAACTTGAGGCTGCTTACGTTCTAAAAGTGCTGTTAATAAAACCATGCCTATACCAATGATTTGCACCCAGGTCCCAATCGATAGTACCCCCTGTTTTGCGAGTCCAATATGCAGAACGTCCCAAGATGCCACGCCTAAATTCGCCGTAATTAACGCGGCCGCTCCCAATGTCAGAAAAAATATACCTAAAATAAATATAACTACCTTTGCAGTCAATAGGATAATATTTGACCGTAGGGAGGTTTTTTCCGTGTTATCCTCTTGTTTCATTTTCTTCCTTCTTTACCTTTACTATTCATTTATTCTTGAAGATTGTCCTTCATTTGCTGTAACACCCGAGTAAACACTTCTAAATCTGCCTTATCGATAGAAGTAAGAGCTTTGATTTCCAATTGATCTGAGATCTGATCCCAAAGGGAAAACTGCTCATAAGCACGAGGTGACAAACGCACTTTGCGTTCTCGTCGATCGCTGCCTTCCTCCTTGATAACCCAGCCAGCCTCTTCCATACGGGCTAAGGTTCTTGTGACAGTCGGCGGTTCAATGCTTAGATATTCACTTAATTCCTTCTGTGTACTGGAACCTTTTTCATACAAATATAAAATAAAGCCCCATTGGGAACTAAAAAGCCCCGTGTTCACCAAATCCTCATTAAATCGCTTCATGAACAACCGGGCTAACTGATTGACTCTATGACCATATAAAAACATAGCTTACCTTCCACCCTCAGCAATTAATTACCTAGGTAATTATACGACAGAGATAATATTACGTCAACCTCCCAAAGCACCATAAGGATGTAATCATGAGAATCACGGGGACGGTTCCAGTGAGTCAAGGCAAACGCCTGCAAAATCTCATTTGATTTTTGCAGGCGTTTCCTTTTGAAATCGTGTTATTTTTTTATATTGTTAGGCACTTATAAAAATTTCTTCTGTACTTACTTCAATCCCACTTTCCTTGAGAAGCTTCGAAAAGACGCCCTCTCCTTGCACTAATTTCCCGGAAAATGTTCCATCATAAATCCGTCCGCATCCACAGGTAGGTGAATTTGATTTCAAAATAGCCTTCTTGCAGTGACTTAATAATGCGATCTCTAGTCCTATTTTTGCTCCTGCTATATAATCTTCCGTCTGATCTTCCCCAGCTTCCGAAACAATTTTCCCACTCACTTGTTCCACTGGTGGACGTGGTGTTGGTAAGCCTGCAAGTACTTCTGGACAAATTGGGATAGCTTCTCCCTTTATCACCAGATCTACCACTTTAGGAATGGTAGCGGAAGATCCATTATATCTGCACTCTACTCCAGCTAAACAAGCACTTACTATGATCATAACACTCAGCCCTTTCATTGTTACTGCCTTTTCACTTATCCATTTACTTAATAAGTAGAACATCTCATTACAACACTATTTTACACCATGAAAATGTAAAACTCCTGCAAAGGCTTTTCCAAGAACTTATTATACTATGAAAAATACCTTGCTTTCTTTTACCATATGATGTAACTTTAACATATGGCATTTCATAAACCAAGTTTATTATAATAAACCAAAAAGGAATTAATACGTTATGGAGCAAAAATATTGGGTTCCTGCTCTCGAACGCGGGACAGCTATCCTAACCTTAATTGGCGAGAAGCCTGGTCAACTTAGGCTAATTGATATCTCAAAAACATTGGATATTAATAAAAGCTCATTATTTTCTTTACTAAATACCTTATCTTGCTTAGGTTTGATTTGTAAAAACAAAAGCGATACCTACTCCCTTGGTGCAAAGTTAGGTTCTTTAGGTACTTTGTATTTTAGACAGTTTGATCTCCTAGAGCAATTCAATATAGAATCCCAATCGTCAGTAGATAAAATTAATGAAACCATCCAGCTTTCCATTTTAGACGGCACTGACATTATCTACTTAGGCAGAAGGGATGCGAATAAACCGATACGCATTTCCACCTTTCCTGGAACACGTTTTTCCGCCCATACAACTGCCATGGGAAAAATCCTCTTATCCCAGTTTTCCTACGAACAACTTCGTGTTTTATTTCCTGAAGCTCAACTAGAGTCCAAAACACCTTACACTGTCAAAACCCTTGCTGATTTGTGGCAGCAAATCCAGTTCATTCATCAAACAGGGTATATTATGGAATACCAAGAATCTACGATGGGCTTTTCTTGCGTAGCAGCCCCTATTTATAATAGGGAACGAAAAATCATTGCTGCTATTTCTGCAACCTTACTCGAAAGCCACCAAACCGAAAACCATGAAAAAGCACTTACTGAAGTTTTACATTTAAGCCACCGTTTATCAGCACTCGCTGGATACATTGGGTGAATTAAATAAATTCAACTTACAGAGGAAAAGAAAGTCATATTACGAGAAATATTACAGCGTAGTCAGGTCATTAATTAATATATTTAGTTATGAAAAGACAAACTACTGAAAGGTTTACTTCCAGGGTATTTGTCTTTTCATTTTTTATTTCTAAATGGGATTAAATTCACGTATTCATAATACATGGTTTTCTAACCCCAAAACCTATTGCCTAAGACTAACTTATTCTCATATAATGAAAAAAACTGGAAGGAGCGATACATAGAATGGATTTTAAAATTATGAATGATACAACCTTGCAAGAATACTATTCCTCATTGTCCAATCGATACGAGGACTTCCGAGCTCAAAAATTAAATTTAGATATGTCACGAGGCAAACCCTGTACAGATCAACTAGATCTTTCTAGTGATCTTTTGGAGAGCCTTAGCAAAACTGACTACAAAACTGCAGCAGGCGTTGACTGTCGAAACTATGGCGGCGTGGATGGTATTCCAGAAGCAAAAGAACTATTTTCCTGGATGTTAGATGCTAACCCCCAAGAAATTATGATTGGGGGAAATTCGAGCTTAACCATGATGCATGATCTTCTTTCTCGTGCTATGCTGCACGGTTTTTTAGAAAGCGAAACACCTTGGGCCAAATTACCAACCGTTAAATTTCTCTGCCCAAGTCCAGGCTATGATCGGCATTTTGCCATTTGCGAGCACTTGGGAATTGAAATGATACCTGTTGATTATCAAGCAGATGGACCAGATATGGAACAAGTGGAAAAACTAGTTGCAGCAGACCCAGCGATTAAAGGAATTTGGTGTGTGCCCAAATATAGTAATCCTACTGGCGTTACCTACTCTGATTCAGTCGTAAGGCGATTGGCCGCAATGCCGACGAAAGCACCTGATTTTCGGATTTTCTGGGATAATGCCTATTCCGTACACCATCTTACAAACACTCCCGATCAATTACTAGATATTTTAAAGACTTGTACACAAGCAGGTCACCCAGATCGGGTCTTCGAATTTGCCTCCACCTCCAAAATTAGCTTTCCTGGTGCCGGTATTGCGATGCTCGTTAGCAGCGCTAATAATATCAATTGGCTTAAAAAGCATCTCAATATTCAAACCATTGGACCTGATAAACTAAATCAGTTGCGCCATGTTCGCTTCTTTAAAGATCAAGCAGGAATAGAAACACATATGCACAAGCATGCAGCAATCATTAAACCTAAATTTGATATCGTGCTGGAGATTTTAGAATCTGAGTTAGGCGATAAAAATCTCGCTTCTTGGAGTAAGCCACAAGGTGGATACTTTATCAGTTTAGATACATTGCCAGGATGTGCTCAAAAGATAGTTGCAACGGCCGCCGCTGCTGGAGTGCTGCTCACACCTGCGGGAGCTACCTTTCCCTATGGCAATGACCCTGAAGATAAAAACATTCGTCTCTCTCCTACCTTTCCCCCAATATCAGAGCTAAAACAAGCGATGGAGCTTGTCGTTCTGTGTGTTCAACTAGTAAGTGCCGAGCAAGAATTGGCAAAAAGAAAATTACTCTCCTAGAATTATTAAAAAATAACTATTATTTATTAGGAAAAGTGGTATAATATAGGTAATAAATTAAAACTATGGATGAGGTGTTGATAATGTCCAAAGATTTTTACTCAGCTTTACAAGGAAGACGTTCGGTATATGGTCTTAGCAAAGAATCAGTTATCTCCGATGAAAAAATACAGGAAGTAATTGAAGCTGCTGTTAAACATACTCCCTCTGCCTTCAACTCACAAAGTGGGAGAGTGCTTCTTTTATTAGGAGGACAACATGATAAATTGTGGGATATTACAAAAGAAGCCCTCCGAAAGATCGTTCCCGCAGATGCTTTTGCCCCTACTGAAGAAAAAATAAATTCCTTTAAGAGCGGCTATGGAACCGTATTATTCTTTGAGGATGAAACTGTTATAAAAGAACTACAGAGCAAATTCGCTCTCTATAAAGATAATTTCCCCATTTGGTCACATCACGCTTCTGGAATGTTACAGTTTGTTGTTTGGACAGGATTAGAAGCAGAAGGATTGGGTGCCTCCTTACAACATTATGGGGCTCTCATCGAGGATCAAGTCAGCCAGCAGTGGAATGTTCCATCTACTTGGAAACTGATTGCTCAAATGCCTTTTGGCAAAACGACTGCCCAACCTGGTGATAAGGAATTTAAACCACTAGAAGAACGAATTAAAGTTTTTAAATAAGTAACTCAAAAAGCAGCTCCAAACCAATTGGTTTGGAACTGCTTTTCCTTATTTGAATACACTAAGTATGTAATCCCCCATTAAACATCTATTCAATTACGAAAGAACATTGGAGGTGTTTCAGAATACAAGTTCATATGATTTTGGCCTTTGTTGCCCTACTATGGGGCATCAATCCACCGGCAATGAAGATTGGTCTCTTATACGTAGATCCCATGGCCTATAATGCCACACGTATGTTGGTGGCATTAGTTATTGGTTGGGTAGTATTAAAACGCATGGGAAACTGGCATCCTCTGAGGCGAGAAGACTGGAAAGTATTACTGATTTCTAGTTTAGGTTTTTTCTTCTTTCAAATTTTCTTTACCGCCGGTGTACAAATTACAACCGCAGGGAATGCATCCCTCATTCTTGGCTGTTTACCAGTAAGTGTGGCTATTATTAATCACTTTCATCGACTGGAGAGGATTCATTCAGCAGCAATCATCGGTATTTTTGTTTCACTTACAGGGGTAGCTATTATGGTCGCTGGGACTGGCAAAGAAATCAGCCTTACAGGCGAGCACCTTATTGGGGCCATTATGCTGCTTGCCGCCCAAATGAGCTATGGTTATTATACCGTTTTTTCTAAGAGACTCCTCAGTACCTATTCAGCTTATCAAGTCACCGCTTATATCCTCTTATATTCTACAATACTTTTCCTACTAGTATCACTGCCTTCTATGCTCAAAATGGATTGGCAGTCTGTGCCTTGGCCTGGCTGGGCCAGCATCTTCTATTCTGGACTTTTTCCCCTTTGTTTAGGCAATTGCCTCTGGATTTGGGGAACGGGAATCTTAGGCAGTACAACAGCATCCTTGTATAATAATCTGCCCCCCGTCTTTGCCGTCACAATTGGTTATCTATTTCTTGGCGAAAGTTTTGGTTGGCTGCAATTTACTGGTGCCGCCACTATATTTGCCGGTTTGTATATCACGAAAGGCATTAGAGTAAAACCAGTTAGAGAAGTTATTCCTAGTAAAGAACTATAGTAACCTAGATCAACTAATAAATACCCAAAAGGACGCAATCTCTGCGTCCTTTTGGGTATTTATTAATAATTCATTTTAAATTTCTAAAATAAGTCCTTAGAAGCTATGAGTGAATGTTGCTTCCACTTTCGTATTATGCTGTCCATTACTGATTTGTTTTTGGTCTTTGTAAACAAGCTCTAGTTCTTGGTTTTCACTTAACTTATGGGTTACACCATAGTAAAAACCTTTGTTGTCATTATCAAAATCACTCTGTCCGCCCATATCGCCATTAGTTTCTACCCTAAAGTTAGTGATATAGGCTGCCGTTTTATCATTGAAGCCATAGTTGAAGCTTGCTGCGTAGGCTTTGTTATCTACATTGCTGCTTGATTTTGCAAACTCTGCCGTTACGCTGTTTTTCCCAAATTTATAGGTTCCATCAGCTGCCCAATGATTAGTGCTTTCGCCACCATTATATTGGTATCGTCCTAATGTAACTCCCCAGCTTAGATCTTCGTTTGCCTTAAAGCCAGTCCGAATTGCATATATTTTATTGTCCTCTGACCCTATGTTATCTTCCTTGGCAAAAAGGGCTGATACATCAACAACACCCACTTTACCAGAAGCACTCAAGCCATCAACAAAAACATTTTTGCCAATATTAGAATCCGATCTACTATATAAAAGAGCCATTGCCCCCACTGTTGCATCTTGGCGCCCAAGCTTGTAGACAACTTGGTCTTTCTTATAATTCACCCCAAATTGATCAAAGGCAATCACGCCTTTCTTTTCTGCTCCATATGTATCTCCATTAAAATCTCCAAGGGAAGGTTTCGATGCGTATTGGCCACCAAGACGTCCATACAATGACCAACCAGCCCCTAAATCGGTTTCTCCTTTCAGCTTGAAAGTATAGATACCACCAGAAATATTAGGACTGCCTTCCGCTGTCTCCCTCGCTAGTTTAACTGATACATCACCAGATAACTCAGCTGGCGCGGCAAAAGCCACTGAAGTTAAAGATACGCTTAAACTAGCTAACGTCACTGCTATAACTTTTTTCATTTCATCCACCCTTTGTGATATTTTATGATATTGATAATCATTATCATTTTATATAATAAATTAATCCTCTTAGATTGTCAACCTAAGAGGATTAATTTTAGTACTGTAAATCTTTTTCACTACAATAAGGACTCTTTTTGAAAACGATCTAACATGCTAATCGTATTAATTAGGTGATTATTAAAAATTTGACGTGCTATTTTTAATAATTCTTCTATCATTGGATCTTGCAGGGAATAAAGTACTCTTGTTCCTTCTTTCCGAGTTGTAACAATATTTTTATTGCGTAGAATCGCCAATTGCTGGGAAACCGCTGCTCCCTCGACTCCGCATAATGACTGTAGTTCATTGACATTCTTATCTCCATCGCACAAAAACTCTAAGATTCTAACGCGCAATGGATGAGATAATGCTTTAAAAAAGTCAGCCTTAAACTGTTGAACCTCTCTATTCATAAACTTCTCCTTTGTTATCCCAACGCATATCCTACATATTCAAATATAGGGATATAACATTATTTGAATATATAGTACTATGTATTAATGAAAATATCAATATATTATTATTGCACATTTTTTTTATATGGGTGTATAATAATGGTCTATCAGTTGTTGTTAAAGAGAAAGGGGACTTTACCATGACACGCGCTATTAGAATACCACTAAAGCGTTATTTTACTAGTTTTTTCAAAAAGGATCTACTAGCAGGTCTTACTGTTGGCGTCATTTCACTACCACTTGCCATGGCCTTTGCCATTGCCTCTGGTGCAAATCCCGAAAACGGAATCTACACTACCATTATTGCAGCTTGCATTGTCGCTCTTTTTGGTGGCAGCAAATATCAGGTAGCTGGCCCTACTGGTGCCTTTATTCCTATCCTACTATCTATCGTATTGACATACGGGTATGAAAACCTGCTCATTGCTGGATTCTTGTCTGGAATACTCCTTATTATTATGGGACTCTTCGATATGGGCTCACTGATTAAATTTATCCCTCGTTCAGTAACCATAGGCTTTACAGCGGGCATTGCCGTCAACATCTTTACAGGGCAAATCGCTAATTTTCTTGGTCTTACAGGCCTAGAACGCCATGAGAGCTTTCTTGCTACTATGGAGGATATTCTTAACCACCTTAATACAATAAATCCTTATAGCACGCTTACGGCTGTCATCTGTTTGGCAATTATTTTAATTACACCTCGATTTTTACCTAAGGTCCCCGGTTCTCTTCTCGGACTTATCACTTCAACAGTCATCTCTTCCGTATTTTTCCCCAATGATGTCACTACCATAGCTTCTGCTTTCGGTGGAATCCCTGGAAATTTACCCCATATGAGGTTTCCTGATTTTACCCTAGATAAATTACAGTTACTTCTGCAACCAGCTCTTACCATTGCATTATTAGGCGCCATTGAATCCTTACTGTCCGCTGTTGTTGCAGATGGTATGACAGGCACCAAACATAATAGTAATAAAGAATTAATGGGACAAGGTTTGGCGAATATGATTATTCCATTGTTCGGAGGCATTCCTGCAACTGGTGCTATCGCCCGCACTGCGACCAATATCAAATCAGGAGCTGCTACTCGTTATTCCATCGTCATCTCCGCCCTTTTTGTCTTAGTGGCCATGTTAGTTCTTGCACCCTATGCCGGTCTGATCCCCCTTGCGAGTATGGCCCCAGTACTGATGATTGTTGCTTACAACATGAGTCAACATCAAGCTTTTGTTGGTATCCTAAAAGTCCGAACTTTTAGTGCTGGCGTATTACTGATTACATTTTTTCTCACCGTCCTGACTAATTTAACAATTGCAGTTGAAATCGGCTTGCTACTAGCCATGGTACTTTTTGTTAAACGAATGAGTCAGGCTATGGTAGTAACGCAAGTTATCCCTGACCAGGAACACAACCTAGTCGAAGTTTTGGATCAAGACATGCCCAACTCCCAGGATTGCTCACAAATTAGTATTTACAGTATTGAAGGTCCATTATTTTTCGGAGCAGCGCAAATGTTTTCGGAAAGCATCATGAATACCATTCACTATGATCCTAAAATTGTTATTCTACGTATGAGTAAAGTTCCTTTGATTGATATTACAGGTGAAAATCATTTGCGCACCATTGTTGAAACTCTGCAAAAGAAAGGTACTATGGTATTAGTGTGCGGCTTAAATCAACAACCGGAGAAAAAGTTGAAAAGCACAGGACTTTATAAAAGAATTGGCGCGCACCATTTCTTCCCTCATACAAATCATGCAATAACTTACGCGCTAGAAAATGTCAATCAAAGTTACTGCCGAAACTGCCAGGGGGATGTTTTCAAGCAATGTGTATTGGTTCGAGAGCAGACTTCCTAATAAAACTCTGGCAAAGTTCTGGAACAGAACCTTCTTTGCAGGATTTTGCCGTTGTTTTATGACAGTGTTAATCATAAGAAAAGACTTGGCTTGTATACTTTCTGCTTCCGCAAAAAAGAGACTTGATACAATTGTATCAAGTCTCTTTTGCCTTTTTATCCATTAGACAAGGTAATAACTCCTGCCTGCACGTTAAGTTTTACAGTGCTGCCTTCCATAACTTCTCCCCGGACAATTTTTTTACTCAATTCCGTTTCAATTGCCCTGCTAATTTGCCTACGAAGTGGTCGAGCACCAAATGCTGGATCATAACCATCTTTCGCCAAGAGTGCTAATACGGACTGGTCCCAATCTAAGGTAATATTCATCTGTTTTTGTAAACGTTTGTTTAGCCCTTTCAATAGGATGTCAGCTATGTTGCCTACTTGTTCTTTTGTCAGAGCACTAAAGACAATGACATCATCGATACGATTTAAAAATTCCGGTCTAAAGTGTGTTTTCAGCATACTAAGTACTCTTTCTTTTGCCACTTCAAACTCATGCTGCAAGATTTCAGCTGAACCAAGATTGGATGTCATGATAACAACTGTATTTTTAAAGTTTACGGTCCGCCCCTTCCCATCTGTCAGACGACCATCATCTAACACCTGCAACAAAATATTAAATACATCACTATGGGCTTTTTCAATTTCATCTAGCAAGATCACACTGTAAGGACGACGACGTACTGCTTCCGTCAACTGCCCACCTTCATCATGACCTATATACCCAGGAGGTGCACCAACCAAACGCGCTACTGTATGTTTTTCCATATATTCGCTCATGTCCAAACGAATCATGCTGCGTTCATCATCAAACAATACTTCCGCCAATGTTTTCGCTAATTCTGTTTTACCAACCCCTGTTGGACCAAGAAAAATGAAGGAACCAATCGGACGGTTTGGATCTTTAATCCCTGCTCTTGCCCTAATGATAGCCTCACTTACGGCCTGCACAGCATCATCTTGTCCAATTACCCGCTCATGGAGAATGGTTTCTAAATTCGCCAATTTTTCTCGTTCGCCAGCTAACATACGACTGACAGGTATCCCTGTCCAACGGCTAACAATCTTAGCAATATCATCTTCGCCTACTTCTTCTTTTAACATAACCTTATGATCATGTTTTTGATTCAAAAGCTCGTCTTCCTTCTTCAGACGCTCTTCCAATGCTGGTAACTTACCGTACTTTAGCTCCGCTAAATGATTGAGATCATAAGCTCGCTCTGCCATCTCCATTTCTTTCTTGACGGCTTCAATTTCCTTTTTAAGACTTCGCAAACGTAAAATCGCTTGTTTTTCCCCTTCCCACTGGGCTTTTAAGACATCAGTTTCCTGACGATGTTTTTTCAATTCTTCCTCAATACCAGCCAATTTTTCAACGGAAGAAGCATCACTTTCTTTTTTAAGGGCTTGTTCTTCAATTTCCAGCTGCATTACTCGTCGCAAAATTTCATCCAATTCGCTAGGCATAGAATCAATTTCAGTACGCAGCTTAGCAGCTGCTTCATCCATTAAATCGATTGCCTTATCAGGTAAAAACCGGTCAGAGATATAACGATCAGATAATACAGCTGCAGCAACAAGTGCCGAATCTTTAATTCGAACGCCATGATGAATCTCATAACGTTCTTTCAAACCGCGTAAAATAGAAATCGTATCTTCAACTGTCGGCTGATCAACAATAACTGGCTGAAAACGCCGTTCTAAGGCAGCATCTTTTTCAATGTATTTGCGATATTCATTTAAGGTCGTAGCACCGATGCAGCGCAGTTCCCCTCTAGCCAGCATAGGTTTTAAGATATTGCCAGCATCCATCGAACCCTCAGAAGCTCCAGCACCCACTACGGTATGAAGTTCATCAATAAACAGTAGGATTTTCCCTTCCGATTTAACAATTTCATTTAAGACATTTTTTAGACGTTCTTCAAATTCTCCTCTGTATTTGGCGCCAGCTACCAAGGAACTAAGATCCAAGGAATATAAACTTTTATTCTTCAGAGTTTCTGGTACATCTCCAGCTACAATACGACGAGCTAATCCTTCGGCAATCGCTGTTTTCCCCACACCAGGCTCACCAATGAGCACTGGATTGTTCTTGGTACGGCGAGACAAAATTTCTACCGTCCTGCGAATTTCCTCATCCCGCCCAATGACCGGATCTAGTTTTCCCTGTTTAGCCATCTCTGTCAAATCCCGTCCATATTTGGACAAGGCCTGGTAACCCTCTTCTGGGTTGTCACTCGTTATCCGTTGCCCCTTACGGTAGTTTGCTATAATCTGCTGAATACGGCTGCGATGCAGTCCAAATTCCCGGCAAACCTCCACTACATCACTATCACCATCATCCACAACAGCCAGTAATAAATGTTCAGTGCTGACATATTCGTCCTTCATACTAGCAGCTATTTTCTCAGCTAACCCTAATACCCGGATCATAGCTGTATTCATCCGCAGACCACCTTCTTGTCCACGGACAGAAGGCTGATTGCTGATGATTTTTTCTAATTTAGCTTTGAGAAGTTTTTCATCAATCTTGCATTCGGCAAGAATCTGCCCAATCATCCCGTCCTCTTCTTTTACTAATGCCAACAATAAATGACGTGTAGTCATCTCTTGGTGATAATGTAAAGCAGTTAACTGCTGTGCCTCTGAAATAGCAGCCATTGCCCTTTGTGTATATTTTTCTTGTCCCATAATAAATCCCCTCCAATAATCTTTCTATATAAGTGATAAATATCGATAAGGCCAATCGCCAGGAATGGGATATGCCCTATATCCCATTTCTGGCAGACTAACAATAAGTGATTCTATATAAGCCCTACTTGATCTTATTTTTGCCTTAATGCAGAGATCTTTTTATAAAGTTCAATTTCCTCAGGAGTTTGATTACCTGGTATATCGATATAAACCTTTATATACAAATCACCTAAGGTACCATCCTTCCCTTTAAACCCTCTATCTTTAAGGCGCAGTTTTTGACCGGAACGAATTCCTGGTTGTATCTTTATTTCTAGAGTGCCATCAGGTGTAGGTATGGATACAGTGTCCCCTAAAACGGCTTGTTCAGGATAGATAAACAACTCACCTTCCATACTAATCTGATCTACGATTTGCCATTTTGGATGAGACTTAGCCTGCACATGAAGATACAAGTCACCTGTCAGTCCTCCTCTGAGTCCCTTCCCGCCTAGGCCTTTTAAGCGTAATACAGTACCGGGATAGGTCTTGTTCGGAATCTTGACCTTTAATTTTTTAGTTTCTTCAATCACTCCCATGCCGCCGCAAGCAGGGCATATGCCATTTCCAGCAAAACGACGGCCTTCGCAGGTACTACAGACAGTTGGTAAACCAACCTGAATCTCTTTCTCAATTCCTGCAATCAACTCTTCTATCGTTAGGCTAATTTCGACTTCCACATCTTCCCCTTGCTGTTGTCCTGGCTGCCTTGTCTGGTATCTGCCAGCATTTCCTGCCCGCTGCTGGGAAAACCCTTGCCCAAAAATAGAAGAAAAGAAATCGCTAAAGCCAAAGTCGTCCATTCCATCCATATGATACGTCTGATAGCTAGTTCCGCCAGGTGGTGGTTGAAACTCCTGACCACCCCGCCAATTCTGCCCTAACATATCATATTTTTTGCGGTTTTCACTATCGCCTAATACCTCATAAGCTTCGTTTATCTTTTTAAACTTCTCTTCCGCCTCTTTCCGATCGCCGCCTTGATGCAAATCAGGATGATGCTGCCGAGCTAATTTACGATATGCGTTTTTTATTTCTTTATCAGTAGCGCTTTTGGTTACACCTAGCACTTCATAATAGTCAATAAACTTCATGTCCTTCACCCACTTTCAAAGTAGTCATAATGAAAGAAAGTATCTTTGAACTCATTCCAATTAACCCCTACATCTAGTTTACCAAAATTCCGCATTAATAGTCAATGTTTTTAATTTGACTATTTGACTTTTAATTTCAAAAAAAAAGAACGACCAGGTTCTTTAAAGCTTTTATTTTCACCAAACATTATGATTACCTAACGCTAAAAGCATCCAACTCTTTGAATTGACTTATTCGTTTCTTCATTACTAGTATATTATCGAGTATTAAAATGGTCACACCCCCAGCGAAAAAAGGCAATAAAAGTCCTAGATAATAAAAATGTAATATTAAGGGTGTAAAAAGTAGTGAACCACGTCCAATTTAAATACTCAATTAGATCGGTATATAATTCAAGAGGATATTCGATGGCCGTAATACCCGCACTAAATAATACCGAGTAACCAATGATTGGCCAAAAGCCCCGTTCCCTGGTAACTTGGTTATATAACACACACAAAGTAGGAAATACCCAAATTTCAAATAGTATGCTGGTATTATAGAATTCAGGTAGTAACCTAATGGGGTAATCTAACATCTTCAGATTTACAACAGGACTCCCCCAAAGAAAGTCAAGACAAGATTTAAATAAAAATACGACGATCCAATCGCGAAAATACCGCCAATCTACCACAAAGATCAATAATAATAACGTAATCACAATGGATACTATCGTAATAATAGTTTCTAAACTCAAATTCATTTTTTCCTCCAAACGAGGTTTATTGCTTATTTAACTATTATTTTGCACCAAACTATATGATTTATTCTGCATTTTAAAATTACCTAAATGATTTATTATTCACCAGTACTGAATAGTTTCTCTTTATTTAGTAATAATTGTATAATTAAAATTCTTGAATAAAAATTACCTCCGATTGTAGAGTCTATCCACAATCGGAGGTAATCTTTACTCAAGAAACTTCGTTAATGCTTCTGAGGTAATGTCTGCGGAAAACCAAGGCAAGAGGACTATATTTCCTCGGGCTATATCATACACCTTATTGATCCAAACCTTTTCAGATTTAGCTTTTGCTTGTAGCAACTTATTTTCTGTATTCACAATGCTGAAACTAGAGTTAATAATCCACCAGTTTGTGTAGATACCAGCTCTTGTAAGATCTTCTTCTAACCTTTTGGCTTCAAAGACTGGAGTGGCTTCCGGTAATGTGATAATTACTACTTCAGTTTCTTCTGCATTTCTAAGTCTAGGCAGCAGTTTTATAACGGATTCAGGCATAATACCTTGTACTCTTTCAATTTCTTTATGATAATTTTCCGTAGCATCTAACAATAAAAGTGTATGACCTGTTGGCGCTGTATCAATGACTACTACCTCTTCGTCACACTTATCTACGATGCTCGCAAACACATGAAAAATCGCAATCTCTTGGGTGCAAGGAGACCGCAAATCTTCTTCAATATAAGCCAAATCTTCTTCACTCATTGTTTTTTTTGCTTTACTTAGGATTTCTTCTTTGTATTTTTCTAAAGCTTCTTCTGGATTAATGCTACTCAAAGTGTATCCGTCCATGGAAGTTGCTAACAAACTTAAGTGATTAGCAGGATCCGTTGTTGTAAGATGCACCTTTTTCCCTTTCTTCACTAAACCTAATGCAATGCTGGCAGCTAACGTGGTTTTTCCTACCCCACCCTTTCCCATGGTGAATATAACTTTTTTATTGTTATCTGCTAAGTATGCTACTAATTCACTCAGCTTATGATATCCCTTCATCTCGGCAACTTCTTCGTTCGAAAGAGCAGCTTTTGAGGTAAGCATTCGCCTGATACTTTCTATACCCGTAACGTTATAATCACGCAGAGGAATCTTATAGATTGGCAGATTGCCAATTCCCTTTGGGATATTTTCAAGAGCCTTTGTTTGCTTTGCTAGAAGACTGCTCGATATATCACAGGAACTAACATCCCCTTCAAAGATGCCATTGATAATCAGTAGCTGGTTATCAATTCCCAGTTCTCTTAGTTCAAGGGAGGTCTTATCGGCTTCGATAAGTGGGGAGTATTCTGGTCTAGCAACCAGCACTAAGGTAGTTAACCGGGCATCTGCCAGGGTATTCACTGCATTTTTGTACATATCTTTCTTATCTTCAAGTCCTGCTAGTTGTCCTAAACAGCTAGCACCATGCTCATTTTTATTAATAAAGTTAGACCAAGCCGATGGCAATTGCAACATTCTTAGTGTATGCCCTGTAGGTGCTGTATCGAAAATAATATAGTCATACTTTACTTCTAATTCCTTATTCGTAAGGAAATTAGAAAACTCATTAAATGCAGCAATTTCTACAGTACAGGCCCCTGATAATTGTTCTTCCATATTTTTAATAACTGATTCAGGTAATTTCCCTTTATAAGGCCCTACTACTGATTCTTTGTACTCTTGAGCAGCTTCTATGGGATCTAAGTTTAAAACTATCAAATTAGGGACATCTTTAATGAGTACCCCTTTATTATCGAGCTTAGTTTCAAAAACATCTTGCAAATTAGATGCTGGATCTGTACTAATGAGAAGTACTTTACTGCCAAGATCCGCAAGTGTTACCGCAGTGGCACAGGCGGCAGAAGTCTTGCCAACGCCACCTTTACCAGTGAAGAATAGGTATTTTTTCAAGTCCAGTGCGGTAGGGTCATATAGTGGTAACATGATTCCTTCACCTCTTATCATTCTTTGCAGCAGCACTCATCTTCCTCAGAGCAACTCCCGTCTATCGGGCAGCTCTGATCGATGGGGCAACATTCTGAGGAATCACAGCAACAACAATTACTACCTGCTGCTGCTTCATAAGGTAAATCAAGTCCACTCCAATCTGCTAATTCACTATTGGAAGGATAGCTTCCCGTTTTAGCAACTTCTCCATCTACTAATGTAATCGGAAGAATACTTTCCCCTTCTTTCATCAGTAGTTCATTAACAACTCTATTTTTAATATACATTTCAGGATCACTGTTTAAATTGTATCGTACAGCCTTTCCTCCATCGGCATTTATTTTATTAACTACAGCCGTTATTCTGAGTAAATCCTCATTGACAACTGGGCCACAAACACCAGTAGAGCAGCATAGTGCTACCTCAAACACTTCAATTTTTTTCATTATAAAAAATCCTCTCCCTTTCTTTGATTATATATAACTATATACTCATGTAATCATATTCCACATTACAATATATTATCCATACTTCTTATTTGTGATGATTTGGGAATTTTTTTACTTTCTATTAGACTTTTCACCCTAAGCTTAGTATTATATAAAAATAGATTTATCTAGGGACTGGGTTCTTTGTTGTCCTTATCAAATTAGTTAGGATGTGACATTATGAATTGGGATAATCTTCCCTTATTAGTCATTTTAGTTTTATCGGTTATTGGCAATAACCATTCCGTATCCATAGCCGCCCTACTACTACTGTTGATAAAAATGTTAGGTTTCGAAACTTGGTTTCCTTACATAGAAAACAATGGCATAACAGTGGGTATTACCATTCTAACCTTAGCTGTGCTAACCCCCATAGCCCAAGGTCGCATATCGATGGAGGGTATCTTTGAATCCTTCAAGACACCAATTGGTCTAGTGGCCGTTTTTATCGGTATTCTCGTCGCTTGGGTTGCGGCCCAAGGTGTGTTCTTTATGAAAGGATCACCGGAAGCAGTAACGTCTTTGGTCGTTGGTACGATAATTGGTGTCTGTTTCTTCCACGGGTTAGCCGTTGGCCCCCTCATTGCGGGTGGTATGGTATCTTTAATCGTAAGCGCGATGGGAATATTCAAAGGTTAATACGAAAAGGATTTTTAACCACAGAGACACAGAGGACGCAGAGAGGATTATTTCCCCCTTTGCGTCCTCTGTGTTCTCTGTGTCCTCTGCGGTTAAAATCCCCAAATCTCCCCCATAATCTGAATCTACATCTCTTTTGCGGGAACTGGCCCACGAGAAACGGCAATTCGTCCTGTACGAACAATCTCAATAATCCCAAAGTCTACTAATACCTCGCATAGAGCATCAATCTTAGCTTCTTCACCCGTAAGTTCAATGACTAGTGTTTCCCGATTTACATCAACAATCTTGGCGCGAAAAATCTCTACAATATCAACAAGATCGGATCGATTTGCTTTATTGGCTCGAACCTTAATCAGTGCCAACTCTCGTTGAATTGAATCTACGTAAGTAAGGTTAATAATTTTTATCACGTTAATTAGTTTTGACAGCTGATTTACCACCTGATCTAATTCAAATTCATCCTCAACCTCTACACCAATCGTAATTCTTGTTGTATCCGCTTCCTCGGTAGGCCCAGCTGCAATACTTTCAATATTAAAAGCCCGACGGCTAATCAATCCCGATATATGTGTCAGTACACCTGGTCGATTCTCTACTAAAACAGCTAATGTATATTTCATTAGAAGACCCCTCCCAATACCATTTGATCTAGACGGCCACCTGGAGGAACCATAGGCAATACATCCTCTGTTGCCGGCAAGAGTACCTCAACGAGAACCGGCCCTTCCATTTTCAATGCTTTTTCTAATATGGCATCTAGCTTTTCTGGTTCTGTCACACATAGACCTGTAACTCCCATAGCCTCAGCAAGTTTTACAAAATCCGTACAGCCCTTAGTACTGGAATGAGAGTAACGCTTACCATAGAACATTCTTTGCCACTGATTGACCATACCTAGAACCTGATTATTCATAACAATAATCTTTACTGGCAGCCCATTATCAGCCATGGTCGCAAGCTCTTGACAGTTCATCATAATACTACCGTCACCAGTAAATAATACGACGGTTTTTTCTGGCAAGGTGATCTGTGCGCCAATTGCCGCTGGCAAGCCATAACCCATCGTTCCTAAACCACCAGACGTTAAGAAAGATCGTTGCTTTTTAAAAGTGTAAGATTGTGCCGTCCACATTTGATGCTGTCCAACATCTGTTACAATAATGGCATCACCCTTGGTAAGTTCACTAACTTTTTCAATAACGGCTTGTGGTTTAATTCCTGCGGCTTCTAATTCAGAGGCTGGAGGTTTTTCCTTTTTCCATTCCTGCACCAATTTGTTCCATTCCCCAGTTTCCTGCTGCCATTTCTGAAGTCCTTGCATGGAAGCTTTCTCAGCTAGGAGAGGCAAAGACCATCTTAAATCCCCAATCACTCTAAAATCGGAGCGGACATTTTTATTGACCTCTGCTGGATCAATGTCAAAGTGGACTATTTTTGCTTTTGGGGCAAAGTTTTTCACCAAACTGGTTACACGGTCATCAAATCGGACTCCTACTCCTAGTAAAAGATCACATTCCATCGTTGCCATATTCGCAGCGTAGGTGCCGTGCATACCAACCATTCCTAAATGCTGGGCTGAGTCACAAGGAATGCAGCCTAGCCCCATTAAACTAGTAATGACTGGTATTCCCGTACTCTCTACGAACTTTCTTAGCTCCTCGGAAGTTCCTGAAATATTAACCCCGCCACCGATAAATAGTAATGGTTTTTTCGCTTTTTCTAACTCAGTAACAACCAAATCGATCTTGGATGCATCACCAGAAAATATCGGTTTATAGCCCCGAAGTTCCACAGAATCAGGATACTCAAAATCCAATGTATCATTAAAAACATCTTTTGAAATATCAATAACTACAGGTCCTGGTCTTCCCGTACGTGCAATATAAAAAGCTTCTTTGATTACTCGGGGCAAATCTTGCACTTTTTTTACTAAATAATTGTGTTTGGTAATGGGGGTCGTAATACCACAGATGTCTGCTTCTTGAAAAGAGTCTTTGCCGATCAAGGAGACTCCTACTTGACCTGTAATGGCTACCAAGGGGATTGAATCCATATAAGCAGTAGCAATTCCCGTAACTAGATTTGTTCCTCCTGGACCTGATGTAGCAAAACAAACACCTGTTTTTCCTGTTGCCCGTGCATAGCCGTCGGCGGCATGAACGGCACCTTGTTCATGTCGAGTTAACACATGAGGGAAATTTGTTTTAAACAAGGCATCATAAAGGGTTAACACCGCACCTCCTGGATAACCAAAAACAATTTCAACCTCTTCCGCCTTTAAACATTCAATTACCGCCTCAGCTCCCAGCATTCTCAAGTCAATCGCCTCCTCTTCCTTTTCCCAGCATTTTAACAAACAATTGTGACGTAAAAAAAGATCATAATAAGAAAAACACTTTGGGTCCTTTTAGTCTGCGGATCAAGCGACGGGTCCATGTTATTATAAGCGTAAGTCAAGTAACACGGTGAAGCGTTAATAATATGGACTCGAAGCGACCTACAAACAACAACAAAACTTATAAATTCTGATACTAAAATAAAGACCTCCGTCCCTTGTATTAAGGGACGGAGGTTAATCCGCGATACCACCCAACTTACTATGGTTACAGGCCATAGCATCTCATAGGTACGAAGCAAAATGCTCTATACCTCACCGCAATAACGGGCGGCATTTCCTCAAAGAGGCCCGGCGCAGCTTACTAAAACTTCAGCCCGCAACTCGTGGATGATTTTCATTATGCTCCCTATTACTGGCTCACACCATACCCAGCTCGCTGTAAATAGTAGAAAAATAATTACTCTTCCATTCATCGTCTTTATAGTATTCCTTTTGCTTATAATACTGAAAATTCCACTCTCTGTCAACAACATTCTTTGTCAAATAGACAGACATTACAACATAGGCAAGGTATCTCACCTTGCCTATGTGTTTTATTATGGAATTGGAAAGCAAATTTTATCCGATGACTAAGTCGCTCTAAGGATTTTCGAATCCAAGGCTCACTTATATAAGTGGGAGTTAATAGCGGCTAAGTCCCTGGATAAGTATGACTAAGATTCAGATGGAGTTAAAACTCCATCTGAATCAAGTCTTCTTTATAACATTTGTTCGTGCTCATATACTTTTCGCAAGAAAGTGAGAGGCATATTTCCGGATTTTAGATACAGTTCGTGAAATACTTTATCCAAGGCCAATCCCTCTAGTTTGCCTTTTTGAGCCTTAGCCATATTTTCTTTTAATTCCCAGACCAACTTATTGCCTGTTAAATAACAAAGAGGATAGGATCGTTCCTGGGAATACCAATTAAGCTCTGCTTGCACCCTGCCAGCTACGAAACCTGTGACCTTTTGAAGTAACTTACCCGCATTGACAAAAGGATCTTCCGATGTCAACTCCACATCAATACCTACATCTAGATATTTTTTATCTCCTGTCATGAAATATAAATCAATTGCTACCCGGGCACCAATTCTTGAAATATCCCGTTTGGCACAAAACCGTGCTTCCTCGACCAAATCTCCCATATAACCAATATCCAGCATATAATCTTCTAACATGGTCGTCCAACCTTCTGCATGTTCCATAGCATCAAAATGCCGCCGAACAACAGAAGGATGAGTACAAGCAGTTGCCAGTTGCAAATGATGCCCCGGAATCCCCTCATGAATCATCATAGAAGGAATGGAAAGTTCAGTATGCTCATCTAATAATTCTTCACTTAATGTAAGATAAACCATACTTGTTTTTACTCCCTCTCTAAAGGGTGGCGGTGAGACCATCGCGCCAGCAGGGATGGAAGGAGCCATAAAAGCGGGGGTTTGGATAATCTGCATATCTTGCTCTTTGAAAATAGGAAATAGGTCATTTTCGAGTAAATATTGGGTAATTTTATCTCTTTCTTTTTTATAGCGAACAATAACACTAGATAGCGAATTAGCAGGATCTAATTTGACTTTATATTTTTGATTTAAGAAATCGTGTAATTCTTCCAATGTCATAGCAGATGATACCTTATACTTATCTACTAACTTAACCCGTAATGTTTCAAGTTCTTCTGCTGTTTCCTGCAAAAAGTCAGCCGCCATCTTATGTAGTTCTTCTATGGATTTATCAATCCCACGCAGCCTAATAAACTCTTTTGCCTGCTCCTTACCAATAAAAAACTGTTCTGTAGTAGGCATAGCTTTGATTTGTTCTATATACTGATCTAGAGCTGCTTCTGCTTCTTTTTTCGCCTTTGCCAATCTTTCTAGCTGGGGATATTTCTCATCTTTTGCCCAACTATAGAGATTGGCAAAAAAGTCAGGTAAACCCTCTACCTTTTCTATATCCATACTCACCCACCGTTTTACAGGTGTGTCCAAACGTTTAATCAATTGTTCTAAGTACTGAGGTACTTTTTCTAATCGCGCCGTGATATTATCTAGTCGTTCCTTAGCCGGACGAGGATCATTCACAAACATCAAAAATAGTCCATTACTGATGTCATCACCAGCAGTCGGTTTTTGTTCTAACTCTGTCTTTTCATTAAAGGTATAGCTATGTTTAAATACTGCAAACTCTACGGCCAAAGCAGCTAAATCCAAATCTAGAATATGTTCAAAATCTAAAACTCCACGAGGAAAACTCGCAATATCTGCCAACAATTTTTGTCCGTCATCCACTATTGACTTACTACTCTCCAAACTAGGGTCAGGTAAATTATCTAAGTTTTTATCGACCCCCAGACTTACACAAGCATTCGCATCTTGTGTAAAATAGTCATGAAATTTTTCAATTAAGAGTTCATATTCTTTCATTACAATTCGCCCCCTACTTATCAAATCTAACTATATCCGATGACTAAACCGCTCTAAAACTCAGCTTCTATAAGGAGTTAAGAGCGGCTAAGTCCCTGGATAAGTGCGACTAAGATTCAGATGGAGTTAAAACTCCATCTGAATCAAGTCTTCTTTATCCCTAACTTACAACCTGAGTATCTTTACCTTATGCAAAAAATAGGAACAATATCCACTTTATATTAAAAACTATTACTATATCAGCTTTCCCCAGTAAAGAAAAGAATCCTGCATACTGCCCTAAAAATAAAAACACGCACCTCACTTGTAAGTGAAGTACGTGTTTTACCTAAATACCACGCTCGCAGCAATTATTTTCTAGTTGCCACTGTTTCCAAATATTCATCATACGTCATGCGTTTATCAATAATGCCATCTTCTGTAATCTCGATAATACGATTCGCAATGGTTTGTACGAATTCATGATCGTGAGCAACAAATAACATAGTACCTTCAAAGCTAATCAACCCATTATTCAATGAAGTGATTGACTCCAAATCCAAGTGATTGGTAGGCTCATCAAAGATCAGTACATTGGCACCGCTGAGCATCATTTTGGACAGCATACAACGTACTTTTTCACCACCGGATAGTACATTGGCTTCCTTCTGACTTTCCTCGCCGGAGAACAGCATGCGACCTAAGAATCCGCGAACAAAAGTTTCATCCGGATCTTTTGAGAACTGTCTAAGCCAATCGACAAGATTAAGGTTCGTGTCAAAATACTCCGCATTATCTCTAGGGAAATAGGCTTGTGAAGTGGTTACACCCCATTTAAATTCCCCACTATCTGCTTCCATTTCACCCATTAAAATTTTAAAGAGTGTAGTTTTAGCCAAGCTGCTCGCACCAACAAAAGCAATCTTATCTGCTTTTGTCACTACAAAACTAACATTGTTTAATACCTTTTCACCATCGATGGTTTTGCAAAGGTTTTCAACAGTCAACAGTTGATCCCCAGCTTCTCGATCTGGTTTAAAAGCAATATAAGGATATTTACGGGAAGATGGTTTAATATCTTCTAATGTCAACTTATCCAACTGTTTCCTACGAGATGTTGCTTGCTTCGATTTGGAAGCATTGGCACTAAATCGTTGAATAAAAGTTTGTAAGTCTTTCATTTTTTCTTCTGTCTTCTTATTAGCTTCCTTAGCCATTTTTAAGGCCAATTCACTAGACTGCTGCCAAAAATCATAGTTACCGACAAACAGTTTAATTTGACTAAAATCAATGTCTGCTATATGAGTACAAACTTTATTCAAGAAATGACGGTCATGGGATACAACAATAACCGTATTATCAAAATTGTATAAGAACTCTTCCAACCAGCGAATGGATTCCACGTCAAGATGATTTGTCGGTTCATCCAAAAGTAAGATATCAGGGCTGCCAAATAAAGCTTGCGCTAATAGTACTCTGACCTTTTCATTACCGCTTAGATCTTTCATTAATTTATAATGAAACTCTTCGCCAATTCCTAAACCAGTTAACATTCTAGCAGCTTCAGTTTCCGCATCCCAACCATTTAGTTCAGCAAATTCGCCTTCTAGTTCACCGACTTTAATACCATCTTCATCTGTAAAATCAGCTTTTGCATACAATTCTTCTTTTGCTTCCATAATCTCAAACAGTCTTGCATGTCCCATGATAACTGTCTTTAAAACATCAAACTCATCAAATTCATAATGATTTTGTTTTAATACAGCTAAGCGTTCACCTGCTGAAATAATAACTTCACCAGAATTTGGCTCAATTTCACCAGATAAGATTTTTAAGAAAGTCGATTTTCCTGTACCATTCGCACCAATTAGGCCATAACAATTACCTGGAGTGAATTTTATATTGACATCCTCAAATAATGCCCTTTTTCCATACCGCAACGTTAAACCACTTGTACTAATCATGTTTTTATCAGCCTTCCTTTTTTAAAATGGCACATAGAATTTGCTTGATCCTTAAATTAACAGAAATAAAGAGCCCAAAAGGCTCTTTATTTACTTACTATATGCAAGTGAAAAGTTATGTGCTAACTTTTCATAGTCTTCTAAGACATTTACTAGCTTAAGCTTGTCAGCATTGTTTGCTGCGTCTATATTACTGCTTCCAATAGCAAATTGCATAATGCTTTTCACCTGGAAAGGGTAATAGCCTAAGTTCAGCAACTTCTTGCAAAGTTGTTGAATACGTTGTTCCATTTTCATCTTGAAATCCTCCTACTAACCTATAATTGATAGCGGTAATTAATATACAACACACCTTGTAAATTTCACACACTATGTACTTAATCAACATTACCACCACTCTATAGGATATGCAGAGACAGGATTTATGATTACTCTTTTTTAAAGAACAACTCTAATCTACCAATCATTCACTTACAATTGACTCTTTGTATTGTTCAGCCACCAACATGCTGAGTAACTATTGTAATTCTACCATATAAATATAGGCCGTCAAATATGACGGCCTTTAGCTTTCGATATTGATCTCTGTCATTATAGCACTATATTATGGATGTGTCAACGTTTTGTTACGAAATTATTTTCTAACTACTTAATATTATACTTTTGCAACTTTTGATAAAAACCAGATCGATGAATACCTAAGATTTTAGCTGCTTTGCTCTTATTGCCACCAGCTTCCTCTAATGCCTTTAAAATTGCTTGTTTTTCTGTATCACCTAACATGTCCGCTAAATTATCGGCATTCTCCATTTGCTCTTTCACTTTACCAATTTTCTTGACGATAGGTGGCAAATGCTCTGGTTTAATCAAAATCTCATCTTCATCGATTAAATTTACTGCTCGCTCTAGAATGTTTTCCAACTCCCGAACATTACCCGGCCATCTATAATCCATTAGCAATCCTAAAGCTGCCTCAGAAACTCCCTCAACGCAATGCTGTACTTGCTTATTGATTTTTTTGAGCAGCAAATCACATAACGCTGGTATATCTCCCACTCTTTCCCTTAGAGGAGGAATGGCTAAAGATATAATATCTAAGCGATAGTACAAATCCTGACGGAAAGCACCTTGCTCAATCATCTTCGTCAAATCCCGATTGGTGGCAGCGATCACTCGTAGGTCTAAGGAAATTGTTTTCGTCCCTCCGACCCGTTCGAATTCTCTTTCCTGCAATACCCTAAGCAGCTTAACCTGCATAGAAATTGGCATATCACCAATCTCATCAAGAAAAATAGTACCTCCATTTGCCAATTCGAATTTCCCAGGTTTCCCGCCCTTTTTAGCTCCCGTAAAGGCACCTTCATCATAACCAAACAATTCTGTTTCTAGAAGGTTTTCTGGTAAGGCAGCACAATTCACCTTAATAAAAGCACCTTTATTTCTTCTGCTTTCATTGTGAATGGCCTGAGCAAATACCTCTTTACCAGTGCCGCTTTCCCCTAAAATGAGTACCGTGGAATTGCCTTTTGCTGCTTTTACTGCGATGGATTTAAGCCACTGCATCTTTTCGTTTTCACCAATAATGCTTTCAAAAGTGTATTTCCCACCGTACACTTTTCGTAACTCTTCCTTATAATACTCTACCTCAAGTTCTAACTTATTTAATTTATTCGATAATATTTTAAGATCCTTAACATCTTTAAAAACAACTTTCCCTACTGCCCCGACTGTTTCACCATCTTTTACAATAGGAATACGGGTAACAACACAATTATGCTGGTTGATGCGTTGAATATCCGTAATTTCAGCCTTACCATCTTGGGCAACAACGTGCATACGAGTATTAGGGATAATATCGACAACTGGTTTTCCAATTACTTTTGCCCGGTCAACACCTAAAAAATCACAATAGGCTTGATTAATCATTGTGATTTTACCAGTGCGATTGACGATTACAATTCCCTCAAAAATACTTTCAATAGCAGATTCTAATGTACTTTTTAAACTTTTAACATTTTCTAGTTCCGCAGCTACGTTTTGCAGTTCCGTTATATCTTGAAACACGGCTACAGATCCAATCACCTTGTTATGACTGAGAATCGGAGACCGGTTGGTAATTATTTTACAGTTACCGATATTTTGCTGCTGATTGATTTCCGCTAAACGAGTCTCTAAAACCCTGCTAAGACCTGTATTGGGTAATACATCATCAACATGATGCCCAATGACAACCTCTGCATTTAGCCCTGTAATGGTTTCCGCAGCGGCATTAAATAAGGTAACAATTCCTTCGGAATTAACAGCCGTTACTCCATTATAAAGAGAGTCGACAATGGCATGCAGCTCTTCTGCCAAAAATTGTGACTGCTCTGATAAATAGGTAACTACATCTGTCCGCCACAAGATTCCTAATGGACGATTCAGTGCATCAACGACTGGAAATGAGTTGCACTGATGCACCGAAAACTGTTCTTCCAAATCATTATTTATACGCCTAGTAGGGGACAAGGAAACAACATTATTGGTTATAATATCCTGGACAGACTTCTTCATTGTATCCCTATTCGCTAACGCCTTGATAAATCCCATCTGGTTAATTAAACCAACGAATTGCCCTTCATTATTCACAACAAAGGCCTGATCTGCACCAGCAGCGCTAAGAACAACTGCAGCTTGGTGTAATGTCATCGTAGGTAACACCGTTACTATATGTTTTTTCATTAATTCTTTTACGCGCATACCCACCTCCAGAAATCCTCTTAATAAGCTCATTAGACATTTGTTCTATTATTCCTGCTATTTTATGTACTCATTCATAGACATAATTAATAAAGCAACACTTTTTTACGATACAATCTATGCTACAGGATTCTCTATACTGCAAATTTCAGAGATTCCAAAGGATAATGTATTGTTTTTAAGTTTGCCTTTTTTTTAATGTATGTCTCTTTTTTTATACATATTGTCTATCTTTATGTACATTTATATATTTGAATTCTTCTTATTATTAGCAATTCAGAGTAATTTTCGCCATAATTTGAATTGGCATAAAATTTGCATATATCTAATTATAACGAAAGGAGGCTTATCTATATAGCTAACTTTTAAAAATTAGAGCAAAATAATTGAGGAGGTCATTGTTGTGGAAGTAGTAGGTATTATCTTAAGTTTATTTCTATTAATGTTTTTTGCGTATAGAGGTTTTTCCGTTATCCTATTTGCTCCTGTATTTGCATTATTAGCAGCATCTCTATCTGGACTACCATTAATGCCAGCTTATACGGAACTATTTATGGCAAAAGCAGTCACGTATATTAAATCCTTTTTCCCGGTTTTCTTATTAGGTGCCGTTTTCGGTAAAATTATGGAAGACACGGGCCTTGCAAAAGGGATTGCTCACTCAATTATGAAAACCTTAGGAAAAGAACGAGCTATCTTAGCCGTTGTTCTTGCTGGAGCAGCACTTACTTACGGCGGCGTAAGCTTATTCGTAGTAGTATTCGCAGTATATCCTTTTGCTTCTGCATTATTCAAAGAAGCTGATATTCCGAAAAGATTATTGCCAGCTACCATTGCCTTAGGAGCATTTACTGCAACTATGGACTGCATACCTGGTACCCCACAAATTCAAAATCTAATCCCAACTAACTTTTTTGGTACTAACATTTATGCAGCACCAATCTTAGGTCTTATCGGCGGTTCCCTGATCTTTGCTTTGGGCGTTACATGGCTTGAGCGTCGTCGCAAACAAGCTGCAGACCGTGGTGAAGGATATGGCGCACATACCTTAAACGAGCCTGAAGTATCAGCTTCGTCTAAATTACCATCCTTACAAATTGCCATTCTGCCTTTGTTAACAGTACTCGTTGTAAACTATGTTATGACACAAATCTTCACATGGGATCCTAATATGCTTGCACCTTTCCAAGCAATGAAACTTCCTTTAACTGCACCAGCGATTAAAAATGTTATTAGTATCTGGTCACTCATTATTGCCCTAGTGTCTGGTATCTTATTAGCAATTGCTCTTGGTTGGAACAACTTGGGTAAAGGCATTTTAGCAAAATCTTTAAATGCTGGAGCAATCGGTTCCTTGTTAGCAATTATGAACACTGCATCCGAAGTTGGTTATGGCAACGTAATTTCTTCCCTTTCCGGTTTCAAAAACATTTCCAGCGCTTTAATGAGTATTAAAGTAGGCGGCTCACCTTTAGTATCAGAAGCAGTAACGGTAAATATTTTGGCAGGTGTTACTGGTTCCGCCTCTGGTGGTATGTCCATCGCTTTAGACTTAATGGCTAAAGATTGGTTAGCTTGGGCAAACTCCATTGGTATGTCTCCTGAGATTCTGCACAGAGTAGCTTCCATGGCCTCTGGCGGTATGGATACATTACCTCATAATGGTGCAGTAATCACATTGCTTGCTGTTTGCGGAATGACTCATAAAGACTCCTATGGCGATATTTTTGTACTGACTATGTTAAAAACTTTCATGGTATTTGTGATCATCTTACTTCACACTACCACGGGAATCCTATAAAAAAAATAAGAGAGGGTGTTTTCCATGATACAAGATGTAAAGTTTGTAGATATTCAAGTTGGCGACAAAGCCAGCATGTCTAAAACCGTATCGGAGTATGATGTATATACTTTCGCTGGTCTTACTGGAGATTTCAATCCTGTGCACGTGAATGCAGAATTTGCTAAAAGTAGCATGTTTAAAGAGCGTATTGCCCATGGTATGTTATCTGCAGGCTTTATATCCGCTGTACTTGGTACTACCCTACCTGGCGCAAATACAATTTACATGGGACAAGAACTCGCTTTCAAAGCTCCTGTAAAAATCGGTGATACAGTAACTGCTACCGTTGAAGTGATTGAAAAAATCGAAGCAAAAAATCGCTTGATTCTCAGAACCTTCGTTACCAATCAAGATGGAACCATCGTGATTGACGGTAAAGCGACTGTCATGAAGAAATAAAGACTTATATGATTAGAAAAGGACCTCTACTATCCAAGGATGGTAAGAGGTCCTTTATTATTCTACTATCTAGATTTTAAACTTATATGCTGCCGCTTGGAGTTCTTCAGCCATCGTAGTAAGACTACGGCTAGTGGCTGCAATCTCTTCCATAGAAGCCGTCTGCTCTTGAGTGGCTGCAGAAACGGTTTGGGTTTGAGCCCCAGTATCCTGTGTTACTTCATGGATACCCCGGACGGCGCCAACAATATTCTGACTATCCGCTAATACTTGTTCCCCAGCGTGGGATATTTCCGTCACCTGTACCGAAACATCTTTTACTAGTTTAATAATATTTTGAAAGGCAATTCCCGCATCACCTACTACACTGGCACCTAATTTTACTTCCTCGGTACCGTTCTGCATCGATATCACTGCTTGCTGTGTTTCTGACTGAATTTCACCAATTAATAAGGCAATTTGTTTTGCTGCCTCTTCCGATTGCTCAGCCAGCTTTCGTACTTCTTCTGCAACTACCGCAAAACCTCTCCCTTGGTCTCCAGCACGAGCCGCTTCAATCGCCGCATTCAAGGCAAGAAGATTTGTTTGACCAGCGATTCCTGTAATCGTATCGACAATCTGGCCAATATACTTAGAGCGCTCACCTAACTTACTTACTACGCTAGCCGAACTGCCTACCGTGTTTTCGATACTAGACATTTGCTGCTGAGCGGAGTTAATCAGTTTTTCCCCTTCAACGGCTGCTAGTGTGGCGCTATTCGATGTATCCAAAGCCTGTTTCGCATTGCTGGCTACAAATCGAAGGTCTTTTGATGTTTTTTCAACTACTGATAAGGTTATCTCCACTGATTTTGCCTGTTTCTCTGTACCTGAAACCACATTCATAATCGAATCAGCAACCTGCATCGATGCTTGCGCTGATTGTTCAGCACTCGTATGTAGTTCCTCCGAATAATTTGAAAGTGACCTAGTTTTCTCTTGAACATTAAAAATAAGGCCTTTCAAATTTCCTTTCATTGTGGAAATAGCAGTTGCAACATGTCCAAATTCATCCGTCTTTCCATTGAGAACTGGATCTTCTTTCCCTGTAAAATCACCTTCTGCCATTTTATCTATCTCTAAAGTAATCTTACGAACGGGTGAAGTCACTTGCTTGGTTAAGTAGATGCTAAGAATTACACCAAAAACAAGGGCAACTAGACTCAATAGTATTGCTGTCGATACAGTACTAGCTACTTTATTATTAACCTTGTTCACTTCCAAAATCGCTATATTGGAGTTCTCATCAACACTTGTATGCAGCGTTTTTTGTATTGACTGGGCAAAAGGAGTGAGTTCACGAGTAATAGCACCACTCGTTTGGGCATATTGATTGGCTTTTTCTTGATTACCCGCTGTCTTTTCCTTATATTGTTCACGCAATACGGGGATTAACCTTGAAACTACGCCACTTTTATATTTTTCCGTATCATCCAGAAGCTTTTCTACCTCTTCCCGTTTATCCTGTGGGGTTATGGCAATCAGCTGCTTTTCCAGTTCAATGACTGAATCTAATTTATCAGCGAAATTTTTACTATACTTTTCATCCCCATCGGCTATATAACGCCTAATCTCTAACACCGCACCTGTGTATTCATTTTCCGCCTTAGCGGAAATAATGGCTTTGGCATTACTGGACTGAATATCATCTACACCATTTTTAATGTTTTGAGCTGACCAGAAGGAATAGGCACCCATAATTAGTATGAAAATCAACATTACAGACAATGATAAAGAAATCTTTTTACCTATTTTCATATTTCCCCTCCTACCCTTATACAAATACCTCTTTAAGTAAAACTACATGAATTTTTCCCCATGTAACGAACTTAAAGAGGTTTTTTTCTTTTTTTTAAAAAGGACTAAGGCTTATACCGCACTTTTAAAAGCATAGTATAAGCCTACTTTCATTTTATTTTAAGCTAAGCTGTAGTCATAAAAACCTTTACCAGATTTACGTCCCAAATAACCTGCTTGCACCATCTTTTTGAGTAAAGGACATGGACGATACTTAGGGTCACCATACCCCTCATGCAAGACTTCCATGATATAAAGTACCGTATCATTACCAATTAAATCGGAAAGGGCTAATGGTCCCATGGGATGATTAAAGCCCATTTTCGCTACATTATCAATGTCTTCGGCACTGGCTACCCCTTCCATTAAAGCAAATATAGCTTCATTAATCATCGGAATCACGATCCGGTTGCCAATGAAACCAGGGAAATCAGCAACCTTTACTGGGGTTTTTCCTAATTGTTCGGCAAGAGCCTTAACCGCAGCAAAGGTTGCTTCACTCGTCGCCAAACCATTAATGACTTCTACTAATTTCATGACAGGCGCTGGATTAAAGAAATGCATACCAATTACTTTATCCGCACGTTTCGTGGTGGCACCGACAGCGGTAACAGGTAATGAGGAAGTATTCGTTCCTAAAATAGTATGAGCTGGACACAAACGATCTAATGTCTGAAATATATCCCGTTTAATATCCATATTTTCTACTGCCGCTTCAATGACAAGATCTACATTACAAGACGCTTCGTCTAGATCCACAACCCCACAAATACGCTTTAAAATTGCATCTTTATCTTCAACCGTCAGTTTGTTTTTTTCAACGGCTCTCGTTAAGTTTTTTTCGATACCCTTAATGCCTTTTTGTACAAATTCTTCTTTAATATCCCGTAATATAACGTCCAAACCACCTTGCGCCATAACCTGCGCAATACCGCTTCCCATTTGCCCTGCCCCAATGACTAATACACGTTTAATTTCCATCAGAAAAACCTCCTTTGATTAAATACAATAAATATAATAAATATACCCTATCTGCTCCTTGGGATATAGAATTTTGAACCGCAGAGACGCAGAGGACGCTAAGAGGCAATTAAAATCCCCTCTGTGTTCTCTGCGCCTCTGCGGTTCAATCACTTTTCAAACCAAGTCTCGTTGACAATCTAACCAGCTGCTTTACTCTTTTTGATTTCGTCAATTAGGGCAGGAATGACTTCCATTACGTCACCAACAATACCGTAATTCGCTATTTTGAAAATCGGTGCTTCTGGATCTTTATTAATTGCAATGACAATATCAGAAGATGACATTCCAGCTACGTGCTGGATAGCACCAGAAATACCACAGGCAAAATACACTTTAGGACCTACTGTTTTCCCAGTTTGCCCAACCTGGTGTAGTGCAGGCTTCCAACCAGCATCAACGACTGCCCGAGAAGCACCAACAGCGCCGCCTAATACATGGGCTAACTCTTCAATTAAAGCAAAGCTTTCAGGTTTCGTCATGCCTCGGCCACCTGAAACGATAATTTCAGCTTCTTCCAGATTGGCTGACTCTGTTCCCACACGGATGATATCAAGTAACTTCGTACGGATATCCGTATCTTTTACCTTACTGGCTACCTTGATGATCTCACCTAAGCGAGAGTAATCTGGCTCTGCCCGTTTAAAGACGTTAGGACGTATCGTACCCATCTGTGGACGATGATCAGGACATAAAATCGTTGCCATAATATTACCGCCAAAAGCAGGACGAGTCCAAGCTACCAAACCGCTGGCTTCATCAATCCCAAGATTTGTACAGTCAGCAGTCAAACCAGTGCCTACCCTGCAAGCTACTCTTGGACCTAAATCTCTCCCATCATTGGTTGCCCCCATGAGGATAACAGCAGGCTTATAGGTATGAATGAGATCCGTAAGGGTAATCGTATAAGCATCTGTACTATAATGGGCAAATTCTTTGCCTTCTACCAAATAAACCTTGTCAGCACCGCGAGCAAATACTTCTTTCGTAAGTCCCGCTACATTGCCACCAATAAGAACTGCCGCTACCTCTTGCCCCATAGCGTCTGCAAGCTTACGCGCCTCATTTAGTAATTCATAGCCTACATTTCGCGCCTGTCCGTCCACTTGCTCAATATAAACCCAAACACCCTTAAATTCATCCTTATTCATCGCAACGTTTTTCTCTTCTACTTCACGATGAATGGCCCCAACTGGACAAACATCAAGACAAGCTCCGCAGGCAGTACAAGCATCCGTAATCAAGGCTTTACCGTCTTCCATTACAATGGCCCCGAATGGGCAAGTACTTACGCAAACACTACAACCAATGCATTCTTCTTGCGTTACTTTTACAGCCATTTCTTTCACCTCTGCCTATATAATCTTTATCCCGACGAGTCGTTTAACAAGAGTAGCAGCTGCTTCTCTCGCTGAATCTGCCTGAATGATCTCACCCTGCACACGACGCTCAGGAGTAAAAATACGACGTACTTGTGTCGGCGAACCTTTAAGCCCAAGAGCATTGTGATCCACTTCTACATCCTGTACCGTCCATATAGTTATTTCTTTACGGTTGGCTTTCATCGTACCTTTTACTGTAGGGTAGCGTGGTTCATTAATCGACTTAACAACAGTTAGTAATACTGGCATTTGTGCCTCGATGACTTCATAACCCTCTTCATGTTCCCGCTCTACGTTTATCTTTTGCTCATCTAGGTCATTGATCTTTGATACGTAGGTCACTTGGTTGATGCCTAAATGTTCTGCAATTTCGGGCCCAACCTGAGCAGTATCGCCATCAATGGCTTGTTTACCACAGAGAATGATATCCACCTTACCCATTTTTCGAATGCCAGATGCCAAAGCATGGCTGGTAGCTAAGGTATCAGAACCGCCAAAGGCGCGATCACTCATGAGAATCGCTTCATCAGCCCCCATGGCCAAACACTCTTTTAGCGCTTCCTTAGCCTGTGGGGGGCCCATAGAAAGAACAGTAACCTTACCCCCATGTTTTTCTTTCAGCTGCAACGCCGCTTCTAATGCATTCTTATCAAATGGATTTACAATACTTGGTACACCTTGGCGAATCAGTGTATTTGTCTCTGGGTCAATCCTTACTTCCGTAGTATCAGGCACTTGCTTTACACAAACTACTATTTCCATAATGTAAGTCCCCCTGTTTTATCCACTTATTACCGTAAAATAGCTCCAGAAATAACCATGCGCTGCACTTGGTTTGTACCTTCATAGATTTGTGTAATCTTTGCATTACGCATTAAACGTTCTACTGGATATTCTCGGCTGTATCCATACCCACCAAAAACCTGTACTGCATCCGTAGTCACTTCCATAGCGATATCCGATGCATATAATTTTGCCATGGCAGCTTCCTTGGAATAAGGTAACCCTTGGTCTTTTAGATAGGCTGCGCGATAGACCAATAAACGAGCCGCATCAATTTTAGTAGCCATATCAGCCATCATAAATGCCAATGCTTGATTTTGAGCAATGGGTTTGCCAAACTGCACTCTTTCTTTTGAATATTTAATAGCGTGATCAAGAGCGCCTTGGGCAATGCCTAAAGCCTGAGCTGCAACGCCGATACGACCGCCATCTAGGGTACTCATGGCAATCTTAAAACCTTCCCCTATTTTGCCTAGCATATTTTCTTTTGGTAAACGTACATTTTGAAATACCAATTCATTTGTTAAAGAAGTATGAATCCCCATTTTGTGTTCTTTTTTACCGAAACTAAAACCTGGCATTCCCTTCTCAACGATAAACGCAGTAATCCCTTTTGTACCTTTGGATTTATCCGTCATGGCGAATACTACATAGGTTTCTGCTTCGCCGCCATTGGTTATAAATATTTTGCTGCCATTTAAGATATAGTCATCCCCATCAGCCACTGCCACTGTCTGCTGAGCAGCAGCGTCAGTTCCAGCGTTCGGCTCTGTTAAACCAAAGGCACCTAGTTTTTCACCCTCTACTAATGGCACCAAGTATTTTTGTTTTTGCTCTTCCGTACCGTAGGCATAAATAGGCCATGCGCACAAGGATACAGTAGCAGACAAGGTAATACCTATGCCGTCATCAACCTTTGATAACTCTTCCACTGCTAATATATAACTTAAAACATCGCCTTCGGCTCCGCCGTAGCTTTCTGGAAAACAAATGCTAGTTAAGCCCATTGCTCCCATTTCATCAAACAATTCACGAGAAAATTCTTCCTTGGCATCACGTTCTGCTACAGTTGGTGCTAGTTTTTTTTCGGCAAAATCCCGGGCCAATTTTTGTACCATTTTCTGATCTTCTGTAAGTTGAAATTGCATAATAATAAGCCTCCCCTATTTTTGTGAAAAACATCACTTATATCATCAAATATAGGTCAGTAGCTTATCTACTGACTCTATATTGGGACACAATTTTAAAGGGTATTAAATACGTTCAACAATCGTTGCTACACCTTGTCCGCCGCCGATACACAAGGTAGCCAGGCCAACCTTAGCATCTCTTGCTTCCATCGCATGCAATAAGGTAACGAGAATTCTTGCGCCGCTTGCACCGATTGGGTGGCCGATGGCAATAGCGCCACCATTCACGTTTACTTTTTCTTGATCAAAACCAAGTTCTTTGCCTACTGCCAAGAATTGTGATGCAAAAGCTTCATTAGCTTCAATAAGATCAAGGTCAGCAACTGTCAAGCCAGCTTTAGCCAATGCCTTTTGCGCCGCCGCTACTGGACCAATACCCATGATACTTGGGTCAACACCTGCTGCAGCATAACTGCGAATACGAGCCATCGGTTTAAGTCCTAATTCTTTTGCTTTGTCAGCAGACATTAATACGAGAGCAGCTGCCCCGTCATTAATACCAGAAGCATTACCTGCAGTAACTGTACCATCCTTTTTGAAGGCAGTGCGAAGTCCTTGTAATTTTTCAAGCATCGCATCGCTTTTTGGATATTCATCTGTAGCAAAAATAGTATCCCCTTTTCTGCCTTTGATGGTAACTGGCAATATTTCTTTCTTAAATGCGCCGCTTTCAATGGCTGCGATTGCTTTTTGCTGAGAAGAGAAAGCAAGTCTATCTTGTTCATCACGAGTAATTCCGAATTGCTCTGCAACATTTTCTGCTGTAATACCCATATGGTAATCATTAAATGCACACCACAAACCATCTTGGATCATAACGTCTTTTACTTCAGAATGTCCCATACGTAAACCTTGACGTACTTTGCTATCTAAAACGTAAGGAGCATTTGTCATGCTTTCCATACCACCAGCAATTACGATCTCAGCATCACCAGCCATAATGGCTTGGGCTGCTAAGTTCACTGTCTTTAAGCCTGAACCACATACTTTATTTACAGTATAAGAAGGCACTTCCTGAGGAACACCCGCTTTTACTGCCGCTTGTCGAGCTGGATTTTGTCCTAAGCCTGCTTGCAGTACGTTACCAAAAATAACTTCATCAATATTTTCTTTTTCTACGCCAGCTCTAGCGATGGCTTCTTTAATTACCATGCTGCCTAATTCTACTGCGGAAAAAGGGGATAAGGATCCATTAAAACTACCTACTGCGGTTCTTACTGCACTTACGATTACTACTTCTTTCATTAAAAAACACCATCCTCAATTTTTGAATAAATTATTTTAAACCCATCAATTCTTTATGAAAAATACGCTCATCCATCATTCTAAGATTTGGCGAAATAATTGGCGTGAAATCCATTAAAGCCAAAATATCCTTTTCCAAATCAACGCCTGGTGCGATTTCCGTCAACATCATGCCTTCATTCGTCAACTTAAATACGGCACGTTCTGTAATATACATAACAGGTTGTTTTACCTCTTGGGCATATTGGCCACTAAAGGTGATTTGCTCTACGTGATCAATGAATTTTTTAGCTCTTCCTTCATTGACAATCGTTAATTTTCCATCGGCCACCGCTACTTTTAAACCACCAGCTGTAAATGTGCCGCAAAAAATGACTTGCTTCGCATTTTGTGTAATGTTAATAAAACCGCCACAACCAGCTACCCGGCCTTTAAATTTACTGACATTAATATTGCCGTGTTTATCTGTCTCTGCCAGACCAAGGTACGCTAAATCCAGGCCACCACCGTCGTAAAAGTCAAACTGATAAGGTTGATCTAAAATAGCCTCGGCATTTGTTGCGGCGCCAAAACTTAACCCGCCTGCAGGTACACCACCTATTGGGCCCGCTTCAACGGTTAAGGTCATTTTATTACCAATTCCCTCTTCGTTCGCTACAAGAGCTACCCCCTCAGGAACGCCAATACCAAGATTAACTTTCGAATCCGATGTCAATTCCATCACTGCCCGGCGTGCAATAATTTTGCGCTCATCAAGGTTCATAGGAGCAAGGGCTGACAAAGATACGCGAATTTCACCAGAATAAGCAGGATTATATTGCTCACCAAAAGTTTGCTTATGCTGCGTTATATCTTCCGCCACGACAACGTAATCCACAACAATGCCTGGAATCTTCACACTCATCGGAGGCATGCTGCCATTGGCTACCAGTCTTTCCACCTGTACGATAACAATACCGCCAGACGCTTTCGCGGCCTGAGCCAAGGATAATATTTCTAAAGAAACTGCCTCATGCTCAATTGTGATATTGCCTCGCTCATCAGCACTCGTACCACGTAATAGAGCTACAGTAATAGGAAAAGGCTTATACCATAACCACTCTTCACCACCAAGCTCTATGACTTCTACTAATTCTTCCTTAGTAACATCATTAATTTTGCCACCTTCAACCCGCGGATCTACGAAAGTGTGCAAACCAACTTTTGTGATTACACCAGGTTTTCTGCCTGCTATATTACGAGCTAACTGGGCTAACGTACCTTGGGGGAAATTATAGGCTTCTATTTTATTTTCTACAGCTAACTTACCTAGCTTCGGTGCTAAATTCCAATGACCGCCAACGGCTCGTTTCACCATACCTTCATTACCAAAGTGATTAAGACCAAGATCTTTACCATCTCCCTGGCCAGCACAGTAAAACAAGGTTAAATCCCGGGGAGCACTCTCTGCTAAAAAACGTTCTTCCATCGCAGCACTTAAGGCTTCGGGATGCCCGTTACCAACAAATCCACTAACGCCAATCGTATCACCATTTTTTATTAGCTTTGCAGCTTCTAATGCACTTATTACCTTGGCCATAAAATCCCACTCTCCTCAGTAAGCTATCTTTAACTTACTGATAATGCAATTACTATGCCAAGAGATAAGAAGACAGCATTCTCTGCAAAAGAGTCCCGTAAACACTGCATTTTCAATTTTCAGATAGACAGTTTATTAAGAAAAATCCGTCTATGTACCTATACATAGTTGTCTAAAAATATATACACATTTTCATAGACCCTATTCATCTAGTAACGTCATTGCAAAATCCTCACTTAGACATAGAAAAAGCAGCCTTCCCTACTGGGAAGGCTGCCGACCTCTAGCTCCTTGTTAACTTTTCACTTCTATTTCTAGAATAACACCGTTTAGATCGTCCAACTTTTTCTCTACACTCTTTACTTTCTGATCCATATTCGTAATGACAACCGGTGTAATCAGGTCTTTGCCTTGCTTAGTAATATACTCTCGATCAAAACTAATTAGTTTGTCGCCCTTAGTGATTGTATCCCCTACATCAACATGAGCAGTGAATCCTTCTCCCCCTAAGGTTACCGTGTCCATACCAATATGAATTAGGATTTCTACCCCTTGAGCCTCAATTGCTACAGCATGTAAGGTCTTGGCTACCAAAATCACTTTGCCATCACATGGCGCGGTGATAACATTGCCTGCCGGTTCAATTCCGACACCATCGCCCATCATCTTACCAGCAAAAACACTGTCAGGAACGGCAGTAATATCAATTACTTTTCCCTGTACTGGTGCAAAAATAGTGAGTTTCTCTTTTTTTCGACTCCAAAAATTAAACATGCTCTTACCACCCTAAATTATATTCCTGTTCTTTGTAAATCCTGCAGTTTCGGTTTTAACAGCTTGGCTGCACTTTCTTCCACAATCACCGTAACATCCTGATGAAGCTGCAAGATAGAAGCTGGTACCTCTGGTGTTATGCCATTAAAGAGAGCCTGATGAATGACTTCTGCTTTATTCTCCCCACTTGCCAGTAATAATATTTTTTTCGCATGCATAATGGTCTTGATCCCCATGCTAATAGCAAATCTCGGTACTTCTTCCATGGTGTTAAAAAAGCGGGAATTCGCCTGAATGGTCTCTTCATCAAGCTTTACCTTATGAGTCGTAGCTTCAAATTTAATATCCGGTTCATTAAAGCCAATATGTCCATTATTGCCAATTCCTAAGACCTGTAAGTCAATGCCGCCCTTTTTCTGAATCTGGCGATCATAAGATTTGCATTCTAATTCAATATCCTTGGTCATGCCATCTGGGATATAGATATTCTCTTTTTTTATATTAATCTGATTAAAAAAATGATGAAACATATAGTAATTATAACTTTGCTCATCTTCTTTTGGTAATCCTAAATACTCGTCTAAATTAAAGGTTGTGACCTCCGTAAAGTCTAAACCGACTTCCTGATGTACCCTGATTAGCTCTTTATACAGCATGAGCGGAGTACTGCCTGTCGCCATTCCTAGTACACTATTCGGTTTCAAATAAATTTGACCAGCTACTATTCTAGCTGCCCTTGCACTCATATCTTCATAATCTTTTGCTATTACGATACGCACATCATTACCCCCTGTATAATAGGCTACCTCCCACAAAGGTAGCAAAAATATTTAATTCATCATCAAAAACTACTAAATCTGCGTCTTTTCCGACTTCGATACTGCCCTTACGATCCAGGACACCGAGCTCTCTGGCAGGATTGAGGGTGACCAATGAAATAGCACTCACCAAATCAATGCCTGTGTTTTCCATGAAATTTCGCACCCCGCGATTGAGAGTTAATACACTTCCCGCTATCACACCATCCTCTAACCGGGCTTCCCCTTGTTTCACAATGACATTCTGACCACCCAAATCATATTGCCCTTCGCCTAAAAGACTAGCCCGCATGGCATCGGTAATTAAGATGATATTCTTAAGGCCTTTCACTTTTAACAAGACGCGCTGCATGGCTGGATGTACATGGAGATTATCAACAATCAATTCACATACAATATCACTATCCATTGCCGCTCCTATAGCACCAGGAAAACGATGATGCAGCGGTGGTAATGCATTGAAGATATGAGTCATGTGTGATACTCCTGCATCAATGGCTTTCATCGTTTGTTCATAAGTAGCACTACTATGCCCAATTGACACAACCAACCCCCGTTTAGTGCAAGCTTCGATAAAATCACCACTCTCTCCGATTTCTGGAGCAATGGTAATAATCTTAATACAATCCAAATAGGATTCGATTTTCTCAATATCAGGTGCCAAAATAAACCGTTTATCTTGGGCTCCCTTATAATTCTCATTAATGAAAGGACCTTCCATATGGCAGCCTAGCACCTGGGCACCCGAGCTTTCTTTCATTGCCTGCCGGATACGCTCCATCGACTGCTCGATTCTTGCAAAGGGCATCGTCATCGTTGTTGGCATAAAGGAGGTAACTCCCGTTTGTAAAACTCCTTTACTAATGGCGGCTAAGGCTTTCTCCTCCTCATCCATGGTATCAAAACCATTACAGCCATGTACATGAACATCAATAAACCCAGGGGATACATACCTGCCACCTGCATCTAACAGTTCATCAATTGTATATTGACTTAACTGCTCTTCGGGAACAATGCCAATAATTTTCTCCTCAAAGATGACTACCTGATTATGCAAGATTCCTTGCAGTGTGATGATTTTCCCATTTCTAATTGCTTTCAAAATGAATCATCCTTTACTGCTTTTTTTAAATATCCATTATGCTTTTTGAGTAATGCATAGGCGACTGTCGCATTTAGATTCATCACCAACATAAGAATGGCAACTTTCACATTGCCTTTTGCCTTCTCTAGTGCCTGAGTGGCAAACTTCTCACCTTTGCCCGTTGCAAGGGTAATGATATCGATTACCCGTTTTTTTAGTTTCGCATTAATTGGCCTTACATCTACCATTAAATTATTATAAGTCTTGCCCATCTTAATCATGGAACAAGAAGATAACATATTGAGAACCATCTTTTGGGCAGTGCCTGCTTTAAGACGGGTAGAGCCCATAATAACCTCTGGTCCTACATCAATGACAATGCATAAATCGGTGATACTTTCCAGGTTTCCTGACAAAGAACAACAGAGCCCGATTGTCTTACTATTTAGTGTTTTGGCGTAACGCACAGCGGATAAGACATAAGGAGTGTTGCCGCTGGCACTAATGGCGACTAGCACATCACGAGAGCCAAAATTTCTCTTCTTTAAATCCTGTAACGCCAATTCCTCATCATCTTCTGTATCTTCCCGCCAGCCTGATATAGCTTCATCGCCTCCAGATATCAGGCCAATGACGATATTATCATCCGTACCAAAAGTAGGTGGACATTCTGTAGCATCAAGTACCCCTAGCTTCCCACCTGTACCGCTGCCGATATAAAAAAGACGCCCCCCGGCTTGTAAACCTTCCACAATCATCTCAATGGCTGCACTAATTTCTCCCTGACATCTTCCCACAGCAGTCGCCACTTTTTGATCTTCTCGGTTAAACATTTGTACCATTTCAAGGGTAGATACCTCATCAATCAAAATGGTATCCTTATTCCATTGCTCCATCAGAAACCTCCTAAAAAAGGAATTGAAAACCGGAGACAGGGAACCCTCCACCATCTCCAACTTTCAATTCCACCTTCAAATTAATTTTTTAAACGTGAGGCGCCGACGTATTATTGTTATCTGTTCTAGCTGTTGTTCCCTGTAATAGGATTTTCTTCATTTCATCGGCAATTATTTCAGCCTTTGTACCAACAATAACTTGCACACTATTCCCCTTCTGGATAACACCAGCTGCGCCCAATGCCTTGATTTCATTTTCTTTAACCAGGGCAGTATTACGAATTGTTAAACGTAAGCGAGTAATACAAGAGTCTACTGCTTCAATATTTTGGTTTCCGCCAAGTTTTTCTACCATACTAAGAGAAAATACACTAATATCGGCAGTATCTAACCTTGCATTATCTCCTTCGTCATCAAAACGGCCAGGAGTAGGAATGTCGAATTTTTTGATTGCCCAGACAAATACTACATAATACAAAGCAGCAAATCCTAAGCCTAGTGGAATCAACATACCTGGTTTCGTTGCTAATCCCCAGTTTAATAAGTAATCGATTAGACCAGCGGAGAAACCAAAACCGTGTAAAATTCCCATCGAACTTGCAAGGGCCAATGCGAGCCCAGTCATAATTGCATGTAAGAGATATAACATAGGAGCTAAGAACATAAACATAAACTCAAGTGGCTCTGTAATACCTGTTAAGAAAGCAGTAAATGCTACTGATAACAAGGCACCGCCAATTTTCTTACGATTTTCTGGTTTGGCACAAGTGTAAATCGCCAGTGCCGCACCTGGTAAAGCAAACATAAAGATCAAGTAGAAGCCAGCCATGAAACCACCTGCGGTAGGATCTCCAGCAAAGAAGCGGTTCAAATCACCAGTTACCACTTTACCCGTTGCATCCGTATAATTGCCAAAGACAAACCAAACAAAGCTATTCAAAATATGATGAAGACCAAAAGGAATTAAGAGTCGATTGAATATCCCAAAGATAAATAAACCAAACGCGCCTGCGCCAATAATCCACTCACCAATCATATGAATACCGCTTTGGATTGGCCCCCAAATTACTCCAAAGATCCCTGCCATCACAATCGCAGATGCTGCCGTTGCAATGGGGACAAAACGTCTCCCGGCAAAGAATCCTAAAAAGTCGGGAAGTTTAACATTATAAAATTTATTATACATATACCCAGCGACTAGTCCACTTAAGATACCGCCTAATACACTCATGTTCAAATCTGGATTGATGGTTTTGAGACCATTCGTTAACACTAAGTACCCAACAGCTCCTGATAATCCAGATGCACCGCCATTATCGTGAGATATACCAATGGCGATACCCATTGCAAATAATAATGCCAAGTTGTCAAAAATCGCCGCACCAGCCTTCATAACAAAAGGAATGTTAAGAACATCTGGAGCACCAAACCGCAGCAACAAAGCCGCAGCTGGTAATACTGCCACTGGCAGCATGAGTGCCTTGCCTATCTTTTGTAATTTTCCAAACCAATTTCCCATAGTTAGAACCTCCTATTCGTTTTTTATATCTTACAAACTAGAAAATGACCTGATATAACGTCCCGCCTCGCTGCAATAAATAAAAGAGTGCTTTCTAATAGAAATAAATCAAATCTGTCATTTTAAAATTTGTACCATATACATATACTGATTCGTAACAATTATCGATTCAAAGTAATTTCAAATTTATATCGATCGCTCCGATAAATGGACTTGGTCACTTCAATAGGAATGTTCTTTTTGGCATAAGTCAACCGTGAAAACATTAATGCCAAGGTTTTCTGCTTTACCTGTAACATTTGGCTCTCATAATCATTGACCAATACAGGCTCAATGGTTTGATTGGCATATTCCACTTGTAAACCAAATTCCTTCTCCAAGATGGTATACAAAGAGTTGTTTTCCAGTAATTCAGCCGTCAAGCCTTCGCAAAGCATGGTTGGCAAATGAGCCGTTTCAATGGCATAGGGTTCCTCATTGACAGATCGTAGCCTAGTGATTTCAAACACTTCCTGCTGTTCACCGATTTGTAAATCGTGCTGCAGTTTTTTGGTCGCTGGCTTACGTTGAAAGGAAATGATCTTGGTACTAATGCTCATACCACGTCGTTGCATATCTTCCGTAAAACCTAACAAGTTATGCAAAGGATGTTTTTCCTTGTTCTTGACAACAAAGGTCCCTTTACCTCGTTCTCGATACAGAAGTCCTTCGTTGACCAAACTTGCGATTGCCTTATTGGCCGTCATGCGGCTAATGCCGTGGGTTTCACATAACTCCCTTTCTGTTGGCACCACTTCATCTGCTTTTAATTCTTCATTTTCTATCATTTCAGAAATGATATTTTTCAATTGATAATATAATGGTATTGGCGAATCCTTATCAACTTTCTTCATAGTTTCCCACCTTTTGCTGCCACTATTTGAAACGTCACCTAGTTGACATGTTGTATATACATCTATACCTGTATTATACCATCCTCTTGAAATGTTGCAAGAGATTTTATTTACCAACTAAAAAGACGAACCTTTGTCAGGTTCGTCCAAACACTCTATTCGAATAATACAACGGAGCCTTGCCGTAAGCTCTCTTGCACATCAATAACACGCTGATTAGCTGATCCCTTGAACACTAAATCGTAACTCTTCAATGCCAAATCAAACTTACCATCAATCAATACATCAATGTACTGCAAAAATTGTAAACAGTCTGGTTTCTTGATTAATTCCTCAAAGGTAAAGCCAGTATAACACCAGATATTGACACCTCTCACTTTTAACTGTTCTGCCACTGCGGCGCAGCTAGCTGGCTGCATCATAGGCTCGCCACCGGAGAAGGTGACCCCTGATTGGAGCTGTACCTTGACAATCGACTCAACCAATTCATCGACCTCTTGCTCAAAACCACTCGTAAAATTCTGGGTATCAGGATTATGGCAGCCTTCGCAGTTATGTGGACATCCCTGACACCAAATGACCGTTCTCAAACCCTTGCCATCCACAACCGAATCTATGGTTATGGGCGACGCCAATCGAATTTTCATTGTTATTACCTCGATTCAACCCTATAAATTCTTAGTTATATAAGTATAAAGCCTTCTTCTTACTACTCATTTTACAATAGTTCTTTCAACTTCGCCATTTCTTCTTTGGACAAGGTAATGCCTTTCCCCATTTTTTCATGATCGGGTGACCACTCCCGAAGATCATATTTGGGTGGTTTGTCATTCCAACTTACAAGGTTCAGTTCCTTCGTCCAGCCCTTAGCTGATTCCGATAACACTCCGATGTGTTCCGTGATTTCAAACTTAATTTCTGCCATGAAAATTCCTCCTACCGATTCTTTCCCGATTCGATTTTCTATTGTACCCCTATTTACGTTTTTTCCTATATTCGCTTGCCCCTATCGTAATTCCAATCGAAATGATCCAAAATAATATGCTCCACGGCGAATTCATCAACTCCGTAGTTTCTCTTGGCATCCACATGTTAGGACCTCCAAAAAGCTTACTTTTACTTTATTTAGTTCCCTTACAATGCAAAAAGTCCTGCTACATTCATACAGAATGTAGCAGGACTTTTGCTAGTGTTACCTGAGTTTGCGCATCAGGCGCATGCCGTTTAGGGTTACCAGTATGGAAGAACCCATATCGGCAAATACGGCAAGCCATAGGTTGACATACCCGGCAAAAGTGAGGATGACGAAGACAATTTTGATTAAGATGGCAAAGCTAATGTTTTGCTTAATAATCCCTACTGTCTTGCGGCTCAGTTTGATAAGATAAGCAAGTTTTCCAAGGTCATCCGACATGAGGGCAATATCGGCTGTCTCAAGGGCAGTATCCGAACCTGCCACCCCCATGGCAATCCCAATATTGGCTACAGCTAAAGCAGGGGCGTCGTTGACGCCATCACCGACCATGGCTACACTGCCATACTCACTAATGATCTTTTTGACTGCCGTTACTTTATCTTCTGGCAGAAGTTCACTGTAGAAGGAGTCAAGATTTAACTTTTCGGCGATAGAACCAGCTACATTCTTGTTATCGCCTGTCAGCATAGCAACATGTTTAATTCCCGCTTTGCGCAATTCGCTAATGGCATTGGCACTATTATCCCGCAGCGTATCGGCAACAGCGATCATACCTAGGATCCCTTCCTTGGTTCCCATCAGCATCACTGTTTTACCTTCTTGCTGAAGCGCTATGACAGCTTGTTCATACTGGGATTGTTCTAAACCTAATTCTTCAAACAAACGCTGGTTCCCAATATACACCGTTTTTCCATCCACATCCGCTTGTGCGCCAAGACCAACTAATGCCGTGAAATTCGCAATTGGCTTTAAGGTAAGACCTTTTGCCTTTTCTACGATAGCGGCTGCTAAAGGATGTTCCGACAATTTTTCAATCGAGGCAGCGGTAGCTAAGAAGTCGTCCTCGGTAATGCCATCTGCTGGCATAATCTCAGTGACAACCGGGCGTCCATAGGTTAACGTACCCGTCTTATCAAAAGCGATGGACTGAATCGCACCCATCTCCTCAAGATAGGCCCCCCCTTTAATCAATACACCGTTTCTGGATGAATTCCCAATGGCGGACACGATAGAAACAGGGGTTGAAATAACCAAAGCACAAGGGCAAGAAATGACGAGAAGAACAAGCCCTTTATAAAACCAGGGAGCAAATGCCTGACTAAAGAACAGCCAAGGAATCACCATAATCCCGACAGCAACAATCAGAACGATAGGCGTGTAATATTTGGAGAAAACATCAATGAATTGCTGGGATGGAGCTTTCTGAGCCTGTGCCTCTTCCACCAAGTGCATGATTTTGGCAAGGGTAGAATCGGAGGCTATTTTCGTAACTTCAATTTCTAGCGCTCCATGCTCATTGACAGTACCTGCATATACGGTGTCGCCAGCCGTTTTCTCAACAGGTATGGATTCCCCCGTAATGGTAGCTTGGTTTACTGCCGAAATCCCTTCTCGAACAATACCATCCATCGGGATTCTTTCACCAGGTTTTACAATACAAAGATCACCGACCACAATCTCCTCAATGGGTAACCTTAGCTCTTCATTGTCCCTAAGAACGATCGCTTCCGGTGGAGCCAGTTCCATCAAAGCACGAATGGACTGACGAGTTTTATCCATGGTATAGGTTTGCAGCGTATTACCAAAGGAGAACAGAAAGGCTACTGTAGCACCTTCGGCCCATTCACCAATCACCGATGCACCGATGATCGCTACCGTCATTAGAAAATTCATATCAAATGTCAACGAACGGAGACCATAAAAACCACTTTTCGCTGTATGATAACCACCAATGATGGCTGTCACAATATACAAAGGAACAATTACACTATCATTGACACCAAACCATTCCATCACTGTCGCTGCTACAAGGAATATACCAGATACAACCGTTGTTTGGGTCCGCCTGTTGGTCCACCAGGTAGCCTTATTGTCTAGGGATTGATTCCCCTTACCTTCCCGCTTTGCACTATACCCTGCTTGCTCAACGGTCTTAATAATCTCTGCTTCACTGATTGTATGTTCTATGATAAGTTTGCTCGTGGCAAAATTAATCTGTGCAGAATGAACCCCTGACAGTGAAAGAAGTCTTTTTTCTAAGGTTGCGGCACAGTCGGCGCAATCAAGACCCGATACGATAAAGACCGTCTTACGAACTCCTGATCCTGCCGCAGCAAGTGTTGCCGAATAGCCAAACCCACTAACGGCTTTCGTGATTTTATCTGTATCCACCAGACTGCCATCATAGGTAACTTTCATTTTGGCAGATGCAAAAATCACTTGGACATTGACTACACCCTTGATTTTCTTAATACCCTTCTCCAGTTTGGCAGCGCAATCTCCGCAGTCGAGCCCCTCAATCGCATAATTGTTCGTTACCATATTCCCGCCCTCTACAGAGGAGCAACAATTACAACCTTCATCAGTCTCGTTTTTTGCTTGTGGTAAGCTCTCATCATTAGTACAACAACCACAACTAGTTGCTGCAATTTGTTCAACCGTTTCCGTCTTTTCCGTACAGCATCCGCAACTAGGAGCTGCAACGGATTCTATCACTTCATCAGAGCAGCACCCACTCTGACAACCACTTTCTTTCTTCGCCATCACACGGCCTCCTATCTATGCTTAATATGTTCAATACATTGAGAGAGTAATAGGCCAATATGCCCATCATCCAGGGAATACCAAGCCATCTTGCCCTCTTTACGATACTTTACTAGACGGGCACTTCTTAATAAACGCAGTTGATGAGAAACAGCAGACTGCCCCATTTCAACAACCGCCGCTAAGTCGCAGACACAAAGTTCTCTTTTGGACAATGCATGCAGCATCTTCACTCTCGTTGTATCTCCTAGTAATTTAAAAGATTCAGCGACCTGCTGAGCTTCTGTATCTGGAATTGCATCCTTCTTTGCTAAGCATATTACTTGCGGATGTTCACATAGTTGTTCACACGTATCCATCGTACAATTAGCATCAGACATTAGATTATACCTCCAACATATGAATATCTGTTCATATGTTATTATATGTCATGTTGCTTAAAAAGTACATAGTAAATATTTTATCTTTTCCGAGATAAATTCTAACGCTACTCTACATGTGCATCGAGCGGAACCTCCCGCTGTTTGCTACGTATACCTAGAGAAATATCCTCTGGTGCCAAATCACAAATTTCCATTGTGCGTAAGCCGGTGTGAAACACGAAAAAGCACCTCACTATGAGATGCTTTTTGCTTTATATATGTTGTTGTTCTTGTGGACAGTGTTCATCGGTAATATTAATTGTTAAATAAGAAACTCTTTAGGAAATTCCACAACACCTTCAACTTTAGATAATGAATTATCGGTAAGTTGATATGCCATAAACGCCTCATCTGGAACCTCAATTGGTAAAGTTATGCCAAAGTTACTTGCCCGGATGTAGCCAAAGCGAGGGTAATATCCTGGGTGTCCGACCAAAATCACCGATGTAAAACCTAATGCTTGCGCAATTTTATGCCCTGCTAAAATTAGTTTCTCACCAATATTTTTACCCTGCATTTCTGGCAAAACTGAAACGGGAGCAAGCATAAGAGAAGTAAACGTCTCTTTCCCAGCTTTGATTACTATTTTTGTAAACATTATATGCCCGACAATTTTACCATCAACTACTGCTACAAGAGATAACTCTGGAACAAAAACTGTACTATTTCTAAGCCTTACCACTAAATTCTGTTCATCATGGTTTGTATGTGCTGCATTTAGAAAAGCTGCCTCAACTACTTTATACACACTATCGAAATCTGCGCCGGTTTCTTGTCTGATTATAATCTCCATACTAATAACCTCGCCTTCTTTTATTTTTCTCTTTGATAAACTCTCGTGCATTTTTCATCCCGCCCATTCCCGCGAACATAGCAGTAATCTTTTCAGTCTCAATCTGCTTTGCATTTAAACCCTCATACTTAGCTTCTTTTTTCAGCTTTAAATAATTGGCAAGCCGATCCGTAGACAGCACGCCATCGTTGATAGCTTTTTGTACTGCACAGTTTGGCTCACTAGTATGAGTGCAATCATGAAATTTGCACTTTGTTGATAGTTCATCAATATCGGCAAAGGCTTTTGTAAGGTCAGCGCTTTCGATCCCGAGTTCCCTCATTCCTGGAGTATCAATAACAACGCCGCCACTCGGAATAACAATTAGCTCTCGCCTGGTCGTAGTATGCCTACCTCTATCATCGTTTCTTATATCGTTGGTTTGAAGAGCGTTTTTACCGATGAGTGTATTTATCAAGGTCGACTTACCAACGCCAGATGAACCGATAAATGCGACAGTTTTACCACTACCAAGATATCTTTGGACAGATACGCATCCATTCGCAGTCAAACTCGAAGTAACAAGCACATCAACCCCACAGGCGACAGTATCAAGTTCTAACAACTTTTGAGGAAGCTTATCGCATAAGTCAGCTTTCGTAAGCACGAGAACTGGAACGGCCCCACTATCCCAGGCAATTCCAAGATAACGTTCTACTCTGCGAAGATTATAATCGTTATTAAGCGACATACAGATAAACACCGTGTCAATGTTTGAAGCTACAACCTGTTCATCATTCGATGTTCCCGCCGCCTTTCTAATAAAGGCACTTTTCCTTGTCAGAACATGATGAATGATTGCATTTCCACCGGTATCCTCATTTCGGTCAAGCATAACGAAGTCGCCCGCTGCCGGATAATCAGATAAAGTTTTTGCATCGAAACGGAACTTTCCGGAAATTTCTGCTGTTAATTCGCCATTCTCTGTTACCACCTTGTATAGGTCTTTGTATTGGGAAATAACACGCCCGATATAAAAACTCGAATATAAAGTAGACTCAGTAATAAATCTTTGGCTGAGTCCTATATTTTCCATATCTATTTTACTCAATTTTATATCCTCCAAAAGTTTTTAAAGGTAACTTCTGGGAGGTATATACATTAATTTATTTTGTATGCACCTCCCGTATTGCTACAATCCCCACTGTACTATTATTAAACATAAAACAACAACTCCTTTTCAATGCCAGATTATATATTACGGTTTGATTATATCACAAAAAACATTGAATCTTAAACATCAGTACCCCTTTCAAATCATATAAAAAATCACCACAGAGTTTCTCTTTGTATCTGCCAGCATCCCTATTTATGTACTATGCCTTTTGTCAACACTACCATCTAAAACTCTGATTCAATTGCTCCTACTGGACACATTGCAGCACAGGGCCCTATTCCTACACATATTTCGGCATTGATTTCATATTGGGTATCTCCTTCAAAAACCGCATTGTAAGGGCAAACCTTTGCACATTTACCACACTTGACACATTTGTCATTAATCTTACGAGCAACAGGTAGCCCCGCTAGTTTTCTTTTTACGCTTTTCCAGCCATCTCCATATTCCATTAATTCGGAAACTTTGAAAAATGCTTCTTTTCCAGACAACTTATAAACAATGTATAATGCTGCATCAATCCCAGCTGATACCCCTGCAGCCGTAATAATGCTACCATTATCAATAAATCGCTCCTCCTTATTTAAATGAATAGAAGGATCGATGGCAAGCAGTTCTGAAAAACACATATGATGCGTTGTTGCAGACAACCCGCTCAGTAATCCAGCTTTGGCGACAAACATCGATCCATTGCAAACAGAGAAAACGATCGCTGCATTCTTATGTTGTGACTGTATCCAATGAATTACATTGGAATTTTCCAAAAGCTCCGGTGTGATTCTCCCACCAGGGATGACTATCATGTCGGCCTGTGGGCAATCATTGAAATCATAGTCTGCTTTTACAACTAAACCAGCAGAAGATTTCACGTCAGCTTTATTTTCACTAACTGTAAACACTTCATACTTGACATGAGGCTCACCAAAATTTACAGCAGAAAACACCTCATATGGGCCGACGAAATCCAAGGGCTCCACAGCATTAAACAACAACACTGCTACTTTTTGTGGTAATTTGGTATTATTCATTTCTTGAATCCTCCACTAGTTATATACACCCGTGCACGAGATAGCTATATTACATCATATAAACTGCTATTGAAAAAGTGCCAGATTTCAAAGAGTGAACGATACCAGTTTACCAATCTTGTTGCTAAGCTCTACAATTTAGAATTGACCTTCCTATCGCCCACAAAATAAGGCACATAGAACCATTTCGGTTCTAGGAGATAAAAGAAAAAATCACCACAGAGCTACTACTCCATAGTGATTCAAGGCTTCTATACACTTAGTACTTCCCTAGCTCTTTTCCAAAATATCTTGCACAAAATCATACAAGTTGCCACCAGAAAACAGATAGCCGGGTATCCCAGCTCCCTTGGCTGCGTCAAGATCCCGCTGCATATCACCAATCAGAAAAGATGCACTAAGATCAACAGGCCATTCCTGGCAAGCTTGCCCAATGAGTCCTGGTAAAGGCTTACGGCAATTGCAAACTGTAGAGAACTCTTCTACAATCCCTTCTGGATGATGAGGGCAAAAGTAAAAAGAATGAATGACAGCATCCTGGTTTTCCACTTCTTCTTCCATAAGGCTATGGAGTTCATACACATCTTCTTCCTTAAAATAGCCTCTGGCAATACCGCTTTGATTGGTAACGACAAAGACATAATAGCCCTTATCATTCAGCAGCTTGATAGCTTCTATCGCCCCAGGCATCCATATTAATTCTGCCCGTTTCGAAATAGGCCCTTTGTCGACATTCAGTACCCCATCACGATCAAAAAATACGGCTGGCTGTTTCTTCACACCCTCACCCTCCCATTCTTAAAACTGGATATTTTTAGCAATATATCAATTCTAATTCAGTAATTTGCTAGTTAAACCCTGCAAATTGAAACATTGCACATAGCGATCAATGGAGTTTTTGATCTTATCTAAAACGTAACGATTGCCATCAATTCCTAAAACTGCCATGTTCGCATATAGTATTGTTATTTCTCGTTTCACATCTTTATGCTCATAAGTGTAATGACCACAGATTTCACATACCTTATCTCTCAGCTTGGCATCCTCTAGAATGTCTGTTACCGACAGGTGAATATTCTCGCCAACCAGCCATTTTTTCCACCGACCACTATTCGCGGCTTCTCGAGACATAACAGCCTTTAGGTTAGACTTGTCCTTCAATCTGCCATTATCATATTCCTTTTCTTCTAAGCGAACCAGTTCTAAATAGGCTTTCGTCTCAATATAGCCAAACTCTGGGGCCACGTTCATGGCAGTAATACTTAAAGATGGATGATCAAGGATAATATAGTCCTCTAAATAATCCCCGTTATGCTCTTTCAAACCAACGCCATATTTCTTGGCCGTATCCGCCAGCATTTTTGAGCTATGATAGCTAAACTCACCTACATTTTCCGTCAATCTGGTTAAGGTCCCTGTCTGCCCCACGATGAATACGGGTATGGGAAGTCCTTTTACTAGCAGTTCCTTGGTTAACTGCTGAATGAAGATTTCATAACTCTCTTGGCTGGTTAGCCCTCCATTGGTTTCTTCCGTACCCACTTCATAACCAATCTCCGGTAAGTTACGCCACTTTCTTTCCATTTCCACATATTCAATCAGCTGGATGGTCCTCTGAATGACAACTTCCATGTCAATGGATTTTCCCATGATATAAGGATCTTTGGTAGGATCAATGTGCAATAAGTCAAAGTGATTGACCAAATCTTCAATATAGGACCGTTTCGCCAATTCCATGGCAATGGCTTCGGGTAAATGACTACTCCGCTCGTTATCCCGCTGCCAAGGCCCTCCATGATCACGGCAGAGATAATATAGACCTGTAAAATCAACCTCTTTGGCAATCTGAGCAATATCCTCTTGAAACCCTCGCTGATCCCAGTTGCATACATAACCGCCACCCAACTCTTTGGCATCCACTTGGTTGCGGCTGGCGATAAATAGGATGGGAAAATCCTTTTCCTTCGCCAATTCTAAGGAAGCGATAATCAGATTCTTAGACATGGGTCCGATACCAAGTAAGGTTGTCTGGAAACCTGTCTTTTCTAATATAAACATTTTATCAATGACTTCTCGCAGATTCATTTTTTGCATTCTATAAAATTCTCCTCTACATTAACAGTATATAACTACATAATATGTTGCTAAGGGAAAAGAAGTTCTCTCTCCCTCTACTGGGCAATCTTTACCCGTTTCTCTGACTCCTTAACAATGTCTACTTTTAATAAATTCACTAGGAGCGCTGTGACGACGGTACCAACAACAATCCCCAATATATAAGATACAGGATTATCCACCACTGGCAATACAATCGGCCCACCATGAGGAGCATGATCCCCGACCCGCCCTAAGGCTCCAATAACCGCACCAACAGCAGATCCCGTCATGATGGAAGGTAATACCCGCAAAGGATCCGCAGCCGCAAAGGGAATCGCGCCTTCCGTGATGCCAATCATGCCCATGGCTAAGGCTGCTTTGCCTGCTTCAATTTCCTCCTCACTGTATTTTCGCCTTGCTAGTAAAGTCGCCAGCCCCATCCCTAAGGGAGGCGTACATATGGCAATGCCGATAGGTCCCATAACCGTATATACCCCTTCCGCCATCAGTCCAAAGGCAAACATGCAAGCGGTTTTGTTGACAGGTCCACCCATATCAAAAGCAATCATCAGACCAGTAATAATGGCGATCACCACAGCCCCTTGCTGGCTGATACTTTTTAAACCATCCGTAATCCCGCCCATCACAGAGGCAATGGGTTGTCCCAGTAAATAAATATAAGTAAGACCAACAACTAAGGAACTCAAAATAGGAATGACAAAGATAGGCATGACAGGACGTAAGTAACTGGGAACCTTCCAGCCTTTGATCCATTTTACGATATACCCGGCAAACAGCCCCATAACCAAGGCACCGAGAAAACCTGCTTTATAGGGACTATCAGCAATGGGCTGGTTTGCCAGATACCCACCAATCATGCCAGGAACAACCCCTGGCTTGCCTGCAAGACTGTAGGCAATATAACCCGCTAAGATGGGAATCATTAATGTAAAACCTGCTACACCAATGTTCAAGATATGATTGGCTAAAGCACTATGTATCTCCATCCCTTTGGCTCCCGGTGTCCCTGTTGCCAAAGCGCCAGCAATACAAATACCCCCCACTACTACGGAGGGAATCATATAGGAAACTCCTGTCATTAGATGGTTTTTCACTTTTTTAAACTCTTCCATCAATACTTCACTCATAACACTGCCCCCTTACTTTCTGCCTTTTCAATGACACCAAATGGATTCTCAATGGCTTTGCCCACTTCCACCGTGATATATGGTTTCCCAGCAAACCGTTCTTCCCCCTCCACATTGACGCCCACAGCAAAGATGACAACAGCAGCATCCCCAATCTCCCTAGCCGATAGCTCATTCTCAATCCCCATGGCTCCTTGGGTTTCAATCTTGATCTCATGTCCCCTTGCCTTTGCCGCTTTCTCCAAAGCAGCCTGGGCCATATAGGTATGAGCAATCCCCGTCGGACACGCACATACAGCAATGATTTTCAAAGTACTCCCTCCTTTTTACTAATTCCCCTCTTGAGATATGTGAGACTCGAAACAGTATTTTTTGTTTCGTTAGTCGAACTATGCAGAGCTGGGTGCCCGCAGGCGGGGTGTGTCGTCCCCCCATACCTACAACCCCATTTCCCCGAATATTGCGACTATTTCAGCTACACTTGTAGCTTGTAACAGCCTTTCCCGATAAGAGTCATTCATCAACCCTCTACTAATATTGGCTAGGATCTTTAAGTGTAGATCACTAGCTTGCTCTTCTGGTACGCCAATCAGAAAGATAAGACTAACCCTATGCTCCGATCTAGTATCCCAGAGAAATTCTTCTTGGCTTCTAGCAAAGGCAATAAAGGGAACCTCTACAAAGCTGCTTTTACCATGAGGAATGGCGATACCATAGCCAATAGCAGTAGAAAATAACTCTTCCCGGGCAAACACGGCCTGCATATACCCTTTCACACTACGAATTCGACCAAGCTTCCTCGCCTTTCGGGCTAAGGCTTCAATGATTTCGACCTTGTTTGTCGACGGTAAGTTTAATGCGATAAGTGACTCATGAATGATCATGCTTCCTATCCCCAGTCATCTTATTTCTTCTAATACAATGGTGTAAGAAGATCTATAAAGATTGTCTACAAAAATGGATTTCGTGTTTTCTTTTCGATATACTATAGGTAACCAACCTAGGGCGTAAAATTTACTTATACACTCCTTTCACTTGCAAGATTACTCCTGCAAATAAAATTTTATATTTCTTTAAGTTCTCCTAGACTAATTTGGTTGAATTGTAAGGATTGTCTATTGGAAATTCTTCATCACCTCTTTAAGTTGTTTTTGGCTTTTCCTTGTCATTACGCGCTCGTAAATCAGTAACTAAAAAAAATAGATCATTAAACTTTAAACCCGGAAAGGCTGTTAACGCACCTGCTATAAATTCTCCCCCTGGGTCATTATGACGTGGATCATCATCCGGTAACCGCACTCGCCATATTTGAGTTGTTGAAACCCCCATTTTTATTGCTAGCTCTCCATCACTCCATTTTTCCTGTTTAACTACCTCATTAAACTTAGCAAGTTTCAATTTAATTTTATTAGCCAATTCTATCACCCTCTTTACGCCCTCGTAAATATAGTAACACACTTATTACGAGCTTGCAATAGATTCTTGATAATATTTACGTTCTCGTAATATTACGTAGACGCAATATTATTGTTATAATAAAAAGGGAGGTGTATCATGTCTGAAATTGGAAAAACAATTGACAAACTTCGCTTAGAAGCTGGATATGAAAGTTTAGGACAACTATACAAAGCCTCAGGCGTGACTATTGCCACTCTATCTAGAATAATTAATAACATTCAAAAACCAGGACCAGCGACATTGAAGAAGCTTGCCCCCTGTCTCGGTGTCTCACATGAATTTCTCTTAAATATAGCTGGACATATAGAATCCAATTCCCAGTTCACTCAACCACAAGAAGAAAAAATACCTAAAGATTTAATTAACTTCCTTGAACAATCTGAAGTCCTATTTGATGGTATACTGCTGACTAAAGAAGATAAAGCAAAAATCAAAGCAGCACTCGAAATTATCTTTTGGGATGCGAAGCAAGAAAAGAAGCGGGAAAAATCGTAAAACGATTTTTTTCGCTTCTTTATTACTAAATAAAACCAAATTGTTTTAAAAATTAAACTAAAGTGGACGATTTTATGGAAAAGACACAGCACTATCCCTAATGTGCAGGCTTTGTCTTTTTCTTTATAAGTATATAGGAATGCTAGATTCCATGCTTCATTTAGATAATTTAGTAAAAGGTTTCTTTAGTCACGTTCAGTTAACAAAATTCATTCATCTTTATATTTTGTTGAATGAATTTTGTTAATGATTATTTAAAACCTTTTACATAGTACTTTCAGCCATCCCCTCAGTTAACATTAGTCGGCTTTTTAAAGCACCACTCACATGAAAATCCTTTTTTAAATCTATAGTCATACGTAAATTACCACAGTAATATTCCCAGTTTGCATTTATTTTTTGACCTACAATAGAATTATAGAATAGGAATGTCAGTGTGTCTTCAATTTTAGTTTTATCTGAACCCGGGAAAACCTCACAATAAGCTTTTGCAAAAGAGGCATAGTTGAAATTTTGGTAACCAATATTTTGCAGAACTGAGAGGAGACCTCTTATTTCAGGTTTTTGGCTCGACCATTCATCAATTAATTCATTATACATGCTTATAGAGAAATCTTTTTCAGCTGAATATAAATCATCTGAAGAAAAAAGCCCAGACTTAGTTTTGGTATGAATTTCAGTAACTTTATTCATATAAACAATGATGTCTCTAGGACGCAAAAAGGATCTTCGGATCATATGTTTTAATGGCGTCGCACCGTGACGAACAAAATTAATTTCAAAAACACAGCCTGTTTTCTTAGAATAATCTAATGATACATCTGCTGGATTATATTTTTTGATACGTTCAAAGAACATATCATCTAGCGTAGCTTCATCCCAATGTATTTCAGTAGCACTATCTTGATAAATTTTGTTTTTATCATTGAAAACAAGTGTTTCATAAATATCTGTCCGTATAAATGGAACAACTTTTAGCTTATTTACATATTTATTTGTTGTATTTATATCTCGACAAACATTTATTAAATTAATTAAAATCTTGCTATATTCAGGAATCTCCGAAGGTAGCCAAGACTCATCTAGTTGATCTAGAATTATAAGTATTTTTTCATTTTGCATATTGTTAATTAAAACTTTTTCCAAGTAGTCTAATAGATTAAAAGCATTAGACTTTAACTTATTTTTTAATGTAATATCTTCAGCCACCTGTTCGAAGGAAATTTCCCCTAAAGATGCACCTAAATCTAAAGTTTCTATATCAATACCTGGAAGGCTTAACCCGGAGATCCTTGCAATTTTCGATTTTATTACCTCCATTGCAGTAGGTGATGGTGTGCCATATATATAATTTAATAATTTTTCTACTTTCTCCAATTCTGAGCTCAAAGTTCCAGTAGTTTTTTTTATAGAAATTAACTTAGAAATCGCTTGGATAATAAATAAGTAATGCCAACTCTTCTGATATGCAGTAAGTTCACTTTCCATTTTTTCTTTATAGAGCCCATGAATGGGCCAAGGATAATCTTTAAAATTTAGGGTTATTGTATAATATCCATTTGCATCGCTGGGAATAACATTTTTTAAGTATTCAAATATTGCCGTTTTCCCAGTACCTTTTCTACCTAATAGCAACCATCTATCTGAGCCTATTATTGCGTTTACATATTCAGTTTTTACAAAATACCCCATAAGATCTCTATCTGATTCTGCTGAAACTTTAAAAACGGGCAGCCATTCTTTAATATCCTTAATATCCTTATTTTCCAATGCTACATCATTCCTTTCATTCATTTAGAAACAAAAATTACTTATAATAATCTAGATTCTGACAATAATTCAATTCCCCTGCTATTTCCAAATTCAATACCTACATTTTGCAAAACTATAGGGAAATATGAGTAAGTTAATGCTCATTTAGGATCTGAGGATCTGAAATCTTCCATGTTTTTGTAATAATGTCAAGGGGACAGGTCCCTTGACACTTGCACCTTTCTTACCATTTCACGGTTTAGTTCCAATTTCTCCGCAATCCCTCTTAGGGACAAGTTGGATTTTTCCATCAGAAGCTTTATCAGTTCCTCTCTTAGCGATTTATTTCCTACACTTTTCAAATCATTGATTCCTATTCCTTTTTCAGCCAAATACCTATTTACAGATTCGCGGGGACGGTTCTTTTGATTCACTCCATCTTCTTGTCTCATATATATTATACGTAAATAGAAGCTTTTCTTTGAAACCATATCCCATAGTTCTATCCTATTTACCATTAAAATACAAAACTCCTGCAAGGCTAGGCTGCTTTGAAGGAGTTTGTCGTAAATATTATTTTTTTGATTAGCTCTAACTATTGTCTATTGTCTTTACTCATTGTATGGACAGGATTCACATCATTCTCTTGCTTGTCGCGGCACTCGCTCTCACCTCATGCACTAAACAACCCCTTCTCTTGACATCAAGTGAAATCTTCCCCCTCTTGAAAAATTAACCAAAACATCCGATGAATGATGATATAATGTAGATATTACTTTATGGTGAATTTTATTATTCTAGAATAACTTTAGACTAAACAGTTAATTTCTTCGATGTTCAGAAGTGATAGTATTGGAAGCAATGCATCTTTTCTAAAATCAAGAGGGAATATATTTGGAGGTTATTTTGATGGAATCTAACATTCAAGCAGTAGAGAAATTACCCTATTGGCGTAAACTTCTAGGTTTTAGAACTAAAACATGGTGGAAAATGATTCTAGCTACACTAACTTATGTAAGTATGTTGGCTTTGGCTCTAATTGTATTTAAAGTAACTATAGTAGCACCGCTTATATATATCATTATAAGAGTAATAAAATCGTCTATACATACTCACTAGCGGAACTCAATGGGACGGTTCTTTTGAGTCATCCCTTCTTTTTGTCTCATGTCAGAAAACTCAAAGGGACGGTTCTTTTGAGTCATCCCTTCTTTTTGTCTCATGTCAGAAAACTCAAAGGGACGGTTCTTTTGAGTCACTCACATTTTTTCATCTCACATCATCAATATATAATCATAAGCTTTTCTTTGAAAAGCAGTATCCCCTATTTCTACTCTATTTACCATTAAAATACAAAACTCCTGCAAGGCTAAGCCGCTTTGCAGGAGTTTGCCGTATAGTGGGTGTCAAGGGGACGGGGTTATCGACACCTTTTTCAGAGTAGAAATAGTGACAGAGGGGACGTTCCTTTTTGTCAACAAAAAATCAAAGGAACGGTTTTACTAAGCAAATTTTGTTTCCCATATAATTAAAAGCTTCTCTTCGAAAAACAGTATCCCATATTAGATAAATGTTCATTAAAGTTTAAAGCATCTTTCATCCTTTGTCTTTATGAATTCGTTTCCCTCCAAAAGCATGAATTGTTCTCGTTCCCGCAATACACTTTCCCCCTTGTACTGTTCCTTTCGGAATAAAGAGTTCATCACCTGCATTTAGAACAAATTCTTGTCCATTCATAGTAACAGTATATTGTCCACAAACACAAACCATATACTCATCAAATTCATGTTTATGTTCTTTAGAGATTTTATCAGAATAGCATGTCCAGAAAGCCATTTGACTACCATCTTCACCTTCAAAAAAATACCCGTCAATATCCTTTGTATTTTGTTGATTACTACTAATATGATTTTTCTCATTTTTCATAAACTCTGGGAAATCTTTCATTGCTACTACCTCCTATCTCTTTCTATGAAAATTTATCTACGGATCTCTCCGTTAATCACAGTATGGGACAAGGAGACAGGTTCCCTGGCCCACTATATGATTCAAAACAACTCCAAACCATGAATAGCAACGACAGAATGTCAAGGGGACAGGCCCTTTGACTGTTTTAGTTAGTTATTTATCATATCAAAAAAATTCAAAAGACTTAGTTATTCTAAAAGAATACCTGCTCCGGTGTAGTAATAAGAGGAAGCCCTCTCTAATGAAAGTCTATTATCATCTTCAACAACAAAATTTTCCCAGACTACTTGATTCATACCGAAAGAATCAATAAATTTAAATGTAGTATGATCCATGTTATAGAGTGAATCCAATAATTTAAATGTGTTACTCTCATATTTGACCAGCATATAATGGATGGCTTGTGTCAAATATCCTACCGTACATATAATAATCGCGTATTTATTATCACCAGTCTTTATTTTATCAAGAACATTTATATTCTCTGTAGATATATTAAGGGCTTTTGCAAGTGACATAAGCGCGCTATTGGTTGACATACAAGCATAGGCATGTGAATCCCAATTGTTACTTAATTCATTAGACATTTTTTCTGGACTTGAATAAATTTCAGGAATGCCTATGTTATTTGCTCCAACTTGTATTTTTTTATGTATATTATCAACAAAGGCTTTATCATTTAGAGAATGCGCTTTATTGGTTTCCCATAAATAATACGCAATAGAAAATGCACCACAATTATTACTTGCTATTGGATTTTGAGAAATATATGATTTCATAGGAATATCCCCCCCTTTAATTATCCCGATATCACTTACTAATATTTGCCAGTAAAATGATAGCATAAACAGTAAAATATCTCAATTGAATACATACAATTTTTCAAAAACTCGAGGGGACGGTTCTTTTGAGTCACTCCCCTCTTTTTCTCTCATGTCATAAATATATGATCATAATCTTCTCTTCGAAAAGCAGTATCCCATATTTCTATCCTATTTACCATTAAAATACAAAACTCCTGCAAGGCTAGGCCGCTTTGCAGGAGTTTGTCATTATATATTGTTTTTTTGATCAGCTCTTCTTATTCGGAGTCTACAACGGCTCATTATCAAGACAAAGGAACCGTCAGATCCTTTATTATCGAGCTTTATATTAACAATTGCGATTATCCATCTCTAAACAAATATTAGTTCCATGACATGCCATCAATGGCATTAAAAAAAAATGTTTGTACCTTTTAAAAGGATCAATACAACCAAATCAAGCTTAGACAACTATATCGGAGGTTCCCTACTGTCAATATTGGGCGTCATATCACTTGGTTTTACAGCGGATTCCTAGTAAAATGGTTATAACTTTCGCAAACATATTTTTTGAACGGAATGCTCATCCCCCTTCTTAATAATCAAACGCGCACGTCGCATCGTCGGATGAATATTTTCCTCTAAATTAACTCCATTTATTTCATCCCATATTTTTTCTGCCAATAATTCTGTCTCTTTCTCTGACATCTGAGCATAACGATGAAAATATGAAGTTTTATCTTGAAAGGCAGTACGACGCAATATCTGAAATCGTTCAATATACCATTGCTTAATATTTTTTGAATCTGCATGAACGTAAATGGAAAAATCAAGAAAATCAGAAATATATAAATGGGATTTAGAAATCATATAATCTACCTTGGGTGTCTGTAAAACGTTTAGTCCTTCAATAATTAAGATGTCTGGAGTACTTATGCCTTTAAATTTGTTAGGAATAATGTCATAAAATGAATGAGAATATATCGGAACTTTAACATCTGAGCAACCTGATTTGACATCTCTTAAAAAATCCATTAATTGCTGAACATCATAACTTTCTGGAAACCCTTTTTTCTTCATAATACCTCGGTCTTCCAATACTGAGTTAGGATATAAAAAACTATCTGTTGTAACTAAATCAACTCTTGGCTTGGTTGGCCAACTTTTCAATAACTCTTGAATTATACGCCCCGTTGTACTTTTCCCAACAGCAACACTACCAGCAATACCAATGATGTACGGAACTTTTTTTGCTAAAGTACCAAGAAATGTATTAGTTACATTATAAAGCTTATGTGTATCTAATACATATAAATTTAAAAGTCTAGATATTGGAAGATAAACTTGTGATATTTCGTCTAGAGAAATTTTCTCATTAATTCCATGAATTCGAATTAAATCATCTTCGGATAATGGGAGCGGCGTAGCCATTCGTAAATTTTCCCATTCCGTGCGGTTAAAAAACATATAAGGAGAATTAATTGATTTATCCATTAGTAGAGCCTCTCTTCAGTATCCTAAAGTACATAATAATATTTTTTATTAATAAAACTATTTATCATATTCCTCAAAAAAGTACAGAACCCTGCCAAATAAGGAATTATTTAATACAAATAATTCCATCCAAAAGCTTTTAAAAATCGGCAAGCAATTAAAACAAGACGCGGGGACGGTGGTTCTGTCTTATTAACTACTTTCAAAAATCCCTTTATTTGCTCCAGTTACCCTAATTATCGGACTGTCAAGGGGACAGGTCCTTTGACACTTCAGATTGAGGCTTTTCACCGTATTTGATTAAAGATTCTACCAAAGCATTATTATTGTTCCTTCATACATTCACTATATTTTCTCAGTATACTTTTGGGCGCATTCTTATCTGAAGATGAATAAAAGCTTTGTAATTAACAATTTCAATCAAGATTTAGTCGTATTGTCAGCTAAATCTTGATTGTTTAGTTTTTGATTCTCTTGTTTCCAATTTTTTATGAAAAGAAGTTTGTCTTTTGAAAGCTGTAATACTTTGTATGATTCAATCAGTTGCGCAGTATTTTTACTATATGAATTCAATTTGTCTATAGCGATAAAAATTTGCTTTTTACTCCTGCTATAAATATCTACAATGTTTTCTAGCGCAGAATTTTCGATATTTTTAAGTAGCGGAAGATCATGAGCAATTGCTGGCAAACAAGTTAATTCTAACAACGATAGATCAAAAGTGAGTAAATTAGCAAAAGCAGTGCCGGTTCCAGTATCTCCATAAGTATTAAAAGTATATTTATTACCATGAATATTCAGTGTGGGTGCACGTCGTCCATCAATATAGATTTGCTTATTGAGCTCATACATCTTGATATTAATTTGACTACACATTTCATCGAGAACTTTTTCTTTTAAAGCATCCATATTTTCAATTGCGCTTTTAATAGAATCATCTAAATTTTCCTTCTTAGTAAAATATCCATTTTCATCACTTAACTGTTTAATTTGCGCTGCTAACTCAACAATTTTATCAACAGCAAATTTAGGTGCATTTTTTATTGTCAATTTAGAATTGATCGTATCATCCAAGCTTAGAATTTGTTCTTCAATCTCTAAGATTTGAGCCTTAACTTCTTTTTCTGCTCCTAGCAATTCTTCTTTAAGAATCTTAGTAAGAGATGCATGAAATGCATCTACCCTTTCTATTTGTTCAACATTAAAATTTGGAAAATAGTTAAGCAATTGTTCAAGTTCAGGTTGAATATTGATATTCTTATTTTTGAGATTGGTCTGAGTGCGAATTAATCTACTTCTTAGCACATTTTCCCGAATAAGTAATGTACTTTTCTCTTTCCGAAGAGATAATACTTCTTTTGATATAAGAGCTTCAATGTTAGCGGATACGCTAACGATATCAACCTTTAAGGATTCTAATTGCTGATTTAATTCCTCTATCTTTTTTTCGTTTTTATTAAAAAGAGTTTTTGTTACTCGCGGAATGAATTCTTTTTTTGCTGCATTTACTAAGAAATTACGTTCATCAATTAACTTTTTAATTTGTTCCTCAAACACTTTTATAATTCTAAATTTATCAAAGAGTTTGAGTAGTGCAATAATTGACTCTGCCGCTTTTTCTTTCTCAAAATATTGTATTGGCTTTCGTTCATTGAGATTTTCTTTCCCATATACTCTGAAATATCGACCAACCATATTACGGAAAGATAAATCCTCAAGTTGACATGCATACTTTTCTTGTAAAAAACTAGTAAATTCTCCAACTTTAATACTTTCTTGTATTTCAAAAGTTTCATTGCAAACAGCTACAGATTTATATTCATTGGTATTTCTTATAAAATAGAATTTTTCTTCACTGAATTCAAATAAAAACTTGAATTCATGCTGACCTAAATGATCGATTGCATCATGATTTTTCTTTATATAATCGTCTCCACCAAAGACGAAATCAATAATCATCAATATCGTTGATTTGCCAATAGAATTTGATGCATTATCATCGCCTACAATGGCGTTTAACCCGTTGTGAAATATTATCTCTTTTTGAACAAATTTATCACAAATTATCTTTAGTAACATATGTAAGTACCTGCGCTTTTTCATCAATTTTTATTTTCTCAAGGGCAAAAAGCACATCTAATGCTAAAATGTACTGATTTAAATCTTCGAAATTATTATTCACTTTATCATAAAGACTATTAATACTCTGATGCTCTAAGCTCACTTCATCAAGGATACAAACGGTTTTTGCAATAATACTATCTTGAAATCGTATCAACTTATTAGGTAATATCATGAGAACACCTCACAATTCTGGATGAAATAGGCAACAATAATTTCACATGCTTTTCTGGAGTAGGATGCAGTCTTTTCATTAATCCAATCAATCAGTGAATTATATACATATTCTTGATTTTGATTTATCTGCATACATTTGCAGTAAAATCCTTTGATTTGGGCCGCCAATGTATCAAATTTATATGGGGTTATCTTATCTATCTCGATGAACAGTCTTCTAATGTAATCAAAGTAGTCAACTACATCCCTCTTTATTGCTCGTTTAACAGCATAAGGAAGAGTATCATTTGCTTTCTGATCGACTTTTAATGAATCATAACTCAGCTGAACCAACTCTGATTCAAGCGATTGCGTGTTAAGCTTTTCCAATACCACTCTGATTTCAGCTTCAATATTGAAAATTGTATAAGTGTTTTTAACTTCTGCATCTTGAGTCAATTTTTGTTTGAGCCGAAACCATCTCTGATATTCTTCAATAGTACGTGGAGTGTCAAAAATCTTATGACATTTGCGACATACAGCGAGTACATTTTTAAAATCATTTACATCAGAGCTTAATCGTTGTTCCTTAACCAACAGCATGACCTCTTCTGGGCGAGGGTTAGCTGGGTAAATATGAGCTACTTCAAATGTCTTATGAATTTGATTATTCTTTTTTCTATGTGTTAAAACATCCCCACAAATGGGGCATCTGCCGTTCACTTCGTTATAAAGAAGCATTTTTTCATTATCTGAAAATTCTCTTCGATTATCTTGCATAATTTCCCCCCACATTCCCAATCTTAAGACTCACTAAGGACGTTGTCACTTCAGACTATATTATGCGATTTTTAAACTATAATTTCCCCACAAAGCACAAAACTCCTGCCAAATTCATACAAATTTTAGCAGGAGTTTCCTATTATTTTAAAATATAGAAAAATTTACGGGGACGGTTCTTTTGAGTCACTTCACTCTTCTTGGCGTGCCGTACATTTTTTTTGCTCTGACGCTCAGGCTCTAACATGTTTGGTTTTATTAAAACTTTATCTCCAGGCTTAATAAAGCTCTCGATTCCGCCCAAGAGTTCAAGAACTTCATTAATAGCCTTTTCTACATCTCCATAGTTATAATCAAAACTACCGACCTTGGCGACTGCTACTTTTGTCATAAGTATGTCCTCACAATCTATCTACTACCAAGACTTTTCCATAACTCTTTAACTGAGTGAGCTGTTACGACCTTATCTTTTAATACATCCTCTGCCAATGAAATCTCTGATTTATCATAAAAGTAGAAATTGATCGAAAGAAGCAAAGGGACGGTTCTTCTGCTTCCAATATTATATATGCGTTAACGCCTCAGAATGTCAAGGGGACAGGTCCTTTGACATTACTGCGGTTTTAACAAAAAAAATGTCATATGTGAGTCAGGTGACGGTTTTAAGTCTATAAACTTCCTCCAATAGTAACACCATTGTTGACGTCAGATTAGGGTACATAAGACAAGGGGACGGTGGTTCTGTCTTAAAGTTTCTTTCAACAATTCCCCTTTTCGTCAGACACTACCTCCGTCCCCTTGTCCTTCATCTTATTAAAACAGCGGGGCAGGTGTGATGTTTTTAAACGTCACACCTGTCCCGCTATTTTTCTCGATGAATCAAATGATAGGGTAACGCTTTGAAGGGTTCATTTTGAGCGTTCGATGTGCATGGATACGGATCGCGAGAAATGCGAAAAGCATAACTCCTTTTGTCTGGTTAGAATTTTATAAGCACTTAAGATTCACCATAGTCACTTTGACAATAGCGTATTTCAATTACATAGAGAATAAAAGATATTATCAACGCTATAATTGTCCACTGTGGATCATAATTTAGCTTATATAGTTTCCATGCATTATCACCATGATTTCCCAACCATACTAAATTAGGATTGTTCTTCTCGTACACAACCGAAACTTTGCTGTTAGTAGGATGATCCATTCCCCATAAAACAACGTCCCCTGTGTAACCGTCATACGAAATCTTATAGTTATTAACTTTTGATGATCTGTTCAATAGCGCTTTATAAGGGGCGTAACACAACACCTTTCCATCAGTAAAAATACCGTTGTTCGCTAAATTAAATGAGTCAACTATAGAGTAGCCATTAAATATGATTAAGAGTAAAACAACTACTACAATTCGAATGATAACACGCATTGTATACACACCTCCCATGTCTATAGTGGAATATCTTTTAACAGCATAAAGGATTCTCAAGTATTATTATTTGCCATTCCATACAAGATGCGGGGACGGTGGTAATGTCTTAAAGCTTCTTTCAACAATTCTTTTTTCTTCTAAAAAACTCAAGGGGAGGGTTCTTTTGAGTTACTCCCTCTATTTTTGTCTCATGTCATAAATTACGGCAAGACACTTCCACCATCCCCACGTCTTGCCTCCATATTGCTGAAAGGAATGGGATTAAGTAAAACGGACTCTTTTGCTCATCCAATACGATGTATCAATTCTCTAATTCCGTACATCTGCAAATAATCTTCCTCATATTCAGTAAAAGCTAACTTGCCCTTACTATCACCGATTTCATCTAACCCTTTGTTGATTATAGACTTTGAAATAGCCTTTGCGGGCGCAATTACCTTTTCCTGAGCTAAAACTTTTTTTGCTATCTGAACTGCATTTTCAACTTCTCCTGATACAAACTTTAAAAGTGCAATAAATGCTAGTTTTTTTTGTTCAAACCTACCTTCTTTATCCGGTAAGGATTGGACATCATTCTCCGCAGTTTTATAATTTTCTAAATGCAAAGAGGCTATTAAATTGTCCTCAAAAAAACGGCGTCTCCGCCAATCTGTAGCAATTTCAATACCCTTTTCACTAAATTCTTTAAGGATTACCCAATTCTTGCGATTTATTTGAATATCACATAATGCTTGAAGTGCGTCCATATTTGACGAAGCGATTTTCAAACATTTCTTAGCAATTATTTCTGCTTCATCATATTTATTTAAATGAATTAATGTATCAGCCTTAATCCCCAGCGCTTCAGTATCTTTAGGATCTCTAGTTAATATCGCTTCAAGTGCTTCCATACACAGATCATAATGGTCTCCAATATGAAGATCATGTGCAAATCCAAGCATTATCTCTCGACTTGACTCGCCCTTAATCGCATTTCTAATCATTTCATCTACAGCAGCGTCAATAGTAAATCCTAACCTATAAAAGTTTCCTATACGTCCGCTGTATTCCCCTATTAGTCTCTTTAGAGAGATATCTACACCGCCCATTACTCTTATCCAAGACATTAACCGATCATACTCGTCAGGGTAAGTCTCCAAAAGATACGGAATAACAATCGTTTCTGCCCATAAAGTTTCTTGTGCCTCAGCATAATTTTCACATCTGTTTTCATTTAGCCCAAAACAATGTCCCCGTTCACTACGTCTCATATTATCATCATGATGTGCAACTTCATGGATAAACGTCCTAAGCATTTTAAGTCGAAAAAAGGGCTCCACTACATCAAGTTCTAACTTGTGTCTGTCATAAACATAGGCAAAGAGAAATATCCTGTTGTTACTCCACCGATAGACCCCAAGAATCGGCGGAGTATAGATTGGCCCATCTGCGGAATATATCCGTCCAGTATAGGGGTCGTAACTTTTTTCTCCGAATCCCTCGAACTCTTCTTCCTGATATTCCTTACCCAAGGATAGCGTAATAGATTCTATGCCAGCGATTGCATTCATAGGCAATCGCTTTGCGACTTCCACAAGATCATTTTTGCTAACAGGATAATGAATATACTCGCCTTCATCCATCACTTTAATTAAAAGCCCTTCGGGATCAATTGGCTCCAAATTCTTAATGTTAACCTTTTCGACTTTTCGAGTAAGCCTCTTTTCTCTCTTAATAGTCCTCTTCGTATCCAGTTGATCTTGAAGCTTATTAATACGAGCTTCTTTAATCTCATCGTTACTTAATTGATATTTACGTTCCAAATCAAATTCTTTCCGTGTTGTATGGATACTTCTCGACATTCTTCCTCCTAAGTATTAATCAATTAAATGAAAATCTCAATTGGTCTTTTCTTTGAACATTATTATGGACGCGATGGCATAAAGTATCGCGGGGACGGTCCTTTTGAATCAATTCATGGGGTTTATTGTAGGATGTTTTGTGCTGAATCAGAAAGATTTTCGTTGCGTGTTCTTAAGATTCGATTGGACGTATTTTATATTGTCCTTTTCCCCTTGTCACCCACTTATATCCCCATTAATCAAAAATGATTCATCTCATTATTCTATATCCATTCCTTACACGTCTCCCAATGACCATTTAAACGAGAATGAATTTTAGCCTGATCTTTATTTGGAAAATCAGATACTCCTAGTTTTAATGCCTCCTGATAATTCACAACAGCAAGCTCTTGTTCACCTGTCAATTCATAAGCTTGGGCTAAATTAAAATACACCATGGCATCTTTGCTATTTAATTGTATGGCTTTTTTAAAATCTTTAATTGCTTCTTCATATTTTCCTATGCATCCATATCCATTTCCACGCCAATCATAATATCGATAAATATTTGGGTTTAATTCAATGGCTTTTGAATGATCATCAATTGATCGATAAAATAAATTGTTTTTATACTCTGCATGCCCACGCTCTGAAAAATATAAACTGTTATTAGGTTCTAATTTAATAGCTATGCTACAATCGTTAATCGCAAAATCATATTTTTTCAACATATAATAGGCAACTGCACGCAGATAATAAAACACAGAATCATCAGGTTGTAATTCTATTGCTTTGGTATAATCAGTGACTGCAAGTTCAAACTGATCTCTTTGAACATACTCAACCCCACGATAAAAATATAAATCGGCAGAGTTGGGATTTAATTCTATTTGTTTAGTAAGAGCCTCAACTCTATCTGCCTCCTGTGCATACCCTATTGAAGTACCAAACATAAAGGTACTTAAACTAATTAGACAAATAACAAGTAATACCACTTTTAAAAAACTAAAAGGCATTAATATCCTTTTCAATTTAATCACTCCTTATAAAACTCAAAGGGACGGTTCTTTTGAGTCATTTTATTTCTTGTTTCGCATACATCATTATTAAGGAACAAGGGGACAGGTTCTCTCTCCCAATAGGTCCTATCAATCACACTTTTAGATATTATTGTCATCCTACTTTATTCATTGGGAAGAAGCAAGGGGACGGTTCCTTTGCTTCTCTTAAAGATATTAGCCTTAGAAATAAAAGAAGCAATAAAACCGTCCCACTGCTTTTTCGATATAGGGATTAAATAATCTCATATTAGAAAGCCCATTTATGGTCAGAAGGTAAGCACTCATCACATAGCAACTTACCATCAACCGTCGCACCATTACAAATACCTTTAATAGCATTTATCTTTTCTCTATCAGTAGTCCACTGCCCACATTTTGAACACTTATCACTATTTAAACTTTTTGACTCTAACACTAAAGATGACGTGCTATTCCATTGTAGTATTCTTTCTCTACCCTCTATTTCTAAAATCCTAGGTTCACTTAATTTACTTGTAATTTTATCAAGTATGTCATCGTCTGAGTTAATTCCCGCTTCTGGTAACTCAACTAAGTAGGCAACTTTAATTAGCACTGTCTTTTTACTCTCCATATTTCATTCACCACCTAAAGAATCAAGGGGACGGTTCTTTTGAGTCATTCCATCTTATATCCCATATTTCTATCCTATTTACTATTAAAATACAAAACTCCTGCACGGCTAAGCTGTTTTGCAGGAGTTTGTCGTATATATTGTTTTTTGATCAACTCTACCTATTGTCTATTCCTATTATCATTGCATGGACAGGGGTTCGGCGCGGTGAGCCGTGACCTTGCAAATCCACCCATTTTTGAAATAAATATGGGACACGGGGACAGGGACTGCGTTTCATTGTTGAAAACAACATCCCTGTCCCCGTGTTTCTGTAGGAAAACCACACGCAGAAGTAGCCTTATCTACTGGCTTCTGTGATCAAAGTCACTTTTGTAAAGCATTTAAGAAAAAATATGGTTTTACTCCTGGTCAATATGAATGACAAGTCTCTACCCAAATACAACCTCTGACAAAACTTTGTCAGAAGTTGTATTTGGGTAGAGTATCAGAAGAAATGTAAAAAAACGCGATAGACCGGATTGATGGCAACAGTCGGTTTGAAAGCTATTGCTAGTTATATCAGGTAATTTACAGAACAAGGGATATCCTGAAGTTGCCATCGTCAATCTTGCGAGTTATCAACAGTGTCCAAGATCCTTTTGAGAAAATTACGTATCAATTCACTGATTTCCGCAACATGTGTTTCAAGAGCAAAATGCCCAGTATCAAGCAAATGCACTTCTGCTGAAGGGATATCACGCTGATAAGCCTTGGCTCCGGCAGGAATAAATGCAGGATCGTTTTTACCCCAAACTGCCAAGAAAGGAGGCTGATGCTCGCGAAAATAGGATTGAAATGCAGGATAGCGTTCAATATTTGTTTTGTAATCAAGAATTAGATCGAGTTGAATTTCTTCTGCTTCAGGGCGAGACATGTAGGCTGTATCCAATGTATATCCGTCTGGAGAAACCAAGCTGGTTTCAGTTCCATGAAGGTACTGAAAGTTGCGAATCGTTTCCGGAGCCAGGGAATCACGGCATGCTTCCCGATTGTCAGGCGTTGGTAAATGCCAATAGGTTTCCCAAGCCCCCCATGCATCGCTAAAACCTTCCGTATATGCATTGCCGTTTTGACTGATAATTGCCTGCACGCGCTCTGGATGAGCTATGGCTAACCGATAGCCTGTCGGTGCGCCATAATCAAAAACATAAAGTATATATCGGTCAAAGGCAAGTACTTCGGTAAATTCCTCGATCACTTTGGCCAGGTTGTCGAACGTATAATCAAATTCACCACGCAGCGGAGCCACTGTATTTCCAAAGCCCGGAAGATCAGGAGCGATCACATGATAGCGATCCGCGATCCTTGGGATTAAGTCACGGAACATATGACTTGAAGTTGGAAATCCGTGCAAAAGCAGTATAACGGGAGCGTCTTTGGGACCAGCTTCCCTGTAAAAAACTTCAACATTTCCAACCTTCTGCGTACGATAGTTAATATTCATTTTTTTCATCCTCTCATATTATTTTTGTAACTTTTTCAAAACATAAGTAATGCTCCTATAATTTGGCTAGCAATGTACAAGCGTTTATCGTATTATTCTCCTTCCTAACATGTCATTGCTATTAAAGTTGCATTTGATGTGCTATGTTGTTACAATATCATAAGTATATGTATTTGGCCAACAAATGAATCAAATGATAGATATTTCAAATTGCAATACCAAGGAGTAAAATGATATGATTGATCCATTAGAAGGACGATTTTTTCAAACATTCATAGCGGTGCTGGAGGAAAAAAATTTTAGCCGTGCGGCTGAAAAGTTAGGCTATGTTCAATCGACTATAACTACCCACATTCAGTTATTAGAAAAAATCTGTGGTCAAAGATTATTTCATCGACTTCCTCGTGAGGTTAAGCCCACAGAGGCAGGAATAACATTCTCTAAATTTGCTTACCAATACATCCATTTGAGCAGCTGTATTCAGGAAAGCATGGATGCACTGGATCAACCACATGGAACTGTTCGAGTCAAAATGCAGGAATCTTTTTTTCTCACCCGCATGCTGCCGTTTATGCAGCGATACATCAAGGAATGCCCTGAAGTGAAGCTACGTGTGGAAGCAGGTTTTTATCAAGATATTCTGGATGGAGTATTAGATTTTGCCGTCGACTTTGGAATCGTTCCTCAAAATCCAGATCGTCATGACATTCTTTTTTATCCGCTAATAGAGGAAAACATTGTATTTACTGCATCACCAGAATTAGCCCAGGAGGTTAAAGTTTTAGGTGTTCAAGCTCTAAACGGGGAGATCTCTATCAGTGGCGGAATATCTTGCTTGTATCATACTAAAGCAAGTGAAGTTTTAAAAAAATCTGGAGTGCAAGTTAAAGATGCATTAGAACTAGCAAGTCTTGAAATGATTAAACAGGTTGTACGCTGTGGTAAAAGCTTTGCTCTTATTCCTGAAATAGCTATAAAAAAAGAACTGCAACTCGGAGAACTTAAGGTTTTACCGTTCAGCCCTAAGATGAATTTTACGCATGGTCTAATTGTTCACAAGGACCGGGAGTTGACTTTTACTGCCAAATGTTTTCAATCACAACTTATTGATTTTTTTAGCAACGAAGAAAAATGTTAGGTACTTACGATGAAAAAGGAACACACATCGATAAAATCAACTGTAACAAAAAAGACTTAAGCCTCCAATACAAGAGCTTAAGTCTTACTAATTATCTATTTCTATTTTTCACCAATACCTTGTTTCCTTATTTTTCTCTCAAAAATATTAAGATTAGTCGGGGGAGAACCATATCATTGGTAATGGTAATAATGGCCTGTATATTTATGAAATGAAGATCAGGAAAGGCTTCTAATATATCCTATGGATTCTCTCCATTTGACTTTTTCCTCACTAAATCAATAATGTCTTCTTCTTTCAATACCCGTATGTCAAGGGGACAGGTCCCTTGACACTTGTACCTTTCTTACCATTTCACGGTTTAGTTCCAATTTCTCCGCAATCCCTCTTAGGGACAAGTTGGATTTTTCCATCAGATGCTTTATCAGTTCCTCTCTTAGCGATTTATTTCCTACACTTTTCAAATCATTGATTCCTATTCCTTTTTCAGCCAAATACCTATTTATATATTCAGTCACATTTAACTGATCTATTTCCTTTTCTTCACGGACATCTAGCAAAGTTCCTTCAATAAACTCATTATTGAACCTGAATGTCAAGGGGACAGGTCCTTTGACATTACTGCGGTTTTAACAAAAAAAATGTCATATGTGAGTCAGGTGACGGTTTTAAGTCTATAAACTTCCTCCAATAGAGTAAGACAAGGGGACGGTGGTTCTGTCTTAAAGTTTCTTTCAACAATTCCCCTTTTCGTCAGACACTACCTCCGTCCCCTTATCCTTCATCTTATTAAAACAGCGGGGCAGGTGTGATGTTTTTAAACGTCACACCTGTCCCGCTATTTTTCTCGATGAATCAAATGATAGGGTAACGCTTTGAAGGGTTCATTTTAAGCGTCCGATGTGTATGGATACGGATCGGGAGAAATGCGAAAAGCATAACTCCTTTTGTTTGGTTAGAATTTTATAACATAGTCACTTTGACAATAGCGTATTTCAATTCCATAGAGAATAAAAGATATTATCAACGCTATAATTGTCCACTGTGGATCATAATTTAGCTTATATAGTTTCCATGCATTATCATCATGATTTCCCAACCATACTAAATTAGGATTGTTCTTGTCGTACACAACCGAAACTTTGCTGTTAGTAGGATGATCCATTCCCCATAAAACAACGTCCCCTGTGTAACCGTCATACGAAATCTTATAGTTATTAACTTTTGATGATCTGTTCAATAGCGCTTTATAAGGGGCGTAACACAACACCTTTCCATCAGTAAAAATACCATTGTTCGCTAAATTAAATGAGTCAACTATAGAGTAGCCATTAAATATGATTAAGAGTAAAACAACTACTACAATTCGAATGATAACACGCATTGTATACACACCTCCCATGTCTATAGTGGAATATCTTTTAACAGCAGAGAAAACACAGGGACAGGGACTATGTTTCGTTATTGAAAACAACATCACTGTCCCTGCGACACTCCTTTTATGCTAGTTAAGCTGATCTAAAGTCTTTCTACTCGTATCCGTTTTAGTATCGAACTTCTTAGGTGAACTATTATTTGCGGGTTGCTGATCATCTCCGTAATGGTCAGTTTTTCTGCTCGTATCTGTCTCAGTGTTAAATTTCTTAGGTGTGCTTTGTGTCTGTTGAGTTTGTTGAACAGCTGGCTGTGTTTCTGGAGTTTTTTTATCATTAGAAGCCATTCCACAACCTGTTAAACTTATTAAACTAATAATTCCTACAAAAATTAATATTTTCATTTAATTAAACATCCTTTCCATTATTATAGATTTCTTAACTTATTACAATTGTATAATTTTAACACAAAAATCAAGGGAACGGTTCTTCTGAGTACCTGTCTTCTTCTCTCATTTATATAGTTAGAATTTCTTTAAAATCCCATATTTCTATCCTATTTACCATTAAAATACAAAATTCCTGCAAAGCTAAAATGTCAAGGGGACAGGACCTTTGACATTACTGCGGTTTTAACAAAAAAAATGTCATATGTGAGTCAGGTGACAGTTTTAAGTCTATAAAACTCAAAGGGACGGTTCTTTTGAGTCACTCCCTTCTTTCTTCTCATGTCATAAACATGGGACATGGGGACAGGGACACTGTCCCATTAAGCTCTATCAATCACACCTTTACATATGCCCGTAATTCTGGCTAGCTGACACGAGGTTGCTGTCACCTCTTACAGCTTCGTATATTGCTGGTAGAGACAAGAATCCTGTCCCACTTCACCAAATTCATCAGATACATTCCTGATTAGACACTCTCACTCGAATAAAAGTAGTGACCAATCCCTTAGGGACACGGGGACAGGTTCTCTGTCCCAATAGATCCTATCAATCACAGATACCTTAATAACCTCGCAATATTAAGCCAAAATCATAAATAGAACTCTGATTTATTATCCATTATTTAGATATCATTTTTTCACCCTCATCAACTTTAAAAAGCCCAAGTCGCTCCACCTTGCAGATCCTCGTTGCAAAACTTTCATACCACAACTCCTGACCTAGTTTTTGAGCTATTTTGTGACGAGCGTTATCCTTCCAATTTTCAATAGCTTCTAATGATTCCCAATATGATACAGTTATACCTACGCCAGCAGCATCTCTGACACTTTCCGCCCCTAAAAAACCTGCCTGACTAAATCCCAGTTCAACCATTTCATTAGCCGTTTTATCGTACCCATTATCACCTTCAGTTCTTACCGAAGTAAATATTACCGCATAGTAAGGAGGCTGAGGAGTTTTAGATATTGCACTCATAGAATCACTCCTGTCATTGTTATATGATCAACTTCTTAAGAAGAACTCAAAGGGACGGTTCTTTTGAGTACCTATCTTCTTCTCTCATTTACATAGTTAGAATTTCTTTAAAATCCCATATTTCTATCCTATTTACCATTAAAATACAAAACTCCTGCAAGGCTAGGCTGCTTTGCAGGAGTTTGTCATATATATTGCTTTTTTGATCAGCTCTTTTTATTCGGAGTTTACAACGGCTCATTATCAAGACAAAGGAACCGTCAGATCCTTTATTATCGAGCTTTATATTAACAATTGCGCTTATCCCTCTAAACAAATATTAGTTCCATTGCCATCAATGGCATGTAAATCAAGGTAACATTTTCATTTATTTTAAACACAGCTACGAATAGCCCACGGACAAAAATACAGGCCGATTCTCACTGTGCTTTCCGAACGCTTCTGCTCCCCATGGATACCAATCTAGTGGATTATTGGTATATTGGAGTAAGTACGGACCGTGAACTAAACGATTGGATTTATTAGTATTGCGACTATTAACGTCGTAATTTTTAGTCCTAGGATCATAATAGGTCATTGTCATCCCCCCATTAATCTCAATCTTGGGTAATAGAACCCCAGATAGATTAGCACTATAATTATGTCAAAAAATTAATGGTATTAAAGCCCAAGTTCTTTTTTTATATTCTACATACTCATTTCCAAATGTATCTACTAAAAAATTCTCTTCCTTAATTATTTTTAATATGTAAATCGCTACACTAAGTAACATTCCTATGAATGAAGCTAAAGTGCCAATTGTAATAAATGTTCCGATAAATCCCCCAATAATTCCAGTATATATTGGATTTCGAATATATTTATAGGGACCTTTCGTTACAAGACGCTGCCCTTGTACCTTCTGTATTGCCCCACTCCAATTTCTACCTAATATTATTCTGGCCCAAATTGAAAATGCAAGGAATAAAGTCAGAAGTAACAAACCAATGACTTTTATATGCTGTCCTTGAATAATAATTATTTTCCACAATATTAGATTATTATAATTTGATAATGATAGCCAAAATGCTAGTACCACAAAAAACAAGTGCAAAAATCTCGAAATACCTTTTTGCCCTGCATTTTCACTTTTTACACTCCATCGAATCCTTATTCCGGCAATTATCCAATAGACCCAAAAAATTCCCCATAAACAACCAACATAGAAAATTTCTTTCAACTAGAAACGCCTCTCATAGTTAATTTTATAATGGTTAAAAGCTCTGCTCCCACGGATGCCAATCGACTACTGAAGTAAATATGGACTCTTTTCGTGAATTAATAGGTTGAGTTTATTGGTGTTTTGGCTGTGTATATTGTGATTTTTTGTTTTGGGGTCGTAATAGGTTTTGTTTTCCATGAATAACGCCTCCCGATAATTTATATGGTTAGATTGTCCATTAGTGGAATGGTTTACTCAGTATAAAGTAAAATCTACTAATTTATATAAATATTTACCATTGTTAAAAATGCTTCAATTAATAATTAACTATACCTTGCACAATTCGCCAAATAGTATTTATATTTTCCTTTAAATTCATTTTTTTGTAAAATGCGGCCATTTTTTTTTGCAGAATACCAACGTGGTACACCTGTCCCGCAACTGGCAAATAAGATTTACCTCTACCAAAAAATAGAGTTGTCCCAAACACCGTCTATATAAACTCAAGGGGACGGTTCGTTTTAGTATATCTTACAAGGGATAGTGCTCCTGTCTTGGATTTACCGTTAATATACAAAACTCCTGCAAGGCTAGCTGCTTTGCAGGAGTTTGTCGTTATATATATTTTTGATCAGCTCTTCTTATTCGGAAATTTGGGGATAAACGTAAAAATCTGAAAAGCTTTCGATATCCTTATTATATCTGTTCATTCTATCAAACCTCTTTGTTGCAACAATTCTTTCGTAACATTCCACAGTTTATTTTGCATGGTGATATCTCCGCCAGGGTATACAGGCACAATAGGTGCGCCTGTGCCAACGTTGAAATACCCACCAGTCACCCCCTGGTATTCTGGATCAACAACCAAACGAGTAATAATGTTAGCCCCTTTACGTGGATCTCCGATATGCAAAAAGTTCAAGATGCATTCAAGCATAGATGCAAACCAGAGCTCACGTCCGAGACCCGTTACGTTAAAACCTGGATTTAGTGCATTAACAGTGACTCCAGTCCCAGAAAGTCGACGTGCCATTTCCCCAGTAAACATAATTTCAAATAGTTTAGTTTTTCCATAAAGCGCAGACGAACCTCTAGCAGTAAAAGTAGATGTATTGGTCAAGTCCTCGGGCAACTTAAGTTCACCATGGTTGTGTGATGCTTCTGAAGCAACATTGACAATCCTTGCATTTTCTGAATTCAGTAAAGATTCCTGTAATGTATGCGTCAATAACCATGGTGCCAAATAATTCACGGCTATCATTTCTGCAAATCCCTCGGATGTGATCCGCTGCTCGAATGCATGCAGTCCCGCATTATTCACTAGTGCATCAATCTTTGAATATGCGGCTTTAATCTCATTTCCAATCCTTCTGACATCTTCCATTAATGACAAGTCGCCGAAAAAAAAGTCTACTTCTGCTTTTGGCGCAAAATCTTTTATCATTTTTCTAGCCATCTCAGCCCGATTCTTGCTCCTAGCTGTTAATACAATATGATTACCACGCTTTGCTAGTTCAATTGCCACCAATTGTCCAAGACCACTAGTGGCACCAGTAATTACAACAATTGGATAAGCTGACATAACAATAATCCTCCTTAATATTTGTTTAATTATTGATTGTCAACTCATATTATTTATCGACAATCAACTTTTGTTAGATATAATAAAGTCTCATTGCTTGACATATGCAAGACGAAAAAATATACTTGACATATATCAAATATACTTAAATATTTGATATATGTCAAGTATATTTGAATACCTACAACTAACATTGAAATGAGGTAAACCATGGAGAATAATACTCAAAACAAAAACACTAGGAGAGCACAGTTGGAACTGAAGCTCGGCGAACAGTTAAATGCACTGATTAGTGCCTCACATGCACTCAACGTCAGAACTGCAGAGCGTTTCGATTCATCGTTACAACCAGCGGCTTTTCTTATTGTGCGTTGGCTTTTCTCATTTGGTCCAACAAGTGCCACAGTTTTAGCAGAATCAACAGCTATGGATCGTAGCTCTGTCAGTCGTCTTGTCACTCAACTCAAGTGTCTAGGTTACGTAAAGAGTGAACCATCTCCTAGTGACCGTCGAGGTATACTGTTATCTTTGACTGAGCTTGGACTACAAAAGGCTACAGATGCTTTAAAAGAGAAAGAATTCATATTCTATGAACGCATTTCAAAATGGGATGATTACCAACTTGAAAAGTTTGTTGAAATGCTCAGACATTTTAATGATCACGAGTAAAAATAACTATACTTTTTTTAACCTCATCGCAGAAAACAACGTTGAACTTCGTCGATAAAATGTCTTCCCGCAGGCGGCTCGGTTCAGATGGAGACTCAAAGGGACGGTTCTTTTGAGTCATTCCCCTCTTTTTGTCATATGTCATAAATATATGATCATAAACTTCTTTTCGAAAAATCGTGTCCCATATTTCTATCCTATTTACCATTAAAATACAAAACTTCTGCAAGGCTAAGCTGCTTTGCAGGAGTTCGTCGTAACATGGGACAAAGGGACGGTGGTCCTGTCTTGCAACGTCTTTCAATAATTCCCTTATTGACAACTGCCACTACTTCCCCTTGCCTTTTTATGTTATCTACTCAAGAGCATCTACCATGTTAGGTTTGATCAAAACCTTATCTCCAGGCTTAATAAATTGAAATATACCTCCCAATTCATCAAGCAATTCTTTTATAGCTAATTCAACTACTTGTTCATCATAAGTATCTGCTTTGGCAACAACTACTTTAACCATTCGAATATCCCCTCACCTAATTATAATGAATTTCTCTTTAAATTCTAATACATGTTGAATATGTACAAAAAAAGTATCAGCATTACGCTAATACTTAATCACAGTAATATCTAATCGTTTTTCAAATCTTCTTGCAAGATAGTGACAGAAATATAGATTTACTACAATAATAAAAATTACTATTGGAGATAACCACCATATATATATCCAATTTAATAATCCTAAGCAGTTTAGATAGTATAAAGTATAGACACTAAAAACTCCTGTAATTATACCCGTGCCAGCACCAGGAATATACCTTTGCAAAGCAATAAGTTGAACTAAATGCACAATAACATGGAATAAGTAGCCAATCGTTATCACCGCAAAAAAAGAATATTGACTATATTCCACACAGATAAGCGTTAACACAGATAACAATATAAACTCTTCCAATACTGCCAATGAAAAAGAAGCCGTAGATAAGTTTTCTATTTTAGGAAAAAAACGCTTAGCCACTTGAGGAAATTTCTCGTATATATATGCTTTATTTTTCTTAATCCATGAGTTGATAAATATAATTTCCTCAAAATCATGAACCATAAAATTAATTGGAAGTAACCACATTAGAGATTCTAAATGCATTTTATGTCCTCACTTCTGGGAATATTTAAGGTTTCACCTTTAACTGAAATTACCTTGCCTTTTATATCGGAACAAGACGCGGGGACGGTGGTTGTGTCTTAGAACCTCGTGTAAAAATCCCTTAAGTCAGACACTACCTCCGTCCCCTTGTCCTTTCTTCAAAATCCAAATCAAATTCCCGAGTATTCCTTAAAATCACAAAATCGGATTTTTCTTCAATGTGTCTCATTCTTTCCCCATGGGATTTACCATCAAACCCGGAATAATCACACATGTCAAGGGGACAGGTCCTTTGACATTACTGCGGTTTTAACAAAAAAAATGTCATATGTGAGTCAGGTGACGGTTTTAAGTCTATAAACTTCCTCCAATAGTAACACCATTGTTAACGTCAGAATAGGGTATACTTCATTTTGACCCAGAAGTCCACAGGAAAAGGCATGTTTTAGGAAGGTCAATGCTGACGAGTATTTGCAAGGAACCAGTCATACAGGTCACGATTTTCGTACGCTTCTTTGCCGATGTAGTGTCCTTTTCCAGGTAAGATGGTAAAACGTGGTGTCGCTCCATGTGCACGAAGTGCGTTAATCATTGCCTCATCATTTTTTAGAGGGCATATTGTATCTTGGTCACCATGGAAAGCCCAGATAGGCATAGATATAAACCGTTTATTCCAAATGTCTGGAATTTCCGGACTAGCGGCCATAGGGGCGACTGCTGCAAAGTATTCGGGATGCCGGGCGACCATATGCCACGTACCATTACCGCCCATGCTTGTCCCTGTAAGATAAACCCGGTCTGGGTCTATTTTGTATTCTTTTATAATATGGTCCAATAGCGCAGCTAACATGTCTGCTTTAGTCGTCCAGTATTCACCATCAGGACACTGAGGAGCCAGAACAACATAAGGGAAATCCTCCTGCTCTTCTGCAAGCAATGGAGGCCCATAGCTTTTAACTAAGTCAAGGTTCTGTCCTCGTGCCGTAGCTCCATGAAGAAAAAGAATCATTGGCCACGGGCGGTCTATTCGGGAGTAGTCGGCAGGAAGAACTACCATATACTGTAATGTCACTCCGTTATATGAAAAAGTATCTCTTTGTTCAATATAGTTTTTTCCAGCGCTTTCCTCCGACTTCATGTCCTGTGCATTGGTATTGATTAGTCCTAAGTTAATGACAATACACAACAATGCAAGAAATATGTATTTCATACAAAATCCTCCTTTAGGAAAACTCAAGGGAACGGTTCTTTTGAATTTGTCTCTCTATACTAAAACAATGTTCATTAACTACCCTGAATTTTTTTTAATAACCAAGCCATGTTTTCTCCAATATTTTTCATGTTGACCATCCCTTCTTGGTCTTGCTTCACTTCGCCTATATTATTGCCATAAGCCATATTCCAGTAAGTTGAGCCTACGAGAAACATTTCTTTACTATGTAAAAAATGATTTAACGTATCAAAAGCGCTAGTCGCACCGCCACGTCGAGCAGCAATTACTGAGGCTCCAACCTTATATTTTAATAGCCCCTTATTCGCGGCTAGCACAATACTAGACCGATCAATTAATGCCTTTATCTGTGAAGTTACTCCTGCGGAGTATACGGGTGAACCGAGAATAATGCCATCTGCGGCGATCATTTTTCCCAAACAAACATTGAAAAAGTCGTCTGTCATAATGCATTGTTTATTCTTTAGTTTCATACAAGCTCCACAAGCGGTACAGCCCTTTATGTTTTGACCAGATAATGAAATCAGTTCAGTATCAATTCCTTTTTGATTTAGTTCATTAAACACGGTTTGAATTAATAGAGCTGTATTCCCTTCTTTACGAGGACTTCCATTAATGCCAACAACTTTCATCATTTACCATCTCCAACGTTTCATCTTAACCCATTAAATAATCACAGGGACGGTTCTATTGAGTCATCCCCCTCTTTATCCCATATTTCTATCCTATTTACCATTAAAATACAAAACTCCTGCAAGACTAAGCTGTTTTGCAGGAGTTTGTAGCATACATGTCAGAAAACACGGGGACAGGGACTATGTTTCTTTCATTATTGAAAACAGCATCCCAGTCCCGTGTTTCTGTATGCTTTGAATAACTTCAATGACTTTTTGAAATAAACCTATTAACGCGGTAGTTATATGGTTTTTATGCTTTTAGTAAATAATTAGCTTCATAATCCATAGCCACGCCATATTCGTTCAATACCTTGCCTTGGTAATGCTTTCCATTAGTTAAAAGGTCAACAATGATCTTGCCACCTTGCGGAAGAGTCTTCATGAATGGTCCTGTCGTATTTCCGTTCAAGTCAGTAGTAATCCCGCCCGGCATCACACCAAATATTTCAACTGAGATATTATTTTTTGTATAGTACGCGCCAAAAGCCGCAATCATTGAGTTTAATGACGCTTTACTAGTCATATAAGCGAAAGGTGCAAAGAAATCATTGGCAACTGTTGGGATGCTCAAATTCAAGATACGCCCATTATTAGCCGCTAATATGGGTGTAAAGGCTTTAATCATTTCAAAGTTTCCAAAGAAATTCACATCAAAAACTTCCCGTAATTCAACGGAAGTGAAATCTAAAGCACCCTTATGCATGTCACCGGGGATACCGGCATTGTTAATCAAAACATTCAAGTCAGCATGATTGGCTTTAATATATTTCGCAGCAGCATGAATAGTTGACACATCATTCAAATCTACTTTGATCCATTCCGCATTGACACCACCTGCTTTGAGCTCCTCCACGGCTGCTAAGCCACGTTCTTCACTACGTGCTCCCAATAAGATTGACCAACCTTGTTGACCTAATTGGCGGGCAGTTTCAAAACCAATCCCTTTATTCGCACCGGAAATTAATACTTTATTTGTCATAATAACTCTCCTTTAAGATTTATTAATCACACTTGAATATAACTAGAAAACTCAAAGGGACGGTTCTTTTGAGTACCTAGCTTCTCCTCTCATATACGCTACATCAATATAAATAGTTGAGAACAACTCAAAAGAACCGTCCCCTTAATTTCTACATAAAAAAATGAAGAATACGAAGTTATTTGGAAAATAATCCTTTATCAATAATAAGTTGAAGATTGCGTTGGTGGAAAATTCTTTCTGGCTCAGTTATATTAACTTTAGGTTTAACACAGTCTTCAATCTTGATATTTAAAATTAACTGCTCAGAATTATGGACACGAGCCTCCTTTACATACCTTTCTAATCTTTCTAAGTATCCTAAACCATCATTTATCTTATCCATAGACGCTATACCATTATGCCCTGTTATGACAATACTTCGCTTTGTCATATGAATTCTATTTAATGCTTCTCTTATCATTTCTGGGGTAGAATAACATAGATAAGCTAAATTACCAAAGACATGATCACCAGTAATAATTAAATCAGCCGCTTCTATATCTATAGCTACAGTGCTTAGTGTATGACCAGGATTATGGAAAATATTAAGTAGATAGATTCCCCATTTAAGTTGTAAACAACTATCAAAAACTATACTTGGTTCTACAAAACGAGCTCTTTCTTCTTCACTTCTAAAAAGTTCAGAAGTAAAAGTGTGCAAATAATTTTTATGGGCAATGATCTTACTTTCTGGAAAAAGAGAAAATGCTGCCATATGGTCACTGAAATAATGTGTACTTATAATATAGGTCACTTTTGTCTTGAAAGTTTTTGAAATGATTTCTCTAAGTTCAATAGCATCTGCACGGCTTGCTAACCCATCAACCAGCACAGCCTCATCGTTATTTAAAATTAAAATAGCATTTGCGTTGAATTCCGATCCAGTAAAAATCCATATATCCTGTTTAACCATTTTAAATTCCATAAAATAATCCTGCCTTTCTATTATGTTTCGCAGTATATTACAGAGCCGTTATGAGAAGAATGCGTATTAAACATTAAATAGTGTTATATGAGATTATCTTCTGACGGAACTCAAGGGGACGGTTCTTTTGACCCACTCCCCTCTTCTCGCCTCACATCGTCAATATATTAGCATAAGCTTTTCCTTGAAAACGGTATCCCATATTTCTATCCTATTTACCATTAAAATACAAAACTCCTGCAAGGCTAAGCTGCTTTGCAGGAGTTTGTCATTGTCAAAAGAAGCAAGGGGACGGTTCTCTTGAGTCAGTAGATTTCCCGGTTAGCCCTGACGAACAGTTTCTTATTCATGTTTGCTGCGGCAACATTAGCACGCATTCTTAAGGGAGCAATCACAAGGGACGTCAGACCGTGTGAAAAATAACCTCATTTTTCACACGGCCTGACGGTTCTTTATCTCATGAAAGAAGACAGGGATGGGATGGTTTTATAACTGGTGAATGCCTTTAAGTTTATTTGCATACTCAATTGCATAGGGAAAAAAACTTTTAAAATCAAGTTCTAAACTTTCATAATTCCTAATCAACTCATCTACTGGGTTCAATAGAGGATGCTTTGATTTAGAAAATCTCCATGAAATTCGCTCTAATGATTTTTTTATACCATTTATCTCCCTATACGAAACAAGCCAGTTTTCCTCTATCATTAAAGGCATCCTTGTTGTTAACTTATCTGGTAAACAATAAGAAAATCTTTTAAGTATACTATAAAAATTATCAGCATATTCTTCTAAGGATATTGAAGAATACTCAGACCAGTTCTTAGCTAAGAAGTGATCATAGAACATATCAATTAATACCCCTGCAAATCTCCTATTCAAGCTTGAAATTCTTTTTTTGCTCTCTAGAAAAACCGGATTTGAGTCGGTAAAACTATCAAGTTTTCTATGCATAAAAATACCACTTTTTATAGAATACTCAAAGTTATTTTCCAAAGATTTATTTACAAAATCACCAAGAAAATTACCAAGCATACTTTCATTATTGTTGTCTGAGAGATATATATGCGCTAAATAATTCATTTTTTCTCCTCACTATAAAACTCAAGGGAACGGTTCTTTTGAGTACTATCTTCTGTCCCATGCCCGCGCTACGTAATGAAGGCCTATCTTTGAAAAGCAAACCCCATATTTCTACTCTATTTACCATCAAAATACAAAACTCCTGCTAAGCTAGGCTGATTTTCAGTGCAGGGACATGGGGACAGGGACACTGTCCCATTAAGCTCTATCAATCACGCTTTTACATATGCCTGTAATTTTAGCTAACTGGCGTATCGTAACTCCTTCTCGTTCTTTTAACCTGCGCAGCACATCATTTCTACCCAAATTCACTGAAAACCTCTTTTATTTTGCTTACTTCTTATAATTTTGTTCTTATTACTGCCTATTCCGCTCTTGCACACTCTCGGATAACCCAATTACAATTAGCTTTTTGTGTCTACATTCTTGTAACATTATACCATTTATAATCAGCAGTTGACACTTAGAACTCTAACTGTTAGAATATGTTCATAAATTAATTTAGATTATAATCCACATTTGAAAGGAACTAAAAAAATGGCTGAAAACAAGTCTTGGGCGAACCAACCTTTTTCTTATCTATTCAGAGTGATAAGCATTAAAATGAAAAATAAAGCTGACAAGAGTCTTGCAGAATTCGGTTTAAATTCTCAACAAGGACATACCCTCGGTTACATTAATTCCAATGAAGGAATTATACAGAAGGAGTTAGCCGATTTTTTTAAGAAACGAGACGCCAGTATAACTAGCATGCTTCAAGGCCTTGAAAAAAAAGATTTTATTGAAAGAAGAATTCCTAAGGATAATGAAAGAGAAAAAAGAGTTTACCTCTTGCCAAAAGGAAAAGAATTAATTGAAGACTTCGATAAAAAATTTCAAGAAATAGAAAATGATATTACAAAATGTCTAACTGATGATGAGATTCAAACCTTGCTTCGCCTTTTAACAAAAATTAACAGCAACCTAAAGTAAAATTTTCCTTACAATGTTCATGTAATTTTTTAACCTTATTATTAGAATTCTAACTATTAGCTACTAATCTTTTAGAAAACTAAGGATTTTTGTTATCATTCAACAAATTTTCATTTTTTAGGAGGAATAAAGATGAGGAATAATAGATGGCTGGCTCTGTCGGTCATTATATTAGGTACTTTTATGACGATGCTGGATACAAGTATTGTGAATATAGCAATCCCAAAACTCATGGATATATTCAACGTTGACCTAAGAAAGGTAAAGTGGGTATTAAGCGCTTATTCCCTAGCACTAGCAGCAGTAATTCCCTTGACGGGATTTTTGATCGACACTTTTGGAACGAAAAGAGTATTCATTTTCGCTTTATCCATGTTTACATTGGGATCGATGTTATGCGGATTATCTTGGAGTAATAGTTCGTTGGTAATGTTTAGAATCATTCAGGCAATCGGTGGCGGTATGATTATGCCGGTTGCAGTCACCATTATCTTTACTGTATTCCCCCATGAAGAACGGGGCGTAGCGATGGGATATTGGGGAATTGTAGGAATGTTTGGTCCGGCTCTGGGGCCAACTATCGGTGGATATATTATTGCAAACATGGATTGGGGGATGATGTTTCTTGTAAACGTTCCGCTTGGCATCTTAGGCATAACAATAGCAAGCTATTCATTGGAAAATTCTCCGACCAAGCCATTTAAACGTTTTGACATAGTCGGATTTATTTCTTCAGTGATCGGTATTGTGAGCTTACTCTATGTTCTTAGCGAAGGCGCCTCGATGGACTTAGGAAGTATATCAAACTTGATACTGCTTTCTGTTGGAAGCATCAGTACAGTGATTTTCATCATAAATGAACTGACCATTAAAGAGCCCTTACTTGATTTACGCGTTTTTAAAATATACAACTATACAGTGAGCCAGATCGTTCAGACTTTACACGGACTTGCCTTTATGGGTGGTGTGCTTATCCTTCCTTTATACTTGCAGGAAGTAAGAGGTTTTAGTGCGCTAGACGCAGGTTTATTACTTTTTCCTTCAGCAATAGCCGCGGGGGTTACGTCAGCCATAAGCGGCAGATTGCTAGTCAAGGTTGGACTCAGAATATTGACCGTACCCGGTCTTTTCATTGTCGCAGTTACCACTTATCAACTATGTTTTCTGGATATGAATAGTTCTGTTCAAACCATTTTGTTGTTATCCACATTGAGAGGACTTGGTATGGGATTTTGTATGCAGCCGGTTGGAACTGCCGGGATATACGCGGTTCCCAGCCATCTCGTAGGCAGAGCCTCGGCACTGCAAAATACCATTAAACAGATCAATCAGGCACTATGTATAACCATTTTAACAACACAGATTCAAAATCACCGCTTGCAGTTTGCTGATCAAATCACTGAGCAAGCAAGTGGCATTTTGCAGCAGCAAGCTTATAATGCTGCCTTGAATTACGCGATGATGTTAACTCTAATTACAAGTCTCTTATCCATCATCGCAGTCATGTTTATGAAAGATCAAAAAATAATAAAAGCTCAAAAAGCATAATATGAGGAGTGAGTTATATGTTAAAATATACAATCAATTTAAAGGGACTAAATAAAGAATCTTTATCAATTGCAGGCGGTAAGGGTGCAAATCTAGGTGTGTTAATCCAAGCGAGGCTTCCCGTTCCTCCTGGATTCGTAATCACAGTAGCAGCTTATCGAAAGCACCTGGAAGCTGCAAATCTGAAAGAGTCGATAAAAGCTAAACTGGACAAAATCGCTGAGAATGATATTTCTGCTATAACTGAGGCTAGTCAATGCATTTCCACCTGGATTGAAGAGTCTCCCATGCCTAATGAGGTGCAGGAAGAGGTAAAAAGGGCATATGCTAGTTTTACTCAAGAACTGAGCAGCCATTCTGATGTATTGGTTGCAGTTCGTTCAAGCGCTACTGCCGAAGATTTGCCCTCTGCATCCTTTGCGGGACAGCATGAAACGTATCTCGGCATTTGCGGGATCGATGAGATCCTTAGAAATATAAAAAAGTGCTGGGCCAGTCTCTGGTCGTCGCAGGCCATATCCTATCGCATTAGTATGGGATTTGAACATCTCAAGGTAGACTTGGCTGTTGTTGTCCAATTAATGATCGATGCTGAGACTGCTGGGGTCATGTTCACGGCAAATCCGGTCAATGGCCGACGGGATGAAGTGCTTATTAGCGCTGGGTACGGTCTGGGAGAATCGATTGTAAGCGGACAAATAACGCCAGATACTTTCATCTTATCAAAATCCGGAAGCGTCAAAGAACAAATTTTAGGTTCCAAAGGAATAAGAATTTTGCTACGCAAAAACGGCACGGTGCTAGAAGAAGTTCCAATGAAAAAGCGGCAAGAATTCTGCCTTGGCAACCGTGATTTTCAGCAATTGACAGACCTTGCTAAAGCGGTCGAACAGCATTACGGATGCCCGATGGACACAGAGTGGGCTCTTTCACAAGGGAAAATCTATATGCTGCAAGCCAGACCAATCACCACTGAGTTATCCGCCCCTGAAGATACGGATATTTTAGGCCCTGATGATCAAATCATTTTCCAGGGTAAAAAAGCTCCTTGGGGCTTGCAAAGCGCTATGGAACATTGTTCGGAACCTCCGACACCGTTGGATTTCGCTTACATTTGTTCCTGTTATCAAGGCTTTGATAGTTATTTGTACAACGAGGTGGGCTTTAGTCTGCCTAAGAGTCCGATGAGACCTATCGAAAGAGAGAGTGGCTGTGTTGCTATTGATCTTAAACAAGCGGAATTCTCCCCTGCTATGCTATGGAAAATACCAAAATTACTCATTAGAGAATACACCATGGACATTCGACTTTTTTGGCAATCCTTGTCTAACGAAATAGATTTGTGGATTAAAAGAATGAATGAAGAAGGAGAGAATACAACGGATGCAGTAAAACTAGCAAAGTTGATTGATCAGGCAGTAGCCGAAATGGGAGTTCTTTTTCAGAAAAGGATATCTGATTTCGTACCTAATATCGTTATCGACTTAAAGTTTGACTATTTAATCAAAAAAGCGGTAGGAAAAAAACGGAAAGAAGAGGTGAAAGAAAATCTCCTTAAAGCATTGCCCTTCAGAACGGCTCTGCAGAATAAATCATTGGTAAAAGTTGCACATGCAGCAGCTTTGTATGGAAAAGACAGCTCTGAATTTAAAAATGAATTTGATGCATTTTTAGCAGAATACGGCGATAGACCTTCGGCAAGTATGGCTCCTACCCTATCAGCCTATACATGGCGAGAAAAGCCGGAAGTCATTTATAACCTCATTGATTCATTAGTGAGTGACAACGAGCTGTTCAATTCTGAGGCAAGCTTTAAAAAGCAAGAAATTGCCCTTGAAGAGGCAAAGGATGAAATCAAAAAAGTGCTAAATAAAAAACAATATGACAACTTCCTTACAATACTTGATCTAGCCAGAGAAGGAGTGATCATTCGAGAAGAAGGTTTGTTTTATATAGAAAAACTCACATCTTGTGTGCGCAGATTAAGTTTAAAACTTGGAACTATGCTCGAAGAAAAAGGTGTCCTATGCGAAGCAAGTGATATATTCTTTCTTTTCTTGGAAGAATTAGGGCCTGTCGCAGCGGGACAATTAGATCTTAAAGGAAAGATTGCCAAAAGGCAAAGTGCTTATAAAAAGGTCTATGCTGCCCATGAAAAGGGTATTCACTGGATGATATCTACCGGATCGTTTCCTGTATTTAATAAAAAAGAAAAGCAAGCTAAAAACATTGATAATCCAAACGAATTTAAGGGAATTTCTGCAAGTCGTGGAATGTATGAAGGTCCAGTCTGCATAGTAAGAGGACCATCTGAATTCCATAAATTAAAAAAGGGAGATATTCTTGTGTCACCCTATACTGCTCCAGTTTGGACGCCACTTTTTAGGTTAGCATCCGCGGTGGTCACTGAAATCGGAAGTGCAGGTTCCCATGCTGCAATTGTCTCGCGGGAATATGGCCTACCCTGCGTGGTAGATATACCGAGCATCACAACTATATTAAAAGATGGACAAATAGTACGTGTAGATGGCACAAAAGGAATAATAACTGTCTAGTATGGGCCAATAATCAGATATTCCCGTGCCGCTTCGCTTCCTACTTGCTTGTGTGAAAGCTGTCCGCCTATCTCCTGCTATACAAGATTGCTTTTCTCCTTTAAGGCAGTTGCAGAAGCAATTCGCCCTTAATCAGCACATCGCGCTTTCGAAAGAGTCAGGTCGAGTAGTATCAAGAGGACAGGTCCCTTGACACTTGCACCTTCCTAAAAACTCAAAGGGACGGCTCCTCTGATTCATTCCCTCTTTTTGTCTCATCCCATAAATTTACGATCAGAACTCAAGGGGACGGTTCTTTTGATCCACTCCCCTCTTCTCGCCTCACATCGTCAATATATTAGCATAAGCTTTTCCTTGAAAACGGTATCCCATATTTCTATCCTATTTACCATTAAAATACAAAACTCCTGCAAAGCTAGTCTAAGATATGACCTAAAAGTATGCTTATTTTAAAAGGTCAACTCTTCCGTATTATTTTCCCTTGTCCGAATAATAACCTCCAATACCTTTATTCCCTTTTCGCACTCGTTACAACCTATTTCTCTTTAAACTATTCTATCATTTGAATCTCAAAGATACAAAAAAACAATCCTTTGAGTCTACTCTTCTTCGGGCAGCTCCAAAAAAAAAATTCGAAAAAATATTGCTACTAAAAAAGAAGCATGCTATACTTATCGTAGCATGCTACAATAAATATATAGGAGGTGCGATTATGCCAGTAATTACAGTGAAAATGGGAAAAACTTCGGCTGAAAAGAAAAAGGAGTTGATTGAGAAATTAACTTCTGCAGCAACTGAGGTTACCAATATTCCTGCAAGCTCTTATACTGTCTTTATTGATGAGTTTGAGTATGACAGTATTGGTGTCGGCGGTCAGACGTTAGCTGAAAAATTCGCGACTAAGTAAGATATCTAAAACCCCCCCTCTTCTATTACGAGGGAGGGTTTTAGATATCTTACCTTATATTGAGAAAAGCTGTATAATATATATTACTGTTTATACATTAAGGAGGAGTCAATATGTCAATTCCACGTCCAGGTAAACCGGTTAGAGGATCACAATCGGGGTCTCCAATTATGGCTCTTTTTGATCTTTTGGGTAGGAGTTGGGCTATGGGTGTCATCTGGAATTTGCAAAATGGCCCATCAACCTTCAGAGAGCTCCAGGAACGGTGCGAGTCGATCTCACCTTCTATACTGAACGACCGTATTAAGGATCTGAGGGAAGCTGACATTGTAGAACGTACGCTTGAAGGTTACCAGTTGACTCAACGAGGTAAGGCACTCATTGAGTTGCTTCTCCCGTTTAAGGACTGGTCACTAGTCTGGTCAGAAGAAGTCTTCAACTTTACAAAACACGCTATGTTTAAGAAAGAAGTTAAATGATGCTTTCCCTTTGTAGAAATCACAGTCATCCAATGTTCAATAAAGTGACAGAGGGGACGTCAGACTGTGCGAAAACGATAGAACGATATTAGTGGTTACAATGTAATAATGGGATTGTAAGAGTCAAGGGACGGTTCTACGAATCACTAAAGTCTTTTGACTATATTTCTACCAATACCTAATAAAACATTCTCCCATATTTCTATCCTATTTACCATTAAAAATACAAAACTCCTGCAAGGCTAGGCTGCTTTGCAGGAGTTTGTCGTTATATTGATTTTTTGATCAGCTCTAACTTTTGTCTATTCTCTATGATCACTGCATAGACAGGAGTTCGGCACCGCGATCCGTCACCCTGCATTCCGCCCTTATCAAGATGGACCCGCGGGTTCATACCCCAAACTCCAACGCCTTATAATGCTTGTACTCCGTACCGTCAAAATGGCTGATAAGACTTCTTGAAGGGAAATTATCATCCATAATCCACCCGCTCTCACACTGGCTATACCGGTCTCTAGCAAGGCAAAAACAGCTGTGCAGAAGTCCGAAAATCAGCCCTGATCCTCGATATTTAGGCAATACACCGATCTCTGCGATCTTAAGGGAGTATCACGTAACTGCTCTATGCATACTGTTGCACGGCTGTGCGGGGCTAGGGGGCGTTATCATTATCGCTGTCATTAGTAGGTTTTAAGACAGGTTCGGCTATAAGGCTTGATAGGGAAGTTTTTGAAGCCATGTTTCCTTGTTTAAATTGCAAACTCAAAAGAGTTATTAAAAGTCCTCTTGCAATTGTTCCAATAATTATTAAGAACACAAAATCAATATATGGGCCAAATGGGGTTAGGTAGATAAAAGCATTTAATCTGACCAGTATTGAATTGAATCCAAAAGCAAACAGCCCAGCCCAAATTACAGTTGCCACAACGAATGACTTCCAAGAATTCGAATACTGGTAAAGAAGCATGGCAGATAAAGGTAGTATTGTAAGGTCACTCATGAAAAAATTTTGTTGTAGAGGAACTAACCTGAACAATGTTGCCCAAAAACCAAATAATTGACCAACTGAAGAGTATACCGAAAACGCTACTGCCACTAATGAGCCAAAAAGCAATAACTCTACAATCCGTTTCTTGTCGGCAAAATAGAAAAATATAGCGTAGCTAAAAAGAACGGCAAGCACAAACCCAATCCATAATGGGGAAAGAAACTGATCCGATAACCATTTGCTAAGGATTATATTATTTAAGTATTTCGATGTTTGAAGAAGTTGTTCATTTGTGACCATAGGTATAAGCCTCCATTCTATTCTATCCATATCTTTCCCAGTCGGATTTCTTTTATTCTGAGACGCGGGGACGGTGGTTCTGTCCTGCAATTTCTTTCAACAATTCCCCTTATTAGCAGACACTACCTCCGTCCCCTTGTCCCTTTTATTACCCTCCTGCCATTTTTATACACACTCCGGCAAAAGGTAATATTATCCTGCAAAATTTACATATAAGAAAAAGCGCCCCTAAGGACGCCTCTAATAAATATAAATTTTAAATTGGATATTTTTTTACAATATCCTCTAGAGGTTGAATACAACCAACCATATACGTGCGTATTGTTGGTAATGGAATTGGGTTATCGGCTGTTTTCCCTCTTTCTAATTCCGTGATCGACTCCCAACGTTTTAGAGCTATTATCACACTATCGCAGTCATTTTTCTCAAAACCAGCTAATATTAAATCATCAAACCAGTTCCTAGCAAGAATCATACATCCTGCAACGACGTATATTGCATGGGAGAAAGACAGCCTCTGACAAGCATTCCGCGCCAGGCTACCGCTGATAAAAAACTGCATGATTATCTGGTTTGCGATGAAAAAACGGAATATACATTATCAGACATTTAGTTAAAGATTTTTCGTATGGTACAAGTATTTTGCTGTACGCCATTACTTACTTTCTATACTATGTACAACATAAAATAAAACCGAAAATAGAGCTATCCACGCAAAAACGCCGCCTTAGTGGGACTATGGGCGGCGTTTTTGCGCGGATAGCAGTACTTCGGGTCAACTTGGCTCGGAGTACATAAATCCGCCTGACAGGGCAGCCTATTTATTTTGATTCCTTGCTCCCCATTCGCATAATCCTTCCAAAACAGGCAAGAGCGTTTCTGCTTTAGCTGTCAAACGGTACTCAACTTTAGGAGGAATTTGAGGATACTCTTTTCGTTCTATCAAACCATCTGATTCCAGTTCTTTCAATTGTGAACTCAATATCTTAAAGGTAATCGAGCCAATTTGTCTTTTTAGGTCATTAAAGCGGACTGGCTGGTTTTCTGCCAAAAGGTATATGATAACCATTTTCCATTTACCGCCAATCACTGACAAGGTGTATCCAAAAGGTGTATCCTGGATATTTTTTACCTGACCCTTATATGCAGCCATTCCCATAATTGACACTATCCTTTCTGATAGTACATATCAATAAAGTGCGTACTGTATTTTTATTTGCTGTCTTGTTATACTAAATTTACTTTAAAGTAAAGGAGAGAGAAAATGGCTAATATTAAAACTTATAATCATAATCTTTGGGATCATGGCATTTCCCAAGCCTACAGCGTGAATGGCACGATTTATATTTCTGGGCAATTTTCCCATGATTCGGAGGGCGCATTTATTGGCGAAGGTGACATTGAAACGCAAACTCGCCAGACACTTAAAAATCTTGACCATGTGTTAGCGGAGTTTGGTGTCACGAAATCCAACCTCGCTTATGTGGAAATTTATCTGGCAGATGCTGGGGAGCATTCGGATTCCGTCATTAGGCTGTTCAAGGGATACTTAGGAAAGCACCGTCCAGCGGGAACTCTTGTAGGAGTGCCGTATTTTGCTTTTCCGGCACAATTAATTGAAATAAGTGCTGTCGCATATACAGACTAATATATAAAACAATCTCTATCTGGATGTCAGGTAGGGATTGTTTTATATAGGAATATTGAAAAATTCCCTGTTTATATAGAGAAATTATACTTTAAAACAGTTGAAAAAACAATATGGGACATGGGGACAGGGACACCGTCCCATTAAGCTCTATCAATCACGCTTTTAGATATGCCCGTAATTCTGGCTAGCTGACGTATCGTAACTCCTTCTCGTTCTGTAACTGAACCCTCAACCTCAAAGCTTTTGCCTTTTGTCAATCGGACAAAGAACTTAGCCTTTTACCTAAAGAAGTAAAGTAACCGTCCCTTTGCTTCTTCCTGAGCATAACTTTACTCTTGAACTTCTTATTTCTCTTGCAGCTCTGAAGGCTCTTGCTTTGCCCAACTACTACACACAAACTCACTAACTACCGCCGCAACAAATGCTGCGATGAATAACGCACCTATCCAAGTACAGAACTGCAAACAAGACGCGGGGACGGTGTTGTGTCTTATTAACTAAATCCCTTTATTTGCTCCAGTTACCCTAATTATCGTATAGACTAACCTTCTTATCATACGGCAGACACTACCACCGTCCCTGTAATATGTAGTTGAAGGGTTATTCATTTTTGGCAATAGAAAAATCTTCCCTGGGACGGTCTCATTACAGTGCAGCTTAAGATTAATCGGGGGTCTGCGTATCACCTATAACGACGAATTTTTCAATAACATTTTGAGTCGAATAACCGTCACCTGACTCGTTATCAGAATGTCATCTCATGCTTTAATTTCATAATAATCCATTATCGATGTCTCCACGAAGCCGCAGGACTTATAAAGATTGAGGGCATTAGCGTTTTCAGTAGCCACTTGAAGCATAACTTCACTTGCATTCATTTCTTTTAACTTTTCTATAGCCATCATTAGAATTGCTCGTCCAATCCCCTTCCCACGATGCTCAGGTAATACGCCTAAGCCATAGATTCCACCAATTCTAGAGGTTAATTGAATATGGACTTTTCCAATGATCTGTTGATCTTTCTCTACAAGATACATCGTCATCCCCCTCTTTTCTTCCTCTTCAGGTAGTACTATGTCTTCATTTGGTATGATCGTTTCTGCTTCTGCTGAAACGATACCGGGTTCATTAGCATTCGAAGTATTTTTAAAATCCCGAAATTCGTCGCTAAAATAAATCGTATTTTGTCGGGCAATCTCGCCGGCATCGGCATTGGTGGCTTTCCTAAAAGTAATTCCACACAATTGTCTTTGAAGTGGTTCTAAGTTATCTTCTTTGAGATACATCTCATATTCTGAGTGTTTGTACTGTGCACCAGTTCTCTTGATAAATTTCTGTCCAGAGTTTGATTTTCGGTCACTCAATAGAAGCATACTACCTGAATTTCTTTTCTTCCACTCTGCTATGACCAGTTCAATTAGTGTCTTAAAAACACCTTGTCGCCTGTAGTCAGGCTGCACCATGCCATTTACTTCTATCGGTGACCCAGTGCCTCCAAAGCTACAAATCCCAATATAGCCAATAATCTGTTGTCCCTCAAAATACATAAATTCATTTACGTTTTTAATACCGGAGATCTTATCATTTTCAGAAGTGACTCCGTTTTTATAATCAAGCTCGAGTTTTAGGGCCGTTTTATCTTCATAGATACATTGATCTTGAAGCTTCTTGATCAAATCATAATCATCATGATCAATGGTCTCCTTGAGTTTGATCCAAGGCTTCTGTATATTTGTCACCGACAAAACCTCCTCATATTAATAAATACCGTTATTTATCTTAGTAATCAAACCAACGTTCCACGTCAAATCATTGGCATTGATTAGGAGCAAAAAGGAACAGTAGGCCATGCGAAAGCATCTCTATTTTTTATGTAAATCCTCTTAACTCTACCCTGTACCAAGTGGTTTTCTGCTAACTTCAAAAGTCGCAAAGTATTTACTTGAAATATTTACCACAAAATATAAAATCCCTGCCAACTACTAAAAAATTATTTGAATACTACTTTTTGGTGATTTCAAACATATTTGTTCTACCACTATGAAAAAGAACTCCTACCAAATACACCAAAATTTTGCAGGTCGAAAATCTTGTTTTAGGCCATAATATTATTACAAGGGTTCGCACGGGGACACGGGGACACCGTCCCATTAAGCTCTATCAATCACGCTTTTAGATATGCCAGTAATTCTGCATAGCTGACGCATCGTAACTCCTTCTCGTTCTTTTAACCTGCGCAGCACATCATCTCTCTGTTTTTTGCCGAGCTGCTGAAAGCTCACAAGGGACGGTTCTTTTGAGTTGCTCCTATCTTTTTGCCTCATGTCATATATAAGCATGAGCTTTTCTTCGAAAACAGTCTCCCATATTTCTATCCTATTTACCATTAAAATGCAAAATTCCTCAGGGCTAGGCTGCTTTACAGGAGTTTGTCGTTATATTGGATTTTTTGATCAGATCTAACTATTGTCTATTGTCTCTGCCCATTGCATGGATAGGGGTTCGACACAGTGAGCCGTAACCTTGTAAATCCACCCACTGTAGCTTTGCTGGAACATATTAATTTTCAATTCTTAGTCTTTGCTACACAATAATGAAAAGGTCAGCCTCTCGAATAAGAAGCTGACCTGTATATTCCTGCTTTCATTGGATTTTGATGGATATATCTTCGCCACACTTCAGAATTTTAACCATTTTTTGATTTTCCTGGTAATCTATACCTTTTTATAGAGGTACTGAATTACAAAATGCTTTATTATAAGGGGAGTACTATCATAAGTAAAGGGTATAGAAGCCGTCCCAAAGTTCTAAACGATCAGATGAATCAAAGGAATAGAACAACTTCGATTGCTAGAGTAACGGGAATCAAAGTATTGGTTTAAACTATGAGTACGAGAGAAGCATAAAGAGCGTCCCTTTACTTCTCCCATGTTGTATAACGATGGATGAATTAGAAAATGTAAAAAATTTAAGGAGTGTTTTGAATGGGATTTACATTATCAGTTAAAGGCAAAAATACAGAAATTAGCTTGGGTGATGACATCATTAGTTCTGCATACGTTGACGTAAGTACGCCTAATACCTCAATGGCTAAGTCAACTCATGTTGCAGCTACATTATTTGTAACTGGAAAACTCACTCATAACAACATGCAAGGAATATCAGATAAAGAAAGCACGAAATTATTTAAATGGTCGTTAGTTGAAGCGAAAGACGCAGACGCCTATCGCGACGTAACGGTTACAGTAGTTTCCGCTAGTCATGTTTTTCGGACAATCCATTTTCCAAATGCCTTTATAATTGATTATAATGAGAGATACTCCGATAATGCAGGTATGGGCGAATTTTCCATGGTCCTACGGCAGAAAGCTGATAAGTTTAGTGATGTAAAAGCTGACTAGCATAAGAAAATAAAAAAATTTGATTGGTGGGGATAGATTGGTCACTTGGGATGATGCAAAGAAATCCTGGGAGCAGGGCAAGGAAGAAGCTAAACGTGATTTGTTTCATGCTAGACATTCGTTTGATCCTCAACCTGCAACATTTGCTTTTTGTCGAAACGATGCTGTATACTATGCACGTAAATATTATCTCAATCGAAATCCGCAATATCCCTATTATGATGGTCATGACTGCACAAATTTCGTATCGCAATGCTGGACATATGCCGGAATTCCGGCAAAAGAAGATTGGTTTTGCGATGGGTATGCAGTAACACATTCTTGGACATGGGTATCGGAATTCGCAAACTACATGGTGAATCAAGGTTACGCACGTATATCATATAGCAGTCTTGATGCTAATCTTGGAGATGTAGTTCAGCTCTATCACCCTGACCTTGGTGGATGGCACCATTCAGCAATAATTACAAAGATAGATGAAGATGGGAGTTTATATTATACCGCACACAGCAATTCTTATATTGATAAAAAACTATCTTTGATATATCCTGATTCTGGTGATGAACTTAGGTTTCTTTGTCCTTATAACGCCTACTAATATATGAGTATCTGGGGTTGAATTTTAAAAATCAACCTCATTTTTCTTACTACATTGGCAATGGAAGGAAGTTGTTTCAAAGGTGAACAGAAAAAAATTTTTAAAAACAATTGCATCAATTGTAATTGTTTTAGTTTTATGTGTATTCGGGCTATTATTTTTAATTATTAGGGATAACTACAGAGAAGCTAGAGGTACAGATACACAAAATATTAACTATGGAGAATATACGAAATATGTCGACATATATGATGTAGTCAAAGAAGCTTATGTGACTGACAATGGGTATACTAAATTTTCTAAACATATGACGGAAGATGTTTTTAAATATATAAATCATACAAGTTATAAAGAAAAGGCTAATAAACGTGCACAGCCATTAAAAATTAATTTTGAACTTAGAGAAATTTATCAAACTAAGGACAAAGAGAATAATTTAATATACGTTGATATGATTTATTCATTAGTGATAGCAGACGCAAATGGTGAGATTATAACCGGTGCAGGAAACGCACACATAACTTTTACTGTTAGGGTAGATGAAAATGGATGGTATATTCTTAATAAGTACGAAAAACCATAGTCGCTTAAATTAATAGAATAAAAAAAAATCCCCTACCTTGAGCTATGAACTGAACCAGCTTTAACGGACAATGACAAATACCCCCATTTGTAGGAAAATAGAACTACGAATAGGGGTATTGCTATAATGTATAATAAAAGGTATACGCATAAAAACTCAAAGGGACGGTTCTTTTGAGTCACTCCCTCTTTTTATCTCATGTCATAAATATATGTTCATAAGCTCTTCGAAAAACAGTATTCCATATTTCTATCCTATTTACCATTAAAATACAAAACTCCTGCAAGGCTAGGCTGCTTTGCAGGAGTTGATCGTTATATATTAGTTTTTGATCAGCTCTAAATACTATCTATTCCTCTATTCTCATTGCATGGACAGGGGTTCGGCATGGCGGTCTGAACCAGTCCAAATCCACCCATTTTATCTTTACATCTGCATATTCATCGTTTACGCGAATTATTAATTAATCCAATGCCGTTTAAGATTAATCGGGGGACTCCGTATCATTGGTAACGGCGAATTATTAGAACCATATTTTAAGAAAGGAAAAAGGCCAGCATAGATTTAATAATAAAATAATGTGAATCATATTAAGAATATGATTTATAATACGTTATGGGTGGATTTTGGGATGAAACTGGGATAAACTAAATAAAAGCATATGGCAAGGAAGAGACTTTATGAGATATATTCGTACTTTACATTTTCTATGTAAACGCATAAAAATGAATTTTGAAGAAAATAATGACAGACGTCCGCGACGGCAGATACCCGTGATTACAACGGATTTAACTGATTTTTTGCAGGGTGAATATAAAGCCGTTTGGTTTGGTCATTCTACCGTTCTTATGCAAGTGGAAGGCAAGATTATTCTTTGTGATCCGGTGTTATCCGAACTTTTTTGGCTCTTTACGCCATTCACCGGAAAACGATTTACTTCTGAACTGCCGATATCTCTTAAGAATATGCCCCAGATTGATATTCTGCTATTATCCCACGATCATTATGATCATATGGACTATAAAACGATTATGGCACTTAAAAATAAAGTAAATCATTATTGCGTACCGAGCGGCCTTGGCGAACGCCTCAAAAAATGGGGAGTTGATGAAAATAAAATAACTGAATGTACTTATGGGGAATCATTGAATATTTCAGACCTGACTATTTCTTGCACACCTAGTAAACACTTTTCCGGCAGGGGGTTAAAAGATCGGAATAAAACCCTGTGGTGTTCCTGGGTGATTACAGGTAAAAAGATAAATATATTTTTTAGCGGTGATGGTGGTTATGGATCCCACTTCAAATTAATTGGCGAACAATATGGGCCTTTTGACATTACTTTTTTAGAATGCGGGCAAGCCGTCTTGTTTAGGGATATTCATATGGTTCCGGAGCAGACGGTGCAGACACAGATCGATCTTATGGGACAACTTATGATACCCATTCATTGGGGAATGTTCAACCAGTCTAATCCCAACTGGACCCATCAGGTAGAAAGATTAATTACGGAAGCACAAAAAAAAGATGTACCGGTGGCTTTGCCAAGGATTGGCGAAATCATGACCATTAGGGATAACTGCTATCCTAGCCGTCCATGGTGGAGAGAGTATAAATAAGGAAGGAATAAATGAACATTAGAGAGGTTGTTAGTTAATATTGACAATAAATGAATGATCATTTAATATTGAATTATGAGATATAAAGATAGTACTAAAAAAGAAAAAATTATTATATCGGCAATACAGCTTATCAATGAGGTTGGTTTAGCAGAAACGTCTATGTCTAAGATTGCTAAGAAGGCAGGAGTTTCTGCGGGAACGATTTATGTCTATTTTGAAAATAAAGAAGATATGATAAAAAAGCTCTATCTGGAAGTCAAAAAAGAGATGCAACAGAAACTTTTATATGGCGTTAACACATCATTGCCAACAGAAGCGGAGTTTAAACAGCTATTAAAAAATTACATTAGTTTCTGTGTAAACCATAAAGACTATTTTCTCTTTTTTGAGCAGTATATCAACTCACCTCTTATTCAAAGACTTTGTGAAGAAGAAGCGCAAATCATCGCTAAGCCTCTGATCGAATTTTTTGAAAAGGGTAAGGAAAATGGTGTTTTTAAAGACATCAATATTGAGTTAATATTTATATATGCTTTTAGCCCATTAATGAAAATTGCTAAAAAGCATCTTAACGGAGAATTTGCATTTACGGGACAAAATATTGAGGAAATTATTCAAATGAGCTGGGATTCTATAAAAGCTTAAATTTTTTCTTCTTCTATTCTTAAATGAATGAATGTTTAATTATTAATAAAAATTAACGGCATGGAATAGGGAAGAATTTAAAATATAATAACATGATTACTAGGATAATAGGAGGAACGAAAATGAAAGTCATGGCATTTGTAGGGAGTCCAAGAAGAGATGGAAATACGGAAAAACTAGTAAAGGCTATTTGTAAAGGCGCAAAAGAACGCGGTCATGAGGTTGATATGTATCATTTGTCTGAAATGAATAATAAAGGATGTATTGCCTGCGATGCATGTCAGCGGCAAAAGGTTGATTTTTGTTCTATTGATGACAAGTTAACCACTCTTTTACCCGAAATAGCAAAAGCCGACTGCCTTATTGTAGGAACACCGATATATATGCTGCATGTAAGCGGAGAAACTAAAAACTTTCTGGATAGAATGCGTGCATTTTTAAATCCTGATCTTACTACAAATCACTTACCGGGGAAAAAGTACATAACCGTTACCTGCAGCGGTGCGCCTGCTGCGCAATTTAGCAACGTGACGGACTATTTGAATTATCTGCTTGATTTCTACAAGATGGAGAATGCTGGCAACATAATTGCCGGCCACTTACGTGAAAAAGATGATATTATATGGCAGACTAAGATGTTAGAAGAAGCAGAAGCTCTGGGAAGAAAATTAAGCTAAAAGAAAAGAGGTGCAGTATAATGCGTGTATTTGTAACAGGAGCTACAGGTTTTATCGGTTCCGCTGTTGTAAAGGAATTAATGAATGCCGGCTATGAGGTGCTTGGTCTTGCTCGCTCAGAAGTCGGGGTTAAGTCCCTTATTGAAATGGGTGCGCAAGTTCATCGGGGAGATATTGAAGACTTAGATAGTTTGCGCAGGGGAGCGGCTATGTCAGATGGTGTGATTCACCTAGCTTTTAACCATGATTTCTCTAAATTTCAGGAAAATTGTGAGACAGATAGACGTGTCATTGAGACCCTCAGTTCTACCCTCATGGGTACCGACCGTCCCTTGGTTGTTACCTCTGGCGTTGCGCTTCTTCCCCCTGGTCAACTTGGGACGGAAGATACCTTAACGGCTTCCGGGGCTGCTGCCCACCCTCGTACTGCTTCGGAAGAAGCCGCAGATTTAGCAGCAGAGCGTGGCGTACATGTATCGGTAGTACGCCTTGCTCCTTCCGTTCATGGAGATGGCAGGTATGGTTTTGTTTCCCTGCTCATTGACATTGCACGGAATCAAGGGGTTTCTGCCTTTGTTGGTGAAGGGCTTAACCGCTGGCCGGCTGTGCATCGGCTTGACGCAGCCCGCTTATTTAGACTTGCTTTTGAAAAAGGGGTGGCAGGAGCTCGGTATCATGGGGTAGATGAAGAGGGAGTACCTCTTAGAGAGATTGCTGAAGTAATCGGTCATCGATTAAACGTTCCCATCGTCAGTAAAACCCCCGAGGAAGCAAACCATCATTTTGGCTGGTTCTCACATTTTGCCATGATGGATATTCCTTCTTCAAGTCAAAAGACACGGTATCAGCTGGGATGGCAGCCGATACAGGCCGGACTCATCCAGGATTTGGGCCAGCCACTTTATTAAATTGATGCAAAATAAATGACAGATGGGACGGTTCTTTTGAGTACCTATCTTTAAAAAGCAAATCCCATATTGCTATCCTAGTTACAATTAAAATACAAAACTCCTGCAAGGCTAGGTGCTTTGCAGGAGTTTTGCATGTCAAGGGGACAGGTCCCTTGACACTTGCACCTTTCTTACCATTTCGCGGTTTAGTTCCAATGTCTTACCATCTTATTATTTTGTGCCAATGTACCTGTCCCCTTGACATTATAGAACGTTTAGCTTATAAGTACATATTTACCATTTAAAATTTAGCCTAATAACATTTTAATTCCATGTGCAAGATAGGATAAGGTTTCCCTGCCCCATCAAATTCAGAACGATTTACGACATGAAATCCCATATGCTTATAAAAGCCAATAGCCTGAGCATTCTGCTCATTAACATCTACCCGTTTCACTTTTTGTTGCTCTATCGCATAAATAAGCAATTCTTTGCCTATCCCCTTGCCCCGCGATACAGGATTAATAAACAGCATTTCAAGGTTATTATCCGCTATGCCCATAAATCCAGTAATCTCAAGGTTACTATCTTTGTGACAAAATAAATTCACCTGGTAGAAATATTCGTTCAAGATTAATGGCTTATAAAATTGAAGGTCTTCTTCCTTGAGGAAGTCATGCGTTGCCCGAACCGAGTTTTCCCAAATATTAATCAGCGTTTCATAATTATTTATAGACGGTTGAACAATCATATTATCATCCGCTCCTTATTCAAAAAATACCCAACCATTTTTTCTTGTAGAATGGCTGAAAGTCTTTGGTTACGCTTAGTGCTATATTTGACGAGTCTGCTCTGATCATATCAACATATTCGCCTGGTGCCACAATTGCATTCACTACCATCCCTGCTTTACCACTAATGTCTGAATAAGCTTCTTCAGCGCATTCAATTACGATCAGGGGGTGAGCACGATCATCACTTTCCGGATTGTAAAACTGAGCCAGATAAGCTTTTTTTACTCTTGTATCTCTCTTAAAATAAGAGGTTAGTCTATCCACTATTTCTTGCGGATAGACTGCTGGTTGCCCAATCATGACTTGTGTTTTCTTGTTGGCTACCATTTGCCTACCTGTTACAAAAATCGTACCGTTCACAATCGCTTCAATCTCCTCAGGAGGAAACTCTTTCATATATTCTGTATTGGGATCTAAAACTACATAACTACCCTTAATAATTGAAAACAACTCTTTACACGGTAGTTGCAAATAAATAACCTTTTCTTGAATGGACTTTTGCAATTGTTCAAGGCTCGAATAAACTGGAATTACCGGATTATCATCAGGATTTTTTAATGTTTTGATGCCCACTGTCGCTCCAGGCTGTAATACTCCCTTTTCAATCGGCATTTCTCGTCCATCAGTGATAACAAACACATCTGATTTAATCAACTGCTCATAAAATTGTGGTCTCATACTAGGATCGCTTATTGCTTTTTTAAGAGTTTCTCGTAAATCACTCATACGCCCTCCGCATAATACTTAATCATGGAAAACTCAAGGGGACAGTTCTTCTGAGTCACTATCCTCTTTTTGTCTTATGTCATAAATATATGATCATAAATTTATCTTCGAAAAACGGTGTCCCATATTTCTATCCTATTTACCATTAAAATACAAAACCCCTGCAAGGCTAAGCCACTTTGCAGGAGTTATATCATAAGACGTAAAAGAAATACCTTAGTGCCACTCTATAAATATTAATAAAATATTTTGCTAATAGACCCAATACCAGCAAACGTGTCATGAAGTGCAAAGTAACATTAAAAAGCCAGCAAAATAGCCATTTTGAAGAGTTTTTATTATTACATTTTTTCAATATTTTTAGAAGTGCATATCTATATCAAATCGTTGATATTACTACGTTTTAAACTTTACTTTGCACCTAGTGACAGCTGTTGTTGGCTTCTACGTAGCAGTCCGAAGCGCTGTGATTGTTCAACCAGCAGACCAAATTGAATGCGGTGGTGGTAACGTACAAGATTGTTAATTTCGTTTATTTTGTATCTTTTTTATTCTATATTGAGTATAGCAAATCGAGACAATAATAGTGAATCGATTGAAATTAAAATTAGGGAGGAACTAAAAATGTTTAAAGTGATGTCTTTTCTTACGAAAAAAGAAGGGTTGAATACAAAAGAATTTATTGACTATTACGAGAATAATCACGTACCTTTAATTGTAAGTATTGCTCCTGTTCCGGATGGATATAAAAGAAACTATATTATTGGGGGTACAGAAGAAGATTTTGATGTAATAACCGAAATGTCTTTTCAGAATCGAGAGGCTTATGAAGCTTGGGTAGCTAAAATGTATGCACCAGATACTGGGGTAATTGAAGATGAGACAAGATTTCTTGATAGGGTAAAAACAAGACCACATTTTATTGAAGAACATAAGACGGATAAATAATTTTTTTGTTCTGGGTTTAGGTTTTTATATAATAATTTGATTAGAGTCATTACCAACGACATCCTCTAGGGTGGAAGCCGAGATACGTGCAAAAGCTGGTAACTTGATGTAAGATGACAGAAGGGACGTTCTTTTCTGTCATCTTACAAGATACTCTTTGGCGCAAATGGGCATCTTTTAATAGCAATTGCTATAAAGAGTCCTATTAATACAAGAAATCCCCCAATTATATGGTGCATGGCAAATGATTCATTTAAAATTATCACGGCAAATATTGCTGTAAGTATTGGTTGAACCAGTGTGAATATCGAAACTTTTGACGAGTCGATATAGCCAAGAGAAAAATTAATAAAAAAGTATCCTCCAACTTGGGTAATTAAACCTAGACATAATAGGTAAACCCAGGATATAGACGAAAATCCATACAATTCACTTTTTGTAATAATACAGCAAATGAATAATGTTACGACAGAACCTAAAAAAGTAAAAAATACAACCTGCAGAGTACTATTTTTAAGTCGTACTTGTTTCACTGATAAAACATACAAAGCTAAAAATATACTTGCAATAATGGAAAATATAAAACCTCTGTCGACTTTCATTTCAACAATATTACTAATTCCAATTAACACGGCTATTCCAAACATGGCTATACCATTGCCGATCCAGTGGAAATGATTTAGTTTTTCCTTGAATAAGATCATAGCCCCTATACCCACCCATATAGAGGAAAGATTTACAATCAATGTAGGAAATGTAGCATTAGAAATTATAACTGCTATGTTCCAAAAGACCAGTTCAAAAGCAAAAAACATTCCGCCTAATAAACAAATACAAATTCCTTTATAACTCATATTTTTATTCTTTGTTCTAATATAAAAAGGCAGTATAAATAGTATGGCAAAAAATATTCTATAAAAAGCTGAAGAGATTCCATTGACATGAGCTTCTTTTACGAAAATTGCAGATACTGATATACATACTATTCCCAAGAATAATATTATCCAAGGGGCTTTCCTAACCGGTTCAACGTTCATATTCACCCAACCATTTTCTATAAATTTCCTGTACAGAATAATAACGAGTCAGGGGACGGTTATTCGACTCATTAAAGACGATATCCCATATTTCTATCCTATTTACCATTAAAATCCAAAACTCCTGCAAGGCTAAGCCGCTTTGCAGGAGTTTATCGTATATATTAATTTTTTTATCAGCTCTAACTCGGGTATAGCCGACATACATGTAAAAATGAGCCACATTCTGGATATTAATTCCAATAAGTGGCTTTTCTTGTTTCGATTATTATTTTTAGTAGTTGGTGAACAATCTATGGGTACAGCGATCTAAATTCAATACACGGAAACCGCTTTTTTCTATCTTTTATTAGCTACTAAAACACCTACAAGGGCATGTAATCGATGTACTTCAATGCTATAATCTAATTCTGAAAAACATTTAATCAACTCTTCAACCATTGATGGTTGGTCACCTCCTGGCCCATAGCCAATTGTATCATATTCATCTTCGTATTTATCTGGATTTTCAAAAAACATTAAATCACCAATAACAATAGTTTGTAAGCTTTGTCCTCCTATGTAAACCATCTTTTCAATTGCATTCTTCTTTTCATGTAAATTCAAGTGATGTAGTGCATAATTTGAAATAATTTTTGTAATTTGCTTTTTCTTCAAATCAACGTTTCCATCTGGTTCATCAAAGGTTCCAATAAAAAATTCAACATTTTTTCTATTTTCGTTACTAGCATTTTCAATTGATTGTTTAATCATTCCTTCGCTTATATCAATTCCTATGCCAAGTTTTATAGCATTAGAAAGCTCAACAATTTGTTTACCCGTACCACACCCCATATCTAAAATAATATCATTTAAATTTGGATTTACTAATTTACTTACCAATTGACCTGCTCTATATCTCCAAATATATCTATCAGTCACATACTCTTTGCTTGCATTATCAAATCTTTCTTTCACATTTTTATCCATTTTATTTCCTCCTATAACCTTAATGTCAAGGGGATAATGTCAAGGGGACAGGTCCCTTGACACATATCTTTTCTCGATTATTACCTCTTAGCATTATGTGGTAAACCTGCGTATGGCTTTTTATTCGAGCACATCTTGGCATACTGCTCCCCCCCTAATATACAAAGTTCACCATCTTATATATTTTAGGTCAATGTACCTGCCCCTGACACTTTTCAATTACCATCCTATCTTATAACTTACAAGGGTTCTTATTTTCTTTCTCCCAAATCTTTAGCAAATCTTAGTAGATAACCATCTGGGTCCATAACTAAAAATTCTTTTTGACCTGTTAATTTATTATTTACTCTATACCAATTCTCTTGTATTTCTATCTTAATTGGATAGTCCTGTTTTTTTATGTTTTGATATAACTCATCAATATTTTCTATTTCTATTTGAAAGTTAATTCCTCTTCCAAAAGGATACGATAAAGTTCCCGTTTCCCAACGTCCATTTATCTCTTTAATCATAATTTGAGAATTATTTAATGATACAAAGGCAAACTTATTTTCTTTTCGTTCGTATTCTAAGTTAAATAAGAGAATATTCAAGTAAAAATTCAGGCTTTTATTTATATTTGAAACAGATATTTCTGGTATTAAAGCATTAAACTTAAATATAGTAATCTCCCCTTTTAATAGTCAATGAACCATCTTGCTATGTTGAATAAATTTATTTCAAGCTCTTTTTAAATCCCTCATACTTATCAGGGGTATATCCTGCAGGTTCATAAATTTACAAGCATCTATTCTATTAATTTCTGTAACTAAAAATCATTTGTGTACATCTTTTTGCAGCGGGACATTTGGTCGAACCTGTCATGGGGACGGCGTTATTGACACTAACCTTAATCGTTTGTATTGTCGCCTGCGACACCCTTTTAATATGTGGATTGTTGCGCGCGTGTTTAGGGGATCTCACCAGCCAAATGCCCAAAACGTACGCTAATAATAGAGATCTGATTGCGTCGGATAATAAAGGCTTATGTTACTTTACTGCTTTTAACCAATCTATCGCAGGGTCTTTTCCTAAAACAATGTTATTTCGAGTATACGGGATATACACATCGGGTTTAAGGGTAGTTGTAGAAACGTTGTGAGGATTGGGTCTAACAAATGTTGTGCATGAAACATAAAAACGTATCTTTGATTTAGGCAATCTAAATCGTAGTAGTTCCCCATAGTGTGAAGGAGCACCACCAGTTGGCTCGCCAATTACAGTGCCTATGTTGTTATCTTTAAGTTTCACAGCAACCATAGTTGCTGAGCTAAATGTATTTTTAGATGTAATGACATATATTTTTCCCTTAAATAGGTTATTCGTTTTATGGATTATCTTTTGAGTAAACTTACCTTTACGATTATAAGCACTATAATCAATCATGTCCTCTAATCCCCCTTGTTGAATTGCTTGTTCAGACCAATGTATCAACTTTGAATAGTTTTTATACTCGTCTACCATTGTATAGGCCAAAAATTCATCAAGTACACTTGAGCTTCCACCGTAATTATTTCTAATATCAATAGCAACCTTAGAAATCTTTTTTGCTTGAACCTCATCAAAAAAAGCCTCAAGCATCTTCCGATAACCAGAATTGTTTATACACTCATCTAAATAAATTATTCCTAAATTACTTTCTGGGATAATTTGATATGAATACGAAACATCATTGGGCGAAACTGGGCTTGGCAAAACATCAAGTTTTTTTACCTTTGTAATATTGTTTGCTGTTTTAACTTTTATTCGTACTTTTCCATCATTGTCTATAAGACTCAGCTTTCTTAAAAAAGCTTCTTGTTTTAGCCTTCGTTCTAAATTGCTCATAACCCAATAATCATTCTCGGCCGGAATCATTGTCTTAAATTCATTTATGATTTCATGTACTGATTTATTGCCTATTGTTTCAACTTTATCACCTATTTGAAAAAAATTATTTTTTGTAATAAACAACCCATCCTTTGAACAGTACCAATCTATAGGTAACTCTCTTTGCTTTTTACTATAGTATGCAGTTGTATGAGAGTCTTTTGTTAGACCAATTGCTTCGAGAACAATAAAATAAAATTCATCATAAGTAAGTGGCTTATCAATTTTATTAAATAATTCCCCCATCTTCTTTTCGAATATAACTTGAGATGTAAAATGATATGGATTAGGATGAACCTCTTTTATTGTCTTCTCTAAAAATAATAAATCCTCTCTCATGTCCTGAGGATTAAATTTAGTTTCATAATTATACTCATCTTTTGCTGTTGCAAATGAAAAAAAATAATTTATTATAAATAACGATAAAACTAAAAATATGATTTTCTTCAAAATTCCGCCTCCTCGTCTTGGAAATAATTACCAATAATATAATATCTTCATTAACAATAAATGTCTACTTAAAAAGCACTAACGTCCGATAAAAAACCTTCTGTAAACATAAACTGACAGAGGGGACGTTCCTTTTGTCAACAAAAAATCAAAGGAACGGTTTTATTAAGCAAATTTTGTGTCCCATATTTCTATCCTATTTACCTTTAAAATACAAAACACCTGCTAGGCTAGGCCAAATTGCAGGTGTTTGTCGTTATATATTGATTGTTGGTCGTTCTTCTATTCTATGCATAGACAGGAGTTCGACACCGTGAGGTGTGACATATGATTTCGTTCGAGGTTTTATTCTTTCAGTCCTGTCGGCAATTATACTTATTTAGCTATTTTAGCAAACATCTTGCAAATTACTTTCCAAAAAGCATTGAATAATGAATCTACAATTTTATATATGACTACACCTAAAACAATTTCAATGATAATATTCCAATCTAAATTCATAATATGGTTTCCTCCCAATTCCTTAAAATGGGATAACATTACAATCATACTATGTATAAAGTTGTAAGACTATGCTAGATTTTGAAAGGCTTGGACCCTTTCTACTGATTGCTTAGGAGATAGATCATGAAATCAAAGGGACAGTTCGTTTGAGTCCCTGTCTTTTTTTTCTCTTATGTCATAAATATATGATCATAAACTTCTCTTCGAAAAACGCTATCCCATATTTCTATCCTATTTACCATCAAAATATAACCTTTAGCATGGAAAAAGCAACTCCAACAAATGGATGCCCTGTTTTCCTCCCATCGTAATTGCTTCTCTACAGAATTTACAATAACATGCCACTTTTTCTGTCTGGATTTGTGTACAGTGCTTTTGAAAATATGCTATCTGCTCCTCTGGGGGACAGGGGGTAAACATATGCGCACCTTCCGCTACATAGCGTTTGGGAGCCAGTTTGGCATTGCTCGGTGTACAGGGAGCTAATAGATTCACACCACAGAATTTGGTCTTTCCAAAGTTTTCATCCAGTTCTACATACTTAATATTCATTTTCTTCAAAAGAGAACGTACAGTATCTTGAAGATGTCGTTTTTCAAAAGCAACCCAGCAATCCTGAATCGTTATTATCTCGCTATGATAATCTGGAAATGGAAAATCAACATCATTGTCGATCAAATCCCAGACAAACTCAATATTTCCAGCCTGTGAGCTTTCTTCCATTATAGCGGCACAATTATTACAGACAACAATCGCGCTATCCTGAGCAGTTAGCTTTTGATGCTCCGCACGACAACACCCGACTGAATCGATATTATATCTATCCCTCATGTAGATACGCAGTTTTTCACTTGCTTGTGTATAAGTAGCTTTTGCCTTACAGCTTGGAAAAAAGAATTTTGCCATATCAATCACCTCTTAATATTCTACGATTTTATTACAACATTCCTAAAAAATTACAAGGGACGGTTCTTTTGAGTCACTCCCATTTTCTTGTCTCATGAAAAGAAAACTGGAAAGGGATGAAATGTCATATAGCCTCGCTATATAACAAATACCATATTATATATTCTTAATAATGCTTACCATTCTCGTAATACTTACTTTCCTCTAGAACTAGAAAAAACACATCAATTTGTGGATATCCTACCCGGCGAATGCATTCGTCAATAGCCATTGCCGCCTTATCCTGCACCTCCTGCCCCCTGTCAAACCAATTCACCTGCACAAAAGGCGTACCCGCTACTTCTTCCCCATCCAAAATAAAAGCGGACTCAACAGCCTCAATGGTAAAATAATCCCGCGGACAGCCAATAATTTGCTGCAATTCATCAACCAAACCTTTACTTATCGTTTTAATATCCTGCTTCTTCATCCCTTTAATTATAATCTGCGGCATAATAACCCTCCATCATATTCAATATTTCCCTCTGAAAATCTTCACAACTCAACCATCAATCAAAGAAAACTCACAGGGACGGTTCTTTCGAGTACCTATCTTCTTGTCTTATACACCCTGTCCCCTTATCCCATTATCTAGTTTAAGACTACTAAGAATTCACCATTTTAGCTCATACTTTTCTATTCTGCCTTCACCTGAGATAATTTATCTGCTCTCTGTTTTAGCTATCCCTTATATAGAATTTATTTAAGGTAAACGCCATCCCAAACCAACCGCTAGATCCCAGCCATAGTCGGCCTTTTCACCAGCATATTGGATAGATAGTGTGTAGTCACCTTTACGAAAATTAATTGTTTTTCCGCCTACGTCTTTTCCCCAATCTCCCACCGTATCCTCACTTATAAATGTCCATCCTTTTTTAGTAGCCTCGGCAACATAGTATGAATGAATCTCACTATAGCTCTTGTTTGACCGATAGTATGCACTAACACCGGCCTGCATTACCTTATTATGTGAATATATTTTACTCTCAATTGCATCTGGTAACGGTTGAAGTAAACTAAATTCATTCATTAATGCCTCTTTTTTAACAGCACCCTCTATTGTTAAATCTTTGGTATTGTAAAATATAAACCCAGTAAATATTATTAATAAAGTAAAGCCAATAATATATATTGCTTTTTTTGAAATGACTTGATCATCACGCTGTCTTTTATTCAAAAAAATCCCCCTTATTTCAACCATCAGAATACTACCATATTAAAATTCAAAGGGACGGTTCTTTTGAGTTGCTATCACCGTTTAACTTGATGTAGCATATATAAAACATGACACCAAGTTCACTTAAAACACTGCTTGTTTACAAATTTTTAAAAGCCAATGGGTGTAGTCAGCTGACGGAACCTCTTTATACCTTTTAACATAATATATAGCAAATCGCATATTTGGAGGGAATAAAAATGTGGCACTGGGATTCCGATGACTTTCATCAAAAAGACGTTAGTAATTGCCACTGCGGCTCCGTCAAAGTAGCAAAAGCATTGTTGAATAAAATTATTGTCCTAGACCCTGGTCATGGAGGTATTTATTCGGGAGGCATACACTATGGGTTTCGGGAATCTGATATTAATCTATCGGTCGCTCTTAAACTACGCAAAAAGCTAACCAGGTTAGGCGCTACAGTTATTATGACGCGAACACGTGACGTTAGCCTAGCCCCAGCTGGCTCGAATCTTGACGCTGATCTCCAAGCCCGAGTGGATGTTGTAAAAAACTCTAACGCTGATATTTTCGTAAGCGTGCATGTTGACGATGTTCCAAATATCAATCTTGTAGGTCCTGCCAGTTATTTCCCGGAAGGACGCTCTTATGCCCTTGCCTGTGCTATCCAAACTTCTTTAGTAAATGAAACCTGCGCAGTTGATAATGGTGTTAGCCCAGCCAATTTCTATGTACTCGTTCATAATGACGTGCCGGCAGCATTAATTGAAATAGGTTATTTGTCCAATCCTGCGGAAGCATTATGTCTTGTGGATAAGACCTATCAAAATCAAATAGCTGACGGCATTGCAAAGGGCATCATTAATTACTTTCAATGTCAATAATCCTATCTAAATAGTCAGATGGAAAAATACCGCAAGAGTGTCAAGGAGACAGGCCCTTTGACACTTGCGCCTTTCTTACCATTTCACGGTTGAGTTCCAATGTCTCCGCAATCCCGCTTAAACTCAAGGGGGACGGTTCTTTTGAGTTAGGAATTGATTAATTTCAAATTATAAAATGTAATATAAGTAAATTTATTGATAAGTCGCTAAAATCCCTATCCAAGAGATTGCATTAGTTTATAAAAGTACTGAGGATCTTGTACTTTGTGAAGCTGATACCAGCAATCTAAGGTCTCATCTGAAAATACATCAAGTCGCTTAAAAACTTGATAAGCTAGCTCTATCGGTGCTATACCACTGGCAGTAATAAGATCACCATCGGTAACTGCACTTTGAAATTGGAAGTTCTCTTCCCCATGATAATTTGGGCATTCTTTTTTGAGATATGCAAAATCATTACTAGTGTGCCGATATGCGTCTAAAATTCCGACTGACGCGAGTGCCATAGTAGCACCACAAATGGCAGCAACAGGAATACCACTATCTAAACAATCTTTTGCCTTCTTCAATATTGAAACATGCTGGGAATCCATCCACGTTTCACCGCCAGGCAATAGCAGAAGAGCACAATCCTGATTATTAATTTCATCGATGCTCAAATCGGGTATGATTCGAAGCCCACCCATGGTTGTAATCGGTTCCTTATTTAAACTAACTGTTTTAATCATAAATGCTGGTATTCCTTTTTTAAAAAACCGTCCGGTTTTCAATTCAGCGGTTATATAGCCCCATTCCCAATCCGCCATTGTATTGAGAACATACATAAATATAGTATTTTTACTCATTGTATTACCTCCCAAAACTACTACCCCACCCTAAAAATTCAAGGGGACGATATTTCTATCCTATTTACCATTAAAATACAAAACTCCTGCAAGGCTAGGCTGCTTTGCAGGAGTTTGTCGTATATATTGTTTTTTTTGATCAGCTCTAACTATTATCTATTCCTCTATTCTCATTACATGGATAGGGGTCCGGAGCAGCGATCCCGTGACGCTATCCGGTACCGTCCTATTTTATAAGAGAATTGTGAATTTCAGGCTTGAGCAAGTTTATGGTTTATTGCTTTATATTTTTATATAATATGTCAATTAAGGTTCCATCCATATCTTTACTTAACTCCCACAGCATAACACCACCAAGCTTATGATCGCGAACAAACTTTACTTTATATTCCAGTGCCAGCGGGTCGTCATAGGTAATAAAAACTTTGGTTTTAGGATTGAATAAGTAGGCCGCTTTGGCTGTCTCATCCCAGTAGCGGGTGAACCCTGTTTGTTTAGTATAGGCGGAAACTATTTCTTTGTAGGAAATATCACGAGCATTTTTGGTGGAGGCTTTTTGATACAAACCGTTGTTCTTTGCCTCTACTTGTTCCCAGAGGCGTCCGTAAAACGCAGTACCTAGTACAATTTTGCCGGAAGGGACACCGGCGGATATATAACGAAGCACCGCATCAGCCGCTCCGCCGATGCCCAAGGTATCCAATTTGTTGGCATAGAGAGCGGTATGGTGTCCAGTCTGGGCTTCCCAGCCGCCATGATAATCATAGGCCATAAGATTGATGTGATCAACTAGTGGTATTACTTTTTCAATTTCAATATTGTCAATAGCCCATTGATTCACATTAGCGGCGTAGGTTAGCAGATAATCCTTTTTGGTGCTTGTGCTCAAATTGTCCAATTCAGTACGAATGGCTTGAAGGAGTAAGGTAAAGTTTTGCTTGTCCTCCGGCCTGGCTTTAATAGCGCCCCAGCCGCCTTGAACCGGAAACTCCCAATCAATGTCGATTCCATCCAGATCATGTTCGCTCAAATAGTCAGAAACACTTTTAGCAAATATATCGCGGGATTCCGGTGTCAGCGCGGCGTCAGAAAAGCCGTCGCCGCCCCAGCCGCCAACCGCAATTAATACTTTTAAGTCGGGGTTTTCCAGTTTGGCTTTTCTCAATTCTTGAAAGTGAACAGCTTCAATCCCTTTTCCATCAATTTTTACGTTGGCAATTTTTCCATCTTCAATTCGCGCAAACGCTAAATTGATATGCGTTAATTTCTTAGCTGGAATGTCTTGTGCCGACCAGTTTTCCCAAGCAGCCAGATAAGCAATAATTTTGTGGTCTGTAATAGCATTGCCCTGAGCAAAAACGGGTGTGATGACAAGCGCACAGAAAATTAAAATTAATACCAGAACTGTCCCAAATGCCCTCTTAATCATTCGTAAAGATCCTCCCTCAAAATTTTGTAGGTCTGTCACCGGTAATTGTTATCCGTCTCGACCTACTTTTTGATTATGCAAATAGTATGCCAGCTGGATCCCATTTTAAAAATTTTTGAAGTGCAAGTTAAAATAAGATAATTACTTAACGGATTTTAATTTTGATAGATTTTCAAGACATCTATTAATAAAGAAAAACAGTGTAAATGTATTACACACTGTTTCTTTTTGTTCTACACGCTAGGTTTGAGTTTTACACACCTGTGGCTGGCTTCTGGGGAATGTTAGTATGGCTAGCTTTTCTTCAAAAACAAGTCTCCATTTTTCTTTATCCTCAATAACTATAAGAGATCATTTATTTAAACGACTATGGGAAATAAACCAGTCATAAAGTTCAGGATTTTTATACACACCTGCAATATTGTGTCCCTGATTTGGTAAAATCGTAAACCGCGGTGAACCGCCTTGATTACGTAGTGCACCAATTATCGCTTCATCATTTTTTAATGGAGCAATAGTATCTTTTTCACCATGGAAAGCCCATATTGGCATAGAAATCATTTGTTTATTCCAAGTAGTTGGTATTATTGGATTAACAGCAGCTATAGGAGCAATTGCTGCAAAATATTCTGGATGTTGACAAGCTAAAGACCATGTCCCTCTTCCTCCTATACTTGTTCCCGTCAGATAAATTCTATCTTGATCTATACGATATTTCTTTAAAACTTCATCAAGTAGTGCTGCCAAAATATCTGGTTTATTCTCCCAATTTTCATTTTCAGGGCATTGAGGAGCGAGAACAATAAAGGGAAAATCATTGCGCTGTTCTGCAAACCATGTTGGACCATACTCCTTTACTAATTCTAAATTTTGTCCACGAAGTGAACTCCCATGTAAAAACAAAATCATTGGCCATTGATTTGTTGTTTTAGTATACTCAGATGAAAAAATAAGCAGATAATGTATTGTCTGATTATTTTGTGTAATGGTACCTCTTTTTTCTACAAAAGTATTTGATGGCTCAATCGTTTCAATTATGCGTGACGCAGGTGTAGATGATAATTCAGCTTTTCCATTTTTTTTTTCATTTGTATCGAAAACTTTTTGAATAAAATAACATGATACTATTACAATTACAAGAAAAATAATGATACCTAAATTTTTTTTCAAATTAATACCTTCTTCCGTACCTTAGTTCACTTAATCTTACACGCTTGGGTGTGTCAAGGGAACGGCATTTACCATTAAAATACAAAACTCCTGCACGGCTAGACTGCTTTACAGGAGTTTATCGTCTATATTGCTTTTTTGATCATCTCTAGCTATTGTCTATTCTCTATGCTCATTGCATGGACAGGGATTCGGCATAGCGAACCTTACCAAATCGAAAGATGTCATGGGAACAAAGTTATTGACACTAACCTTCAAAAACTAATTGAATTAGACACCCCGTTCCTACGGCATCTCATATTAATCGTATCCTCTTACTCACCCTGCAAAAACGGCTCTGACATATTTTTATGCAAAAATAAAGCTCTGTCAAATCATTGAAAAAGGTTGAATTCATATCTCATAATAATGTCTTGTGTTAAAAACCATCTAAAAATTAGTAGATGGCTTTTGAGATTGCTAAACCAGTACAACAGACCTATTGAGTACGCAATTTAGGGGAATTTAACCAGAATCCCGAAATGTATTCTTTATCTCCTTGCTCTGTGAAAACAACTTTAACAATTACATCCTCGGTCTCTTGTGTAAATTTAGCTTTATACCTGACAATCACTCTTTCATTTTTTACTTCATAGCCTAGAAATTCTTTAGTATTAGTTATATAATTCCCAATTTTTTCGTGTATTGGAGTGACCTTCTCTTTATATTTTTCTTCAGACAACGCAATTTTCATCTCGTCATTAAAGTCCCTAGAAAAGTTTGGATAATTGTCTTCATTCATTGCCATTAATATGTTTTCTGTCATTGGATCTGCAAATGGTATCACATCTGTCGAACTTGGCTGCTTTGCGCTACAGGCAGAAAAAATCATTAGACACATCAAAAACACAACCAAGTAGGAAGTTAAGCGCCACCTCATTTTTACCATCTCCCTGAAACAAATTTATTTAACAACAAGAAATTATATTCAATACTGAACCTTATATTCCTTTTTACAACATTAAGTATAACTCGAGGGGACGCTTCTTGAGTCACTCCCATCTTTTTGCCTCATGTCATAACTACATAGTCATAATTAAATTAACAATTGCGCTTACAAATATTCATTCCATGACATGGCACTAAGGTCACTTAAAACACTGTTTACAAGTTTTAAAAACCAACAAAATCATGCCTTACCGTCTATTCTATGACATGTCATAGAATTTCCATTACATGCTATTGAAAAAGCAATATCTTCTTGACCGAAAGGGTCCTTTATCTACCTTTACATGGTCTTTAATTTACTTCCATAACATGCCACTCTGCTTATTCGGAAATTAAATAGGCATTAGTCAACAATTTGACCAATGCCTATTTCCATTACCACAATAAGAAACTAAACGATCTCGCCATCTTGCTGGACCTCACCCTACGTTTGCTATTCTACTCAGGACTTAAGAACGATTCGCCCCGTGACCTCTTTCGCATCCATGCGTCGATGCGCCTCTGCCACATCTGCGAGCGGGAGTGTAGTGACAGGTAATTCAAGCTTTCCTTCAGCAAGGATTTTAAGGACAGCTTTCGCTGCAGGGCGGCCCGCTGACGGATTCGCTTGTAGATACGGACCAACCGAAAATCCGAGAACGGCTATGCTCTTACCCCACAACATGTTACTGCCGATACTCGCTTCCTTCTCACTCGCATTGCCAACAAGGAGAGCACGACCAAGCGGCGCCATTACCCCGAAGCTGGCGGTGAGAATGTCTCCCCCTACCGGATCGATGACAACATTAAACCGTTCATCGCCGACTACAGCAGGGAAATCATCAGCCACAAAGACATCATCGTACGCCAGTTCACGCGCGGCATCCAGCTTCGCCGCAGTCCTGACGGTTCCAACGACTCGAGAAGCTCCAAGAGAACGCGCAACCACAGGGAACATGGAAGCCAGGCCTCCTATCGCGCCATGGATTAACACGCTTTCGCCCTTTTGAAGATGAGCTATTTGAGTCAGTGCCAAATAAGCTGTAACAGCGTTGGGAAGCGCAGCTACAGCCTGCGCTGGATCAACAATCACCCCATCGAGGGAAATGGTGAGCAAAGCATCGGCGATCGTCACTGTAGCATATCCACCCAGACTCATTAGGGATAGTGTAACAACTGACTCGCCAATCCGGAAATCAGTTACACCTTCTCCTAGCTCGCGCACAGTACCCGCGACCTCCAGCCCAGTAACAAATGGAGGCTGGAGCATAGGGATCATGCCACGCCGGAAGAACGCATCGACCAACCCGACGGAAGAGTGAGTAACATTGATGCTTACCTGCCCCGGCCCCGGATGCGGGTCCGGCATTTCCACTTCAGAGAAGACCTCAGGACCGCCAAATTTTGTGATAACCATTGCTTTCATAGTAATTTCCTCCGTTTATTTCTTTTTTCTCATCTATCTACTCTAAGTACATCCATCTTATTAAAATTCGATAACTTTCGAATTAATCATAATGTATTTTAATATCCCTGTCAATATTAACATATTACTTTTACGAATGTGCCACCAATGGCATGTAAATTTAATAGGACAACATTCCTATCTTAGTGAACTTTACCGAATCCATATGTACAACTTCCATCGAAAAATATAGTAGAAGGCCCATAATGATTCCAAAATGAGGAGATGGCATGTTCGTAATAGACACTACACTCAAATTTAGTATTTAAGTTCAATTAGGGGGAATCGTATCATGGTAACGGCGAAAAAGATAGAGAGCAAGGGTTATCATAGGGAGTGTTTCCACTCAAATCAGTTATAACTTAAGGGATACTCTGAACATTTCCTTTTAGCGCGTCAAATTGCTTCAAAAAGTCCATTATCTCTTTGAGTGGTTTTTGTTGTCCATCAAGTAACCATTTTCGCCAAATCGCGTAAACACCAGCTGACATGAAAGTTGTCCAGTATCCATCGCTATCTGCGTTATAAAATTTCTTTATTTCTTCTACAAAAATCTGATAAATAATTGGCTCAAATCCACTGTCAATAGACGAGCGTATAGCATCACCAAACGTGTTAAAAAAATTCAACTGGCAATCGAATTTGACAGAGAATTCAGGATTTTGACGAATCGTATCAAAGATATCCGCAATCTTTGGCTGGTAATACTCATATAAAATCTGTTCAAGTTCGCAATAATTACGGTAAAAAGCCATACGGCTTACGCCTGCTCGTTTACAAATTTGAGAAACTGTCAGCTATTATCTCGACTGGTCAGATCCTTGTATTCCAAATATATCTTGCAGATAGGAATCAAGAATACGAAGGCTATCGAGTAAAGCCTGGTTGGGGAACTTGTGAGTTACCTTATAGCATATCCTTGGAGGCACCGGTACCGATAATTTCTGAAGAACAAAATCCCCAATCCGCATCATATGTGCGCCAATAGAGGCGGGAACTATAGTCCATTGTCGTGCGTCCTTCAAAAAAGTAGTGATGAGTCCCGCCGTGTCCAGATGAACACGGGAAGGACAAAGCGGATCCCACCACTGGTCATGTCTGAATTGAAACTCTCTATTCCAATTTATGAAGACTTCGTGCTCTGCCGCCAATTCTCCCATTTCAACAGTATCTCCAGCTTGCCGCCCCGGCACAGCCAGGCGCAACAACACCATTTTTTCAGAAAAAAACGGTTTAATCGTGACACTAGGCGACATTATTTCTCGCACCACAAATGCCACATCCATCTCGCGCCTTTCTATACTATCAAATGCTTCCTGAGTATGTTGAGTACGAATTTGCAGTCGGATCGGCGGGGTATGCTGATTTAGCATTCTATATACAGGAGGCAAAACAAATTGACTTATACTTTCGGCAGCGCTAATTGCCAGACTTAACTGCGAACCGCTGGCTTGTAAGATTTGTGTTTCCCTCCAGAGAGCATCCCATCTTTCGGCAATGCTAAAAAAGTTCTCCCCTTTTGGTGTCAGACGGATTTTGGATGCCCCTTTTCTTCTCTCAACCAAAAGGCCACCCATTTCCTGCTCTAAGGTCTTTAACCGATAGCTTACAGTAGCTTGTGACAAGTGCAGCAATTCAGCTGCCTTGCTTATATTCTCGGTCCGTACGATAGCTAAAAACGCTTCAATCCCAGGAAAATACATAAAACACCCCTCAATATATAGAAATATTTAATATAGTTAACAAAATATTTGAGTTTTACAACATTATTCTTTATGTTTAAAATTATCATTAATAGAGATGATGGTCAAACGTTTTTTCACTGGAGGGTTATTTGATCGGATTGTCTAAATAATATCCAATACGTAAAATATGGAGGTACATAACATGTTTGAAAGTATGATCGAAAACTTAAAAACCAAACAGCACAAGTTAGTATTTACCGAAGGTTCCGATCCAAGGATTCTTGAGGCGGCAAGCCGTTTAAAAAAAGAGAAGATCCTTGAGCCGATACTGTTAGGTAATCCAGAAGAAATACATAGGGTATCGCAACAGTATGGTTTTCTTACAAATGAAATTGAAATTGTAGATCCTAGAACATATCCAGCTATCAAATTCATGATTGAAATGATGGTTGAACTTAGAAAAGGAAAAATGGATGAGGCCACCTGCCGCGAGTCTTTGCTGAAAACGAATTATTTCGGTACGATGCTTGTAAAAATGGGGTATGCAGACGGCCTTTTAGGTGGCGCAACTTATTCTACTGCCGATACCGTTCGTCCAGCACTTCAACTTATTAAAACATCACCTGGAAATAAAATTGTTTCAAGCAGCTTTATTCTCTATCGCAAAATAGAGAATGTTGAGGAAAAATACGCGATGGCTGATTGTGCTATCAACTTGAATCCCAGTGAGGATGAACTTGTGGAGATTGCTATTGAAACGGCAAGAACAGCAAAAGTCTTTTCCATTGATCCAAAAGTTGCATTATTATCTTATAGTACGTTAGGCTCAGGCACAGGAGAATCAGTTGATAAAATGCAAAATACAGCCACAAAATTAAAGAGTATGGATCTTGATTTTCCAATTGACGGTGAACTACAGTTTGATGCCGCATTTTCCAAAGATGTTGCCAAAATCAAGGCATCACACTCTCCAGTCGCCGGGGACGCGAACACCTTCATATTCCCAGATATTAATGCCGGTAATATTGGTTATAAGATAGCTCAGCGTTTAGGAAACTTTGAGGCATATGGTCCGATCCTCCAGGGACTAAATGCACCGATCAATGACCTTTCAAGAGGCTGTAATGCCGATGAAGTTTATCATATGGCAATTATTACTGCTTCTTTAAAAAGGTAAACTAGACTTGATTCAGACGGCGTTTTTACGCCACCTGAATCTTAGTCGACGTTATCCAGGGACTTAGCCGTTCTTTACTCGCCGCCAATAGTGGCGGGAGTATTAGAACGGATTAGTCATCGGATAAAAGGGCAAACATCAACCAGGTTTTCTTTAAAGCGTAGTATAAAGCACGAAAGGTGGTTTAACAATGAAAATTCTCATCGTTGGCTATTTTAACGAGACCGCAAAATCAAATATTACAAGGCATTTTCCAAAAGAGTGGGATATTGTAATTGTCCCGCCCGGAAAAGAAATGCTGCATCACATGGAAGATTGCCAAGTAATCATACCTGAACATATTAAAGTGGACCATAGCCTGCTTGCTACCGCCAAAAAATTAAAATTAGTCCAGACGGGTGCAGGATTTGATAATGTAGATATCGATGCCTGTACGCAACACGGCATTTGGGTGGCAAATGCTGCAGGCGTCAATGCACAGGCTGTGGCCGAGCACGTAATGGCACTGATATTGTCTTATTATAAAAACGTACCGTTTCTTGATGCTTTCATGAAAAACAAGCTGGATGAAAGTCAATTGGACTATACAGGAAGTGAATTAGCGGGCAAAACGATTGGGATTATCGGCCTAGGCGCCATCGGTAAAAAAGTAGCTGCGTTTTGCAGGGTTTTTGATATGAATGTGCTGGCTTATGCTAGGAATGCGGTCGTACAACCTGACGGTTTTGTGAAAATAACGGATTTTGATACTCTTGTAAGCACCTCAGACATCATAAGTATACATTTACCGCTAAATCAGCAAACCAAACAGCTGATCAACAAAGCGGTATTTAAGAAAATGAAAAATACTGCACTTTTTATCAATACAGCCCGCGGCGGGATTGTCAATCAAAGCGATTTGATTGATGCTTTAAAAAATAGAGACATATTAGGCGCATGCCTGGATGTATTTGAATCTGAACCGCTGCCAATTGACAGTGAGCTCCGTGATCTGGATAATGTGATCCTTACTCCCCATACAGCAGGCCTGCCAGACGGTCGCAAATTCCATAAAAAAAGATATGATTTCTTTGTGAATAATATAAAACGTGTAGCGAATGGTGAAGAGCCTAAAAGCAAGCTCAATCAGTTAGGATAGTTTTGCTGCAAGTCAAATGACGATTAGCCTTGGAGGGATTATATGACAGGATCGGCTATTGTTCTTATCCTAATTGCCGCCTTCGGTCATGCTACCTGGAATTATTTAGCAAAAAAAGCATGCGGTGGTACAGCCTTTATTTGGCTATTCGCCACGCTTTCCACATTGCTTTATTTCCCCTTAGCGTTATGGATCATCGTCGTCCAAAAGCCGTTGATTGGCTGGCATCAATTAGGGTTTATGCTAGGCAGCGCCATATTGCACTCTTTATATTATATCTTGCTAGACAAAGGCTACCGGATTGGTGATCTTTCGGTCATCTATCCTCTGGCGCGCGGTACGGGTCCTATGCTTTCGACGATTGCAGCCATTGTGGTTTTAGGCGAGCATCCTTCCGCTGTAGCGCTTGTCGGAACAGTATTGATTGGCTTAGGGATTGTTATAATCACGGGGAATCCCTTTAAGCTCACGGAACCTGCCGCCCGCAAACCTATGATATTTGCGATTCTCTGCGGCACGATGATTGCTGGATATACGCTCTCAGACAAATTGGCTGTCAGTACTTTCCTGATACCGCCTTTACTTCTTGATTGGTCGGCAAACTTAGGACGAGTATTTCTCTTAACTCCATATGCGTTAAACAATTGGGACAAAATAAAAGACCAATGGACCAGTCACAAAATCGAAGCTATTAGTGTGGCTGTTTTATGCCCATTGGCGTACATTTTGGTTTTAACGGCTATGGTATTTAGTCCCGTAAGTTATATCGCACCAGCGAGGGAAATCAGCATTCTAATCGGCACTGTAATGGGAGCCCGACTGCTATCAGAAGGAAATATAAAGATTCGTGTCATCGGTGCAAGCGCGATGGTCATTGGATTGGGAGCGTTGTCCATCGGATAGTTATGCAATAATAACGCATAGGAGGAGATAATATGATAGAAGGCATCAGTCACGTTACTTTTATTGTTAGAGACCTTGAACTCGCGACTACATTTTTCAAACAAATATTTGAAGCAGAAGAAGTTTACTCTAGCGGAGATAATACATTTTCGATATCGAGAGAGAAATTCTTCATGATTGGCGAGCAATGGATCGCAATTATGGAAGGAGAGTCCCTTCCTACTCGTACATACAACCACATCGCATTTAAAATATCAGAAGCAGATTTTGAAACATATCACTCACGCATTCGGCAACTGGGCGTAGATTTTAAACCACCCCGTCCACGCGTAGAAGGCGAAGGCAGATCATTGTATTTTTATGACTTCGACAATCATTTGTTTGAAATACATACCGGAACACTTTCTCAGCGCTTAGAAAGATATAAAACAAAGTGACAAAGTGCCATTTACCATTAAAATACAAAACTCCTGCAAGGCTAGGCCGCTTTGCAGGAGTTTTAACCGTCTCCTAACTCTTACACTGTCTGGAATCCAGCGCAGAATATCGGAAATAATGGGTATTAACGCCACTTTGCTGCAAACGTTTAATTAGTATATTTACCATGATCGCCATACAGGGAATCAAAATGACTTGGGCTACGACTCTACCAGGCATAGTCACTATCACAGGGATACCAAAATGTAACTGTAATAAGAATGGGGTTAGTATTAAACTGGTAATTATATTGTTAAGCCCAATTACTATGACTAATTTTTTCAAAGATATCATCCCATTGCAAAACCATCCTATCATAAAAGGAGCGATCATTCCGTTCAAACCCGCTACTAGGGTAAATGTAGGGAGGTAAAATCCACTTGGATTAAGTTGAAATCCAATAAGATCTCCTATAACCCCTGTAATAAATCCTTGCTTACCCCCAAGTAACACTCCAGCCAAAATTACAGGAAGAGTACCAAAGCCAATTCTGATTCCTTCAATTCCCTCAAAAGAGATTCTTATACTAAATATCCTAGTTAAAATAATGTTAAGAGCAACTAACATGGCAATACAACATATATTCTGTACAGTTAATTTCATTATCCTATAATCGCCTCTCTTCATTGACGTAATTCAGCCTTCCATCTAACAATTACACTATTGTTACTATAAATTGTAATATATCTAAAGAGATGAACTTAAATATAATGTAAGTCCATCTCCTCATAAAACTCAGGGGGACGGTTCTTTCGAGTCACTCCATATTTTTATCCGATTTACCATTAAAATGCAAAACTCCTGCAAGGCTAGGCTTCTTTGTAGGCGTTCGTCGAAGGACAAAAGGGACTTTCCCTTTTGTCCCCTTTTGCTATTATGCTTTGCGATATTCCTGCTCTTTTTTAATATTAATGAGAGCTAGGCATTTGCTAGGAGGTAAGTACATGCCCAAATGGTTAAAACCAGTTGGGATCTGCGCTAAGTCCCCATAAGGCTTGCATTTTTTCTCGGACTAGTTGCTCTTTCCGATTAACATACATAACCTATAACATAAGATTATCTAAATTTCTCCATCATTGAAAAGGAGGATAGGAGATACACATGTTAATATCATTAATTTATTTATCATTTTTTGGGTTAACTGGTGCAGGATTATACTCTTTCATTAAACCTAAGTCACTATCCAGTTGTAATCAAATGTTAATAGAAATGGAAATGAGAGAACAAGAAAATGACTGACATAACACTAGCTTTAACTATTTTTCTGGCAACCGTAGTATTCTTATTATGGAGACCAAAAGGAATAAATGAGGCAATCCCGCCAGCCATTGGAGCGTTATTGCTATATTTTTTTGGAATTGTTGGTATGGCTGATGTAGAATATGTTTTGGGCACCGTTTCAGGAGCATCAATTACGATAATTTCAACTATGGCAATGTCGATTGTCTTGGAGAGCATGGGGTTTTTCCGCTGGGTTGCTTTTAATTTGGTCGCAAAATGCGATGGATCAGGCACACGTTTATACTGGTCCGTTATTCTACTGTGTTTTTTTATGACGGTACTCTTTAATAATGATGGTAGTATTGTAATCACTACACCAATTATTATAGAAATCGTTAAACTTTTAGAATTAAAACCACGTCAGCAATTCGCCTATTTATTGAGCGGGGCCATCATCGCGACGGCTTCCAGTGCGCCAATCGGTGTAAGTAATTTAGCAAATTTAATAGCCCTTAAAATTGTAGGTGTAGATTTAGTTACTCATACCAAATATATGTTTGTCCCGTCCATGATGGGACTTTCTGTAATCAGCCTACTGCTGTATCTCCACTTTAGACAGGATATCCCTCAAAGCATCCCTGGCCTATCCAGAGTCTGTATGCAATTATACAGAAAAACAATCGGTAATGACTATCGTCCACCTCATCATAAGCATCCATCCCATCATGGGCACCCACCTCTTCATGGGCATCCATCCCATCATGGGCACCCCCCCCTTCATGAGCATCCACCCCAGCATCAGTATCCACCCCAGCAAGCTGAAACCCAAGTAGACTCAGGGACAATTAATTGGGTGATGTTCAGAATGTACATGACAATTATTGTTTTGGTTAGAGTAAGCCTTTTTATTTTCTCTTATTATGGCATTCCTATTGGATGGGCCGCCTCTGTAGGTGCTCTGATTATAATCATGCTAAGATGGTTCACTCAGGGTACTGGGATTGGTGATGTGCTTCGAAAAACACCATGGCATGTTTTTATTTTCGCTTTCGGCATGTATCTTGTGGTATATGGGCTATACAATGTGAGATTTACGACTACTATCGTTGACCTGATTAAAGAACCTGTTAGCGCTAACCTATTTAACTCCATTTTAATAATTGGTGTGTTAACATCAATTATGGCTAGTTTATTTAACAACCATCCTTCTCTTATGCTTGCGACCACCATCATTACCCACATGGGACTTGAGCTACAATATGTCCAAGTTACTTATCTCGCAATTATTTTGGGGAGTGATATCGGTTCCCTTACACTGCCATCAGGTACTCTTGCCTCGTTAATTTGGATGTATATCCTCAGGAATAATGGGATTATTGTTACTTGGAAGGAATATATCTCCACTACAATACGGATAATACCAATTGGTTTAGTGGTAAGTTTACTCAGTCTATATTTGTGGGTACTAGTATTATCCTAAGCAATCCGTTTTAGGCCCGCCTTGCAGCAACCTTTTCTTTCATTTATAAAACCTTGATTTTTTCAGGGTTTTATTTTTCTTTATTGACTGATTCAACACCGCTATTTTACTACGAAGCGACTCTTTTTCAAAAAGAATCACGAGGACGGTTCTTTGAGTCACTCCCATCGTCTTGCCTCACGTCAGCAATATGTATGTCTGCCATGGGGACGGGGTTATTGACACCACCTTAAAACTGGTTGAATTGTCGACACCCCCTATTACCCATTAGTTCTTTTACTCTTCCATTTTTCGAGCAAATTATCCAGTTACTATATCGCTATTCATTCCAGTATTTTTTCTTATCATCCTCCGTTATTTTACGAATCACCTTACAAGGATTTCCCGCTGCGATTACTCCTGAAGGAATATCTTTATTTACTACACTGCCAGCTCCAATTACAACATTATCACCAATAGTAACTCCTGGCAAAACTGCTACATGTGCACCAATCCATACATTACTTCCTATGATGATTGGATATGCATATTCTAATCCTTGATTTCTCTGTTCACTATCAAGTGGATGCCCTGCTGTATAAAAACCACAATTAGGAGCTATAAATACGTTGTCTCCAAAAGTTACTTTTGCTCCATCTAAGATTATACAGTTATGATTAGCATAAAAATTTTCACCAATTTCAACATTATACCCGTAATCACACCAGAAAGGTTGTTCAATTAAGAACCTTCCTTTTGTCTTTCCTATTATTTTTTTTATTAGTGCTATACGTGTTTCTATCATAGAAGGGCGTAACCCATTATATTGAAAACACAAGTCTTGGCATAAAGTTCTTTCTTCAATTAAAGATGTATCATTGTTTGCATCATACAAATAACCTTTTTGTGCCTTTTCTTTCTCTTTCATAACTATCTCCTTTAACTACTAAATACGGGGACAAGGGGAAAGGTTCTCTGACCCCAACGTTACAAAATTATCTGTTAAAGAACCATTTCTTTATAATCTATTCGTTCTTTATATTTCCCACAAGCTTTAAGGGTTTTAGCCAAAATCCAGAAACATATTTTTTACCTTCTTCTTGGGTAAAAACACTTCTAATCAATACTGGTTCTTGTTCTTGCGAAAACTTACCTTTATAGAAAAACAAGTCATCTAATGAGTAGCATAAGCTTTTCTTTGAAAACGATATCCCATATTCTATCCTATTTACCATTAAAATACAAAACTCCTGCAAGGCTAGGCTGCTTTGCAGGAGTTTGTCATATATATTGCTTTTTTGATCAACTCTTCTTATTCGTAGTCTACAATAGCTCATTTAGTAAGAAGAATCACATTGGTATACCATACATATTTTTTTGCTCTGACGTTCACTTGTCTTTTTATTGCATTGTAGTAACAACGCGGATGAGTCAGATACTGCCAAATTTATTGCACTAACTTATATTTTTTAAGAATGTTAATTGTAAGCTCTTTTGCTTTATAGCCGGCAAAATCCGCCTGCGAATCAATGTTTGTGGCAAACACATAAGGATGGCCTTTTACAACAACAAATCCTACGTACCACCCCAGGGAAATATTATTCTGCAATCCACTACTACCGGTTTTCCCATAAAGCGTATAGTCGTCGCCTTCTTGTTGAATCATGATTCGTTTAACAGTTTTCATTACCTCTTTATCAAAAGGCAGTTCTTCTATGTAAAGTTTTTCCAGAAAATTGACTTGTTCCATGGGGGAAATCATAAGCGTACTACTAAGCCAAAATCTATCAATTCCTCCACTAATGTCTTGATTGCCATAGGAACATTTATCAATCCATTCCTGCATTCGTTGCTCTCCAATATCACGAGCCATAGCCTGATAATACCAAACTGCCGAATATTTATAAGCTGATCCAAGTGCAAGATCCTGATTCCAGACATCCAAGGCACGATGAACGCCATCCCACCGTTTAATGTCATATTCATCCTTTACCGCTTTCACTTGCAGCCCAGCCAAAGAGTTCATGATTTTGAATGTAGACATCGGAGTTCTCCGTTCCTGAGCCCGATTTTTATTATAAATAAACGTCTTCCCTAACTCTGCATCTTTTAGAATAAAAGTTCCTTCAGTACTCTGAAAAAATTCGTCAACATTCATATTTGTAACTTCAAATGCTTCATCTTGCTGTATTGATTGATTAGCATTGCTAGGGGACTGTTCAACGCCTCTTTTTGCTTCTAAAATTGCCACCCCGCAAGTGACGAGAATTACTGTTATGAATACTAAAAACCATCTTCTCATTTGAATCTCCCTTCTTTATAAAAGATTTTACTTTTGTAGATTACAAATGTAATCTACATTAATATATTACATTTGTAATCTTTCAATGTCAATATGAAAAAAAGCAGCGCGGCAAATACCGCACGTTTTCTACAAATTCCCCCCCTTTCCAACTGCTCCTGCCTTGGTGTTTTTTTTGTATATAAGATACTAACGGAATAAATTATTCTTGACTCTTTGAGCAATGGGCTTTGGATTGGAGCGGCTTACAAGCATATAAATAGGATAACAAATAGGTCAATATGCTGGCCTATTAAACCTTTAAACTGTTTTATTTTAGCATATTATTCCAATTTATTTTTAATTAAATGGCTGCTTGAAGTATGTAAGCATAAAATTTTTGTATAGAACAGCAGATAATCAGGGGATTGTTTATTAAAAATATAAAACAAATCCCCCCATCAGTTCAATTGGTATAAAATTTGCATATGTTACCAATTATGGAGTGTATTTGCATTTTCATTATGAAAGAAATGCATTTTACAAAATGATATTTTAATATCATTTTGATGGAGGTGATCTAAAGAATTATGTAATTCTGAGATATCGTCGAATTTTTTATAAAGAAAATGATCACCGGAAAAACATTGACAGTATCTAAAGGAGGATTTTTATGTCTGAAAATCAAAACAATCCGGCTCCGTTAGAACCACCCATGTCGCCTCATAAAGAATACCAGGAAATCAATTCTTATGTTGTGTTTTGGGGCTTATTTTATGCCGCGATCTTCGCGTTAGCAATTGGTTATCTTTGTTTAAAGATAGGGCAAACTGTTGATGCGTTCGCTCCTGTATCAGTAATGGCCATGGGAATGGCCACCATGTTAAAACGTAAAAATGCCTTTCCTGAAAATGTCCATATTCAGGCCATTGCTAGTGCTGGTACTAACAGTATTGGTGGCGCCATGTTTATTCTACCTGCCTTTTACATTTTAGGAAATACCAGTCTTAGTTATTTTCAAATGGCAGTGCCGATTATCCTTGGTGGTATGCTTGGTGTATTTATTGCCGCCATTTTTCGTCGTTATTTTTGTGAAGAAATGCATCATGCCTATCCATTCCCTGCAGGACGAGCAGCCGCTGGGGTATTAACTTCTGGGGAAGGTAGCCAAGCTAAACTCATGATCTTTACTGGCGCAATTGCCCTAGTGTATGATTTTGTCCTCAATAGCCTTGGTTGGTGGCAGGAAGTTATCTCCAGCACCACTTTTAGCTGGGGACAGCAATTATCTGATAAGTTTAAATTAAACTTTAGCTTAGATAATGAGTCAGCATTACTTGGTATCGGTTACTTTACGGGACTCCGTTATGCAGCCATTATTACCGCTGGTTCTTTCTTTTCATGGTTTGTTTGTATTCCTATTATTTATTACTTGGCAGGCGATCATCATATGATCGTGAAGGGCAAAGACATCTTGTTAGCGAATGCTCCTGTTACTTCCGTATTTCGTGAGTATGTACGCCACATCGGTATTGGCATGCTCGCGATGGCTGGAATTATTAGTCTTTTAACCATGTCTAATGTTGTAAAAGACGTAGTAAAAACAGTTATTGCTACGTTACGTAATAAAACGGATGCTACACAAACATTTTCATTGCGTACCCAGCAAGATATTCCAATGCCACTTATTGTGATTGGCATCATTATTGTAACCTTATTATTCACAGCGTTTTTCCATGTATTTTTTGCTCAAACGATCTTGCAAACAGTACTGGCGCTCATCATTGTTTCTGTTTTTGCATTTTTATTTTCAGTGGTTGGCATTAGTTCTATCGCTTTTACTGGGTCCGAGCCAGTATCTGGTATGAGTATTTTTATGATTATTGTTTCTGCATTTGTCTTAGGTAGTGTTGGCATGTACGGCGATATGGGGATTGCCGCAATTTTAATAATGGCAGCTTTTCTTTGCACCGCGCTAGGGGTCTCTGGTAATTTCATGTCAGAACTGAAAGTTGCTCACCTACTCGGTGCCACGCCACGCAAAATGCAACAGTGGCAATTGGTTGCCATCGCTTTAACAGGTGCTTTATCCATTGGGGTTATCTTACTCATTAATCAAGCCTATGGTTTCGTCGGAGCAACTGCGTTACCTGCACCACAGGCTAATGCCATGGCAGTCATTATCAAACCTTTGATGAACGGTCAAGCCGCTCACTGGCCCCTTTATATGGCAGGTGCCTTCGGTGCAATTATTCTTTGGATGATTAAAGTTCCACCATTGGCTTTTGCCCTTGGCGCTTATCTACCAATGGAGATTAATCTACCTCTTTTAGTTGGTGGACTGATTTCTCACTTTGTTTCTCATAGTAGTAAAGATGAACTATTAAATGCTTTACGTCTCAGTAAAGGTGAAACCATAGCCTCTGGTTTAATCGCAGGTGGTTCCATTGGTAGCCTAATCAGCGCTGTACTCCGTATATGCGGCGTCGATTATTTTCAAGAAGCCTGGGTGGAAACACCAGCGGCTACTTATCTTGGCGTACTTGCCTATTTAGCGCTTTGTGCTTTCCTGTACAAAAAAGCTATGAGCGCTAAATCTGTCAACTTTATAACTAATCAAATTACCAATACATGAGTGTCTTAATTAACTTCCTTGAACAGTCAAAGGTCTTATTTGATGGTAGACTACTGACTAAATAAGATAAAGCAAAATTAAGGTGGCTCTCGAAATTATCTTTTGGGATGCGAAGCAAGAAAAGAAGCGAAAAAAATCGTAAAACGATTTTCTCCGCTTCTTTTTCATTTAGCCTCCGTTAAAGAATCATGTTAATATACGTTTGTGATCTATTCATATTATCAGGAAGCATCGGTATCACCCTCCTCTGCATTATGTCAAAAATTAAAGCGCTTCCCATAAGTCCCGACCACGTATGGGTTCTCCATGAGCGGGGCATATCCATTCAAAATCGAAGGATTTAATTTGCTGCAAAGATATTTCCGATATTGCTTTGTTCCAGGTAGAAAATGACGGAAATCTTTTTATCTTACCTTTTTTTGTCCTTACCAAATCTCCAACAAACAGAACATCTTCATATAAAAAAGATACATGACCGGGAGTATGTCCTGGTGTAGGTATAATTTCAACAGACCCAATCTTCTGCCCTGCCGTAAAAGTAGAGTCTACTCGCGGGGTATCCACTCTAATAATTGCTTGAACAATTCTTTTTATACCTTCCCTGTTACGTTCACCTTGTATATATGGCAGATCATCCTTTGACGCCCATAATTGTGCTCCCGTTTCCAATTGTAATACCTTTGCGTTTCCAATATGGTCTACATCGTGATGTGTTAACAATATATGAGCAATATCACGATGTTTAATTCCTAATCGTGATATTTCCTCGATGATTTTTTTACTTCTTCCTGGATAGCCTGTATCAATCAAAATTGGCTCTTCCCCTACTATCAGATAAGCATAACTTCCTGTTGTTGAATCCAATAAATATACGTTTTCCTTTATTTTCAAGTTACCATCCTTTCTACTAAATAGTATTTTGGGGGTTCAATACTACTTGTATCTCATTTTATCTTAATGATAAGGCGACTTCTTCACTTGTCCGAATTTTACCTATCCTAGGAAAAATGTATTTACAAACATAATCATGCTCTTCTTTTGTAGAAGCTGTCATTGCATCTTCTACAAAAATTTGATGATAACCATGTTGATAAGCTTCTCTTGCCGTAGTGTCCACGCCAATTCCAGTAGAAACACCACATAGAACAATCGTATCAATTCCACGACGTCTTAACTGTAAGTCAAGGTCAGTACCATAGAAGGCTCCCCATTGCCTCTTAGTAATAAGATGAGCTTTTTCCATATTTCCTAGTTCAGGCACAAAACTATCCCAGCCTTCTGGTAATTGTACTGGATTAATCGGGGAATCTATCTTGGGCTTTAACATGTCTTTTCCATCTACAAATGAAACTCTTACAAGAACTACAAAGGCTCCCTTTTCCGTGAATGCATTCATTAATCTGCTAGCATTCTGAACAACTTGCGCAGCAGTATAAGGTGAAACCTCCCTGTTTACAATTCCTTTTTGCAAATCTATCACTATTAGCGCCGTTTTTTCTGCTTTCATTAATTCATCTTCTGCTGATTTTGAATCTTTCATTTTCTTCTCTCCTTTTCATTTTATTTTTTGTATAATGCTAATTCATTTATGCTAAGTTTTTTATACACCTTAAAATAAACCCATACTGTATTTATCAGTAATAATGTACTTGTAATATAAAATACATATTTTATACCAAACCAGGCTGCCACTTGCCCACCTAAAACGGAACCTCCAAATACACCTAAGTACCCTGCCGACATTGTAAAGCCAAAAACTCTGCCTGTAAGAGCGTCTGGTGTAATTTTCTTGATTATAATATTTACAGAAGGAATCAACCCTGCCGTTGCTAATCCTAATACAAAGCGAAGACCCATCAACTGCCAAGGATTTTTTACAAAAGCTTGTGGTATAAAAATGAGTCCTGCCACTACAAGGGCGACTAACATAACCTTCTGCGCTCCTATTTTATCAGAAAGTTTCCCCAGTCTTGGAGCGGCAATGATACTTGCTAGTCCTGAGGATGAAAATGTCATTCCGGCCAGCAGAGCAACATGACTGGTATTACTGGCTAGCTGGGTAACATATACTGTTATGATTGGTTCTACAGAATATAATGCCACTGTTAATACAAAAAAGGTCACAAACATGGTAATCGTCAAGCTTTTTTCAGGAACAGTATTCCATACCTCCTTGAAAGTAAGTGCCTTTTTATCTTCACGAATAAAAGACTCTTTTACAAATAAAGCGGTGGTAATGAATGTAAGCAGCAGCAGTGCACCGGTTATAAAAAATACCTTTTGTAAACCAAAATTCTCTGCTATAAAACCGCCAATCATTGGCCCAAGCAAAGAACCTGCAATATTTGCCGTTGAAAGTGTACCTAAAGCCCATCCCGCGTGTTCCTTATCTGTCTGAATTGCGATCAATGTAGTACAAGCTGTACTATAACCTGCTATAACACCCATCAATAATCGTAATCCTATCAGTTCATATACATTTTGTGCAAAACCCATGCTGCCTATAACTACCGACATACCAAGGCTTGCCCTAAGCAGCATTGGTTTTCGTCCAAATTTGTCAGCGGCATGACCCCAAATTGGTGAGAAAACAGCTGAAATGATATAGGTAATGCCGAAAGCAATTCCTGAAAATTGTACAATGGAAGCTGTATTGTGAACTCCAAGATGTTCTATATACAGCGGCAATACGGGGGCAATCTGGCTCATTCCTACACTTGTTACAAATATCCCAAACCAGCAAACGATTAAATTTCTTTTCCAAATTGGCATGAATATAAGCCTTCCTTCTGCTATACATTAATCATTGTACAAGAATGCTGAACAATAATATCCTCATTTTAACCTACAGATTGGGCTTTATACCATGCATTATATCAAACTCCATGGACATTTTTGCTGTAATATTCCGTGGGGCTTATCCCTTCCATTTTTTTAAAAATCCTGCTAAAATAAAATTCATCAGTAAATCCAAGTGCTTGTGCTACTTCTTTTACCTTTTTATCACTTTCGGCAATAAGTTCTTTGGCTTTATCAATTTTCATCTTATTAAAAAACTCAATGATAGAATATCCCGTAGTCTCTTTGAAAGCTCTTGATAGATAAGTAGAGGACAGCTGCACCAGATCTGACAATTCAGTCAAGGTCACTCTATTATTTATATTCTGATGCATGTATTGAATGATTTTTTCCACCTTTAAGGAGGTTGAGTAATTCTGTTTTTGCTTTCTTATGTTTTGATAAATTGCAATTACTAATTGCTGAAACAAAGTCTTCGTAATAAACTCATATCCTGGTAGTTTCGCATTCCAGCTATCAACTAATTTTTTAAATATATCCTCAATATGATAATAATCCTTTAATTCAAGTGCAGATTGCAGTGGAATCATTTCCACTTCGCCCTTAATAGCCCATTTACTGTCATTAAAGCTCACATAGGCATAGCTAAAATGTACTGATAGAAAACATATGGGTTCTTCAGTATCTATCTCTACAGAATGTAGTACGTCAGGAGAAATGTAGAATAGCATACCTTCTTTAACTGAATATCTTTTTTTTTCAATTATAACACTGCCCTTCCCCCCCGTAACAAAAACAAGCTTATGATGTTGAATTGTTCTGGTGCTTTTACTTAGATATCTTACAGGTTCATTAAATCGCCTGCAATTGCAGTAATGAATGTGAAAAAAATAATTTTTTATATTCATGTTTTCCTCCATAATTCTGACTTTCGATTTGCCGAATCCCGTCCCCATGACAAATCATACAGGAGTGGTATCCTACAAATTGTTCATATCCTATGTGCTACATCCCAATATATTTCACATAATCCAGTATCGACTCCTGCAAGTCTAGGCTGCCTTGCAGGAGTTTTTCGTATATAGGTGTTTTTCCTATTTAGGACTATAAATTTTATTTGATTTCAAAAAAAGTATTTCTTTAAGAAAACTTCAATTTTATTATTGGTAGGAGCTACTGATACCGTCTACAATGAAATGTTTTTTTCTGTTGGTTTATTCGGCAGGCTTAGCAGTGCTTGGTTTGCAAGTTTTACTTTTTAACGTAGAAAGGAAAGATGATATTGAAAAAGAAATGGATAATCATTTTATTGATTGGATTAGTTGGATTTGGAATCTATAATATGAAGAGAGAAGGGGCTGACCAAACAGAGGTGCCGGATGAATTAACTTATGCATTATGTGCCCGACTTGAGGGGGGATAAGACAGAGGAATGGGATTTAGATTTGAAGTATTTCAGACATTAATGTTTGTTCATGGATTAGCTATAGCTTCTTTACAGATACAAATTAAAATATAATGATTAGGAGATATAATGGAAAAACTAAAAACATTATTACATATTGATGAGCTTGGTAAATGGCGGTTAACTTTAACAAACGCAAAAAATCTCATAGAAGATGTAGGTTTTGAAAATGTTATTTTAGAGATTGTGGCCAATGCTACCGCTGTACAAATATTTGATTCCGTGGATAAAAGCATTGATCACGAAATGCCAGGTCTGTTGAAACAAATGAAAGAACTATCCGAAAATCATGTTACAATTATTGCCTGCCGAAATGCTTTAAAAGCAAATTTAATTAATGAAGAATTATTACCGGAGTTTGTAACAGTCGTACCTGCGGGAATAACAAGAATTATTGTCAAACAAACTGAGGGGTATTCCTATGTAAAACCATGATAAGATAGCTTTAAGAAACCTATAGTGGATACCTTTGACTAAAGCCAGGTATCCACTACGGGTTTCTTTTCTTTGGAAATCTATTAATGTGAGTCAATGGACTTTCAGAAACCTTACCATTTAAAATAAAAAATTTTGCAAGGCCAGGCTGCTCTACAGGAGTTTGGCGTTATATTGGGTTGCTTTGATCAGTTCTTTTAGAAGGGGACAGGGACAAGGGGACAGGTTCTCTGTCCCACTAGATCCTATCAATCACACTTTATCATTTCAGCGAAACCGTGAATAACCACTGATCAAAAATATACCCAAAGCAATAATTACAGGAATATAAGCAATACAAACCCCTAGTATATCTCGCTTGTTGGTGTAACATCTCCACGAATATCGTATGCAAGAGATAATACCTGTAGGGTAAATACTTAAAATAAGTAATGCGGGAAGTGTTGTATTTATAAAATTGGAGTTTGGAGAGTCATGAGCCATAGCAAACATAAACAGAGCACCAAAGGCATAGGGAATAAGTGTTAAGCCAGAAATAATGTTGGCCAGCAATAATAGATATTTCGTAATTTCCATTAATACACCCCTATCATAGCTTTTTGCTAATGTTGTCATTAAAGAGTCTCTCTTACATCAAACAAAATACCCTTTTTCGCCATCACCCATTTAGAATTACATTAATTGTGTGGGAGAAAAAGATAGGATCTCTGTCCCATCACTAAAAGGATTATAAGGGGTTACCTTATAATCCTTTATTACTAAGGGCATACTAAGTTCGTCAAATGGATTTTTAAACGTTCCCAATAAAGCCAAAATTCTACAATCTAACTTTCCGAGACTTACGCAATTACTAACCACCTACGTATAAAAGGAAGTGCATATATTGATTACTATTGAAATGATTAATCAGGCAAATTACACACTTCATAATCTTATGGTGACGAAATGGAGTACACAAGACTTATTCTCTATTAAATGGTGGGGAGAAATAGGATTCGTAATTATCTCTTATATTTTTTGTTTTTCGCTATTGGATAAGACGAGACTAACCAAAACAATTTTATTCGGGTCCCTCATATCTGTATTTTCCGTTGTAATTGAGATAGTCGGTTGTAACTCCAATCTATGGGCGTATTCTTTACCTATTTACCCTATGATCCCCAATATTTTCCTCCTAGATATTACCGTAATCCCCCTGTATTATATGCTTATATATCAACGGGCTTACTCATGGAAAAGTTATGCAGTGTGGAATATAGGGGCATCTGCATTTCTAGGATTTGTTTTTTCACCATTAGTGGTATCACTGGGGCTTGTTCAGCTAATTCAGTGGAATTATGTAAATACCTTTTTGATTATTGCCTTTGTTGGTTTTTTGGCTAAAGCTGTAATATCCCTCATCATATCATTTGAAGAACAATATCAAACAAAACAACAAGTTTGGCAAACTTCAGTTTTATTTCAACCAGCCGTTAAACCGCTTGATGAGGAATCCGATAAAAAAAATAAAAATTAGTTTACCTCAATACAAGCAACTACGTCCGATAATTTTCCATTCCGTAAACTGGATTTTTTTATAGGCAGATATAGGTTTATGCCATAGAAATGGAAATGTATTGATTTTATACAAAACACTTCATCATTTCCAAAAAACTCAAAGGGGGGCTCTTTTGAGTCCCTCTCATCTTTTTGCCATTTTCAGAGATTGTTATTATGTCCACATTAACTTTCTCCTTCAATTTATACAAGCTTTACATTTAAATCATTTATCAACAATTGGAACCCATAACTCATGTCTTGGTTTGTGTTTTGGCCCGTAAAAACATTCAATACATGGTAAATTAGCTAATTCATAACCTGAAGTCGGAAGCCATTCTGAATATAAACGTTTCCACGCTTCTACGATATTGGGAAAAACTGCCCACGAACTCGCTGAAATTATTAGATTTTCCATATTGTTTGGAACGTCTCCATCATATCTGACCCCCATAAAGTAATCAAATGTATCGTCCGTAATGGCCGCTTCCTTTCCGCAAGCGCCTAAGAGGCCTTCAAGTTTGCATTTGGGATTTTCCCATGACATATCAATGAGTGTTTGCATAAATCCATCTTTTCTAGCTTCTCCCCAAAGTGTAGGGATCGTTTTAAAGGCTTTGTCTGTTTTTATAGTTTTTATTTTCCCTACAATTTTTAATTCAAAGTCAAGATTTTCGATTCTGTATTCCATTTCCGTATCTCCCTTAATTGAAATTTATCACGAGCACCAGATGGGTTTATCCCGTGTTACCTTTTGGAAAGCTCGGCGAAAGAGTCGGCTGACTTATATCCATATTTAAGCGCAACATGATGATACGAATATCACTTCTTTGAAGGTCAAAAGCATACTTTTTAAGTGTAAATATATACCGTTCTGTCACATCATTGTCACATATTTAGATGTATAATTAGATAAAAGGAAGGTGTATTTTATGATATCAACCATTGCAACTATAGCTATTTTTATATTCGTTTTAGGATTATTGGACTTTAGATATTAAACCGACAATCAAGGCATTTCGCAACCATCATTATAGTAACACCCACAGAAGCACAGGGATGATTCTTTTAAAGACCTATCTTCTTGTCCCATGTACACGATACATAATGAGGGGCCTATCTTTGAAATCCTATATTTCTTTTTTATTTACCATTAAAATACAAAACTCCTGCAAAGTTAGGCTGCTTTTCAGGAGTTTGCCGTATATATTGATTTTTAAATTAGCTTTTCTTATTTGGAGTCTACAACGGCTCTGTATCAAGAACAGAGGAACCGCCAGATCCTTTATTATCATACCTTTTACGTCATCATCACTTCCTAAGAAATAACCTAGAAGGAAAAGAAGAAGTCGCCAAAGCACTGGAAAATGTCAAAGGGACATGCACTTTAAAATTAAGCGCGTGTCCCTTTTGTATGTTTTGCCAATCCAATTGCTCATATCCTATGTGCTACATCCCGATGTATTTCACATAATCAGGTATCGACATGAGCTGCATTTCAAGTTTTGATTTTGTTTCTTCTGATACGTAATTTTGCGTTGCCATTTCATATCCTGCCTGCTCAACAACTTGCAAATACTCATTTACGGTTGCTTTGATTTTCTCGTCCTTGCTTTTTAAGAGTTTGCCGCAGTTGCGATAAATCTCAAGGATAGGATTGCAGGAAGCAAACACCACTTTCATGGTTTCAAAATTGTTATTGCCCGGAAAGCCGCAGTTAGAAATCACCACAAATTGCTGCGTTTTAGGCTTGGAATCCGCAAGGTCAAAATTTTCACCCGAATTTACAATCAGAGGACTTTTCAGCGGGACGAGCCTGTCAGCAAAGTTCTTGAGAGCTGCTGTCATATTCCATGTGTAAACAGGCGAAGCAAAGCACACCACATCAGCCGCATTATATTTGTCCAAAAGCCCTGTCATATCATCCTGCATCACGCATTTTCCTGGTGTTTTAAACCAGCAGGTAAAGCATCCTTTGCAGTGTCCAATATTCTTATCAATTAAAAACACATTTTCAGTGTCGGCATCGGCTCTTTTTGCACCGCTCAAAAACGCTTCTGCAATCACATTTGTGCTGCTGTTTACCCCGGCAGGGCTTCCGTTAAATACTATAAATTTCATTTTATTCTCCTTTTTCATCACAGATGGCGCTTACCTCTTTTAAATAGCGGAGCGTGACAACTCTGAAATTTCGCCATTTCGTTTTTCAATCCAAAGTTCTAGCAAAGTATTTACATCATCTGAAAACTCACTTGTTGTTTGCGTTTCTTTCTTTTCTATTTTTTCCAATATTTCAAAAGAAAATGTAGCTGCTCCAAACTGTTTCCATGCCTCAATCATACACATTTCAGGGCAAAAATTAGTTGATACTGAAAATGCAAAACGATTTTTCGAACCTTGCATATCTGTTGTTGCTCGAAGCCAAAGATGATCAGTGCCACTGGATTTCACGCAGTATACCCCGCCAATTATCACTCTATTTTTATATTGCTCTTTCAAATCTTTTTTTGATGGTTTATCCATTGATGATCACCATCCTTTCTAGAATTTATTTGCTTTTCATAACCCGCTAGCAGCTCTTGAACCCCGTAGAATAACTATAGCGAATCTTGAGTTATGGTTCAATAAACTCTCCGTAGAGTCAATATTATGCTTACTGTTAGACTCTCTCTCCTTTGAGCTAAAAAAGACTACGCTTTTTGTCAGGCAGACAAAAGCGTAGTCTTTTATAAGAAGCAAGCGGATTTGCGTTGCCTCTATTTATGATAATTCTATATAAAAATAGAGGTATAGGAAAGCGCACCATGAGGAAGAGAACCTCTTCCCCATTATATGATTTCTACATACCCTTCTGTTCCATGTACGCGAATTCGTTGCCCATCTTTTATTAGTTTGGTAGCATTTTCTACTCCTACAACTGCTGGTAAGCCATATTCACGTGCGATGACTGCTCCATGGGTCATCAGTCCACCAACTTCGGTGACTAGGCCTTTTATTGATACAAACAAGGGTGTCCAGCTAGGGTCGGTAAAGGAGGTTACTAATATATCTCCTTCTTCTAGATCAGCATCTTCCATGCTTAAGATGACACGTGCTCGTCCCTCTATAACTCCAGAAGAAACAGCTAGACCTACAATAGCGCCCACTGGGAGATTTTCTCGTTTGTACTGACCTGCAATGATTTCACCATCAGAAGTGATAACCCGTGGGGGAGTTAGTTTTTCATAGTATTTGTACTCATCCTTTCGTTTGCTGATGACTTTGTAATCCAGTTTATTCGTGCGTACGACTTCGCGAAGTTCTTCAAAAGTGAGATAGTAACTATCTTCTTTTTCATGAAGTACGCCTGCGTGTACGAGTTGCTCGAATTCTTTCATTAAAGCTTGTTTATAAACGAAGTAGCGAGTGATCATGCCGTATTTTGGATATTCACGATAACCGATGAAAGTCCGGATTATGTCGATCATTCTTTTTGTCTCTTTGGCTTTTTCTTCACCATCTGGTAATTGCTTCAATCGCTCTAATAACTCTTGTTCTTTTTGCAAAGCCTCCTGTCGCCCTTGCTCAAATTTCCGATTGCCAGCATTAGGCTCAAAATTTTTGATATTACTGAGAATCATGGGAATAAGTGTAGTTGGTTTTTCGCTCCAACGGGTTTTCGTAATGTCGATTTCACCGACACATCGCATTCCGTATTTATTAAGGTAAGCATAGATAGCGTCTTTGGCTTCCTTTCCACCTTCAAACTTAACCAGTTCATCCAAAAGGTGATCCGCTTTACCATGTTGTAAATAATCAATGATTTCCGGATAAGGACGAATCACATCTGCCACATCCAATAGCGCCAGACCCATTTCTGAAGTTATGTTATTTGGTACAGATTGAGAAAGCGTATCTGCTGCGTTTTTTTCACCTAGCCACTTGTTCATATTTTCATTGATCCATGTTGAAGCATTGATAGCAGCCATATACACAGCTGAACCTTGTGGATCAGATCGAATGTTCTTTAACTCCTTAATATCCTCCAGAATAAAATCAAATAAATCTGAACCTGATTTTGTTTCGATGTTTTGTTTTAACGCTTCTATCGATGTTTGACATTTCTGAATCAAATCACAAACGAGTGTCGGATCATTTTCTATTTGTACTGGAGCTCCCCAATTCGGCAACCCTTTATTGCTTTTATTGGGATCCTGTTCCTTTTTATCATTTGGCAGCACTTTTATAAAATCTCGATTTATGAGGGTCATCAGTGCGTCCTTGGTAAGTGGATCGCCATGTCCAAAGATATTTAATAACATTTCCCTGCTGTCAGGAGAAGCCAGCATGGGTGTAACATCAACAAACAGCCTTCCACCCGCTTTAAGCATGGGGCCAGCAGCTGCAAGCAGAAAAAAAGACAATCCCAATGGTTTCATGGGATCGGTCATCATTTGGTTATGACCGACAGATAGGTAAACGTGATTTTCTTCATCATTTGCTTCAGGTATGGGGTATAAAGTCGTGATTGGGCGACTCTGGACAATATAAAAGGTATCATTAGCCAAACACCATTCGATGTCCTGAGGACTGCCGAAATGTTCTTCGATCTTTCTGCCCATGCGGGTGAGGCTCAAAATCTGCTCATCCGTCAACGCTTGCCTATTCTGCATTTTAGACTCAATCTGATGCTTTTTCGTACCGCCATCTTTTAAGGCATAAATAGCCAGCTTCTTGGTGGATATCTTCTTATCGACAACCTTGCCGTTACGCACTTTATAGTTATCAGCATTCACCAGGCCGGAGACCAAAGCCTCACCAAGCCCAAAGCTGGCATCAATGGATACCACATTCCTATTAGAAGTGACGGGGTCAGCAGTAAACAAAATTCCTGCAGCCTGCGGGAAGACCATCTTCTGAACAACCACAGACAGGTGGACATTACGGTGGTCAAATCCATTTTGAAGACGATAAATTACTGCCCTCTCGGTAAATAGCGATGCCCAGCACTTGCTGATATGTTTTAGGATTGCCTCTATTCCAATAATGTTTAAATACGTATCCTGCTGACCTGCAAAGGAGGCTGTCGGTAAATCCTCTGCAGTTGCGCTGGATCGTACTGCGTAGGCATTTTTTTCTCCAAGCTTTAAAAGGTGGCGGGTGATCTCTTCGTTAATGTCTTGAGGAATAGATATTCCTTCGATACCCCTCCGAATCTTACCGCTAAGTTCACCGATTTTATCCCGGTCTTCCACCTTTAAAAGCGATAACTGATTCAGTAATTCGCTAATCGACGAAGTTTCCCTTATGATTCTTTTAAAGGCTTCAGTAGAAATGCAAAAGCCATCCGGTACGCGTATTCCTGGAATCTTGAAAAGTTCCCCTAGGTTCGCGCCTTTCCCCCCAGCAACCATGAGTTTTGTTTTATCAATTTCCTGGAAATCAAGCACAAAGTAACTCATACATTACCCTCCTTCGGCATGCCCTTCAAAAAATCGTACTAACGTGCTATTGCATTATAGCAGTAGCAAAAGGGAACAACTAGTCTACTTTTACAATTTTTTATATGTTATAATTAAAGTGGGAAGAATTCAATTTTCAAAGAAATAAACCTTAAAGACACTAATCCGATGTTGCCAATTTCACCAAAATAATGATTTAGCTGTTAACTTAAGGAAGGGACAAGTTCTCTATCCCACTAAATTAACGGACAATGACAAAATACCCCCATTCGTAGGAAAATAAAACTACAAATGGGGGTATCGTTATCAAAATGCCATGGGGACAGGTTTCTAACCTGTCCCTTGTCCTATGAAGAGCAATATCAGCTTAGGTTTCCGCGGAGCTTAACATTTTGCAAATATAATATTTTTCATCCTCAGTCAATGATATGTTGACTGCTTTCTTAAAAATTTCACATGTGCTATCTACCGAACGAACAAGTTCTGTACTGATAGGTTCTTTATCTGCCTCACACTTTAACCCATCATTAGCTACTATTCTCTCAAGTGCATAACCTACATGAAGAATGATTCTAATTTTCATTGAATTATCAAAGGCTATATGTAGTTCTTTTTCTAATTCATCTACAAAGTTTAACAATATCCCAATGATTTTGTGAGGATTTAGATAGGTAAGGAATTGTTTTAAATTATCTTCACATAAATCTTTAATGACAACACTTTCTTTTTCTGGTAACACCATAAACTGATTGCCCACAATGATTTCTCTTAGTATCTTTTCACCATTACCATCAATGAGCTTTTCTAGGGGGATAAAAGGAATATTGTCTTTTGGTTTTTTCACACCAACCACTGCTAAAATATCATATTTTTTTTGCAACGTCTTAATTTTTTTATCCAATTCTCTGACTTCTACAGGTATAACATCAATATTTTCTTGTGTTAAATTTAATAATACATTTTCCACAATTTCTTTTAGCTTAACAGCTGTCCCTTTTCCAGAAGTACATACCGTGATAATCACTTTGTCGCTAAAACTTTTTTCTCCATTTAATTCATTATTGTAGCCTCTAAATTCCCTAAGTGAATTAAATATATCCTCAAGTTCCATACCAAGAATACTTGATTTTCTTACTGCCTCAAGCAGTAAAGGCGTAGAAACCATATCAATGGTCTTGACTTTAACTCCTGTCTTTTCTACAATAGTTGCTTCAAAATTAAACAAAGATCCCATATCAACAAGTAGTAGCACACCTTTTCCTTTATTTATGCTTTTTACCTTTTCAATCATAACTTCTAATATTTCTTTAGGACTTACATCTAATGGCATATCAACTGCACCTACGGAGGAAACATCACCCAATAAACCTCGCACAGCACTAAGCATACTACTAGCTGTGTTACTCCCATGGGCTGCAACAATAATACCAACCTGCTCTTGTGTTTCTTCTTCGACTGATTTTAATAAAATCGCGATGTAGGTAATTTCCACCTCTGGCACTTCAACTTGAAAAGTTTGGCTCATGATAGCCGTTATTTTCAAGGCAACCTTATATTCTTCATCATTATCCTGGATCGAATGATATGTATATTTATTCGTATCATATTTTTTTTCTTTCATTCGTTTGAAAAAGGCACTTAAATGAAAGCTTAACGCATAAACAAATCGATCACTATATTTTCTTGTTAAATCAGTTTCAGCTAGATCCTTCATTTGTTCTGCGAATTCCAAAATTTCTTTATCTATTATCTTTGAAATTCGCTCTTTATGTTCCTTATTTTTATTAAATTTATTATAAAATATTTTGAATTTGATATTTAAATCAGTAATGATAAATTTATTAATATCATTATCATCCATTCCTTCTTCTTTTAATAAGCTTATTTTGTCTTCTATAAGCTTATATAAATTAAAAGGTAGTTCCTCTGCATCTTCTATCATTACTTTATAGCCATCAGGACTTATTAATAATGGAGCTTCTAAAATACTACTAACTTCTTTAAAATCCTTATAATCTCTGCCAAATTCAAACAATCCACTTTTTATATTCGAAGAAAGCATTTTAAAATCTAACTCTATGTATTCTTTGCCATTATTTATATTATTTAAAAAACCTTTGGCACACGTAAGCTGAATATTGGATTTTAGTTGACCAATATTTCCGTAAGAAACACTGCCAATCAACGCTTTCACTACTTCAGTCGATATTTTTATACTTTTATTTACTCGATGTGCTTCATTAACAAATAAGTACTTAATGATATCTATTTTTTCCTCAACTGTTCGCTCTTGCAATGGTGGGATACTGATGATAATCGGTATCCGTCGCATAAAAGTTTTAAGCATATGTGAACTAGGATCCTCAGTAGTGGCTCCTATAATTAATATACTAGCTTTGCGTTTTCGTTCTGTTTCCCCTAGTTTATTATATGTGCCTGTATCCATGAAATAAAATATCATTTCTTGCCCTTCTGGAGGCAACCTATGTATTTCATCTAGAAATAATATTCCTCCATGAGCCTTCTCAACCAGCCCTTCTTTTTCATGATCAGCACCTGTAAAAGCACCTTTTATATAGCCAAAGATATGGGCTAATAATAATTGAGGATTATTATAATAGTCCGCACAGTTAAAAATTATAAATGGCGATTTGTCAGTAAATTTTTTTATATATTTACCATAGTTATACATCATTTTTGCAAATAAAGTTTTTCCTACCCCTGTCTGTCCAAAAATTAATGTATGTAATCCTACGGGTGGATATATAATAGCAGCTTTTGCCTGTTCGACTTGATTCTTTAAACTCTTTTCTGCCCCTATCAAATTTTGGAAAGGATCTTCGCTTTCCCTTTTAAAAAGAAGCTCTTTGATACTTCCTACTTCTATTGATTTCTCTTTGATTTCAATATTTAATATTTTTTCAACACAAGTTTTATGTAGAAATTTTACGGGCCTGCCCTTTATTTTTATAATTTTATCCAATCTTAATAATTCATGAAGTTCTTTGCTGACATTATTTCTTAAGATATTGAGTTGTTCAGATATCTCACCTGTTTCAAATCCATTATCTTGTAACAGTTCTTCCATTGAAAATTTTTGTGTGTTTTCATCTAAATAGCAATAAATTTTTTCAATTCTCTTCATTTTAAACTCAACTTTCATAAATTTTCAAGGCAAGACCTTATTCTTTAAAGGGCAAGTCAAGAGTCATTAAATCAATCTTACTATCACTTGCTACCTTTCTAATTTCTAATTCTATACCTCTGTCATGTAGCTTTCTGAAAGATTCTACGTCTTGTTTATCAACAGATATAGCACCTGTAATGAGAACCTTTCCATGTTTGTAGCACATTCCACCAACGTTTACAGATTTGATATCTACGCCCTCTTCTACCATTCTTAAAACATCTGTTGGATTGGTCAATAAAAATAATGTTTTAAAATCACTATTCTTTGGATTCTTATATACCTCTATGGCTTTATCAACAGGCAAAACATAGGATTTTATCCCTGGAGGTGTCACCTGCAATAATAAGGCTTTCCTTAATGGATCAGCAGCCGCTTCATCGCTACAAGCAATAATTCTATTACATCCTACAGCCTTCACCCAAACAGTGGCCACTTGACCATGGATTAATCGATCATCAATCCTAACTAAGCAAATTTTCATGGCATACCTCTTCTCCTAATATTATAAACAACTTATCCCAACATGTATTTATAAATTGCACATGCCACACCTTCTTCGTCATTAGATGTGGTAATACTATCAGCACAACATTTCACTGCATCTGGAGCATTTCCCATTGCAATTCCAAGTCCTGCGTATTCAATCATATTAATATCATTATAATTGTCACCTATCGCTATCAACTCAGTCTTATTTGCGTTATATTTTTCTAATAAAACTGCAATTGCTGCTGTTTTAGACGAATGTTTCGGCATTATTTCTAGATAGGTAGGTTTCGAGAGGTAAATAGTTAAATCCTCTTGGAACATAGCCAGTAGTTCTTTTTTTAAAGAGAGGATTTCTTCTTCATCACCCATACACAAAATCTTATTACATCCTTCATTTCCCCAATCAGTGAGCAACGCCCGATAATCACGAATAGTAGAAGTAAGATTCGTAATACCTTCTTCTTGTTCAACCCACTCATCTTTCTCTTCATTATACCATTCGTCGTCTTTATATAAACTTATACATATACTATACTTTTTCACAATGGAATACACTTTTCTTATATAAGGTACTTCAATATAGTTATTAAGTACAATATTGTTGTTATAGTCTATTATCAAAGCACCGTTATAACAAATAATAGGTGCACAGATTTCTAATTCTTTTGCCAGAAAATAAATTCCCTGAGGCATTCTTGCGGAAACCAATATGACTGGTATCTTCTGTTCTTTTGCCACTTTACGAATAGCTATCTTCGTTCGTTCGGTAATTTGATGTTTGGAATTTAAAAGCGTTCCATCTATATCTAAACATAGCATTTTATACCTATTGATATAAATCCTCCTCCTCTTAATTCCGTCCTAATCCACATTAACGACGCCTTCCATTTGTGTCTAATCCTTTATTACATAAAACATGCTAAAGAATTCATTATATGCCTAATTATTAATAAAGCGCATCGTTATCATTTAACCTCAGCTCTTAAAAATAACCTAACATAAAATTCTTTAGCATGTAACATTAATACAGATAATACCACTACTAGGAGCATAAGGAGAAAATCATCTATACCTCTTTAATTATTTAAGTAGACCACATGCATAACCTATAATTCCTAATGCAAAGAGTCCAAAGATTATCCCTATTGCATTGACCTTCTTTTTCAATAGGTACATGCATAAGAACGTTAAGCCTAATGGCAGCATCCCTGGCATTAACTGATCTAAGATAGTTTGCACTGTGGTAACTACTACTTTTCCATCTGCCCCAGTAACCGTAGAAACTACTAATGGTACATTCATACTGGTCCACCTTGAAACTAAGCAACCCATTACGAACAATCCTAATATGGATGCTCCCTCAGTTAATTTCTGTAATCTATTTCCTGACATGTCAGAGACAATACCAGTCCCTGTTGTATATCCATACTGTAAACCATAGTATTTTGTCGCTAATCGTATTACATTAAATGATAAGAAAAACAAGATTGGTCCTAATATACTGCCACTCAATGCCAATGATGCACCCAAAGCTGCAGTAACAGGTCTGATCGTTCCCCAAAATATAGGGTCTCCCACACCAGCAAGTGGTCCCATAAGGCCTACTTTTACACCACTAATTGATGCATCATCAATAGGAGCTCCATTGGCGCGTTGTTCTTCCATAGCTGCTGTGATTCCCATAATAGGGGCAGAAATGAATGGTTGTGTATTGAAAAACTCCAAATGCCGTTTTAATGCTTTTTTAAGTTCTTCCCCTTGATACAATTTTTTTAATGCAGGAATCATTGTGACACAAAAACCCATTGATTGCATTCTTTCAAAGTTAAAGGATGCTAAGAGAAAGTTAGAGCGAATAAACATACTAAAGAGATCACCTTTGGTTAATTTCTTTTCATTCATTTTTACATCTCCCTTTATAGATCTAGTTCATCAACGATTGCCGTTGACTCATTATATTTGGGATTGAGTTGGATATAAAGAATAGCTAATACTGTGCCAACCACACCAAATGCAACAAGATTTAAGCTAGTGAATGCAGCAACTACGAAACCTAAAAAGAAAAATGGCATTAAATATTTGGCTTCCATCATGTTAATAACCATTGCATAACCAACAACTACGATAAATCCACCAGCGATCTGCAAGCCTCTTGTGATTACATCTGGGATGGATGCAAGTAAAACAGTAACGGTATCTGTTCCAGCGATGGCAGCAACTAATGCAGTTGGAACAGCAACACGCAGTGCTTGTAATGTCCAAGCAAGAAAATGGCACATTTCTATTCCTCTGCAGCTACCTTTTTCTGCATACTTATCAGCAAGATGTTGGAAAAACGTTGTCGCTGATCGAACAAAAATAGTAAGTACTTGACCTGCCGCTGCAATTGGTATTGCTACAGCGATACCGGCCCCTATTGATTGTTTACCGACAATTATCAATATGGCAGCGATTACACTAGCCAGAGCCGAATCTGGAGCCATAGATGCCCCAACGTTCATCCAACCTAAGGCCATGAGTTCTAACGTACCACCTAGAATAATACCTGTTGTAACATCTCCTAGAACAAGCCCTACTAGTGTACATGCAATTAGTGGTCTATGACCTTGTCCCTCATCAACTACACTTTCCATACCTGCAATAGCCGCAACAATTATTAGTAAAACCATTTGCAATTCACTCATTGTTATCCCCCCATTTTTTTAATAACCTATTTTTAAATACATTTCTGTATTTAAAACGGTAAGTTGAGACTCATTAAGTCAACTTTACTATCACGGGCCACTTTTCTTATTTCTAATTCAATTCCTTTTTCATTTAGCTTTCTGAAAGCATCTACATCTGTTTTGTCAACTGCAACTGCTCCCGTAATTAAAACTTTTCCCTCTTTATAACACATTCCACCAACGTTTACAGATTTAATATCTACGCCACCTTCTACCAATCGCACAACATCTGTTGGATTGGTACATAAAAACAGTGTTTTAAAATCACTATATTTGGGGTTCTTGTATGCTTCAATAACCCTATCAATTGGTAACACATAGGCTTTTATCCCTGGTGGTGTTACTTGTAATAATAAAGTTTTTCTTAATTGGTCAGCGGCGACTTCATCACTACAGGCAATGATTTTATCGCATCCGGATTCCTTTACCCAAACCGTTGCCACCTGCCCGTGGATTAAGCGATCATCAATTCTAGTTAAACAAATTTTCATATCATAATTCCTCCTCAACCACAGTCGCAAAATTATCTCTAAAGGATTTTACAGCATTACGTCCTGCATGTATTGCAACATCAACTAATTCAGGTAAACTTGAATAAGTTCTTTGCATATAAATTTCTAACAGCATTGGTAAATTTACCCCTGCTATAATATCCATATTTTCATGATCTGCAACAATTCTGCTGGCAGCATTGTATGGACTTCCACCAAATAGGTCAACAATGAAAAGAATTTCGTCTTTTTCACCCAACTGTTCTATGGCTCTCTCATATTTTCCGACTAATTCATCTGCACTTTCACCCGGTTCAAATGTTATAGTTCTTACATCCTCTTGTTTTCCAAATATCATTTCTGATGCTTTTACTAATTCATCTGAAAACTTTCCATGTGTGCATATTACTAAACCTACCACATTTATCACCTTCTTCTCTAACTTTATTGCTTATTTACAGTGCAAATTCCATGCCAAGCTATGTATCAACAAAATTTATTTTAGCTTTTTTCTTTCAAAATGTTCTACGGTTAACCTGGCTAATGTATAAGTAACTATTAGAACAACTATCTTCCAAATTATCATCTCCCCTCCCTTAACATTGTGTTCTAATTAAGATTTTGATACTTATTATACCTTTTTTGATACACTAGTTAAGTAATTACTACTATATTGATACATCAAAGCTAGAATTTTGCAAATTCGATGCTTTTCATCTGTAGTCAGTGATATGTTTGAGGATGTATACTTTACAACATGAAAAAAGAACGTTAAAACATACTCCAGTGTTTTAACGTTCTTTGCTTTGTTTCATAATCTTTGGGCATATACGACTTCTCCATGGGAATAATAATTGAATAAATTCCTTGTATTTTGAACATCTCGCCTATGCAAGCACCATAAATAAACTGGGGGCTATGAGCATGACAGACTCTACATTGATTGGATTTTGGGTAAGTACAATCTTAACGTGCCTTGTAGGTGTTGTACTGTTAATTGGAAAGCATGTGCAAGCTGGTAGTAGCTTTATTTTTTTAGGATTTGCCGTTGGTTCTTTCTCAAGTTTAGTTTTATGGAAGGTGAAAGGAATAGATATAGTTAGCCCTGTAACATCAATAATAGCATTATTATCGTCAATGCTACTCCTAGCCTATTTTATTATGAACCCGCTCAACTAAAGCTGAACATCCTCCTCCACATTCACACCTACGAAAAAGATCACAACAGCAGCTCTTCACTCTCCTTGGCGATAGCTCATTCTCAATTCCCATGGCTTTGTCGTATATATTAGTTATGGTTCTTATTTCAATATGCTTTTGAATAGCTTCAATGACTTTTTAAAAGAGATAGTAGGGACGTCAGGCTGTGGCGGAGTAGCTTCTTAGTTTATTGTAAGACCTCCGTCAACAGGAAAAATCCCTCCCGTAACCCATTTTGCCTGATCTGATGCCAGAAAAACAGCCATATTGGCTATATCTTTCGGTTCCCCTATTGTTTGCAACGGATAAATTGATTTAATCATTGAGTTGAAACGGTCTTTTGCTTTCCTATCAAGACACTCCAAGTTGCTCTCAACTTGAGGTGTAGCGACAGTACCGGGTGCAATCGCATTAACCCGAACGCCATGTGGGCCTAATTCAAATGCAAGGGCTTTGGTGAAAGATTCTATAGCCCCTTTTGTCATAGAGTATGCTGTTGAGGGTCTATCCGGCAGCATTCTTCTGGAAAAATAAGACGAAATATTAATCACATTTCCCCGGGATTCAATTAGATCATCCAGGAAAGCTTGCGTCAACAAATAAGGAGCTTTCACGTTTAAATTTAGATGATAATCCAATGTCGGGATATCTGTATTCACAAAAGGTATAAAGCGTGCGATGCCTGCATTATTTACTATAATGTCGATTTTTATGTTTTTTGTACGAACCTGTTCGACTATTTCAGAGAATGAATCTTTGTTACTAATATCGGCTGGAATAGAGAGAACAGTTATATCATATTGTTTTAATAATTTTTCCCTACAACCTAATTTTTCTTTGTCTCTTCCAATAAGTATCAGATTTGCTCCTTGCTCGGCAAAAGCTATGGCAGTTGCAAAACCAATTCCATCACTTCCTCCTGTAATAAGAGCTGTTTTATTAATTAACAAATTCATTTACTATCTACCTCCTAAAATCATCAAAAAAATTTCTTCTTTAGTAGGTAGTATAATATACGGATGAAAAACGCTCATTAACATAAGTTAAAATTAATAGATTTTTTTATTCTTGATAGCGTAACATTGGTAATACCAAGATACGAAGCCAGATGGTAATCAGGTATTCTTCTGACAAGTTCGGGATATTCATTGCAGAAATGCCTAAACCTCTCTGTCGCCGAATTTATAAGAAATTCAGATTCTCTACGGAACTTATCCTCTACAAATAATTCAGCATAGAACAAAGCAAACTTTTCCCAATAACCATGACAAGTTAACCAGGAATGAAAAGATAAAAAATCACAAACGGAGACTGTAACATCTTCTAAAGCAGATATGTTGAAAAGACTGTCATTTTTACGGGCCGAAGGAGCAATTGGCCATAACAATTGGTTTTTCCCAAAAAATCCTTTATTATACTCTTGTCCTTCTAAATTCATATAAAAAAGTCGAATAATGCCTTTATGGATAAAGAAAACCTTGTCCCATTTTTCCCCTTCTTTGACAAGAACTTCATTATGAACATATTCCCTTTTAATAAATAAATCCGAAAGCTCAATTAAATCCTTTTCATCTATATTGATAATATTATCAAAAATGTTTTCTTTTAATAATTCTCCCAAAGTTTTTTTCCCATGCTCTATCAAAATTATTTTCTCCATTCTTAAAAAATAATGATAATAAGTTTTCTCACTTTAAATAATTTCGTGATATCATAAACTTCTTTTCGAAAAGCGGTGTCTCATATTTCTACCCTATTTATCATTAAAATACAAAACTCCTGCAGACTAGGTTGCTTTGCAGGAGTTTTGATTCAAAGAACCGTCAGGATCATGCATTTTTTCGAATTCAAAACATCTACATACTATCTTCCCATTGATATCTTTTTGACGACAAATGGAGACACAAGCAAAAGTAATAATGGAATAGCAACTCCCATGATAAGATTAAGCGGAACATAGGTATTGAAAAGAAAATCTGTTAATTCCTGATAATTTTTCACAAACAAAATAGCTCCTACCCCAATCAGCCAAGCAAGGGGAATTACAATAGGCCGATAAGATTTTAATTTAAACGCTTGTGCTGTACCCAGGCTCAAGCCGTAAAAAAACATGGCGGTACGAATCGTTAGACCAGTTGTCCAGAACAGGATCGCAATAGTATCAAATCGATACAATACACTCCCGGCAGTAATATACCGAACTTCAGAAAATGTTGGAAGTTCCATCTTAGCCGCTTCCACTGGTCCAAACATGGCAATGGGGCCAGTGACAGGTCCTAAGAAGAAAACCAGTGTAATGAGTGCCGCATATATACCGGTTTTTACAAGTTTTCTTGGATTTTGAACATATGGGAAAATCATACCCATTATCACGAATTCACCAAACCATCCCATTACCGATAAAGATCCAAGGGCCACTGGAGAAAAACCGTTCCCCAATATAGGTAGTAAATTACTGTAATCTTTATTTTTCCCAAGAGTTAATACTACAACAACAAACGCAATAATGACCACTACAGGTAATATAATTTGATTGATGCGCCCCACCGTTTCTATGCCCGAATAAACAATATAGGCGGTAAGAAATAGAATGACAGCAGCAAATGCAACCATCGGTGTTTCTTCCATAATCTTTTTACATACTTCAACGAATAATCTTACAGCTAAAACCGTCATTATATAAAAGTAAATAAGATAAAGCACTCCTATCAATTTACCTACCCAAGAAAAATGCGAACAAAGTATTTCGATTAAGGTTAATCCAGGAAATTTTTGAGACAATCTAACTAAACTTATTATCCCAATCAATCCTAGAATAGTTCCTATTACAGCTGCAATCCATCCATCTTGATGACTCTCGCCGATGACCACAGTTAGCAAAATTAAATGCCCTATAATGGTTAAAGACATGACTGCTAACATTGCAGCCTGAATATTGCTGATCCTACCCGATTCAATCACTGGCTATCCCTCCTAATTTACTCGTGGGATCACGATTCCTAATATTTTAGCAATTGAAGGATCCGGAACACGATAAATGGAAAAAATCCCTCCCGCAATTACCAGACCCAATAGCCCTATTTGAATACAAAGCATTTTTGTTTCTTTTCCCTTTATAGCCACATAAACATAGCTGCCAGAAGAAGCCAAAACAAGAAGGGTCAAAAGCAAACTGATAAAAATTTTCATACTATCTACCTCGATTCATTTGCTTTAATAGGATTTTTAATCAGACCTGATCGAGAAACATTGGCTACAATAGAGATGTCCACTTTCATCCCAGATAAACCTCCATTTCTCCATTGATTGGCTATCTGATTCCATTCATTCGGATAATGGTGGTAAATCGTGTCTCCGAAGCCAAAAACATCGGTTTGCCACTGTTTTTGCGTTTTATCCAATACTATCATTATTTCCTGTCTGATTTCTTCTTCGAATGCGGCATTCAGTTGGTTAATCTGACCCACTGTTAACTTGAAATCAGGACAATTAATATCTAGAATATCTCCATCAACCTTAATGTTAACGTCCATTACAGGTTGTCCGTCAATGAAACGAGGAGACAATTGGCAACTAGACTTATTTATCATTATACTTATCGACCCATTATCTTCTTGGGGACAATTTACAACAATAATATCTTGCGTCAGTTCACCTCTTAGCAAAAGAAGCCCTCGAGTTTCCTGGTCATTAAGCCAACCAATGTATTGTTTATCCTTAAATACGGCCGAACCTTGAAGGCTTAGTGTTCCCGCATTTTGCTCAATTCCTTTTGTATCTTTTTGAGTGACATCTATTTCTGACAACTTCGTCTTTTCGGCTATGTTTATGCCGCTCTTTGCTGCCAACCGAATTTCACCTGTGAAAGAATCTTTTGTATCACTGGAGAAATCCTTTAAAAATTGGCTCAAATCTTTAACGATTGCCGTATGCCTATAGCGCCTATTGGTTACCATGCTTTGGATTTCTGATCCTAAATCACTTCTCAACAGCGGTTCGGTTTTTATAATATCTATGATCCTCTCCCTCGTGATAAGTAACTGTACATAGGGACGAATATGATTATCTCTTTTTAAGAAATCTAAAACAGACTCCATTTTATTCCGTGCTGCTTTCTCACCCACCACAACAACCCCTAGATTTCCAAAATAAATTTCTTTCGAAAAAGTACTCGATAACTTTCCGATGGCTTCATAAAGAGTTTTACCAGTAGCTGTTTCGACAACAGTTGTTAATTGAATTTTTCCTGTTCCAGTTACCTTAGGAGCAGGGCTAACTATGGAGACCGTCAATTCAAACTGACCGGAATCATCTTGATCAATCCCCATAATGTCGATAAGAGCCAGATTATCTATTTCATGACTGCTCCAACAACCGGTTAGGGAAACAGAGAGTAGCACAAGAAGAACCACTGAAAAAAATATTCGAATAGTTATATATTTATTCGTTTTCATCTCGATTCTCCTTCGGCGGATGGATCGGAGGTTTAGGGAAATTGTCATCCCCGCTCCGCCTTACATTAGAAACTCCTACCCCTGGATCGCGTATCCCCATTGCCCACCTTGGAGCCCGTAAAAACACATCCTTCCAGCCTTCTTTACGTGCAGGGGAGATAGGCGATAAATAAGGCACACCAAACGATCGCAAATTAATTACATGGGTTAATATCACCATCAAACCAATTAGGATGCCCATATAACCAAAAAGGCCTGCTAATAATAACATAGGTAAGCTCAAATACCTTATCACTTGTTGAAAAGCATAATTCGGCAAAATGAAAGCAGTTAAGCTGGCAACTGCAATGACGATTACCGTTAACGGTGCGACTAAACCGGCTTGTATGGTCATTTGACCAACAATTAGAATCCCTAAAAGAGTAATCAACGAACCGTGAAATGGTTTGGGCATTCTTTGTCCTGCTTCCCGCAGCAACTCAAAAGCAATAATTGCAAATATAGATTCAATCAACACTGGATAAGGCAAGTCAGCCCTATTACTTGCTATGCGTATTAGAAAAGGCGGCTGTAATAACTCTTGATGTATCGTTAAAGTCGCAATAAAAAATGCAGGCAGTATCAGGGCTATCAGAAGCCCTAGAGCGCGAATCAAGCGTACAATGGAAGATGGGAACGACCCATTATAATAATCATCATTCGACTGGAGGAATTCGACAAATGCAGCAGGCATAGTCAAAGCAAAAGGTGTACCGTCTGTCAGTATGGCAATTTTCCCTTCCAATAAACCTGCGCACAGCCGATCTGGACGTTCTGTATTGAAAATCGTTGGAAATGGAGATAAGGGAGCATCTTCAATCATCGATTCTATAAAACTGCTTTCTAAAATGCCGTCAATCTCGATACGAGATAATCGGTTATGAGCTTCACTAACCAAGGCATCATCTGCAACTCCCTTAAGATAAACAACCGCTAGCTTAGTCTGCGTCTGCTTTCCTATCGTTAGGTATTCAATTTTTAAAGAGGTCGTTTTGATTTTTCTACGAATCAACATTACATTAGTATCGATGGATTCAACAAATCCCTCTCTCGGCCCCCGAATCACTTGCTCAGTTTCTGATTCTTCTATTGCTCTCCCTGCTGAATATTTCGAGGGTAGCAAAAATGCGGTGTTGATTTCTTCGACCATTAAAACTGTTTGTCCAGATAAAATTTGATTGATCATAAACGCCGTATCATTGATTTCAATTTTCTCACTAAAAATCAGGTGCTGCCCAATTTGTGTGATGAAAGAATCCTTTGCCTGTAAATTCATCCTAGAGGTGCAATTCCACTCAGTATTGCCTATTAAAAATGTTGCAAGATCTTGTTCAATCTCAACAGTCCTTTGTTTGTTTACCAAGTTAGATGAATAAATAAGATAACTATTCATGTTGCCTATTAAAAACCTCTTAAAGGTCACATCATCACATGATTTAAATGCATCCTGTAAAAAAGATAGTTGCTCACTCAAAACTGTTGCACCTCCCTGTATTAATATACACTTCCCAAAAAAAGGATAAAATATGCTATCCACTTTCCCCACAAAACCCACCTAAATAAAAACACCTCCACCTTATATAATAGCTTACAAGCCTATTATATAAGGTGGAGGTAAACTGTACTTTTGGTGGAGGCTAGCCGCGATAAGCTTTTCTTCAGCATCGAGGTGGGGTACGCGGCCCGAACAAAAAATCATAAAATAGTATTTGAAATTTCCTCAAATCTTTCATCAGTTACACCAAGTTTTTTCTTAAATCTTTCATCTTCCATTCTTGCCATAATTATCTTGCTAGGAGATATTTCCTTAATAATATTTTTTATCTTCTGAATTGATTCGTCATCATCGTTATAGCCCTTAATAATAGTAACTTCAAATATAAACTTCCCTTTATATTGTTTATTAAAGGAAACCATATTTGAAATATATTCTACTAACGTATACCCTTTAATCGGTCTTTGGACTTTTTGAAAATCTTCTTCTGTTATTACTTTTATCTCTCCAACAACCTCATCACATTTATTAGCAATTTTTATATATTCATCTCTACCTAGTAAATATCCATTAGAAAGCAGCCTTACAGGTAAGCCTTTGCCTTTGATAAAGTCAACAATATCACCAATTTTATCATTTATTAAGGCTTCTCCTTTTGAGTTAATAAAAACTAATTCTGCTTTTGTATTTTCTATCATGCGTTCTAGTTCAATCAATGAACTATCCATTTTACCAAATGACTTTTGGGTATCTACCTTATTTTGCGACCTTCCAATAGGACAAAATATGCAATCAAAGTTACAATACTTCTCTAGAAGTATATTAACTTCCAGTACCCTTGTTCCATCTTCAATATAAATATCTTTATAACTGAAACCACCCATCACCTTATCCTCCTCAAGAATAAAATAAAAAAAAGCCCAAAAGATATTATTAAATATCTCCCAGGCTTTTATCCTTCCGTGTACACAGTTAACTGTGTGTTTTCTCTCGGACCTGCCAGTTACAAACTGCGGAACCCTAGAAAACTTAAATATATAATTAAATTACGATCTACAAATCTAAAATCGTAACTCAATTCTAGCATAACGTTAAGATTAAATCAACCATATGCCTTTCCTTCGCCAAATTTTTCATACTGAAATGTCAAGGAGACAGTTCTTTTGAGTCACTCCCATTTTCTCATCTCACGTCAACAAACTCAAACCTGACAAATATATAATAGCAGTATGAACTTTTAATGCAAAATTAATTTATTTTTTTATTTAAACCAGCAGGAATCACACTACATATAGTATAATACTACATGTTACAAGCACTATATGTAGTATTATTCCATCCTAGCTCACTATGTGCGTTGAGATAAAGAATATATTTAAAGGAGTTCAGATATGGGAAAGTATGATCAACAACGAAGTTTTTTAAAGTCGAATTTTACAGAATTTAAGACAATAACAACTGATGCAAAGAAGGGAATTTCTCAACCGCCAAAGTCGAAATCCTACGGAATCAATTCAAGATTAGTTGATCTCCCAATGGTAAGTGAAAGAACTCTGACGAATGGAAATATCTACACTTGTATAAAGGAAAGAAGAAGTACGAGATTTTACAGTGATCAAGCTATAAGCCTTAACGAGCTATCTTATCTCCTGTGGGCAACCCAAGGTATTACCAATACCAATAAAGCTGGAATCACGTTTAGAACAGTTCCTTGCAGTGGCGCCACACATTCTTTTGAAAGCTACTTACTGATACGGAATGTAAAAGAACTTCAAAAAGGAGTCTATCGCTACCTTCCAGTAGAACATAAGCTTTTATTCATGTTTGAATTGGATGAAATAGAGAACAAAATAGACGAAATTACATTGGATCAGCCTTTTGTACCTAATTTTGCTAATAAAGCAGCAATACTATTTATTTGGAGTACCATACCTTACCGATCTGAGTGGAAATATGATATTACTGCCCACAAAAAAATTCTGATCGATATTGGGCATGTATGCCAGAACTTATATTTAGCTAGCGAATCAATCGGCGCTGGAACTTGTGCTATCGGTATTTATGATCAGAACCGCGTAGACCAGCTATTGGGGTTAAATGGAGAAGAAGAATTTACAATATATCTTGCTGCGGTTGGGAAAAAATAATCATCCCCCTATCTTTGCTACTGAAGTGTCAAGGAACAGGTGCAGCGTTTTAATAAACGTTGTGCTGTGCCTCTGATTTTCTTTATATTTATATAAATACAGTAGTTTTTTTTTTGCACCTTTTCCTGGTTCTTTATCAACCAGGAAAAGGTGCTTTTATTTATCTCACCAACGAAAAAAATAGACAGATATTCAAAGAAGCAGCGGAACCGTCCCACTGCTTCTTCTAATACACTAATATCCTATTTATTACGCCATAATTGATCCGCAAAGCCAGACAAAGAAGCTTTTGTATCTTCAGTCAACGCCGTCAATGGTGCTTTGCAGTTTTCTTGCATACCCATGCCTAACTCTGCCATAGCCCATTTCATCACAGGATTAAATGGTGTATAGACTTCGTAAAAACGCATTCTTTCATCAATCGATCGCTGAGCCTTTACAATTTGACTCAAATCTTCCTTGCGAAGAGATTCTATAACCTCAGCACATAGAGACGGGTATACATTAGATAACGCACCAATGCAACCGTCGCCACCGGAAATAACCGTTGGGATGCAATTATTATCATATCCAGTATAAACAATGAAATTTGGATACTTAGATTTTACGAGTTGAATATACTTTTGAGTATGTCGAAGCACGGCATGCGTATCTTTCATGCCCTCTAGATGGTCATGCTTAGCTAGTAGGCGCAAAAAGGTGTCCACTGTTACATCATAACCGGTACGGTCTTCGTAATTATAGATATAAAGCGGTCCTTTTACATCTGTTAAAAGATTATCATAATAGTTAAATACATCCTCCTGGTTGCAAGCACTATAATATGGACCTACTACAAGTACTGAGGTTGCACCTGCCTTTAAAGCCAAATTCGACAAATCTACAGTTTCCTTGTATACCATCCGTCCTGTACCTGCCATCACAATTGCGCGATTACCAATATATGAAATCGCATCCAAGATAAATTCCTTAATCTCTTCATACGTAAAGGCATAGAACTCTCCCGAACTGCCTCCAACCAAAATTCCATCAATTCCTGCATCAATCAATGTGTCGTACAGCTTATGCATCGTTTCATAATCTACCGTACCATCTGCATTGATCGATGTTAAAATCGGACTAATATATTTACAATTCATTTTAAAATCCTCCTATATCCTACAATTTAATTTCTACCTTGTTGGTTACCAAATAAAATCCTTAAAATATCCATTCGGATAACTATTTAATTATTTCATCTAACGCCAAAATAAATATCAGCCCTACAACAGAAGTAATTGTCGATAACAATGTCCAGGTAGCAAACGTTTCTTTCAAAGTTAAGCCGAAATATTCCTTAACCATCCAAAATCCAGCATCATTAACATGTGATGCAATGGCACTGCCGCAACCTGTTGCGAGGGTGACCAATGCCAAATTAGCATTATATTGAGCTAACATCGGAATAACTAAACCAGCCGTAGATATCGCCGCAACAGTTGCTGAACCTAAAGAAATACGCAATATCGCTGCAACAATCCATGCTAAAAGAATTGGAGACATAGATGTCCCAGCAAATATAACTGCTATATACTTGCCGACTCCACCATTAATAAGCACTTGCTTGAAAGCTCCACCGCCACCAATAATCAATAACATCATACCGATAGAGGCTGCTGCAGACGAACAGGATCTGGTAATTTCTTTAATAGAAATATTTCTATTAATTCCCATAGTATACACTGCAATCACTAAAGAAATTAGCATTGCCACGGATGGATCGCCGACAAATGCAATCACTCTAAAAACAACATTTGTATCAACCCCAGCGTTGCCGATTACCATTTTTACACCAGTAGCGATCAGCATTAGAATCACCGGAAACATGGCTGTTAATAAACTAATATTAAAACTTGGTGTGTCATCGAGATTAAATTCTTTTTGATCACCCAAAGAATCAATACTTCCTCTCTTCTCAAATGCCGAAGGAACTATCTTTTTTGCGAGTCGAGTAAAGATTGGACCCGCTATAAGAACGGAGGGGATCGCCACAATAATACCATATAGCAAGACTTTCCCAATATCAGCTCCATACTCCCCAGCGATTACCGTAGGACCTGGATGTGGCGGAAGAAAACTATGCGTGGCCAATAATGCTGCCAGCATTGGGATACCCAAAGATAATAATGATACCTTCATTTCCCTTGCAATCGAGAAAACAATAGGAATCAACAATACTAATCCGACTTCAAAAAACATTGCGATTCCAACAATAAATGAGGAAACTACAACGGCCCACTCTATTTTAGTCTCTCCAAATTTATTAATTAAGGTCATTGCAATTCGCTGTGCACCACCAGCATCAGCCACTAGTCGGCCTAACATTGCACCCAAACCAAATATGAGTGCAATATGCCCTAACGTTCCGCCAATACCAGTTTCTATCGTGGAAACAACTTTTTCCATAGGAATACCCAGTGTAAGTGCTACACAAAATGATACTATCAGGAGTGCAACAAATGTATTTAATTTAAATTTAGAAATTAAAACAATTAATAGAATTACGCCTATTGCTACAATTAATAATGGCATAGGTTTACCTCCTACATTTTACCACATTTATTATTTACTTTGTTTACAGAATAGAAAATATAACCATTTTCTTGATTAAGAGCGACTAAGGCTTCTGTCAGAGTCTAGGTAATTGTCAGAAGCCAAGTCTTTTCTTATCTGCTAAAACTTTTTTTCCAGCTTCAATAACCTCGATGATTTTATCCACATCATAGACACAGCCTTTCCATATTCCACCACTAATGGACTGAAGTTCTGCCCACAATTTAGTATCATCAGGCAAATCTAGATCTGGCTGCACTCCTGGATGCATCTCTCGTTTTTTCAATACTTCAGCGGCCTCATTATAAGAAAGCCGATTTTCTTCTGTTCCGATGAAATTAAGTGAGCCTTCAAACTGATTTCCATCAACAATAATCTCTATCAAATCCCCATCTCGCAATTTACCCAGTGGCCCGCCAACCAATGCTTCAGGCCCTACATGTCCAAAGCAAGCTCCTGTAGAAACACCAGAAAATCTAGCATCCGTAATTAGAGAAACATGTTTGCCAAAAGGTAGTTTTTTCAATGCTGAAGTTAGCTGGTACGTTTCCTCCATACCGGTTCCCTTCGGACCTCCCCCCATAACAATCATAATATCGCCAGCTTGTATTTTTTTATCTTTTATTGCTTTAATTGCTGACTTTTCGGATGTAAATACTTTCGCCTTGCCAGTGTGTCTGAATACGCCATCTTCATCAATCACCGTCGGGTCAATGGCTGCAGATTTAACAACAGATCCCTCAGGCGCAATGTTTCCAACAGGAAATGTAACGGTAGATCTTAATCCCCTCTCTCTAGCTTTGGCAGGATTCATAATTACATCGTCAGGATTTACCCCATCTAATACTTCTAAACGTTCTCTACACTTTTTACGTCTTTCCGATTTTTCCCACCAATCCAAGTTAGCTCCTAACGTCTCACCTGTAACTGTCATTACATCTTCATGCAGCAGACCAAGTTCTCTTAAGCGAAGCATAACCTCTGGAACTCCACCAGCTAAAAAGACGCTTACGGTTGGATAGTTAACGGGACCAATTGGCATAACACTTACTAAACGAGGAACCTTTTTATTAATAGCGGCCCAATCATTTACTGTAGGCACTTTACAATTTGCTGCAAAAGCAATCGCTGGCAAATGAAGAAGTAAATTTGTCGATCCACCAAATGCCGCGTGTAGAACCATTGCATTCTCAATTGCCTTATCAGTAATAATATCGCTTGTATTGATACCCTTTTCCTTTAATTCCATCACTGCTCTAGCAGACTGTCTTGCAACTTCTTCCCAAATAGGCTGCCCGGAAGGCGCTAAAGCAGAATGTGTAATTGCGAGTCCGAGTGATTCCGCTATTACTTGAGAGGTCCCTGCCGTTCCAAAAAATTGACACCCACCACCGGCAGATGCACAGGCTCTGCACCCCACTTGTGCCGCTTCATCAAAAGAAATTTCATCACTAGCGAATCGAACACCTATTGTCTGAACCGTCCCAGCATCTTCACCTTTTACGGGTTGAAGCGTTGCTCCTCCTGGAACAAGAACAGTCGGCAAATCGTGCATCGATGCCAACGCCATCATCATCGCCGGCAACCCCTTATCACAAGTAGCAATACCCATTACCGCTTTTCTTGTTGGGAGAGACCGCGCTAATCGTCTAAACACGATTGCAGCATCATTACGATAAGGCAATGAGTCAAACATCCCTGTGGTTCCTTGGCTTCTCCCATCACACGGATCTGTAACATAGGCCGCATATGGTATACCACCATGGTTTGCCAATTCATCTGCGGCTGCACGCATCTGCAAACCTAGTTCGTAGTGGCCTGTATGCAACCCCACAGCTACAGTTCTGCCATCTTCACCACGAATTCCCCCTTGAGTACTTAAAATAAGTACATCGTCATCATTCAGTCTTTCTGGATTCCAGCCCATACCAGCATTTAGAGTCATTCCAAAAATATGTCCACTTGGCGATTCTCTTAAGTACTCTTCACTAAAAGGCAACTTTCCCTTTGGCCCCTCAGCATGAGTGTAAATGTTATATAAAGATACATCTTTTACATCATAAATTGATTTCATTGACATAAACAATTCCCTCCTTACAATTTCATTACATTCTAAGACTACGACCTATACGATGGGGTTCTTTCTCTGTTAACCACTCCTTTCATAATTCTTATATACGAACCAAATTTGTTTATGAGAACTATTAACTAGATAATAGCACATTTATGCAATTATTCGCAATAGTATTTTAACTTTTCATTCCACCTGATTATGCTAGCGAGTAATTACAATTCATATTTAAGTAGACATTTTTTTTAAAAATCAATAAAATGGTAGTAATACAAATTTTATTGATCTAAGGAGTATTTATGTCTCATAAGCCTACAGAACGAGTATTAAATATATTAAATCTTTTATCTGTTAATGCAGATGGATTAACTCTTACCGAAATATCTAAAGCTATCTCGGTTCCCAAGAGCACCCTTTACCCTATTTTGCAAACTATGACTGATATGAATTACATCCAACTAGGTAAGGATTCGTTTCGTTATAAACTAGGCATTTCCACCTTCTGTATTGGTTCTTCTTATTCTCAAGATGAATACATGCTTGAATTCGCTAAGTCTATAATGAAAAATGTCGTTGCCGAAATTAAAGAAATCTGCCAAATGGGAGTTTTAGAAGGAAACAATGTTTTATACGTGCTAAAAGAGGAACCCGAAGTAGGCTTGGATATTCGCATTATCTCTCGTGTCGGAAAACGACTTCCCGCATATTGCACCGCATTAGGAAAAGCCTTATTAAGCAACTATGACATTGAAGAAGTAAAAAAATTATATCCCAAGGGCTTAATTCCTTATACAGAGAATACAATTACGGATTTCGATATTCTAAATAATCAATTATTAACAATTAGAAATGAGCATATTGCTAAAGAATACGAAGAAATTACCAAGGGGCTATGTTGCTATGCTGTGCCTTTGGAGTCCAACGGCAATGTAATTGCCGCCCTAAGCGTTAGCGTTCCTAACTTTCGAGCGACTAAAGAAAAATTAAATTTAATAACCGAATTGTTACTGAATGCCCGCAGACAGTTCGGTAATGTTAATTTCAAATAAAAAAAAATCTGTAGGACGGTGGTCCTATCTTGCAATATAAGTACTCGAAGGGATAAAAAAAGAGCATTGTAGTAACTACTCATCCGTAAGTAGTTACCACAATGCTCTTTATCATAATAGCAGACATGTAAATGACACACTTTATCTACTTTTCTCCATAAGGCTGATAATGTTTTGATTTTGACTGAAACTCTTTTAAAGAAACAATTTTTTCGTCGGAACTAAACAAAATAATGGAAACGCCATTAAATTCATCACGCACTCCATCAAACTCACACTCGAAATACCATTCTGCCACGGTGCAGTTCCCCTCATGAATGAAGTGCTTTATTCTCCATTGCAAAACAGTTCCTCTTTTATTCCAATCGTTAAACCATTTTAGAATTTGGTCAATCCCGTGATATTCAGGTCCATAACATTCACTATAAAAAACTTCATTTGTAAATATTTCTTTTAATTGGGCTGATTCTTTAGTAAGCCATAAATTAAAGTACTCTCGAATTTTATCTTCTCTTTTTTTCAAGAATTATCGACTCCTTAATCATGTTGGGCTTTGAAAAAAATCACGTAAAATCGCAGGGACGGTTCTCTTGAGTCATTCCTATCTTATGTTCTATATTTCTATCCTATTTACCATTAAAATGCAAAACTCCTGCAAGTCTAAGCTGCTTGCAGGAGTTTATCGTATGAATTAATCAAATGCTTGCTGATAGTTTCCTAATGTTCTTCTAACAGTCGATAAACTGCATTTTGCTTGATGTGCAATCGATTCTAATGCTACTCCTTCTGTTCTTAACTTAAAAATTAATTCTTTTACATCATGGGAAATAGTTTGTGTTCTGCCAACCTTGCTTTGTTCTTTTTTGGCAATCAAAATATTATTTGCTAACGCCAAGTATTCATGGCTAAATTGATTATTCGCTAATGCTAATCCGACATTCAATAATGGAACTTTACCAGCTTCATATGACATCAGTAAGTCTAGAAATTCTTTATCTGTCATAACAATCACCTCCAGTAAATTTATCTATACGGTATCATATTAATTATTATTATTCAATAATAATTTGTACAATGTTCATAATTATCTATTTTGCAAACTGCTACTTTCACGGACACGGGTTACGCAAACAGAAAAACGATATTCCTCAGAACCATCTCCTTTTATCCTAGAATCTAGTGTATTATATAATAGGGTCTTTTTTAATTGCATTTCTACTTATAGCACATCCAACTTCAGTAATATAATTCTATTGCTGAACACTAATCTTCTACTTAGATTGGAGATTCCTATGAAAGTTAATAAATTTATAGTTTTCCTTATTATTGTTACCTTAATATTGAGTTTTGCCTTAACATCGAACTCTTCCGTAACATCGAGCGCTTCCGTCGTTCAACCCAATAAGATACATCTTACGTGGAAAAATAGCGAAGATGTTGTGGCTTATGAAATGGAGGTAATGACCAAACCTTATAAGCCGAATGATTCAGTACCAGCAAAAGATATCGTCTACCATACAGTAGATATTTTTGCTCCTGGCATTGAATTAGATTTAAATCAGCTTACTATTCAACATATTGATAAAACATACTATAGAGTTAGACCCTTAGATTTAAATAGGAAGCCCCTCGCGATTTTTTCTGAACCTATGCCGTTATCAAGTGGGCAATTAAATCCTACAAAGCCGCAGCCCACAGCTCTTTTTAATACAAATCGACCAGTACCGCTTTACCCGACATATTCTTGGATCCCAGTACTCGGAGCTGAACATTACGTTGTTGAGGTTACTAAGGGTGCTCCTGAAAACCCCAATGGAATTATTCCCTCAATAAAGCGAGTACGTAGTTACATCGTGGATGAAGGGTTTGATTGTTATGACATACATGCTTATGTCGAAGAGGGTACCTATTACTGGAGAGTAATTGCACTTAATCGCTACTATTACCCGATAGGTACTTACTCGGATGCTATTCCTTTTCATGTTTCTGTAAAACATTATACATGGGCAGTTTTTGGTGACAGTATTACTCATGGTGGAGGAGCTGTCTCTAATCCACCTTCAGATATTAGATTTGACTACTCGTCGTACATACCTTATGAAATTAAAAACTTGGGTAAAAGCGGTGACAGTGTTGAATCATTGGTCGAGCGTTTCAATAGTGACGTTTTGCCATTTCAGCCAAAATATCTTTTTATACTGGGGGGTGGTAACAGTATAAGAGGCGGAACGAAGGCTGAGGATGTAATCGAGCAATTCCAAAGGCTAATCAATAAATGTGAGCAAAACAACATAACTCCAATTTTTTTAACTATTCCACCTATCAATCCAGACGGAATTGAACGAGTCTTTAAGAAGCCATCTACTAACGATTGGCAGCACCAAACCGATATTGTAAATACTTTCCTAAAAAAGCAACAATATGTAATTGATATTAACCCTTTATTAAGCGATAATAGAGGCTTTTTGCCAACTATGTATTCACAAGATGGTTTACATCCTGATATCTCAGGTAAAAAGGTAATGGCTGATGCTGTAAATAGATTCCTTCTTACTTTTGATAGAATTTGAAACGTAGCTTAAAACTATATTTGTTGTCATCAATCAGTTTATCAGGCGATACTTCGTTCTTTAATACTCGCATCTTGAAAACGATTTTACTAAGCGGTGATCCTAAGTAGATATAGACGTAACCACCTTTAGCAACATTATTTAATATGAGTCAGGTGACGGTCTAACTCATAGCAAAGAACCCACGAAATTCGTGGGTTCTAATTCATTTCCAGATTTGCTTGGTGGAGCCCTGCCCCTTGACACAAGGGGCGAGGGCAAAATGTTCACTCTCGCCTTTTATGTAGGAAAAATTAAAAGTCTACCGGAAAATTTGCTGAATCAATTTTTCCGTCCCGGCTTTCTTTACAGCATCAATTGATGTCGGTATATTCCTTTCAGCAATGGATTTGTTTAACCTATTTATGATTTCCTGATTCAACTGTTCTGGATAAAAAGTTCCTAATGCCGTCTTTATCGCCAGATTGCTTATTTCAGTTTCCGCAGAACCCTGTTTTACGAAATTGCCGGTCAAGGTCTGGAAAGAGAGACCATACGCCTTACCATTATTAATGCTAAAATTTCCCTGAGTCAGTGCTGAGCTCGAATCGCCGACAGCCCTTCCAACGAAGGAAAGGGGTCCTGAAACATCTTTTGTGGTCATCTGTGAGCTCTGTAGTCCACTGCCTGAAATCGATAAATTATATTTTTCCGAATCGGGATAAATAACACCATTGGCCGAAACAGAACCACCGTTGGTTGTACCAGCAGACGTCAGCAACTCCATCACCTTATTCAGATAATTAAAAGAACCGCTGATACCACTTACAACCATATCACCGAATTCAAGACTGTCCAATGTGAAACTGCCGGCAACAACCGGCGAAAGCACAGGTCCTGTAATGGCCGCATTGGCCGCCAAGTTACCTGAAGCTTTCAGATTCGGCATTATTGCCGCAGGGCTGGCCGAAGGCATCTTAACAGCAAAGTCCAACGTCTGGTTTCCATCAGCATTACTTATCACACGCCCATTGCCTGTAATCGACTGTCCCTTATACAAAGCACTTACATCAGTAAAGGCAATGCTGTTGTCCTGCTTCGTGAAACTACCTCCAGCTTGAGTAACCTCTAATGCGCCTAGAGTATGTAGGCCGGAAAATCGCCCATCCACCGACTGTAATGCTATACTACCATTTGTTCCTTCACCTGCTTTTACAGTCAATTCATCAAGAATTCCAGCTGTAACTTGAATAGGATCATTTGCCGTCGTCAAACCTAATTTTGCAAGATTAACGCCTTTTACTAGTAGAGAAACTGTAGAACTGCCACCAGAACCCCACTGCCCGTCAATGTTTATACTGCTTTCTTCCACTTTACCGCTAATAGCTGTTTTACATACATTTTCTTGGGAAAAATCTATGGTTCCATTTACTGCTTCCATCTTATTCTTAAGTGGTGACAATTCGAAATTAATCGTCCCATTCTGAACCTTTACCAATCCAAAGAAATTTGCCTTCTCATCTTTTTTAGTTTTAATCAAATCATCTACGTTAAATTTTCCATCCCGGTATACCAGCCAAACTTCCGGCTTTTCTATTGTAATACCGGTGACCAGCTGCAGCCCAAGCTGTCCTTTAAACAAGTCGCTCCAATCATAGCTTATCTTTATTCGGTCAAATGCTGCTACCTCCTGACCTGATTTATCAAATGCCTGGACTTTATTGGCCACAACCGCACCCAACATTGATAGATCAATACTTTCAACCAAGACTTTGCCATTAATCTTCTCATTAGCCATTGCCAAAAGATTCTGCTCAGCCGCCTGCCGAACTTTGCCTGCGACAAATTGAAATAACCCTGCACCAATCACTAGCAGTATAACTAAGCTAATTGCCAACAATTTCTTCTTGTCCATTTTTCCAAATTTCGTTTCAGCCAATATTTTCTCTTCCTGCATGACTTCACCCCTGATTTAGTTATAAATTTACTTGAATTATCTAAAGAGATTTCGCCAATATCGAATTTTTCTATTCCCCTCAAGGGGATATTTTTAGAACGTTACATTTTATTACTAAAAAAACATCTATTAATACACTATTTATCATTAAACGGGAATTCCCTGCAAATTTCTTTACGCCAAAATTTATCATTTATTTTGAAAAGATCGCAAGGACGGTTCTTTTGGGTCATTTCTTTGAGAAGCAATCTCCAATATTTCTACTCTATTTACCATTAAAATACGACAAACTCCTGCAAGGCTAGGCGGCTTGCAGGAGTTTTGTCATATATATTGTTTTTTGATCACTATAACTATTGTCTATTGGTTATACTCATTGCATGGTCAGGAGTTCGGCATAGCGATCCGTGACCTTGTAAATCCGCCTATGAAATTCACAGGGACGGTTCTTTTGAGTCACTAATATCGTTTTGCCTCATGTCATAAATATATAATCATAAGCTTTTCTTGGAAAAGCAGTATCTCATATTTTTTTAAGGTGTTGTCTATAATCCTCATAATTTCTCTTTAAAAGATTTGGAGTATCAAGACCATAAGGACAATGAATCTTACAGTTACCACAATTTATACAATCCTCTATTTTTTTCATCTTTGCTTGTCCTTCTTCTGAAAGAAGTCCTTTAGTTGTAGACCTGCGAAGAAGCAGAGACATTCTTGCACAGGTGTTAATCTCTATGCCTGCAGGACATGGCATGCAATATCCACAACCACGACAGAATTCGCCTACAAGCTCTTTTCTTTCATTTTCAATATACTCTCGAATCTCAGTAGTCATTATAGGTGGGTTTTCTATATAAGAAATAAATTCATCAAGCTCATTTTCTCGTTGAATCCCCCAAATAGGTAAAGTGTTGTTAAATTGAGAAAGGTACGCATAAGCCGTATCACTTCTTGTTATAAGCCCACCAGCCAGCGCCTTCATACATATGTAACCCACATTCTTATCTTTGCATAGCTTTACCAAGTCCTCATCTTTTTGATCCGCAATATAGCTAAATGGAAACTGTAAAGTGTCGTAAAGTCCTGAGTCAACCGCTTCTATGGCAACTGGAAGTCTATGATTTGTAATACCAATAAAGCGAATTTTCCCTTGCTTTTTTGCCTCTAACATAGCTTCATAAAGTCCTGTTCCATCATTAGGTTTAGGACAAAAACTTGGATTGTGAAACTGGTAAATATCAATATAATCTGTTTTAAGTAAATTAAGGCTCTTTTCTAAATCACTCCAAAATCCTTGAACTGTAGTAGATGGTGTTTTTGTTGCAATAATTATTTTATCTCTTACATTGCTTAAAGCAAGACCTATTTTATACTCACTATCGGTATAACTTCTTGCTGTATCAAAAAAATTAATACCATTATCATAGGCTTTTCTTAACAGCTTCACTGCTTCATCATTAGATACACGTTGAACTGGAAGAGCACCAAATCCATTTCTATTTACTGTTATTCCTGTTCTCCCCAACGTAACATTTACCATATTATCATCACCTTTCTTATGGTTACGCAAATAAATTAGTTACTTTAAATAATTTATTTGTAACACTCTTACAGAGTAAAGTTTAATTAAAATCCAAATTTTTAGAACTCAAGGGGACGGTCCCTCTGATTCATCCCTATCTTATGTTCTATATTTCTATCCTATTTACCATTAAAATACAAAACTCCTGCAAAGCTAGGCTGCTTTGCAGGAGTTGTCGTATATATTATGTTATTTATAGGTGAATTTTGCGACCCCACTACTGCCTTTGAGACCCACTCATCACCACTACTAACGGGAAAAATCAAGGGGACGGTTTTACTGAATCTTTGCATTTATGGTTAAGTGCATGGACCTTATCAATATTGATGACAAAAGCTATCTGCTGACTTTGCAAAGAAACGTATATGACATCAATGCAAGCGAAGAAACCAAGAAGACAAAATAAGGTTACAGAATGAACTAAGACTTCATAAGATAATAGGAGAGGCACTCACTAATGCTCCATGTGAATATTGCATAGGTTTTACGAATGTATATTTTATAAAGTATTCTTTGATTTATAAGGAGGTCGATGATTACTGCGAATTACACTGCTTATTCTGGTGCTATTTTTCACTGCACCACATTGCTTGTACGAAGATAACTACGAAGCACCCGTGGAGTACGTAGCTCCCATAGAGGAAACCGTAGTTGTGGAGCCAGAGCCTCGATACCGCGAAGTTGTCATGGAAATCTCGTACTACACCGCAAACGATGAAGGTATGAATGGTCATGGAATTACCGCGAGTGGGACTAGGGTAGCCGTAGGGCGCACAGTAGCAATGAGTTCTAGGTATTCCTTGGGAACTAGGATATGCATAGATGGTCATTGGTATGTCAATGAGGACCGAGGTGGTTACATTGTAGGCGATAGGATCGATGTATACGTTGCAGACAAGGAAGAGGCATTGAGACTCGGGAGGCAGAGGAAAACAGTGAAGATCGAGGAAGAATAAAGATGAAAATTCAATGTGGTTGGACTGAAGGATGAACAGGATACAAAGAATACTGCGACGTCTGCATAAAAACTTCTATAATGAGTCAGGTAACGGTTCTTTTAAGAAACATCAGAAGCAGCGGAACCGTCCCACTGCTTCTTCAAAAAAAGTAAGCATTGATGCAGCCTATTGCTATACCGGGAGTATTAAAAGAGGTAGTCTAGCTTAGCGATATGAAATAGGACAATTACAAAAAGTACTCCTACTAATGGAACTAAGGTAAGGTACTGTGAAGACATTTCAATGGGAGACACAAATATATTATAATACTCTAGCGCCCAACTGACTAAAGCCAATAGACCAATGCCGAAAAGACGATACCGAAAGCGCAATCTGAGACCGATGCAAAGCGTAACAACAACCCCTGTAAAAATAAGATAGACATTGTTAAAAACAGGATGATTCTTCTCTAGGGCTGATAACAAATAAATTTCGAATTTAAATACATTAAGTAGTCTCGCTAATACAAAGTTGATTATGATTGGAATGGGAATATACGTTAGGTAGATAGCTAGGAGGCGAAATAATAACGATGGCTTCTTTTCCTGAAGACAATGCCAAAACCATCTGCTTATAGCGTACAGAATGATTAACCCGCTACCAGTGTATATGGATTTCCACCAGTAATGTTCATAGACACCGATCTTAACGTAAAGCCAATCAATGCCTGTAAAAGCGGCAGTAATCCCCAGGATAAAGGGCCAAGAAAGCGAAAGCGCATTTATCACTACTGCTAAAGCTGGGACAATAAATAGATCTGAAATAAAAGCACCAATAGTGCTGTCGGTCTGTGGATCAAGCACGATGCCCGGTATATATCGATAACCATCTGTCAGCATGACCACTACTTCGAACGGGTGAATTATGCCTGTAATCATCAAGTGCAGGACCAATAGTTTCCAGTCTTTTTTGTAGTTTAGTGATATACCTAATAAAATGAGACTTATAACGATAAGTACGTAATACCAATAGGCAAAAGTCAGGCTCCATCACCTCCCGTGCTTTAAAATTTACAGATTTAAATAAATTGTACCCATTTTTAACTGAACAATACCACAGGCCGAGCTTGTTGCCTTTCTATACATAGCCTCAGTATCAGGTAATAGAGCAGAACAGAAATTTTTAAAAACGGTATCCCATATTGCTTTCCTGTGTACCATTAAAATACAAACCTCCTGCAAGGCTAGGCTGCTTTGCAGGAGGTTGTCGTATATATTTGTTTTTTTGACCCGCTCTAACTATTATATATAATCGGATGTCGGGTAAAAACCACTACAACAGTCAACTTACAGCGTCAAGTATATAGTATCTTGTCAACATTCGCCTGCCCTTTACCAATCTTATTAAATAACCGTTGCATAAACTATCCTTTCAATTTCTGACACGTTTAACTGCCGCCCGAGCGGTTTTAAATATTTTTTCTGAAAGTACGCAGTTCCAACATCTTCGATTAGCTTAAGGTTAAATTTCTTGAGAAAACTGGATACATCAGACGGGTCAAGTCCAAAATGCCAAGTAATCCCGTATTTTTCGAGATATTTCACCAGATCGTACGCGCCTTCAATGTCGGAGTTTTTTTCTATCACGCTTTTTAGAATATACGTAAACACCAAGATACTCCCTGGCGAAATTTTTGAAATAAAACGCAGAGTGTTGCCTACGGCTTCTTCAGTAATATACGGTGTAACCCCTTCCCAGATAAAAACGATAGGCTTAGAAAAGTCCAACCCTTTTCCAGCAATAACCTCATCCAGAGTTTGAATATTGAAGTCAATAGGAATGAAAACGACATTTTCCGGCAATGAACCGAGGTAGTTTTTAACTTTTTTCTTTTTGTAGTCCTGGATCGAAGGCATGTCTATTTCGAAAAACTTAATATGGTCGCGACCTGATATCCTATACGGACGTGTATCCAGACCGGCACCCAATATTACAACTTGTTCGATCCCACTTTCGATAGCTGATTGAAGCGAATCGTCAATATATTTAGTTCGACAAATTTGTGAACCATGAATACCCTTGGTTTTGTTGTCACTGAATCTTATTATCCAATCTCTAATTATTTTGAATTGTATCAGGAACTGGACAGGCCAATTAAAAAGATTTTTAATTACAGGATCGGTAAAAAGTCTGATTTCCTTTGGTTGATACTGTTCAATCAACCGTCCTGCCGCTACGCTAAAGGCGGTTTGCCCACTTTTTTTATTCGCCATAGTATAATATATCCTTTCTATTCGTTATTCAGGTTGCTCTGATTGTAATTCCGCTTTTAATTATTGTCATACCGTCGTTAATCCTTTTTAAAAATAGATCCTTGTCGAACCCAACTAAAGAAAACTGCTTCCAGATGAGTCCGTAAATCATTTCTATTACCAAGTCGGAATCAATTCCTGGCTTTATAAGACCGCGTTCTTTGTCACGCTCGATCAGTTTTCTCAATCCTTCGAACGAAGTGGCACGGAGCTTAGCTATGAACTCGCTGTCATCTATCTCCATCAGCTTACCTATCTGGCTATATTCAGGTTTTAACTTGCCCCATTCAAATGTAGCTCAGGTTGTTTGTATACAGATTTCAAAAGCATCCGCATCCGGGTCAATCGTTTCCGCCTGACGGATGATCTCTAGTTTTTCCTTTACTATTTCTTCAAATATATAAAAAAAGAGGTCTTCTTTACCGCTAAAGTACTGATAGAAGCTTCCTCTGGGTATCCCAGCAGCCTTTACAATCTGGTTGATGGATGCCTCGCTAAAATGTCGGGTTGAAAACTCCTGTACGGCAGCATCAAAAATTTTCCGTTTCTTATCATCGCTCAGGTTATAAAAAGTGTCTTTCGGCAAATTATCATCTCCTTTCAAAGACATAATAGCACAACGCGCTCCACATGACAGCCATGTCATATGACAATATTGTCATATGCATTTTATACAAATACTAATCCCAATATTCCTTTTGATAAAACTTTGATGGTAGTTGGTTTATTCATTCCCTTATCAATGCCACACACTCCACGTGTACGGAAAGTCACTTAAAAACACATCAGATTTTCCACAAAAATTTTCAATTGAATTTATTAATTAAATTTGATTAAACTAATCATAATGATATGTAATATGGAGGTTAGTCATGGATGCAAACTACATGCTTTATCAGATAAGGGCGGACATGTGGAATATATTACTTGCCCAGTGGAAAACTGACATAGCCACTCCGAAGTATTGGGGCCTTGTAGCAACCATCATAATAGCTTATATTGTTTGGTATCGGCTTACGGATAAAACACGGCTGGCTTATCTATTATTTTACGGTTCTCTAGTCACTGTTATGACGAGCCTTCTTGACCTTTACGGAACGACAGCAGGACTATGGTATTACAAGGTTCGACTAGCACCATTCTTAACAAGTGTTTTCCTTCGAGACTGGACTTTAGTACCGCTCACCTACATGCTTGTACAACAATATAGTCCTAATTGGCGACAGTTCTTCATCTGGAATACTGTAGGAACATTCTTCCTCACCGTGATCGTTGTACAAATACTTTCTCTACTAGACATCGTACAATTAATGAAATGGACCTACTTAAGTGGTTTTATCACTTCGTATCTGGTGGCAACCCTCTCTCGCCTAGCTTTTCATTTGGTCATACAGGTTCAAAATGCAACCCGCGAAGAAAAGCCGAGTGCTTTGGAAAATACCTTAATGCATCCGGCGTTTAAGCCATTAGACAAAGAAGAAGACGATGACGAATAAATATTGGACGGAGTAGTATCGGATAGGTATGCTTAGAGCATACCTATTACTATTTAATTTACAAACAAATCACAGGGACGGTTCTTTTGAGTCATTCTGGCCTTTATCTCATGTACAGTATTTCTACTCTTCAGGGTTACTTAAGAATACTATTCATTTTCAACTATATCTTTTAGGAATATTTCATATTAATATTATTCATTTTACACATGAAAAGCGAAAGGTATATACTAACCTTATAGCACGGAGGCGAAATAAGATGTATATTTCAAAAATTGTTTTTCAAGTATTTATATTATTAGGTAGTTCCATATTGGGTAATGAGATAACCCAATTATTTCAATTACATATACCTGGTAGCATGGTGGGGATCCTTCTTATATTTCTTTTATTGGAGACTAAGATTATCCGTCTGGAATGGCTAGAAGCAGGCGCTAATATTTTAATCACAGAATTAATCTTATTTTTTATACCATCAGCTGTTGGTGTGATCCAGTATCGGCAAATCATGCTGGACAATGGGGTGCGCTTTGGATTTGTTATTTTTCTTAGCACTGTAACGGTGATGATATGTACAGGATTCTTAGCTGAATTTGTAAATAAAATAGGAAAGGGACGATAAGAATGTTAGCGATTACTAGTTTCATAATTACTATTTTTAGTTACTTAGGAGCAAAGTTCTTATACAAAAAAAATAAGTTAGTATTTTTATCACCATTAGTCACATGCCCCTTAGTTTTAATTACTTTAATACTGTCCTTTCATGTTTCTTATGATGTCTATTATGCGGGTACTCAATGGATTACTCAAATGTTACAGCCAGCTATGGTTGCTTTTGCAGTCCCATTATATAAATATCGAGGATTGTTAATAAAATATGGCTTAGAAATTAGTATTGGGGTTTTGGGTGGCTCTATTACTGCCGTTTTATCTTCTATTATATATGGTAAGTGGTTTCATTTGACCCCTCAGCTTCTTGATAGTTTGGCACCGCGTTCCGTTACCACCCCAATTGCCATGGATATATCGCAAACGATTGGTGGTTTGCCGACTATGACAGCTAGTTTCGTAATCATAACAGGTATTGTCGGACTTATTGCTGGACCTTTTATTTTAAAATGGTTCCCGATACACCACCAGGTCAGTAAGGGTATGTTATTAGGTATGGGCGCACATGGCGCCGGCACGGCACAAGCATATGAAATCGGTTCTATCGAAGGGGCAATAGCCAGTTTGACGATGATTTTTGCCGGACTTATTACAATTATGCTAGCACCTATTTTAGTACCTATGATAATATAAGAGGCAATTTTCAGCAGGGACAGGGGACAAGTTCTCTGTCCCCACTAGATTCGCGGAGACGGTTCTTTTGAGTTGCTCCCATTTTTTCGTATCATCAATATAGAAGCACAATCTTTTCTTTGAAAGCGGTATCTCATATTTCCTGCTTACCAATATATACGACAAGCTCCTGCAAAGCTAGGCTGCTTTGCAGGAGTTTGTCGTATATATTGGTTTTTGATTAGCTCTAACTAGAATTAGCCTGTTTAATCCCCTATATTTGTATTTTTTCAAGAACGGCTTATTAGCTGGCAGATGTAATAAATAGGTTAGCAAATAGGTCAATACGCTGGCCTACTAAGCCTTTAAACAAATCAGATTAACAAATTATGTTAATTTATTTTTAATTAAAAGGCTGTTTGAAGAATGTAAGCATAAATTTTTTGTGTAGAACATCAGATAATAAGGGGTTTGTTTATTACACAAATAAAACAAATCACCCCATCAGATCAATTGGCATGTATTTTGCATATATTACCAATTAGAGATTGTATTTACATTTTGTTATGAAGAAAAAATCTATTACAGAAAATGGCATTATTAATATTATTTTTGAAGGAGGGATGATCTTTAAATTATGAAATTCTGAGATATAAGCAAAATATAAGATTATCGGGGAGGAATAAAAATGAGTACAAAAAAAATAAGCTTTCCTACAGCTTTTACTGTTTTATTTATCGTTTTACTTTTTGCCGCCCTACTTACTTATGTGATACCAGCAGGCTCTTACTCAAAACTAAAATACAATAGTAGTCAAAGTGTTTTTGTTGTGACGAAGCCTGATGCTTCGAAAATAGAATTACCAGGGACTCAAGATACCTTGAATCAGCTTATGATTAAAGTTAATTTAGAAAAATTCAAAGAAGGAAGCATTAGTAAAGCCGTTGCAATCCCAGGAACTTATGAAAGGGTAGAGCAAAATCCCCAAGGTATCGTTGATATTATCCAAGCACCGATTAAAGGCGTATATGGGACTATTGAAATTATTATGTTTTTATTTATAATTGGTGGCTGTATTGGCGTATTAAATAGTAGTGGTGCTTTTGATGCAGGTATTGCCAGTCTGTCACATATTACTAAGGGAAAAGAGTTTTTGTTAATTATTATCGTTACCGTATTGATATCCATAGGCGGAACTACTTTTGGCTTGGCAGAAGAAACAATTGCCTTATACCCGATACTGGTTCCTGTTTTTGTGGCAGCAGGTTATGATGCTATCGTATGCATTGCTACACTTTATATGGGATCTTGTATTGGCACCATGTTTTCTACGGTAAATCCCTTTTCATCTGTTATTGGTTCAAATGCAGCGGGGATAGCTTTCACCCAAGGTTTACCAATGAGAATGACAGGTTTAGTAATTGCTACAATCATTACGATTATGTATATCCTCAGCTATGGTAAAAAAATAAAAGAAGATCCAACCAAGTCCTTAATCTATAGTCAAAAAGAAGAAATTGAAGAGCGCTTCTTAAAGAATTATAAAAACAAAATAATTCCGGAATTTACTGTTAGACGTAAATTAATGTTAATTATCTTCGCTTCTGCCTTTGTGATCATGACCTGGGGAGTTTCCACTCAGGAATGGTGGTTTACTGAAATGAGCACATTGTTTTTGGTGATTGGCATATTGCTGGGCATAGTTTCGGGATCTGGAGAAAAAGAATTTGTTGGTAAATTCATTGCCGGTGCTGCTGATTTAGTCAGTGTCGCATTAGTTGTTGGCGTGGCCAGGTCAATCAATTTGATTATGGAAAGTGGCATGATCTCTGATTCAATTCTTAATTATGCATCCAATGCCGTGCAAGGTATGAGTGCAGGTGTATTTATTATTGTAATGTATTTATTATTTATAATTCTTGGCTTTTTTATTCCATCATCTTCCGGACTTGCAGTATTATCCATACCTATTATAGCCCCACTTGCTGATACTGTAGGCTTAGAAAGAGACACCATCATCAGTGCCTATCAATATGGGCAGGGTTTAATATCATTTATCACGCCGACGGGACTTGTTTTAGCAACCTTAGCAATGGTGAATGTAACCTATGATAAATGGTTAAAATTTATTATGCCGTTAATGTGTTATATTACAATTTTTGCAGGAATTATGTTATTAATTCAAGCAGCATTTTAACAAAAAAATCCTATATAAGTAACAAAAGACCACGCTCATCTGATTTGATGATGTGGTCTTTTGTTAATCGAATATTGAAATTCACGGGGACGATTGTTTTGAGTTGCTCCCAACTATTTATCTCATGTCAAAATATATGAGCATAGATTTTTTTTAAAATAGTATCCTATATTTCTATCCTATTCTACCATTAAAATACAATACTCCTGCAAAGCTAGGCTACTTTGCAGGAGTTTGTATCTCTCAATTTCTTTTTCTCAGCAAAGTAACAGTTTCCCCGCCTATCCCCCAGTTATCAGTATCCACCTCATCTATCACGACAACGGTAGTTTTCGGATTTTTTCCTAGTACATCTACAAGTAGTTGAGTTACTCCCTGAATCAATTGTGCTTTTTGTTCGGGTGTGGCCCCTTCTTTGGTTATTTTTATATTTACATATGGCATTAGACATCATCACCTTTCTTATTAATTTTTAGCGTCATCAACACCAGTAAAGCAATCAGCAAAGTCACAACAGCAAAAAGGCTAGGAGCTAACATATCGAAGTTTTTTTGTAAATACGCTGCTATGATTGGTCCTATAATCTGGCCCAAGGCATATATAGTTGTCAATTCCCCAATAGCCTGTATTTGAGCTTCCGGTTTCATTTGGTATGCCAACGTAATAGATAGACTAGTTATCCCCATAAAGGTTCCACCAAATAGAGCACCTCCAGCCAAGGTACTAACTTGATTGGGAATTATGACTGGCAGAAGTATTCCTAGGGCCTGCATCCCGTAAGCCAGCATAAGGCTGGCTTTTATACTGGTCTTTTTGGCAATTCGTGCCCAAAGATAAGTCGAGGGAGCTGCCGCCAAGCCGATAAGTACCCAGCTTTGGTTCGCTATATGACTGAGTTCAGGCATTGATTTTATCATTTGCACAATAAATGTGGCTGTTATTATATAGCCAATACCCTCTAGTCCGTAACTAGTGAGAAGAACGTACCACTTATAATCCCTTACAAAATCATTTTCACTTCTTATCTGTCCTGAATCCCCAGCTTCAGAGTACGACACTTTCGCTAAAGTGTACCATGCGAGGATTCCAAATACACTTCCACCAAGTGCTAAGCCCAGCCATGTGGTTTTCCAGCCACCTATGCTATCAAATATTGGCACAAATATACCGGTAAACGCAATGCCAATACCAACTCCACTATAAAGATATCCTGCCCAGTCGCTTCGCCCTTGTCCTAATGTAACGCTGGAGGCAACGACAAACAAAATTGCACTCAGAAATCCGGAACCTAGCCTCAGCAAAGTCCAAAGTAAATCATTTAGCGTGAGTGGCATACCAATCAGCAAAATTATACTGGTAACTAATCCTGCCCCTAACCAGGTTCGCAAATGCTTTCTAATCCATTTTTTTCGTGAAATATAGGCGCCAATCAGATAGCCTAGATAGTTTGCAGAAGCCATGACTGCGATATCCCATTCCGTTATGCCAATATCTCTTTGCATCAAAGGAATAATTGGTGTGAATCCAAATCGTGAAATCCCCATGGCTAAGCTCAGGGCACAAATTCCACCTATAAGACTGTAAATATTACGGCAATTTTTCGACTTCGCCACCTCCTAGCCAAAGAATATGGTTTTATGATACTATAAAAGAATCTATTATTAGAAGCGATTAATTTCTATGATAGCAATCGGTTTTGCCTATGGAGGATAATAAAGATGGATTTAGACGACATAAAAGTATTCCGTGAAGTAGCTTTACATGGTTCCATGACCCAAGCAGCGGAAATTTTGGGATACGCACAATCCAGCGTTACTGCCCGCATCCGAAAACTAGAAGCAAAACTGAATGTAAATTTATTTTACCGTAATGCAAAGGGAGTGCAGCTTACTCCCGCCGGTCAGATATTCCTGGAACAGGGATTAAAGATAACCCAACTCATGGAAGAATTATACTACCGCTTGAGCCCAAACATAGTTCCAGGCGGCTTGCTGCGAATTGGTTCTATGGAAACAACAGCTGCTGTTCGCCTTCCTGCACTGCTCAAGAAATACCATTCCCTATATGAAAATGTCGAATTATCACTTCAGACTGGACCTACCGAATACCTAATCAATCAAGTTCTGAATTACGAACTCGACTTCGCCTTTGTCGCAGCGCCTGTCAACCATCCTGAAATCACTGAAATCGAAAGTTTTAGAGAAGAAATGGTCCTGGTTGCCGAGAAAAAAGAAAATATCCAAGATATTTTGGATATTATAAGAAATAGAACGATATTAGTTTTCCGTACTGGCTGCTCTTATCGATCGTTGCTGGAGCGGTATTTATTGGAGAGTAAATCTATACCTTTAAGGCGTTTTGAATTTGGATCTCTGGAGGCCATTATCGGCAGTGTGTCAGCTGGTATCGGAATCTCCTTATTACCTAGGTCTGTTATAGAAGATAAACTTCACTCAGGCGCTCTAACCGCTTATGAGCTGCCATCTCATCTACGAATTTGTACAACAATGCTAATACAGAGAAAAGATGTGATACAAACGGCAGCCATGACTACTTTTGTTAATTTGGTATGTACTGAACACTAGTACTTTAAGAAGCAGGTAAGCCTTTTGTACTACCCCTATCAGCAAAGAGCTAGGTTTGCATAAATTCAGAACTTAAGTGCCTCTTTCATCATATTATGTATTATAAGAAGTGAAGGAGGTGAGTGAATCATATAATGAGACAATACGGACCTCCGACTTCTCCACCACCATCGGTTATTCCCAAAAAACCATCATATTCTTATATCATTGATTGTTTGTACTCATACACGTATATATGGACCAAAAATGGAAGACAATTTTGGTTTTATCCTACACGCGTAGAGTATGGCGAAGTTTCGGGTTATAGATGGACTGGAGCCTCTTGGGCTTTCTATGGATTCGATCCGAGATTGATTGATGAGGTAGCATGTTACCCTGTTCCTACACCCTATCGTTACAGCCAAAGCTGAAGAAAAAACCACTATTAATGAACCGTCATTAATAGTGGTTTTTTAACCTCAATGGCACTCTGCAAAAGCCAACACCGTTCCTATGCATTATCAATCTTTACGCAAATGATTATCCATTGTCATCATAAGGAATCCGCAAAAAGCAGCATTATCAACTTGCAGCGAATCATGGACTTCTTGTTTCATCTGCATGATTTGTTCTCGAAAAGCCTTATAAAATTCAAAGGTTGGGTTAGAATTGTATTTGAGTCCTCTTAATTCAAAGTACTCTATTATCCCTTTCGCTGTAGTCGGTTTTACGAAAACTTCCACACTTGGCCGGTAATATATCGGATAGATTGTTAGCAACGGCCATTTCGCCAACTTGTACTCAGAAAGAAGCCCTGTCATTAACCCAAAGCCAAACGCCTGATCTCCATGTAAAAACTCCTTTAGACCATGAGCTAAATGTTCTTTTTCACTATCACTCAAAACTTTCACTAACTCTCTAAACTTTGGCTTTTCAAAAAGAGAAATCAAAGAGGACTGGCTGACAATCTTCCCCATGGAATCTACGATGTTAGCAGGACTTTCAAATTGCTCAATTGCAAAGTTGTCTTGCGCCATTTTTTTCATTTTTTCTACTTTATGCTTTTTCGTCAATTCGAGCATCCGTGGATTAGAAAATCCACCGGGAAATCGTATGATAAAATTGTTTTCGGCTTCTTTGAGCTTCACTTTATTCACAAACTCATCTCCTCTTTTATAACGATTCACTGGAGACGGCTCTTCCGGGTCACTCCATCTACGCTTGTGATTTTTCTCGTTGAATTCTGCAAATTTCTCCGGAATCACGGGGACGTTGCTTTTTTATCAACTTCATGTCAAAAAGGGACGTCTCCCGTATCATCGAAAAGTCCCCTATGTCATCATAGCAATTAATAGAGCTAATAAGTTGAAATTACTTCTTTTGATCCTTAATTTTGTCTAGAATTCCAGTTTCTTGAACCGCCTTAGTTAATTGTTCGCTATCGTCTAACCATTTTTTTTGCAATTCCTTAGGACCTAAATAACTAATTTCAAGTCCTAATTGCTCTATATTTTTTTTGAATTCAGGATTATTTATCATAGCTTTTAACCCGTCGACTAATTTGCCTTTTACCTCAGGTTGTAAGCCCTTAGGTGCAGCAATTGTATACCAATTATCGTATACAACATCGAACCCCTGCTCTTTAAACGTTGGTACAGTTGTATAAACTGGGTCGGTTAGTCGCTGTTCGCCCGATACTGCCAATGCCTTTAGCATGTCGCTTTTTATATATTCTTTAGTGGATGCTGGATTAATGAAAATAACTTGAACATGTCCGCCCAATAGACTTGCTGTTGCTTCCGCGCCACTTTGAAAAGGAACTTGTTCAAGATGAATATTGGCAATTTTAGCAAATGCTTCTCCAGCAACATGGCCTAAACCCCCTACACCTGTATGGCCATACTTAATTTCTCCTGGATGCTCTCTAGCATACGCAATCAAATCATCAATATTTTGCCATGGCTGATCCTTCTTCACAGCCATTACCATTGATAGACTGACAATTTGCGCAAGAGGTTCTAAGGCAGTTGGATAATGATATTTCGATGGACCATACAGGGGTTGTAATAGTAGTTCAGTTCCCGCAATACCAATAGTATATCCATCAGGCTTAGCACCAGACAATTCATTCCATCCAAGGGTTCCAGATGCTCCAGGTTTATTAATAATAACCAAGGATTGTCCTAAGTAGGCAGGAGCTGATTTTTCCATTAAACGTGCCACTAAATCTGTGCCACCCCCGATACCAAAGGGGACGATAAAAGTAATAGGTTTACTGGGGTATTTGTTGGCTGTAGTAGCTACTGATTTATCTTGCATAGTAGAACAACCGCCTAGCATTATCGATAGGAGGAATAAACAGGCTGTCAGTGAAATCAATATTTTTTTTTGCATTTGATTTGCCTCCCTTTATTCAATAAATCCTGCTAACAATTTACCTTTTTTTCAGCACAGTTGATTTTAGTAAACCACCTAACAACGTTGTAAAATAAGGCAATCACCCCCAATGACAGTATCGTGGCTGAAATAGGGCGGGTAATCATTGCCCAGATGCTGCCGTTGCAAATAATCAATCCTTGCGTTAACCCTCGCTCCAGTCCCGAGCCTAGTACTAAACCGATAAGTAGGGGACTTGGTTCAAATCCTGTCCGACGCAGTAAGAAGCCTAAAATACCGAAGATAACAACCCAGATCAAATCAAACATGCTATTATTGATGGAATAGGCGCCAGTCAAGGTGAGCACGGTTACCATTGGCATGAGAATATGGAGTGGGGTTTTGAGTAATTGTACGAAAATACCAATCAAAGGCAAATTAATAATCAACAGCAGCACATTACCAATATACATACTGGCAATAAGGCCCCAAAATAACGCAGGCTGCTCCGTTATGAGTGCTGGACCAGGGGTGATACCATGAATCATAAAACCACTGAGTAAAATAGCTGTTGCCCCGCAAAAGGGAAGTCCCAAGGATAATAGCGGAATCATTGTAGCTGAAATGGCCGAGTTATTGGCTGCTTCAGGGCCAGCTACGCCTTCAATAGCGCCGTAACCAAATTCATCAGGGTTTTTACTGCATTTTTTTTCCAGTGCATAGGAAAGATAGCTGGATATGGTTGCAGCAGGACCGGGAAGTAAACCGACTAAAAATCCTACAACCCCGCCACGGAACATGGGAGCAATAGAACGCCGCCATTCTTCTCTGGTAGGATATAAGTCTTTAAATTTTACTAATGGTATGTCAGTGGCAGTATTTATTTGCGTCATCGTAGATAAAATCTCTCCGATGCCGAATATCCCCATTGCCAAAATAGATAAATCAAACCCTCTGTCTAGTTCATCGATACCAAAGCTAAAGCGGCTGATGCCTGACATGCTGTCTAGTCCGACGGTACTCAGCATCACACCGATAGCAGCCATTAAGGCGGATTTTAGTGTGGACGTACCAGTTAGCTTAGATAGAAAGATCAATCCTACTAAGGAGATCGCAAAATACTCTGGTGGTCCAAAAGCCAGCGCGGCTTTTGCTAAAGGAGGAGCTAAGAGGGTTAGTCCGACGATGCCGATGGTACCTGCAACAAAAGAGCCGATAGCCGAAACCGATAAGGCTGCTCCCGCCCGCCCCTTTTGTGCCATCGGGTAACCGTCCAGGCAGGTAACCACGGAGGCCGCTTCTCCTGGCACATTTATTAAGATCGATGTAGTGGAGCCGCCATACTTCGAGCCATAATAGATTCCTGCAAACATAATCAGCGCTGCAGTGCTGTCCATACCATAACTGAAAGGCAGCAATAGGGCAATGGTACTGACAGTATCAATCCCTGGCAAGATTCCTACCAGCGTACCGATAATAACGCCAATTATGCACGCCAATAAATTACCTGGAATGACACTGACCCAAAAGCCTTGCAGCAGCATATTGAAGATGTCCAATATTTCACCCCCTTTAAAATTATGGCAATGTAACACTTAAACAGTTGGCAAATATAAGATAAAAAATGGCAGAGCTGCTAAAGGAAACCAAAAGAGGCATAAGCCAACCCGCTGCATCAGCTACCTTTAATAAATAAAATAAGAATATAAAAGTAGCTGCAAAGTACCCGATACTATTTAAAAATGAGACATAAAATAGCAGGCCAATAATGATAAAAATAAATTTTGTCCAATGAACCTTATCTAGTACTACCTTTTTGTTTGACCTCAATTGTTTGTAAAGCAGAATTAATGACAATAGCAAGGTTAAGATTCCAGATAAAATTGGTAGAAAGCCAGATTTAGGCGAGTTTAAGGTACCAAAGGCAAAGTGCTGCGCGAAAAATAAATAGCTGCTGCTGCCAAGTAAAAAGAAGAGCGTTATTATTTTTTCAGCCATATTAGTCACCTCAATTATAAAACTCAAAGGGACGGTTCTTTTGAGTCTCTCCCATCTTCTATCCTATTTACCATCAAATTACAAAAATCCTGCAAGGCTAAGCTGCTTTCTTTCTTACACTCCTCGGCATTATTTTTCACTCCACTATGAACCGTCCTCTCGATACTCGTCTTATTGACACAAATTTTCTTTTATAATACAATTTGAACTTTAATTATTGACATGATATACTTCTTTTAGAATGAAGTCCTATAATCTTTTATAGACTATACGAGGTGGAATGAATATGAAATATTATTATATTAACAACAACTCCCATCCGCAAGCTATTAACGCTGGTTTAACCTGGCTGACAAATCAAAGTATTTATCATATCCCGCATCATGGCATCTTAGCCGGCGTCCAAAAAAGTACGCTGGAAGCCGCCTTGCAAGATACGGAACTAACTCAATTTCAGATTCGGGAATCCATCCTTAACGCTGAATTTAAAATCGGCACCGTCACATTTAAAATTATGACCACTAAGAATAACTTCCCGGTCGATCATACCGGCAGCGTGCTGGCTATTCATCCCAACCCGGTTCTTCTCAATCAAATCGACCAAATGCCTAACCTCACCAATATCCTAATCATTCCCGCCGCACCCGGCGAATGCCAAAGCTGGATCACCGCGCACCAAGCTCAGGAAATTTCCGTATAAAAATATAGTGGCAGGTGTATTTTACACTGCACCTGTCCCTGTACCTTCATATAATAAGCTAGTTATTCTATTGATTCGTATATAAGCGATTCATCGATTTGCTGCTTATTGAACAGTGGTTAAACTAGTCTCAGGCAACAACGTCTTGACAACCTAACGCTCTGACACATTGTCCTAAATGGATAATTATGCTAAAATGGAGAAAAAGTTGTTTGGAGGGTTATACATTATGGGCCACATAATTAAAATTGGTTTAGCCTCACTATTATTCGTCTTCTTCTCAATAACCGCGTTACCTTCAGTTCAAGCTGCATCTCAGGCTACAATGCAAGTAAACGCTGAAATTAGTAACTCTAATTTTTGGGATTACACTTTTATCAAAGAAACTATCCCTAGCAAGCCATCAACTGTTAAGGTTGAATGGAGTTTTGGTAATAATGGTAGTAGTCCCAAAGATGCGACCATTATCTCAGCCGGAAAGACTTCAGGTCAAGTAGCTATCGTATCTGCAAAAGGAGAATTAGTAAACTTTAGTATTTGCGTAAGAAACGCCAAGAATGAGATTTTAGGTAAATGGGGTATGCAAGTTACCAATAAGGGACAAACTGAAAGCGTTACGATTTCACTTCCTGAAACGATAGAACCATTGTTTAACAAGAACTAATAAGGGATGCGCTACTGTTGCATCATCTTTTTATAACATTTAAATCTACGTAATAATGGGAAACTCCGTTAGAAATTCTTATCAGAATTCTTAACGGAGTTCTTCCACATTCACGCCCGTCTACCCACTTAATTTTCTTGCTTGTCTGGCCATTTTTTATACTCCTGTTATCTCTTTTTCTTACCTGTAATATGTTCTACATCAATTCGAATCACTGAGCATTTGTCTTTAAAAGAATCAATTACTTTCAAACTTTTATCATAATGTTCAGGGCTATATTTTCTTACTAATGCCTTTAGCATATCGACTTTCTCCGACTCTTCTACCAGATTAGCCTTTCCAAAAACAATAACACTTTCGTAGTTTGCAGTAAAAGAACTAGGCAATAACTCAGAATATCCAACTACCGTGAAACACACACTATTATTATGAGAAATGTTATCCATTATATGCCCCTCCAAGGCAGAATGCAGATAAACAGCCTCATCTAAAACGATATAATGTAGTGGTAACCCATAGGGATATCCATCTTTATCAATTGTGGAAAGTACTCCATATTCGGCTTGTCCCAAAATCTCCATAGCTTCATCATGAGTTACCTGCTTGTGAGAATCACGAATACTTCTCATCCTTTCACCTCCTATATGATCTAAACGTTGTATCATTTAATGTCTTTTATAAGCTAGAATATTTTAACCTGTAAAACTACTAGATTACCTGAACTCCTGTTAAAAAATCCATGCCCTTCTCCTCGAGGAGATAAGATAATATCTTTTTCTTTAAGAGTAAATTCTTCCCCATCAATCGTTAATACGCCTTCCCCCTCAACAACATAGAAGACCTCATCCATATCTTTATGAGTGTGCTCAGGTGTACTCTGCCCAGGTGCATATAGCAAAAGTCCTGTATCAAGGTTACTGCCTTCATGGTCAAGAGCTTTACGCACGGATTTTTCATCTGAAAAATCTAATAAAGAATTAACATTAATTTTTTTCATTTCAAGCCCTCCTTATTTTAACCATAGTTATACTACATATAAAATTTTAGAATTCCTCCGTAATTTTCGCAATTCCTCTCCTGATAATAGGAGGAACAAATGTCGCAATGGGAATCGCTAAACTGAGAGCAATCATCCACTCTTTTATCCAATGTGTGAGAAAATCCTCCGTCCCGCTATTCACTAACGTTAGAACAGCAGAAATAATAAATGATGTAAAGCCTCCCATAACAAATCCAAATAATATCGTTGTATATTTTATGTTGACCCTCATGATTCCACCCTCTCTTTTTCAGCCACAATGTACTTATTGGCACTACGTATTGCCTATAAGTACATTTGTTACTATAATAAGAGCGAAAGTTACTTTTTGCAATAAGGCACTATTTCGTTCAATACAAACTAGACGGTAAGCATTATTGAATTTACTGGAGGCTGACTATATTGACTACTAAAGTTTGTCCTATCGAAGAAGCTATAAACTTAATAGGACATAAATGGAAAGTGCTTATTATTAGAAATTTACTAACTACAGATAATCAACGCTTTGGCTGCCTTCAGAAAGGAATAAATGGAATCAGTCAAAAAATGCTTACACAGCAACTTCGACAAATGGAACAAGATGGACTTATTTCCCGCAAGGTCTTCGCAGAAGTCCCTCCCAAGGTGGAATATTCTTTAACTGATCTTGGAAGAAGTCTACAACCAATCTTGGAATCGATAAGTACCTGGGGAAAAGGATATTTAGGCATAAAAGGAACTGATTCGAAAGATTTCATTGATGATTAAGTTATTTTCCTTCCTATCCAGTATTTTATTCGCCCTATGAAATAAAATAGCACGTCAATATTCTAGTATGTAAAAAAAGTATCAGCATTACGCTGATACTTTTTTGTATTACAGTGACAAAAGAGGGCGGTTCTTTTGAGTTGCTCCCATATTTATGTCTCATGTCATCAATATAGACAAGACGCGGGGATGGTGGTTCTGTCTTGCAACGTCTTTCAATAATTCCACGCCACCTACTTCCCCTTGTCCTTATGTTAACTACACAAGAGCATGATAGGCTTTAAGAGTGCCTTATCGCCTGGACTAATAAACTGCGTAAGACCGTCCCGATACTTCACTCTGACTTAGCAATTGGCATAAAGTTGGTAGTTGTTTCTGCCATTTCTTTTTACATAATATAAGGCTCTGTCGGATTTTGTTATAAGATCTTTAATCTCTTTACCATCTTTAGGATAAAAAGCGATGCCCATACTGGCAGTAAGATTGAGTTTATACTCTCCTATAATAAATGGCTGTCGAAAACCGTTCAAAATCTTCTCTATGAGTTTGATAGCATCGCCTTCATGGTCGATTTCCCACAACAGTAACACAAACTCATCCCCACCAAATCGTGCAACGGTATCATCTTTTCGCAAAATTCCTCTCATTTTGGCCGCCGCTGCTGCTAATATTTCATCCCCAACATCATGGCCCAAGCTGTCATTAATAGTTTTGAAATTATCAAGATCAAGGGAGATTATTACCATTTTTTTAATATTGCGTTGTGCATTTGACAATGCAATATCAAATCGTTCATAAAATAATGTTCTATTAGGCAAACCAGTAAGAGCATCATGGGTAGCCAGAACTTGTAGTCTCTGCTTCATATGACTCAGTTCAGTAATATCACTTATATTTGATAAGAGACATTTTTCATTGCTGACAATGATGATATTGGTTGAAAAAAGCCCAGTCATCATGTTTCCTGATTTTTTCTTAAATTGGAATTCTTTCCCTTGCACCTTGTTTCCCTGTACTAACTCATTAGCAATAGTTACACGGTCTTGATCCTTGCTCCAAATACACAAATCAAGTATTGTCTTTCCAATGACTTCAGCATATTGGTATCCAAAGATATTCACAAAACCATCATTGACCTCAATAATAGTTCCATCGGATAGCTTCGTAAGCATGATTGCATATGGAGATGAATGAAATGTTGTAGTGAATTTCTCCTCTTGCGCTCTGACTTCTGCAAGCAAACGCTTGTTCACCATTAATATAATACTGATTGTAAGACAGATGCTGAGCAGGGCATATAGAGTGATCGTCAATGAATCTGCAAAACCAAATCTCAAAAAATTATTAGTCTGCAATGGAAAGACAACAAGCAGAACCATTCTAACTAAACTGACCACAGTATAACATCCAAGGACTAAGCCAGTAATACGCGTTATTTGAAACAGTTCAGGAGAAATTTTCCACATCAAAAGGCAACAACCTTGGAAGCTAATAATCCCTATCATGAGTGACACAATAATTTCTCGCATTACCATGTCTGGATCAATTAAACCATAGTAAGTAATCAAGCAAACAAAAGCTGCCAGCAGAATATAATTATGGATATGCCAGCCTTTTTTCCCAGCAAAGCGTTCAAGTCCAATAAAAAAAACTACTGCACCAATTAGAAGTAAAGTATTAGCTAGGACGATAGATATAAAATCTGCTATCTCCCCACGCATAATAATCAAAGCCATTCCAACTACCTGCAAAATCATATTAACTAGCCACAACGATACTCCCGCAAATCGTTGCTGGTATTGATACCATATGATTGCAACACTTCCTGCATTAATAATACTGATAACGAAATGTAATAATATAAGCGTCTTTATATCCAAATTGATAATTACACCTCAACAATCTGATAGATAGGAAACATAATTTAAGCTATGATCACATCAATTATTATAATTCGTCAATTCAGAGTTCCCTTTAATACCACCTCACAAGACGCAGAGCCATTCCTTTTGAATCACTCCCCTCTTTTTATCTCACGTCATAAATATATGATTATAAACTTTTCTTTGAAAACGGTATCCCATATTTCTATCCTATTTAGCATTAAAATACAAAACTCCTGCAAGGCTAGTCTGTTTTACAGGAGTTTATCGTATCTATTGTTTTTTTGATCCACTCTAACTATTGTCTATTCTCTATGCTCATTGCATGGACAGAGGTTCGGCATGGCAATCCGCACCGGTACAAATTCACCATTTTTATTTTTATATCTGCATATTCATCATTTGCGCCAATTACTAATTAATCCAATGCGGTTTAAGATTAATTGGGGGTCTGCATATCTCTCTAGTAGATAAGCAGAATCGCTCCCCAGACCACGTGTATCACAACTCCCTGGTCAGGAAGTCCACTCAAGAAGTTGCCCACCACTACTGCCAATGTAATAAATCCCCTTTACTTCAGAATGTATCAGTACCAAAATTCTATATAGCCATCATACATGTCATAAATGGCTCCGATGATTTCAAGACAATCAGTTAACATGGCTGTCCGAATAAGACGGGATGCTTTTAGCCTGCATATATTCAAATCAACGTTCTCTTTGATAGCATTCTCCAGTAAATCTCCTTGTTGCATTTTCGCTTTTTCCACAGCAGGTTTTATTGTCTCGATAATCAATGCGATGTGACCAGGCTCATCGGAATCTTCCACCGCTGCTCTAACCGCTCCGCAGCCCTCATGTCCCAACACCACGATCAACTTTACGCCAAGATGTTCAATAGCGTACTCTACACTCCCGAGAGCAATATCATCAACCACTTCGCCTGCCGTCCTCACAACAAACAAATCACCAAGCCCTTGGTCAAACACGATCTCTGGAGGTACGCGTGAGTCAGAGCAGCTAACGACCACGGCAAAGGGGTACTGTCCTTCTTCCACCAGTTCTTCTCTTCTCTCTACTCCCACATCAATTACCGCAAAATTCTCTGTTACATACCGTTCGTTCCCGCCAATCAGCCTTCTCAGGGCGTGTTCTGCATTCATCACTCATATACCCATAGAGCTGCAAAGCAGCTGTCTTACCAAAAAAGACACCCCGAACATTACATGACTCCTCCTCTCCACACTAGACGACGAGTACCAGCACCCGATAGTGCTTACATGTATCATTTACTACATAATATGATACCGTTTTAAGGTGGGTTACTTCGGAGTCTAAAAAAATACCCTACTATTAAGCTGATAGTAGGGTATTCTCATTTCAAAGGAATCTAAATTAAGTAGATGAAGGAAGAAACGTATACCACGAATAATTCAGTAATATTTTCCAATAAGTTGAAACCAAAATAAAAGAGCTTCTCATGCCACACGGCTATGAGAAGCTCCTTACATTATATTTCCCTCCCCCTGATTTGTTTCTGAATTGTGTGAATTACAACTCCGCTTCCAAATCACATCTTTGTCTAAATTTACATATTATGATATTGAATATGCCAATTTGAAATGAGGGAACGTGTTTGTATGCATCATAACAAAGAGCTCGGTTGGTTACCATTTATAACGATAATAGGAGATGACAATGGGGATGGATAAATCGAGAATACCATCACATACATCTACAAATAATTCAAGCCCACAAGTGTGGAGCTTTGTTTCAGCCCCCGCCTTACATCCCATGAAGGTAAAAGTAAATGTGAATAAACCAGAAACAGCTTCCGGCTTACTATTCGTTGCGCCATATACTTCGTATGAGGCAACTATGATTGGGCAAACAGGCGCACTGATCATGGATCAGGCTGGTAACCCAGTCTGGTTTAGACCGCTCAATAGTATATATAAACAAAATACGGACTTTAGAGTACAGTCCTACAAAGGAAAACCCGTTCTTACCATGTGGCGAGGAACGATATCAGGAACTCAGTCTGCAAATCCTAATCTTCCAGCAGGGGATCCTGAGCCTGGTGCCTATTTCCAAATCATAAATCAAAATTATAAAGTTATTAAAAAGCTCACTGCCCAAAAGGGGTTCACTGCTGATGTTCATGAGTTTACTATTACAAATCAAAATACTGCTTTGTTTACTGCTGTGAAACAAGTGCCTGCAGATCTAACACCGTATGGGGGTCCAGTAGACGGATATTTTGATAACTACTCTATCCAAGAAGTCGATCTCAAAACAGGCCAGCTTCTGTTCTTTTGGAATGTGCTTGCTCATGTTGATCCGGCCGACTCTATGTTACCCGCGTCATCTGCAACAAGTTCAAATAATATTTGGGACTGTTTCCACGTGAATTCAGTTGAAGAGGGGCCAAACAATACACTCCTAATTAGCATGCGTAACATGTGGGCCATTTATAATATTGACAAAGAAACGGGAAATATAAATTGGCAGCTTGGTGGAAAGAAAAGTAATTTTACTTTTGGTCCAAACGCTACATTTTCTTGGCAACATGATGCGCGTTATAGATCTGGAAATAGGATAAGTATGTTTGATGATTCTTGTTGTGCTTCTTCAAGTTCTCCGCCTGAGGGCCCAGCACATGGTTTAATCCTTCATCTCGATTTCCAAAACATGACTGCAAATGTAGATCGAACATATTACCATGATCCAACGCTATATGTTGCAAGTCAAGGAAATGTTCAAAAACTATCTAATGGAAATCAATTCGTTGGATGGGGACAGGAACCATATCTTTCCGAATTTGAAAATGGTGGTAATACTATAAAAGATCCGTCATTGAATTTTTTATATGATATGCAGTTTCCTAATCAAAATATTTCTTATAGGGCTTTTAAGAATGAATGGATAGGCTTGCCGCTTTATCCACCCAGTATTGCTGTCGCTCTATTATGTGAAGATGCGGTAATTATTTATGCATCATGGAACGGTTCAACTGAAACTGTCGCTTGGCGGGTACTAGCTGGTCCAACACCTGATAGGTTATCAGTAGTGGTAAATTGCACCCCTCGCACCGGATTTGAGACAGATATTTGTATTAATTCAGATGGGCCATATTTTGAGGTAAATGCATTGAATTACTGTGGCGAAGTCATTGGTAGGTCACGGATTGCTCACATGTGTGAATGGCAGTGTTAAAGCCTCAATAACGGCACTTGAAAAATTCCCACTTTCGGCAGAAAATCTCTCCTTGAAGGAGAGATTTTTTTAGTAGTTTGGCTATCTCCTGCATCTTACTCATTGCTTTTCTCCACACAAATTCAGCTTGCGTAACACTCGACCGCAAAAATGTGACAAGGGGGCAGGTTCTCTGTCCCACTAAATCCTATCAATCACACTTTTAGATATTCCCTAATTGCCTTATTGTAACACCTTGCAGGCGTGTCAGGGGACGGGGTTGTCGACAAACAAATTGGCGTTAGCAAATTGGCTGAAAACTGAGATCCTGTAAAAAAGGGAACGGTGTCATTAAATCCGTCCCCTTGACACTAAATTGAAAAATAAATTCCATATTTTCATCCTATTTACCATTAAAATATAAAGCTCCTGCAAGGCTAAAATTCTTACAGGAGTTTGATCGTTATCGATTTTTAAGACAGAATATTACTAAATGGTAAACTGTCTAAATTAATTCTAATATATCCGTCTTGTTTCCTCTTTACCATATTAAGTTTTTACTAGTATCTTTCTCCGCCAAAAACCGTTTTTCCTTGCCATGCTGAATTTCAAGCTACACAAATTTACAGACTAAAAATAAAAACAATATTATGCATTTACGTTTAATAAACTTATGTCATATACTTTATCTAAATTTTCATAAGAATTAGTTGCTTTCTGTTCTTTAGTTGCTTCTGATTTTTTTTCTTGAGCTTCTTTTAAAGCTTGAACTTTTACTTTTAGTTCTTTCCTTTTATTTTCGCGCAATTTTTCCATTTCACTTTTTTTGTCTGTATCGTTTGAATTTGTTGATTTAAGTTCTACCTTACAACTACATCCGCCATTTTCATCTATTGAAAAACTTACACTCGTTACTTCAGAATTGCCATCTAAAGATTTATGGGCATTAATATATTGTGCTGTTGATTGAGCTTGGTCCAATATATCATTTAACTTTTCAGCTACTTCAGGATTACTAGTTGCTTTGCTTATTAATGCAGGCGAAACATTATAAGTTATTTCATTTTCTTTACTTAAATACGAATTACTAATATTAAGATTAATATTAGAGTATTTATTACAAAGGCCTTTAAAATAATCCTCTTTTGAAATTGTTTTATCTTTTGAACTTGTATCACTAACTATAGTTTTATTAGTATTACTTCTAGAGTTATTTGATACTTGTGTATAATAGTATGAATCATAACTATTACCAATTGCTATTGACATATTTTTATCCCTTCCTTATACAAATAAGTGCTTCAAAACCCCTATATAATTATTATCGTATATAAATTTGTATACTTAATACTTTTTATACAATTAATTACAATTTAATGGTCGACTAAGGGGCACCGGGACAGGTTCTCTGTCCCACTAGATCCTATCAATCACATAGCGTGTCAGGAGACAGGGTTGTCGAAAACAAATTGGTCTTAGCAAATTGGCTGAAAACTGAGATTATGTAAGAAGCGAAAGTGTCATGGACAAAACAACCACACCATGCCAGTTTTATCGTATAGCGTTTTGAATTTTTAGCTTTTACAACGAAGTCATAGCAGCACTTTCACTTTTTTTAGGAGTTGCCTTACCTGCCGGTTTGACTTCTTTTGCATTGTCTCGCACATCTTGAGGAATCTCGATAGGATCTACTTGATTATATTTCGAATACGTTATCTGCATATTCAATGTCGATTTTGTTAAAAAGTCTTCGATTTTAGCCCTTTCCTTTGGATCAGCAATATCTAAAAACAATCCTGCCCCTTTTCGAATTGGTTCTGCCAAATCCATATCTATTTCTTTTACCATCTTAGTCGCTTTATCAACTTTAACATTATATTTTATATCGCCAGCAGCTAACAACCCAAGCCGTACTACAGCAACCGCCCTCAACATGTCCCTATCCTGCGTATTATCTAGTTTAACAACTGCACCCATAGCATCACTTATTTGCATACTATCCAAAGTTATTTCCATATATTTATAGGATGGTGTTTCCTTTTTCAGCTTCACCGATTTCATCAACTGCAACATATCCATTCGAGCAGAAACCTTTTCATCCGCTGAAAGTTCTTTGTTCAAAGAAGGATCGATCGGCACAATCTGTTTGATCCATTTTTCGTTACTTAACGAATAAAGCACTAGATTGCCTTGGTTTTGTTCTATATACTGCTTTAGCATCAATGTATTTTCTGTATTCTTTACATCACGATAGCAAATGTTTATATCGTGTTTGTAGCTCAGGGGTTTTTCCTGAACTTCCCCATTGATTGCAACTTCGACTTCCCCCATCGGGGTTTCAGACTTGATTGCTACGTCATAATGCAAGTTGTTTACATCCATCATATTTTTATATACATCGTTCAAATACGCCTTTTCCGGTGGCAGTTTTTCAACGGCAAAAGCAAACGAACTGCTCATCGCCACAAACAACAATCCCCATACTAAAGCAACTCCCCAATTGATCTTTCGCAACAACCTCATCATACAATCAAGCTCCCTTTTTTATAAATTCTGCTGCATCCATGTATTGCCAGTATATAGAACTACAAAGCGGGGGAACTATGGTACCGTCTTAGATGTTCGATAAAATTCTTATAACTCAAGACACAACCACCGTCCCCTGACTCTGAATATCCTATTTACCATTAAAATACAAAACTCCTGCAAAACTAGGCTGTTTTGCAGGAGTTTGTTATATATATTGATTTTTTGTCAGCTCTTTTTCTTCGGAGTCTACCGTATTTTCCACATGAGCGACTTAAAACTCTTCATGCTCTTGCTTTTCCGGTCATTTTGCTAACTTCTATCTTAAGCACTTTTGTTTTTTCAAAAGCATTGTCAATATATCGTAATCCTGCCTCATAAAAATCAGGGCTGTACTTTTTAACCACGCCTATAAGCCCTTTTCGTTTTTCTTCAATATCTTCAACAACAATAATTTTTCCAAATACGATGGCTGACTTGTATTTAGTGGCAAATGCTGCTGGCATTAATTCTACTGAATCAACTACAGTAAAACAAATGCTATCGTTGTTAACTATATTATCTAATCTCTGCCCTTCGAGAGCACAGTGTAAATAAATTACTTCATTTGTATATATAAAATTCATTGGGACCCCATATGGAGTATTATCTGTACTTACAGTTGATAATATTCCAACTTGTGCAGTCTCTAAAAGCATTTTTGTCTCTTCTTCCACCATCGCTCTGTCTTTTCTTCTCATTTCTCTAAACATTTTGTACCTCCAAGTTTTATCTTGATTTATTATTTATATAAAGGTACAATACAATCGGCTTTTACATAAGTTCCAATATCAATATTTTTATAGGAGCCAATTTGAGTTCAGTAGTAAAAGGAGATTTGTCCATGTTATATATTGCTAAAGACATACAGACACCTATTTATGAGCAAATTTATACTTCTTTGATGCAAGAAATTCTTTCTGGCTCTTTAAAATTTGGTGATAAACTTCCTGCCACCAGAAAACTCGCTGCCGAATTATCTGTTGGCCGTAATACGGTTGATAAGGCCTATCAACAACTTGTCGCAGAAGGATATGTAACGGCTATAGTCGGAAGTGGATTTACTATTAATAAAATTGCTTCTGAATTTTATGTTCCCAATCAAGCAGATTTCAGCACTCCTACATACGAACCTAAGACACCTTCTTTTTCTACGCGATATGATTTTGCATATGGTGCAATAGATAATTCAATTTTTCCTCACAAACAGTGGCGAAAAAGTATCAATAATGCTCTTACCCTAATGGAATCCTATTCTTGCATAAATTATCCGAACAGACAAGGCGAAACTTCCTTACGACAAAGTATCTCACACTATTTAAAGCGGTCAAGAGGTGTTTGTTGTAATGCTTCACAAGTTATTATCACCTGTGGTCATCAACATTCAATGGAAATAATAGCAAATATGTTTGAAACTTCAAGCAAACGCTTTGCGATGGAGGATCCAGGATACGATGGAATCCGTATTGTATTTCAAAATCATAAATATCAAGTAGTACCGATTCCAGTAGAAAAAGATGGTGTTTCTATTGAATCAATCGAAGCTTTAAATACAGACCTTTTATATTTAACTCCATCGCACCAATTTCCTACTGGTGTAGTTCTCTCCATTGCTAAACGCCGCAAGTTACTTCAATGGGCATTTAACACAAATAGCTATTTAATTGAAGATGATTATGACAGTGAACTTCGTTACGATACAAACCCAATCCCGTCATTACAATCATTAGATAATCATGATAGAACCATTTATACCGGAACCTTTTCAAAGTCACTTTCACCTTCAATGCGCGTAGCTTATTTAGTGTTGCCGCACTCCTTAGTAGATACATACAAGCACTACTATCATCGCTATAATTCACAGGTCTCTGTTTTGCATCAGACCGCTCTTTCAGATTTCATTTCAAGCGGGAACTATGAAAAGCACATGAATCGTCTGCGCACCTTCTATCGCAAAAGGCAAAATGCTTTGCTAACTGCTTTAGATGAAGTTTTTGGTAATACTACCACCATATCCGGTGAAGGAGCTGGCATGCATATTCTTTTAACGATAAAAAACTCGCTTACACAGGATGAGCTGATAAAGCGAGCTGAAAGTATTGGTATTCGAATATATTCTCCATCAGCAAATTACATGAATCCAACCGATTGTCCACGCTCTCAAATTTTACTTGGATTTGCTACAATTCCAACATGTAAATTTAAAGTTATTTTAGAGGAGTTGTATCATGTTTGGAATAATGATTTTAAAGATTCTTTAACCTTTTGATCAGATGCATGTATCCTTTTAATCGAGGGACAAATAACCTGTCCCCATATCCCTTCTAAGAGAATATTTCCAAACACATTCTCTCATACTAAGGATAGTTTATAAAAGGAGATGAATCTTTTGAAAGACAAATTTACCAGAGGTTTCTTTTCAGGAGTTGCGGGTGGATTAGCCGCGAATGTTGTGAGTTTATTTTTTGGTTTTATAAATTTCACCACTCTTCGTTTTGCGGACTGGACTGGAATTATCATCTTCGGTCATACTCCACCTTTTAGTACGGGAGAAATCTTGTTTTCACTAACAGCAAACATTGGTTTTACCGGTTTTCTAGGAATTGTATTCACCTATTTAATTCCTTTAATCAAAAACACAAATCTTCTTTTTAAAGGATGGGTTTTCTCAACATTTATATGGTTTTTTATTTACTCCGTTACCGCTCTGTTTAAAGTTGAGGGAACTATGCCTTTGCCCCTTAATACAGCAATAGCAAATGTTGCTACTACATCTATATATGGTTTAGTTTTGGCTGCAACTTTGGGAAAGGAAGTTGTAAAAAATGCTACCGAAAGTACAAGAAATAATTTCAGAATAGTTCCAGCAATGAAACCAATTGAAAATAACGACGACGACAATGAATAGAAAACCAGCATAGTACAAAAGGACTGTCTAAGCATTTAGCCTAGCAGTCCTTTCTATTATCTAAAATATGAAACTAGATACGTCGTATGGCCTAAGCAGTAAACTGTCTATAATCAACTCTAAATATTGTATATTATTTACAGTTAAGTTATCTTCATGCCTGACTCTCTATTGTTTTTCATGTAGCTTTATCTTTTTAAGTATATTGTATATGCCAACTTATTTCCAGTAAAACCGACTTCAGCAAAACCTATCGATTTAACTAAATCTAATATAGTTTGCTTTCTTTGGTAATGGGGGTCAAACATAGTTTCCGAAATTGCAAGTATTCCACCTGGCTTTAAAGAGTTATATATTTCCTTGAGAGCAATAAATCGGTTTGGTATCTCACCAAGAACTGCAGCCAAGACTGCCCTATCTGCTTTATAGTCTTTAAGCTTTCCTTCTCCCATTGGAATACTCACAGCAGTAATATTATGAATATTCTCCTTTAGGGCTTTTCTTTTAACTATATCTAGCATCTCTTGTTGAATATCAACTAAAATAATCTTCCCTTTTTCACCAACTGCCTTTGCCAAGGGTATACTTATTCGGCCTGGGCCACATCCGATATCGAGTATCGTCATTCCTTCTTCAACATCAAGCCCGGAAATAATACTTTTTGATTGACTGCTTCTAGCAAAAGGGTTTTCTAGTTCAACTGCCCGGTAAAGCCATGACGGACACGGAACATTTTTCTTCCTGGAGGTAAATTTCCAAGCAAACCAAATGATAAGAAACAAACTAATTATTACGATTGAATATAATAGATACATTCTTTCACCTTCCATAATAGTCATTATGTGAAACGCCATAGCCTACTGAAAAAGTAAACTATGGCTGTTTTCTCTAACTTTTAAAATATATCTTGCTATATTTTTACGTGGGCAAGGGGGCGGTGGGACACCACCTCCGTCCCTTGTCCTATAAATTAAATCATATGTTGTTTTCCCCATTGAAACATGAGTTCCAATATTGGGATTAGTGTTTTTCCTTCTTCAGTCAGCCAATATTCAACTTTGGGAGGAACTTGATTGTATTGTTCTCTATGAATTATTTTGTTGTGTTCCAATTCTTTTAGTTGATGACTTAACGTTTTATGTGCAATTGGTTGTAATGTTTCTTTCAATTTATTATATCTTATTACCTTAGCTTCATATATTTGCCATAATATAATCCATTTCCATTTTCCTTCGAGAATAGACATTGTATAATACATTGGACACTTTTCGTATTTCTCATTAAATTTTTCCACAACAGACTCCCTTACTCACCTTTTGGTTAGTATATAACAAATATGTGCATACTTATCCCATTTCCCATAATGATATATAATGCAATATATAAAGTCAATGTCAAATATATTAATGGAGGGGTAAGCATGAAAATTTTAGCAATTAACGGCAGTCCACGAAAAAACTGGAATACCGCAATCTTACTGAACAAAGCACTGGAGGGAGCAGCCTCACAAGGCGCTGAAACCGAACTTATTAATCTTTATGATCTTAACTATAAAGGGTGTATTAGTTGTTTTGCCTGTAAACTAAAAGACGGAAAAAGTTACGGAAAATGCGCTTTTAAAGACGACCTTACTCCTGTTCTTGAAAAAATTGAAAACGCTGATGCCATTATACTGGGATCGCCTATTTACTTTGGTAATGTTACTGGTGCGATGAGATCGTTTATTGAACGGATGGCATTTCCCTATGTGGTCTATGATGCAAACTATTCATCTCTTTTCAAGAAAAAGATACCGCTAGGTTTTATTTATACCATGAATTTGGACGAGAAAACGATGAAAGAGTGGGGCTACGTTCCTGTTCTCAAGGGAACCGAAAATCAGCTGGGAAGGATTTTCGGAGTTTCTGAAGTGCTATATGTTACAGATACTTATCAGTTTAACGATTATTCCAAGTATATTGTAACGGCGTTTGATGAAGCCCATAAAGCAAAAAGACGGGAAGACGAGTTCCCCAATGACTGTAAAAAATCTTTCGAAATGGGAGTAAGATTCGCAACTGATGGCGCTATCGATTTCAAAACGGAATCGATGGCCTAAGCTTAAAAAAACAGCTTCAATCCTTGCTTAATATACAAGGGTTGAAGTTGTTTTTCGTCCCTCAGTCTCTCTCAAAAAATTACCGTTCCCACGGACACACCAAGAATCTACCCCCTTTACGTAGGAAATATCACCAAACATGCTAGCTTTCTTGTTTGCCCTATGTATTTTATCATTATATACTTTGAAGTAGTTATTTAAACTTACATAAAACTTAAAGTGAGAGGGGAACTATAATGGACGAACAATATTATGAAAAACTATTGAATATAAAAACCTCAGGGGAACAAAAAATATTCAATGATTCATTTCACTATAACAGATATGAACCAACCTCCTACTCTGTATTAGAAATATTATCTAAACAATATAATTTCACAGCAGAAGATACTATCGTTGACTTTGGATGTGGCAAAGGAAGACTCAATTTTTACATAAATCATTTTTTTGACTCCACTGTTACAGGTATAGAAATGAGTAGCTTCTTCTATAAACAAGCGATTGATAATAAAAGAGATTATTTAAAGAAACATAAAAAGAAAATAAATGAAATAAAATTCTTAAATTGCTTTGCAGAAGAATATAAGATAAATCCCTCAGATAATAAATTCTACTTCTTTAACCCTTTTTCTATACAAATATTTATAAAGGTTATAGGAAATATTTTGATTTCTGTAGAAGGCTATGAAAGAACAATAGATATTATATTGTATTATCCATCATATGATTATATCTACTTCCTAGAAAACAATACCCCCTTTGTACTTTTGAATGAAATAACACTACCGGATAATGATCCTCGTCATAGTTTTTTAGTATATAGACTAGACTAAAAAAAACACCCGCATAGTGGGTGTTTTTTTTGTAAGATCGTTCTATTTTTCGAATCGACTTATATTTTCCTTTAATCTGCATTAGCAACAATTAATGATATATCTTCTTTAGAAACTGATTTTTCAATATAAAATGCCATCAGAAGATATAAAGGTATACTGATTGCTATATGAATCAATGTGAAGTTTAGTCCTAATGAAGCAGCTTCAAATACTACTATTGGAAGTTTTGTACTTGACCATACGCCTAGAAAAAAGATTACATTAGACAACTTCGCTCCTTTTTTTAGGAGAAGAACCCCCATTGGAAATGCTACATATAATGGTCCTGCCGCTATAGTTCCAAGGACAAAAGCTATGAGAAGTCCAGTTACCCCTGAACCATGGCCCATATACCTTATCAATGTTTCCTTTGGAATCCAAATATCCATCAGGCCCATAATAATAAAGATCGGAGGAATCAATAAAAGCATTTCCTTTAAATTTGATAGTGTAATATCAAACGCATTTTTACCAATCGTATTATTTACAAAAAAGATTGCTATTTGTACCAAAAGAAATATTATTGCCCATTTATATGCCTTCAATCGTTTCATTTTATATCACCATCCCTATTACAGCAGTAAATACTATACAAATGATAAATGATAAAACAATTCGTTTTACAGCGATATTCTTATTAAAATATTTTATCTCTGCTGGAAGAGAAACAATACCAACGGCCATAATTGTTGAAACCAATGCAGCAACCTGCATATAACCTGCCCCGGCTTTAAGTAAAGTCCCGCCAAGAGGAAATACCACGAAACTTGGAAGTGATACAATCGATCCAATTATTAATGCTATCATTGCACCTAATACACCAGATTCTGATCCAATCAGAGTTGTAATTACATCTTGGTTAAGAACAGCTAAGGTGATTCCTATAAAAAGCATCATTGCAAGCACAACTGGAAGCAATTTCTCGAATGACTTCCACGCAACCTTGATGCTTTTTTTAGTTTTGTTCCTATCTTTAATAAATGAAACTAATAATAAAGTTCCAGCTATTGAATATAAAACGCTTGATACCATTTCGCACCACCTAATCCTAAAAATCTAATCTATCAAACTCGGATAGAAAGTATTCAAGATTTCTTTTTCTTTCTTCGATATCATCTTTATATTCTTTAAGCAGCCTACGTCCTTGTTCTGTTATGGTATAACACTTTCTTGCAGCTCCTGGATTTGCTGTATCCCAGCAAGCTTCAACAGCACTTAATTTCTCCAATTCAGAAAGTGCGCGATAAATAGCAGGCCCATCTGCTTTAATATATGGCATGGACTCATTCATTTTGTTAAGCAACATAGAACCATGTGTGCTCTCTTTGGCTAAAAATAATAATATAAATGCCGGCAAATGACGGCCATAATTTAATTTACTCATAAAAATCACCTCTATTTCACATTAACACTTATATGTTAATAACAGTATAGTATTAAAGACATTATAATGTCAATTGAATTCACACTTTAATTTTATTAACAATATGTATATTTTAAAGGTTTTTTCCATAAAATGGCGTATTAAGACATATTATGTAATATTTCTTAGGGAGATGATGTTTTTATGTTATTTTGGTCCAAAAAAGTTCCTACACCCTCGTCCCTCCCAGCCTCTACTAACCCCATATCATCCAGCAACATAAATATAGACACGCATACCGCGTTGCTTAAGCATAATCAGGAATGTGCAGTGAGCAAAATCCGCAACAAAATTGAGGAAACAGAAATTGCGGCAGACAGTCTGATAGAAATTACAAATAGCATCAATCAATCAGTTGAAGTCCAAATGATTTCCATCGAAAAGGTTGTAGAAGAAATCAGTAATTATTCTGCACTAGCTCAGGAAGTCTGCGCAAGTACGGAGAGCTCAAAGCAAATATCCGGACAGACCTTAAACGTGGCTAACCAAGGACATGATGCTGTTCGCAGTTCTATCCAGGCGATGAGCGCTATTGGACAATCAGTTGTTGACGCCAAAGGTGTCGTTATTACGCTCGAATCAAAAGCTGCTCAGATCAACACACTCCTCGATGTTATTAAAGACATTGCGGGAAACACCAATTTACTTTCTTTAAATGCCTCTATCGAAGCCGCCCGGGCCGGTGAAGCAGGCAGAGGATTTGCGGTAGTGGCCCAAGAAGTCAAACATCTGGCGGAACGAAGCGTTGAATCGGTTGATTATATAAGTAAAACCATTGCTGAAATCAACCAGAGCATTAACAAGACCCTGCAGGCCATGGATGCCATTGCCACTAAAGTGCAGTTGGGTACCCAAATTGCAAGCGATACCGCTCAGGTTTTTAATACCATCATTGAGGCTGTCAATAATAGCGGTGCTGTTTATGAAGAAATAAGTGCTGCTATCGGCAAGCAAACGACAAGTCTTGAAAACGTGATGGGATCGACAGGCAATATGACTACTACTTTTCATCAGCTCATCTCCACCGTGGAAGTAGCGTCCCTCTACACTCAGTTTGTAAAAACCACTTTATCCTCACTGACCGAGGCTTCAACAGGGCTCCAAACAATATCAACACACATGCTTGAGAAGGTGTCCTGCGCTCCATTCGCTGGAGCGGTTTTACGGACAAGCCTACCGAATGAGATTACCACTTTTAATCCACTTATGTCGACAGAATACTTAGGCGGTCACATTCTCTCGAATGCCCATTCAGGACTACTTTCTATCAACGCATCCGGTCATTTGGCTCCTGGTATCGCTAAGAGTTGGCATTTGGAAGGCGACCGAACATGGGTGTTTAACCTTCGTAAGGGGGCCAAGTTTCATAACGGACAGGAAATTACCGCTCAAGATATCAAAAAATGCTATGAACGTCTCCTGCATCCGTCGACCGGATCTCCCAATGCTTGGTGCCTAGAATATGTGGTAGGAGCTGAAGAATACAGTAAGGGCATAGCGAGTACTGTCAGCGGGATCACCGTCCTAAATCGCTACCAACTGAGCATAAGACTGTCCTTTCCTTATAGTGGCTTTCTATTGAACCTAGGGCAATTTTACTGTTCCATTACCGCTATCGACGATAAGAATAATATCATTGGCTGTGGTCCATATGTGCTTAACACCGAAGAAGACATCTGTACACTCAATGCTTTTTCAGATCATTTTAACGGAGAAGCATATATTAAAACGATTCAGGTACAACTCACGAAAGAGAATGTAGCAGAGGACTTCATTGATGGAAAATATGATTTTATATTCATTGATAATAAGTCATTACTTGATAAACTCAAACCAGTGCCGGACATAAAGATATCTACTAACACGATCATGGGTACTTACTACGCTGGCTTTAATCTCACCTCTACATCCCCGTACGTACAAAACTGCGAGGCCAGACAAGCCTTTAACTACGCCATCAATAAACAGCGAATTATCGATGAAATTCTAGGAGGCTTAGGCAGCGAAAGTAAAGGCCCATTCCCTCCCAGCATCGTAAATGACTCCTCCCTCCCAGGATATAGCTACAACCCTTCTCTAGCAAAAAGTTTATTAGCAAAGAGTGGCCTAACAACTGTTCGCCAGAAATTTAGAATTATGTACCGGCAAGATGCGGGGCCTACGGTGTTTAACAAGATTACAGAGTACATCTTGGAAGACCTGACAAGTACCGGAGTAGAATGCGAGCTTATCAATGTGCCAGCTGCCAAATACCTTGATGTAAACCTGATTAAAAGCAGTGCCGATTTGTATATCGCCCGTTGGGTAGCAGACACGGGTGATCCCGATAATTTTCTGCATCCTCTATTTTCCCCCGGCCTGCGTACAAACCGATCCAGCTATAATAGTGAAATAGTAAATAAAAAATTAGCCATGGCTAATCAGATGATACATCCCGCGAAGCGACTTGATATGTATAAAGATATTCAAAAGATGCTCGTACAGGACTGCCCATGGATCTTCCTCTACCATCCCAATATGGCTTACGCTAATAGAAATAATATTTCTGGTATAAAAATGAACCCTTTAGGACTCTTTAAATATGAAGATATCCTCATAGAGAAAACCTAGTCTTCTAAGAAGACTTTACACAAAATCACGGTCACGTGGGAAGCATCAAACTTCGAACGTGACCGTGATTTTCATTATTTTAAGTTCAATCCTTAAGTTCAACTCGCTTAATTTCTCCAACAACAAGCAAATAACAAAAAATAGCAACAAGGCAATGTATAGCAATATAAACTAGCGCACCATCGAATGATCCTGTTATTTTTATAATATAACCAATTGCAATGGGGTAATGATGCTGGTAATTTTAAAGTCTTACATTTTTTTCTCTACATTAATGAAAACGTAAATACCAATTATATCACAATCGTCATTAAACTTTGGTTCGGTAGTAGCTTCTACTATTGTGTATTCTTTATCAGCAATTGAAATCGTAGAACCCTTAAGTGCTTGAATTTCATCATGGTCAGGTAAAGATAGCGACATATCCTCGTCATTAAGTAGTGTTACTCCAGTATCGTTATCACTAACAATGGTAGACGTAGGTATAAATTCCATATAAGAGCATCTCCTTGTAAATTTTTCGAAGGCTGCTACTCTGTTATTGTGCGGTAATAACAATGTCTGTATGCAATCAAAGATTTCCAGTTAAAGAAAAATCAAGGGGACGGTTCTACTGAGTTGTTCCTATCGTTTTCTCTCATGTCATCAATATAGAAACACAATCTTTCCAGTCATTAAATCTTAAACGAATCAAAGAACCATCACCGACTCTTGCAGGGTAATTACCTTGAAAACTTCTTTTGAGCCCAAGAATCCAGCTTTTGAATGTGCTTTTTGCCGATGGTCAATCCGTAGACAATCAGCAACACAATAGTGAGGGTAAACAAATCAATTTCTTCTGTTACAACAAAATTTACTATACCCAAGAGCACTTGCGGAATAACACCCGTAAGTACCAGTATTGTTGATGCTACTTTTAACCAAAACTGCGATTGCATTTTGTATCTTGCATAAAAGATGAAGATTGTTGCAGACCAAGCAAAAAACTCTAGGATGATTAAAATCGCCCATTTGTTTTCCATGATTAAGTTATACATGTAATTCACTCTCCAATTTCCACCAATATGAGCATTCATAGACTTCCTAAAAACTTTTGTACATCTTCCCCTGTCTATGAATACAAAAAAAAGCCTTGAGAAGTGCATAAAGTACTCCCAGGCTTTTATCCTTCCGTGTACACAGCTTGCTGTGCGCTTTCTCTCGGACCAGACTGGCATTGTTGCCACGGAACCCTAGAAAGCTTTTCTCATATTCACTTCACACTAGAATCTACAACCAATTATATCACATTCCATCATTGCAGTTAAAGAGAATCACAGGGACGGTTCTTTTGAGTATTTTCATTCTATCCATCTCAAATACCTCAAATAAAAATACTATTTGTTAAATCAACAAATAGTATTTTATGAGATATAGCCCAATTTTTATTTTGTTATATATAGCATTCTAATGAATCGAATTTGCCAAGTAAGTCTCTACTTCCTTATGGAAAAGACTGCTATTTAAATAAGATTCTACAGCTGTATATAATTCTTCGGATATGCTAACTTCCCCATTAACAAGAGTATTGACGTTACTAGCTAACTCCATTTCCCCATGTTTAACAAATTCTTGGCCAATTTTCTTTAGTTCTTCTGTATTGCCATTTTTTAAATTGCGTACACTATTCATAATAAATTTTTCACAATGTGGTAAATATAAGTACTTATTTAAGTACTCCATTACTTCATCCTGTTCTCTCTTTTCCTGCCAGCAGCAATATGTTGATGTTAAAATGTTCACAATATTGGTTAAGTTATCCATGGTGTATTTCCTCCATTTATTATTGATTATTGCCTCGGTAAATCGCTTAATCTTGTATACTCAAAATGCTACATATTCTAATTCTCAGCTAACACTGATAATGCAGACTAATTGTCATGTTAAAATGAATATTCAGATATTTTTCTAGGCTGATTGTCACGGAAAAATAGATTTACTTTTATGTTACCTCCTATTCTTAAATAGCATGATGTCCATGCCTTATTATTATATTATTTCTACATTTTTCGAAATATTCCTGCTTCTGAAACATATAATTGTTTAATTTTTCGTAAGAGTTAAAAATATACAGCAAAGAACCCGCGAAATTCGCGGGTTTAATTCATTTGAGTCTACTCTGGCTCCTTTGGCAAGACAAAAGAGCCAGATTATCTTATTTCTTACTCCTTATGTTATAAATCTATATCTTTCAGTAGAGGTAATTAAATACAAAATAACTTATTCTAAACTATAGATCTAAATAACCTTGTAAGCTTATAGAAATAACTCACCACACAAACAGAGGCACTATACATAACTTTTATGATATACTCTGTCCCTATGATTCCTCTAGTTGGGTGAAGTCGAGATGAAGCCATGTAAATGAATGACAAAAAATGTCGTAATTGATATAATATAGAAACATAAAGTTGAAGAACTTGAAAGGAATTAATTCATTTAATGATAAATATTACAGCCATGATTAAAACCGTTCCCTTTGGTCTACTAGCACTCACTAGCCTTCTTTTTTCCGAGTTGACGATAGATACTATGCTTAGTACAAACCTCTATAATGCTTCATATGCCTTATTTGTGGTCGGCATGTTGTTTAGCTGGTGGTTTAATCGCAGTCGTGTGTTTTTTGTGTTGATTACATTTGCTTTATGTGACTGGGCTTTGAGTAATACTGCGGCGGAAATCGTTGGACTTCCTGTTTATAAAGCCTCAATCTTTTCGATTGTCAGTATGGTTATTCCAGTTAATATTTTAATCTTCTCTTCGATAAAGGAGCGCGGTATTTTCAATACCTGGGGTTTGTTACGGTTCGGTCTTATTTTTCTCGAACTATTTTTTATTGCTACCGCAGTTATAACAAAAGATAATGATTTACTCAAACTATTCACTCAACGCGTAGTTTCACTGAACTTGCCAATCGTTACGATTCCTCAGCCTGCATTGTTGGCCGCTGGTATTACATTACTATGGCTAATAAAAAAACAGTTAGCTCAGCCCTCTAATCTAAACAATGCTTTCATCACAGTGCTTTTTGCTGCTTTGATAGGATTGCAACTCAAGGCCAATGTAATAGCAGTACCAATTTTCTTTTGTGCTGCCGGCCTCATGCTGCTTACTGCGGTGATTCAGGATTCCTATTCTATGGCCTATCTGGATGAACTAACAGGTTTGCCTGCGCGTCGTGCGCTTAAAGAAGAACTTATGAAGCTGCACGGTGATTACACTGTTGCTATGCTAGATATTGATTTTTTCAAAAAGTTTAATGATACTTATGGGCATGACACAGGAGATGAAGTCTTGCGCTTAGTGGCATCTGTACTCAGAGGAGTGACTGGTGGCGGAAAGGCCTTCCGCTATGGCGGGGAAGAGTTTACCATTATTTTCCCCCGGACTAAAATTGCAGATGCATTGCCCCATCTAGAAGAGCTGCGTGCCGCCGTTGAGAAAACTCCTTTTACTTATCAAAAAAAAGAGCATAAAAAAGGGAAGAAATCCTCTGCTAAAAAGCTTTTTGTAACAATTAGCATCGGAGCTGCTGAACGCAGCGAAAAAAATAAAATAACTGAGAACGTCATGAAAGCCGCCGATACCGCCCTATATCGCGCTAAGAAAAAGGGGCGTAATTGTGTAAGTAAATAAACTTTACTTACATTTTTTATTTTCCCGCCCTTTTATAAGACAAGGGGACAGCTTCCTGTCCCAGTAGATCCTATCAATCACATTTTTTAGATATTCCTGTTATGCTATCTAATTTCATAGGGCATTTATCAAAAAACAAATCATTCGTCATCCCTGCCAAATACTTCTGATCTTTGACATAATTGCATAATATCGCTGCTGTTTTCTTAAGAACGAAGGGCTACTCCTAAAAATCACTAGCGCTTTTTGAAACATTTCTCTAGCTTCTTTTGCGTATCCCGCTTTATGAAAAACAACACCCACTTCATAGTAGATTTTAGGATTTCCATATTCAAATATTTTTTCCATATATGCATTAATTTGCTCTCGATGTTCTTCTTTTTTCAAGCAATACTCTATTAGATATACATAAGGAAATCCGTATTGAATCTTCGGATTCATTTGCAGAGCACTCTCCAGCGCTTCTTTTCCAAGTTCTAATTCCCCCATCCTAATACGTGCTACGCCTAAATAATATTCGATGTCAGGATGTTCTTGTATTAAATCATGGGCTTTTTCCAATTGTTTCCGTCCTTCTTGCATATTTCCGCTTTCTACTTGCAGTGCACCTATTTGATAAAGTATATGGCCTGGAGAAGGACTAAACTCAAGCTCCCTTTTTAGTCTTGCTATTTTTCGCCAGCGACTTAGTGGTTTAATGAAATCCGGTAAAGCACCAATATACCGCCTGTCGATAATGGCATAAACAATTATCATTAATACAAGCGCTGTAAAGGGATTTTCGGAAAATTGCCTAAGAATGACATATAAAAAGAAAAACTTAATGATAACACCTCCAATTACTATTCGATCATTATTTTTACAAAATGCTCAAGGGGACAATTCTTTTGATTCATCCCTCTTCTTCTTGTGTCTCATATATGTTATATGTAATGAGAGGCATTTTGAAAAACATATCCCATATTTCTATCCTATTTACCATTAAAATATAAACTCCTGCAAGACTAGGCTGCTTTGCAGGAGTTTGCCATATACTATTTTGCCATTCTTGCTACTACTCTATGCCACAAGTGTTTCTCTAAGAAACTTCCCTCTACACTTTCTTCTAGGTCCAGAAACATTTTGTATGGAACAGAAAATGACAGCATGTCAGCTTCGACCATGGGACGCACTGTAATATCAGTCAAACCCACTACTGCTCTTGGATTTTCCTTCTGTGCTTCGGCGTAGGGAATAAGAAAAATAGCCTGACACCCTGAGCTAAAAGGTATCATAACATTTTCATTTCCTGGTCTGTAATAATTTGCAAGTACCGTAAGTGCCGATAACTGATCAGTATTAACATAAAACACAATTAACTCGGGTCTTTCCTTAGTAGTGTCAATTTGTGACAAAGGTTTAAAGATGACGTACTGATAGGGAATATCCGTTATTGGCAAACACTCAACAAATTCTCCTCCTAGCTCTGGATTTTTTTTATATCCTTCCCCTTCAAATAGGCCGCTTTTACCAACTGACAAAAAATATTCAATCCCACCTGGATAATTGGGAAATTGACCAAACCCTAATCCTGTTTTACCGCCATTACATACTGTAGTTTTACGTTCAAAAACTGATGTTTTGCCTTTTGCTGCCGCAATAAATAAGGGAATTGTACAGCTCCACTGCCCTTCTTTCCCCTGAAGTGCCCCTTCCGGTTTTTCATTGCTAAGCAAAACAGCTACCGGTTGATAACGTAAGCTCAATTCTTTAACTAACCTGCTTTCCATCTTCTTTACCTCACTTTATTTTTTATTTCATACTGCTATGGGTTTCTAATTTGAGCAAGGAAGATAAATCATGTCAATTTATCATTTTAGTTGTCGCAACAACTAAAATGATAAAAAATAACTATTTAAGATTATCATAAATTTGATTTAGTAGTTTTTTCATTTCTACGACTTTATGTTTTTCTATTCCAATTGTTGCTTCCTCTAATAATTGCATCACTTTGGGAATTAATTCTTCCCTTAGCGCCCAGCCACGATTAGTCAAAAAGATTTGAAAAGCTCTTTTATCTACAGGATGAAGCTTTCGGACAATCAATTCTTTCATTTGCAACTTCTCAAGAATACGGTTAGTATTTGGTTTATCTTTAACAATACTATCTGCCAACTCTTTAGGGGTAACACCTTCTTGTTCCCATAAGCAGTTAAGTACAGCCCATTGCTCTGGCGTAATGTCATATTCTTTGAACCGTCGAAACAATTCATTTTTAAGTTTTGTATTCGTCTTATTTAGGATAAACCCCAATGAATCATCTAATTTAAATTTCATCTATATCACCACCATAGTTGTCTTGACAACTACATTATACTCATAGAGTAATTATCAGTCAATATGTAATTCGATTCCAGAAAAACTTATCTGAGTCATATATCTCCTATATAGCTTACCGTTGGCGTCTAAGGATTGAGTCTCTTTTACAATTTTACATGGTACGAGAGGGGGCGGTCCTCAATTTTCACTAATGGATGGGACAAGGGGACCGCCAACACTGGATTATTCATACGTATACATTCTTAGCTTTTAAATAACCTGGGCTTATGCCTTTCGAGATTCATAACAAACGGCGGCTCCAGCTTCTAACTCGCCCTCAATATATTTGGATACTTCAATATGCACTGGATGAATCAGATATGCATTAAACTCTTCCATAGAAGCAAATTCTGTAATCAATATAATGTCATAGGATGACTTCCCATGACGTATATCTACTTCTACTTTCAAATCACGGAGAAATTCAATTTTCCCTCGCATACTCAGCAGTATGTCTCTCACCTTTGCAATATTTTCATTGTTTCTATCCTTCAGCTTTAAAAGCAAATTATTTATGATCATTCTAAAGCCTCCTATTTAGTATTCGTTGCTGATAATCATTAAGTTTAACAATCAATCGCCCGTCAGTCGGATGCTCAACCTACTAATTTTGCCATCATTGATGATGAAGTGGAAATCAAGAGGGACTGGACTCCCATCGAAGTTTCCAGAAACTTGAGCAGTGAGGACGGTTTCTTTGTCTCGCTCGACGAGGCCAGTTGCCTCTAAGGTGAATTGATATTTTTCAATGCTAGCGTCAGTCCACTTTTTGATGGCATTCGTACCACGAATTTCCTGTCCTTCATCATGGACAATGGCATCATTTGCAAAGCAGGCAATCACTGCATCACTGTTATGATCGTTCTTCGCCTGAACAAATTTCGCAATAAGCTGTGGTAATTTTATCGACATACTTATCCTCTCCTTAGTCGTCTTGCAATTAATGCTGCTATACCTGTACGTTCCTCTGTTACCCATCAGATTGTACGAACCGTTCCCCCATCGATGATATATTCGCAACCAGTAATATACGAAGCTCGATTAGATACCAGAAAGGCTACGAGTTCAGCTACTTCATCGGGACGACCTGGACGTCCAAGTGGAATACCTCCGAGGGAATTCATCATTTCCAGCCGGGCACTGTCATAATCACTGCCCGAATCCTTAGCCAACCTCTCGATAAGTCTCTCTGCAGCCATCGTTTCTATAAAACCAGGTGCAACGGAATTGACCCGCACTCCGTGAGGCGCGACCTGGTTGGCTAATCCTTTGCTGTAATTTGTCAAAGCCGCCTTCGCCGCAGAATAGGCCAAAGTCTCAGTTGCTGGGAAGAGTCGCCTAATGGATGTAATGTGAATGATAACACCTGCACCCTGTTCCAACATTGCAGGCAGCAGTGCTCGATCTAGACGAACAGCTGAGAATAAATTTGTGTTAAAAATCTGTTGCCAGTTGTCATCACTCATTGCCAGAGCTCCCTCAATCGAAACAGACGATCCCCCTACAGTATTGACCAAAATATCTATACCACCAAAACGTTCAAGCACCTCTTTGGAAATCTTCCCTACTCCTTCAGGAGTGCTAACGTCAGCTTGGATAAACAAGTCTGCCACTGGGGTATCATTCGGAATGGATCGAGCCGTAGTTATAACCGTTGCCCCAGCATTCTTAAGACGCTTAACAATCGCTTCGCCAATGCCTTTTGTTCCACCTGTGACCAAGATTCGCTTGCCTTTAAATTCATTTACATTAAATGAGTTATCCATTATCATGTTCCTTCTTTCCTTTTTTCATTGTAGTATCCTACTTCTTTTTCAATTATACACATGATAATAAGACAACTGTATGTCATATTAAGATGGACTACTCATACATTTTTAAAGCTTGTTTCATCTCTTCTGCAATGATTTTCCTAATATGTGCAGGCTTTAATACCTCAACAGAGGAGCCAAATGACATGATGTAGCCATAAACCCATTCATCCTCAGGAAAAGCAATGTCTACGTCAAAACTTCCATCGTCATTTTCTATAATAAACGAATCATCAAAATCATCATAAAGTCGATTCAAAACTTTTGCCTGAAATCGCAGTTTCAACTGAACCAGTGGCTTTGAAAATTCTTTCATTTCTTCTGTTTGCTGCCCTGATAATATCTTTGGCACATATTCTTCTGCCCTTACTTCAAGATTTTTCAACCTAGAAATGCGAAAAGTCCTATGACCTTGACGTTGTCTACAATAGGCAACTAAATACCATGAGTTTCCCTTGAATATAAGTTTTTCAGGTTCTGCTAAACGGCTGCTTCTATGACCATCTGAGTTTACATATTCAAAATGAATGACCTTTCTTTCCAGCATCGCTCTCTTTATATCATTAAATTTATTTTTCTCATTCGGTATGCTTCCCCAATGCGAAAAGTCAATTTCTACCCAGTCGTCATTATTAAGAGTGTTTTTGAACATGGCACCAAATTTTTCAAGTACTATGTCAAGTTCAGGATATTTAGTTGCTTGCAGTGTTTTAACTGCCAAAAGCAAGCTTTCCCTTTCTTTATCGGAAATTAGTGTTTTATTTATAACATAGTTTTCTAAGAGTGATATTCCTCCCCTATTTCCCTTATTCATGTATACAGGTATCCCAGTTGAAGAAAGTATATCAATATCCCTATAAATGGTCCTGGTCGAAACTTCAAAACGATCAGCAAGCTCTTTTGCTGTAATCGTTCCTTTATTGAGTAAGATTATTGTTATTTCAAATAAACGATTTATTTTCATATTCATCACCCAAAATAATTATACCATTTAATAAGACATTTTTATGTCATATTCGAGGAATAATAGGACGGGTTCTCTGTCCCGCTAAATCCTGCCAATCATGCTTTTAGCTTGTTACTATTATCCTTTGTTAATTACCTTAGAATTAAATGATCTATTCCATATAAAACACTTGTTTTATATTATAAGTATACTTATAATATAAATACATAGAATAACTAAAGGAGTGGATCTAAATGGCTGAATTTACGTTTCAGACTAAAATTTATGCAATATCACAGGACATCTGGGAAATGTATACCAATTTAAATAAACGACGTCAATGGGAAACCGACTTGGAATACATATTACTAAATGGAGATTTCGCTACCGGTACTTCTGGTACTATGAAGCTGCAAAATCAACCAGAAATGCCTTATACACTGACTTCCGTTATCCCTCAAAGAGAATATTGGGATAGAACTGAAATTCCTGATACGGGAATTGCGATATGTTTCGGCCATGAATTTACAGACACGGGTGATGGCACGTTGGTAAAAATAAGTGCAAAACTAGAAAAATCGACTGCAATTACGGAGGAAGAGATTCTATTTTTAGCCCAAGTATTTTCAGATACACCACAGGCCGTACTAACAATAAAAAAAATGGTTGAGAATAAAAATGATTAGTTCCAAGTTTAAAAATGATTCCTCGAAAAGTCCGGGTTTTCTGTTCATTAGAGCCTATAATAATTGGTATACCCAAATACAGAAAGCGTTACGCCCTATCAATCTAACCCATCCGCAATTTATCATACTTACAGTTACCGCTTATTTGCAAAATCGCGGTGAAAACCCTACTCAAAAAATGATTGCCGATCACTCAGCAATCGATGTCATGACGACCTCTCAAATACTGAAACTGCTCGAAAAGAAACAATATATTCAACGAAAACAACATCCTACTGATACAAGGGCAAAAATTATCCTGTTACTAGATGCAGGTCAAAAAAAAGTCAATCAGGCATTACCATTAATTGAAAACATTGATGATATATACTTTGGCGTTCTTCAATCGGATGCGACTTGCTTTATGGATTCGTTACAAAAGCTATGTTCATTTCGGTTCGGTGATAATGAGTCCTAAGAGTCACAGGATAGGATTTCTTGAGCACTTCCCTTCTTTTTCTCTCATATTTTTAACTATTCCTAAGTGGATTGACGATACTTCAAATTTATGCCTCTATTACATTATCTGTACCTATGGAAAAAGAAAAGTGTTCGTGCAATTATGTCGTAATATACCATAATATGCTATAATTGTTACAGTATAATTTTTGTAGTATATAAGGAGTGATTATTTTGTTTTTCCTCTTCGGATGGGGCAAAGTTACAAAAAAAGTAGTAGGACCAATGTTTGAAAAAACATGCGGATACTGTAATCGTACACAAACATGGCAATTGTGTAAAAATAGAACATGGTTTACATTATTTTTTATTCCAGTAATTCCGTATAATACCCGCTATTCAATATCTTGTCCGAATTGCGGCAGTTACATAGAAATATCTGATGAACAATTCAATAGCATGAAAGCTGATTTAGATCCTACTGGCAAGACTAGCAATGCTGACGTTATCGATAATATTAAATATGCTGGAAAAAATGCTGTTCAAATAAATTATTTGAAACAGATGGAAGAGTTTAATAACAAAAAATAAGGTAATTAAAATACAAAACTCCTGCAAGGCTATACTGCTTTGCGGGAGTTTGTCGCTATATATTGATTTCTAGTTTTCATAATCATCGGAATCTACAATTGATCATTTTGAAGGACAGAGATACTAGATCATTTCCTCTAGCCATGTAATCAAACCGTTGGTACTTTTAGAGCATTCCCAACAATACCTTCATCATCCAATTCTACCGTAGTTTCAGCTTCATAAACCTTAATACCGACTGGTGAAAGTAGTTTGGTGTCCTTATTTAACGTCCCTTTGACTACTTCGCCTTTTTCATTTAGCACAATTGGTTTTCTGGCCTTAAATTCAACAAACCCTGGGCATGCCGAGTTATTTGTATAGTTTTCAGTTAAAATTTTTGACCAACCTATAGGCCTCAAATAAGAATCATTGGCTAAAGTACACGTTGCTAACATCCCATTTTTATGAAAACTTACTTCGCCTTCAGATACTTGTATATAGGTTGATTGATTTAGGGCGATGCTTTGATTAGAACTATTTAATGTACCTTTACTAACTTCACCCTTATCATTGAATGTAATTTTTGTTCCGCTTTTAAATGTAAGAACTCTATTTGTTGTTGTAGTAGTCGTATTAGAAAAAACATAAAAAGGCATCGGCGTATATCCTGTTGGCTTGAGAGAATCCCGAGATATACCAGTTTCATATGGCAAACTTACATCTGCAGCCAATATGCCCTCAAATACTTCACCATACTCATTAAGCGTAACAGCGGTTCCTTTCTTAAATTTAGGTATGTTATCCCACGTTGTCACTACTACTCCATAAGGCATTATCCTTGTATTCTCATCTAAAGTTTTGGTAATTCGCGCAGCATCAGCACTCTCATTATGACATAAAAACAAAAAGGCCATAATTATTATCCCCGTAAATACCTTTAACGAAAAATTTTTCATTCCAATTACTCCTTGTTTTTATCTTTGTTTTACAATAATATCCACTTTAACTTATACATCAATCTCTATTATTCCTTTATTTCCTTATACTTCCCCCCCTACGAGTAGCAAAATTATCGCTAACCTATACATTCGTAATAGAAGTACAAGTTGGCGATAATTCACATGTAGTTTCAAGGCGCATAGGAAGTACCTTAGATTTTCATTCTGTGCACTTAGGAACGAGGATAATTTAGATAAATTCGCCCCACTGATTTTGATGGAAAACAAGGAATTATCGGATATACTACGGAAGAGTAGTAATGCGGCATGGACTCTGTAGTATTCGTAAGAGTAATTTTATTAACCATTCATTTTGTACCGTTAAAGTAAACTAACATAGTCTTAAATAGATAAATAACATAATAGGAGGAATTGGAATGAAAGCAATGGTAATTCGTGCTTACGGTGGACCTGAGGTTTTTGAAGCAGCTGACGTCAAGCAGCCAGAGGTAAAAGCAGGGTATGTTCTGGTGAAAGTAGCTGCCAGCGGTATCAACCCTATAGAGACAAAAATCCGCTCAGGATTGGTACCAGCTATTACCCCAGCTTTTCCTGCTATATTAAATGCCGACTTTTCTGGCGAAATAGTTGCCCTAGGTGAGAATGTTCTGCATTGGAATGTTGGAGATGAAGTTTTTGGCTGTGCTGGCGGTGTTGGTCAGCTTCAAGGTGCATTAGCTGACTATATGCTAGTCGATGTTAACTTAATTGCAAAAAAGCCCTCAAATATAGACCATGCAACGGCTGCCTTATTTCCCCTCGTCAGTCTAACTGCTTGGGAAGCCCTTAGAGAAAAGGTACAAATTCATGCAGGGGATAAAGTATTAATTCAGGGCGCTGCAGGCGGCGTAGGACATATTGCGCTGCAATTGGCCAAACAACAAGGAGCGTTCGTCTATGGAACGGTACGAAGTCAAAACCAAGCGAATATTATAAAAGAATTAGGTGCTGACGCTGCTATTTTTACCGAATCGGAGTCCGTAGAGGAATATGTAAAGAAATATACCGATGGTAAAGGTTTTGATGTTGTCCTCGACCCAGTAGGCGGAAATAATTTAATCAATAGTTTTAAGGCAGTAAAATACAATGGTTCTGTTTGTACCACAAATGCAAGAGTCAATCTTGATCTCGGTATCATGCATGCTAAGGCGATTAGTCTCCACGCCGTATTCATGCTAATACCAATGGTTTATAATATTGAAAGAGCTCGCCATCATGCCATCTTAAATAATATAAGTCAGATGATTGAAAAGAATCAATTACGTATTAATCGAGATGAAAAACAGTTTCCATTTTATCAAATCGGTGAGGCCCATCAATATATCGAGTCTGGAAAATCACAAGGCAAAATATCTCTTATTCATTCATTTTCCGATAATGTGTAAATAGACATAAGAAATCTTCGATAGTTTACTGGACAGCAAGTAAGAATAATAGAAAAAGAGGTGGCTTTCGCCACCTCTTTTTTACGCCTAAGTCTAGATATATATAACTAACTATCTCTAAATCTCAGCAAACTGCTAAATTAAACTGGCAGTTGCTTAGGCCATGAACATTTTGATATCATCTTCGGGATTGCTGATGCCGCCGATGCCAAATTGCTCTACAAGCACCTTGGCTACATTCGGTGAAAGGAAGGCAGGCAGTGTCGGTCCAAGATGAATATTTTTCACACCAAGGTATAACAGAGCTAGGAGAACGATAACGGCTTTTTGCTCATACCAGGCGATATTGTAGGATATCGGCAATTTATTAATATCATCTAGACCAAAAACCTCTTTAAGTTTCAAGGCTATAAGTGCTAGCGAGTAGGAGTCGTTGCATTGACCAGCATCCAATACACGGGGAATGCCGCCAATATCACCCAGAGGAAGCTTGTTATAACGGTATTTGGCGCAGCCCGCTGTCAGTATAACAGTATCTTGAGGCAATGCTTTTGCAAAATCAGCGTAGTAATCTCTGCTCTTCATGCGGCCGTCGCAACCCGCCATAACAAAGAAGCGTTTGATAGCGCCACTTTTCACTGCATCCACAACCTTATCAGCCAGAGCTAATACCTGGTTGTGAGCGAAACCACCGATTATTTCCCCTTGTTCTAGCCCCTTAGGAGGCGGGCATTTTTTAGCGTGAGCGATAAGAGCCGTAAAGTCTTTCGGCTTACCATTTTTACGCTCACCGATTTCTTTCAAGCCTTCAAAACCGACTACCCCCGTCACATACACGCGGTCTTTATAACTAGCTTTCGGCGGCACTAAGCAGTTCGTCGTCATCAGGATGGGTCCATTGAAGGTTTCAAATTCTTTGTCCTGCAACCACCAGGCATTGCCATAATTACCAGCAAAATTGCCATATTTCTTAAAGGCTGGATAGTAATGCGCCGGCAACATCTCGCCGTGGGTGTATACATCAACGCCCGTCCCTTGGGTTTGTTCTAATAATTCTTCCAAATCTTTTAAATCATGACCGCTGATAAGGATACCAGGGTTGTTTCTCACACCAATATTGACCTTGGTAATCTCCGGGTTGCCATAGGTACTGGTATTGGCTTTATCCAATAAGGCCATAACATCAACACCGTATTTGCCGCATTCCATCACCAAAGCAACCAATTCATCAGCACTCAGCTTATCGTTAATAGTGGCAACTAATGCTTTTTGCATAAAGGCAAAAATAGCATCCTCCATATAGCCTAATGTGTAGGCGTGCTCAGCATAGGCCGCCATTCCTTTTACGCCATAGGTTAGCAACTCGCGTAATGAACGGACATCTTCATTTTCAGTTGCCAAAATTCCGACTGTGGCAGCCTTTTTTTCAAATTCTGGTGCATTGTCAGCAAACCACATAGTGCTGTCATGAGAAGCTTCTACTGCTCCATCCGCTGTGAACCAGCCAGTCAATTTCTGCCAGATGGATTTCGTACTGTCATTTGCAGCTTCTACCTTTACACCAGCTTTTACTAAAGTAGCTTTCACGTTATCTCTTACGATCAGCGCTTGTTTTACGAGCACAACAAAGTGCTCCTTATCGAAGTTAGCATTAGTAATGGTGGCAAATAAGCCTTCCATTATAAACTTATCGGCCTCGGGTGTAGCAATTTTAGCCTGACGAGCTTCGAGTGTATAAACCGAAATCCCTTTTAGTGTATACATGAGCAGGTCTTGTAGATTGGACACATCAGCCGTTTTTCCACAGACACCGCGCATGGTGCAGCCAGTACCTTTAGCTGTTTCTTGACATTGATAACAAAACATTGACATATATTTTATCCCCCTTATATTGCGAAGCGCTATTTAAATCTTCTGATGTTATTCTAGCGAAAACTGTATCACTTGACTGTGAGCGAAATCACATAAGGGAAAACAAATATATATACCATTAAATACAAAGTTCCTGCAAGGCTAGGCTGCTTCAGGAGTTTGTTATATAGACAAAAATGCTAAACTCCTGTAACATTAAGCGGTAAATACAACACACTTTTCAAGGAGTTATTATGCGTAAAAAGACAACTATCCTAGTACTCGTTATCGTCACCATTGCCTTTTATTGCAGCTATACGGTTTATTCTTACGACAATCGTACTGTCAGCAACTTATCAGCCTACTGTAATATTGATTTCCGTGGCGTAATTGATCCTCAAACAAATACTGCTATAGGAGCAACCTTATCTATAGTTGATTTCCGCTATCATTCTGGACCACTGGAAAAGTTCTTCATCATTGATATTGATGGTAAAACATACAAAATCGATAGTATTGAGTTATCCGCCCAGCCGCCGACCTATTCGCAAAAAGATTTTCCCACGGGAAAATCTTTTAAATATACCAATACTTTATTTGTCACCTTCCCCCCACAGGTCCTGAAGGAAATATACCAGGCTAATACTATAAAAATTTTCTTTAAATACACCGACAGCGATTCGGCCATCGAACTGCCATTAAGTGCCGTAGATCTACAATACTGGAAAAATCAATTGCTGTCTTTGTAAGATTACGCTTTGTTGCCTTCCTCCCAGAAAGCAGTATCCAATATTTCTATTAAAAGACAAAACTCCTGCAATGCTAGTGCTTTGCAGGAGTTTTTCGTTATATTGATTGTTAACTCAAACACTACATTTATACCTTATTTTTATTACGTATAGGCAACAAATCCCTAAACACATAAACTAATAGCAAGAAGCCACCTCCAATGGCCCCCCACTTAAACCTAGGGTTCTCTACCATCATATTCAATTGCATGCCTAGCGCAGCCCCAACATACAGAAAGATGGTTAGCCACAGAACCGCGTGCACCATATCGTAGATAAGAAATTTAATAATAGAAATACCGCTAATGCCTGCTACATAGGGAGTAACATTACCGATTGTTGGTAGAAAGCGAGCACCAATAATATAAGCCGGGGCGGACTTTTGTAGAAGTTCCTGTGCCTTTCTAATACGTTCCGGGGTTAGTTGAATATATCTCCCCCATCTTTTTATAAATGGCTCTCCAATACGACGTCCTAGCATAAAGGCTGAAATAGAACCTAGCATATATCCTAGTAAAGATACCAGCCAGGCTATTATCATATCAAACTCTCCTTGCTTTGACAAAAAACCTGCCAAAGCAACTAACACGCTGCCTGGAAATGGTAATCCTATCGCCTCTAGAAAAACTCCAGCAAATACCCCTATCAATCCAAGGCTGCTTAAAATATCAAGAATTCTGTCAAACAATCTATCCCCTCCCAGCCTATTATGGCTGAAAATAGTATTAAATATTTGTCCGACTGACTTGAATTATAAGCTCTGTGGTCATCTTCTCCCTTCAAAAGTCTATTATTGATATTAAAATAATGAATATTTGGCAATCCTGGTAAGCGATTCTTTTACCTTTAGAATGCAAAGCTTCTGCAAGGCTTTATCTACATAAAAACAGAAGTGTCTGCATTTTGTGCACAGGCCCTTCTGTTTGAAATGTATAATGGCAACCGAAGAATTTCTGAGCTTAACCCACTTAGGATATTTCATCAAAGACAGCTTCAATCAATATTTCTCGTAATGAATTCTGCTTGCATCAAACCGATCTTCAAATTTATTATCTGAAGAATATCGAACTCAAAGTATGTTTTTCCCAAATGCTTCGCCTCTCTGTAGTCCGTCGGTTTTGAGAATATCATCTTTATCATGAAGCCCTGGTACAATGATTACGCCGCTATCCTTCCAATTCTGGAATTCAGCAATTATTTTATAGGACGTAACAATACCATCAAACTTAGTTTCATCTTCCACACCTCCGGTGACTAGAAGCGCGCATTCTTTTATCTTTAATGTCCTTTTTCCAATGAGAAAAGAATAGAACTTATCAATAGAGGCTTTCAGCTGTGCCGGAAATGAAAACCAGTACAATGGCGTTGCGAACACAATCATATCAGCTTGCTCCAGAAGCGGTGCAAGCTCACTAAAATCGTCCGGAATCGAACAAGCTGTACCCTTTTTGAAACAAGCCTGACAGTCTATACATCCCTTAATGTTTTTATCGCCGGTTGTATATTTTACAGTCGTGTGTCCTGCCTGCTGGGCACCGGCAATAAATGCATCTGCCAACTTATCGCTATTGCCACCTTTTCTAGGACTACCTGTTAAAACGAGTATATTTTTTGACATTTATAGATTCCTCCTATAAGTTGTTGGTTGTTTTATCTAATTATATATGTTACTCTTTCAATATAAAAGTATGCACCTTTGCGGTAGATACTATATATCAAGGAAGATACTATACTTAAGGAGAGTGTCCATATGGAAAAATGTGAGGAAATTAACTTCGATTGCCCTGTAATATATACTTTGTCTGTGCTCGGTGGTAAATGGAAGTGGTTAATCATTTATATATTATCTGCCCACGGGATTTTAAGATACGGGGAGTTGAGGAGAAAACTCCCAGGTATTACCCACAAAATGCTGAGCCAACAACTTAAAGAATTAGAAACTGATCAATTAATTGATCGCAAAGAATATCACCAAATTCCGCCTAAAGTTGAATACTCGTTAACAAAAAAAGGACAGACACTCGTTCCTATCTTGGACCTCATGTGTGACTGGGGTGAATTGAATTGGCCAAAAGCCAACCTTAGCTTTCCGAAGGAATAGTGCATTTTAAATATGGCAAAAAGATAAAAGAGAGACTCCGCATTTTTACTGTGCTGAGTCTCTCTTTTATCTTTTGACTATAATAGTTTTAGATACTTTTACAACATTCTTCCTGAAAACATATAAATTTTCAAAGATTATAACAGCTCTACTATCGGCTACTAGAAAGCGAATGTGGTATATTCATCTAAAGCCCATTGCATGTTTTACAATTTCCATTTTTTCTCTGGAAGTCAGTTTCTCTAAAAGTTTAAATGCTACACCTGAAGCGGTTTCAGGACAATAGGAGGTAATAATGTTTTTATCCACGACGATAGACTCATTTACCACATCAACATCAAATTCTTTCAACTGCTTTTGACGGTATGCATCCCGCAAATGATAGGTAGTGGCTTTTCTTCCCATTAACACCCCGCTTTTACCTACGGGCAACGCCGCTACGCAAATCGTGGCAATTATTTTGCCTTGTTTATCAAATTCACGAATAAGATTCAAAAATCGTTCATCATAGGCTTCTTCGTAGAATCCAAATTCCTCAAACCCGCCCGGAATTGCCAAAGCATCATAATCATTAACATTTATTTCATCAATTGTTTTATCAACTAAAACTGGAATGTTAAAGGTGCTGGTTACCTCTTTTTGAAAACCACATGTTACAACTGGCACATCAAACCCATAGTCATTTCTCGCCCATCCCATGACATCAACAAAAACGCTGAATTCCATGGTTTCAAATCCTTTCAGCACAAACAATAATGTTTTCATTAAATCTCTCCCATAAATGATAAATTGCCATCTTTAAATATACGATTCCCTCTCTGGGGTCTTCTATAAGCTCTCTTTTATAGCTCCAATTTCACTTAAGAAATTTACAACATGTGGATACCAGTTATCACGAGCATGCACAAATGAACTATGACCATCTGTTCCAGATGCTGGTAATGAAATAAACCTTGCTTGCCCACCATTACCTACATAGACGTTTACCATTGCTTGAGCAAGAGACGGTCCAAAGTAATGATCATTCACTGAATATAGCCATATCGTGGGCACCCTTGAAGTTTTCCCATAATGAGCCATCGAATTAATTAAGTTTTTCTCATCGCGTACTAAGTCTGGGGCATAAGACCCCCTCCCACCAGCGAAATTTACAATCCCAATAACACCATCACTATGTAGCGACCCTGCAGCAATTACAGAATGCCCTCCTGTAGATTGCCCTAATAAAACGATTCTCTTATTGTCGACATACTGCTTAGTTTTCATATATTCAACAGTAGCGCTAATATCTTTTGCCGCTTCTAATCCTGATTTAGTATAATTTCGCGTCCCATCTGCATACACCTTGTTTTCAACATATTGCCCTTCCGAACTACCGAAACCCCGACGTACAACAAATACTACCGTAAATCCTAAGTTAGCAAATGTCTCACACTGATTTTTATATCCAACCGAAGCGTTTGTTTTTGCTCTGTCTTCAGCAAGACGGGGTGTTCCATGGTTAATCACCAGTAGTGGAAACGGCCCTTCTCCGACTGGCTTGTAAATCTTTGCATCTAACAGGAATGTTTCATTCTCTACTGTAAGTGGAATCTTAACTAACTCCGTTTCAAGAGCAGCAGCAAAGACTATTCCTTGAAGACAAATCAGTACAATTAAAACTAGCAATACAATTCTTTTTTTCAACTATATCACTCTCCCTATATAGCGTTACCTTTTTTATCATCTTTGTCCGCATATTACAATAATCCTTCTTTATTTAGTCTACTTATTTTATATCTTATCGTCTACGTGTGTTATTAATCGGATCTAATTACTATATATCTTTGGATAGATGAATTTTTTTTCAAAGTACAGTATTATAAAAGAAAGTTAATTGAACAAGAGGGGGCACTTCCTTGGAGATTTACAATGAACTACTTGCATCGAGTCCAGAACTATCAATCATAGAAATCTTCAAACTCAGTTGGAAAATATTCAAAAAAAATATAGGCCCTATTATAGCAATTTCTTTTGTAATGTCACTACCATATTCAATTTCTCATGGAACGGTAAAAGACTACCATAGTTTTAATTCCCTTAATGTTTTTCTGTTTGTAGTTGGATTTATTTCCCAGATTATAGGATCATGTGCACTGATTCAATTTATTGCAGATATTATATATAATAAAGCCATCAATTGGACAACAATAATGAGCTTCGCGCGTGCAAAATCTTCTACCGCTGCGATAACTTACGCAATATTTATGTTGAGAATCTTGCTTCTTGGTTTACTTTTTGTCATCCCCGGAATCATCTATACTATATTATATATATTTACATTAGAAGCCGTTGTCTTGCGAGACCTTCGAGGGATGAAGGCCCTAAAGTATAGTAAAGAGCTGGTGAAAGGATATTGGTGGCGTGTATTTAGCTCATTACTATTAACTAAGGGCATAGAGATATTATTTGCCTACATATTTAAAACTTATTTTACATCTCTATCTTTTTATTTTCTTTTGGGGCCAGTTTTTAAAGGGTTTGAAGTAGTTTTCACCCTCATGCTATTTTTGCGGCTGGAACAACTAAAAGAGCTCACCCCCGTCGCTATTGAAACTAAATCCTTTACAAAGGATTCTCCTTTGAGTAGAGAAGAATAGGCCAACATCCCTAAAAAAGCCATTAAGTAATAGCCATAACTCACGTAAAGTAAGTTATGGCTATTTTCTTTTAAGTTAAAGTTTATCATTGCCCAATTTTTGCCGAAGGACTTATTAATATCGAAAAAGGATCTAATATAATATTACCGTTCTCCTGCAAGGCTACGCTGCTTTGCAGGACTTTGTCATATCCCTTCGTATTTGGAGTCTACAATGGTTCTTTTTATCTTTTATTTAACAGCAACCACTTAATCTTACTAAACAGTAAACAGAGTTAAACCGTTACTCATATATTTGTAGCATGATTAAACCATGCATTGCTTAACTTTTTAATGGCCGGCTCTATATCCTCTAGAGGTATACCTTTATATGAAAGCATTACTCTAATCTTCCCAGTTTGCGCATAGTTGCTCTTCTCTATGTAATATTGCGAAAGAGAAACTAGGTTTATACCAGAATTTTGGGCAAGACTTATGATTTGCTCTTCCGTTAAATCTGTTTTTATCTCTAAAATAACCCTCATGCCCGCATTACTACTTATTAAGTTAATGTTATCTTTCATATAAGTATGAATAGCATTCGTTATAGCAGTATTCTTATTCTGATAGTGTCTTCTAATTTTACGAATATGACTTTGTAGATAACCTTTTTTCATAAAACGCGCCAATGCAATTTGAATCAGCTTTGAAGTCGTTTGTCCACTCATTTTATATTTTTCTAAATACAAATTTAGCAACCAATAAGGCAATACCATAAAACTTATACGAAGCGTTGGAATGAAAATTTTAGAGAATGAACCTAAGTATATTACTTTGTCATCGTTATCTAAGCTTTTTAATGACGGAATCGGTTTTCCTACAAATCTCATTTCGCTGTCGTAATCATCTTCAATAATAATCCCACTCTTATTTTTGGCCCAATTTAAAAGCTGCACCCTATTTCTTGCCGACATAATTACACCTTTCGGGAATTGATGAGATGGGGTAACGAAAGCAATCTTACATTTACTATCCTCAAGTTGATTTACATCTAACCCACTCTTTAGCACATCAATCGGTTCAACATCAAACTGATTTCTTTCAAAAATATATCGTATATAGTTACTTCCCGGTTCTTCCATACCTATCGTATTAAAATTTTCTCTAAGCATTTGGCAAATTAAATTTAAACAATATTGCGTTCCTGCTCCTACAATAATCTGATCCGGTTGACAGTGTACACCTCTATTTTCATATATGTACTTAGCAATTTCTTGACGTAATTCCAATTCCCCCTGTGGATCACCATAGCTTAAAAGGCTTTCAAATTCCTCGTTTATAATTAAATTAATTATCTTTTTCCAGATGCCTATATTAAAACATGCTTTATCTACATATCTTGGTGCTAAATCATACTTATAATTCTTTATATTATTAGAAATTTCATCTTTTGGTGTTGTGTCATTATAGGATTGTGACACGTTTAGTAAATCAGAATGAATATCAACAACTTTATAACCAACTTTAGGAATACTTTCAATGTATCCTTCAGCATAAAGTTGTTGATAAGCAGCTTCAATGGTATTTTTACTTAAATGAAGATATTTTGATAAATTTCTAAGTGATGGTAAGTTTTCTTTCCCTTTAATATTTCCATTGATAATTTCTTCTTTTATATACTCATACAATTGATAATAGATTGGTTTTTTTATTGTATGATCTATAAATGGAGTAAATGAAAATATTATACTCCCCCCCTTTCTGTACCCTATTATTTAAAGAATCTGTCACTTTTAAATATGACAACTTTTGTTTACACTTTATATGTTAACACAACTTCTAACAATTATTTGATCAAATTATGAAAATAGTTCTATTCAGATCATCTATTTCTTTGACTATATTAAGGAGGGAATTATTATGTATAGTTGTGCTTTATGTTCTATACACGTTTGTAGCAGCGGAGATGTTGATAAAGCTCCCAAAAACTGTCCATGTAATAATGAAAAGATAGAGAAAATAAAAGAATTATATAAACAGAAAGATAACCATACTATTGCACAGGCATCAGCATTAGTGGTAAGCGAAGGTTATTGTGAAAAGACAAGATTAGAGGAAACAATAGATTTTTCCAATAAATGTGGATATAAAAATATCGGTCTAGCATTCTGTATTGGATTGGTTAAAGAAGCTAATATCTTAAGTAAGGTACTTTCTCATAATGGCTTTGTAGTAAATTCAATTATATGTAAAAATGGACATCTGTCTAGAGAACTTATTGATACCAATAATATAAATAAAGTGGCTATGTGCAATCCTATTGGTCAAGCTATGTTTTTAAATGAATCCAAAACAGATCTTAACATCGTTTTAGGCTTATGTGTTGGACATGATTCTTTATTTATAAAATACTCAGAAGCTCCTGTAACTGTTTTTGCAGTGAAAGATAGAGTTTTATGTCATAATCCTTTAGCCGTAATCTATCAGGCCGAATCATATTATAAAGACAAATTATTCCCTGGAAAAATTAACAAGAAGTAATTCAATCTGCATCCTGTGTTTTTTTATATTATTTTTTTAATAATAACCTTATTTAGACTGCTATAATAAGCATTAATAAAGAGCAACAATTCACCTTATACGTGAATTATTGCTCTAATTTCTCCTTACTAGATTAATTTTTCTATAATATTAACAAAATGCTGTAATCAAAGCCCTTAGATTGAAGCTGAAAAGATTTCCACTATGTTCGCTGAAACAGGCGGAATGAAAAATGCACGAAAGTTTATCAAAGTGAAAAACAACCAATGGCGGTTTTTTAAAATCACATACCTCCTTTGAAACAAACTCCTGCAAGGCTTGGCCGCTTTGCAGGAGTTTGTCACATATGTTATTTTTACAGTCCCTAGAATATTAGAATTTGTAACTAAGATTTGTTATAAAATACTGCCGAGCATCTCTACTATTTCCAGCGTAATTTTTCATATCACCATAACTCACATGAAGTATTGCGCCTTTTAATGGAACATAATCTATAGCATACTCAGTACCTTGAATATCATTCATAGCATTGACCTCCATAGCGAAAGTGGCATCCGCTGTACTCCAGTACTCAGGGTCAAATCCATTTCCTGCCTTTTTGTAAGTTACGCCAATATCCCAGGAGCCTACTTTTTTACGGTCAGCCTGTCTAAATGTCACACCGGTCATCCATGCTTTGGTATTGCTAACCTCATTTTTACCATATTCACCAACGACTGCAAGATTTTCTAAACCATTGTACCCAAAGCCAACTGTCCAAGCTTTGTACTCGGCGTTTATATTCTTTCTTTGCTGGACAATGTTTTGAAGATAAGTAGGGCTGGTAGGATCTTTATCAATTACGTAGTCAATTCCACTATTAATATATGTGGAATCCTTTAAGTATGATGCTGTAACGTCCAGATCTTTAGTCAAATTGGTTGTAACATCAGTAAAGAAGTATTTTTTCTTGTCTCCTGCTCGAGCATAACCAACTTGGCCTTTTACCTTGCTGCCAAAATCAAGCTTTGCACCATCCCAGTTGGAATCAGTATCTACCAGCAAACCTTTCCCCAAGGCTAGGGGCATTCTGCCAAACATTACACCAACATCACCCATTTTACCTGTCACATACGACAAATTGATCTTCGTAGTAGAACTTCCACTGTCATCCTTTCCATCATAGGAAGTAATATTATTACTATTAACAAAACGGGTATTAAACTTCCAAGTATCACCTAAATCAACACCAACAACAAATCTTGTCCTAAAGTTTACGTCATCAGAAATGCCTTTCGTATGCTCAAAGCGAAAACGAGTGTCACCAGTTATCGTAACCTTTTCAGGCGCAGCGGCAGCGGTAGGTGCTACCGTCTTAGGAGTGGTCGCAGCAGCATATACTCCCAGATTGGTAAGTTCCCCCTTGAATTCTGCGGCTAATTTATCAATGGTTGCTTTTTGTTCAGCGCTTGCTTTCTCCTCATTGGCTAGTGCTTTACCAACAAAAGTAGCCAATTCATAACGAGTATAGGTTTGACTTTTGCTAAAATTAATGTCTCTATAGCCTTCAAAGACACCCCCTTGTACTAGTTTCCCGATTGCATCATAAGTCCAGTTTGTTGTAGGAACAAGTTCAAAAGGATTCGCGGCAAAAGCTGTTGCTGACATACTCAACAACGATCCTAAGATGAATGATTTCACTAATTTTTTTCTCATAGTACACTCTCCATCTTTTTTGTTAAACGCTTTATGAATACCTTATAAGTTCGTGAGCTACGTTCCTTGGTAAACATCACCCCCTCTAAGTTCTCATGTGCAAGGTCATTTTTTCAAATGACATGCTACAAAATGCCCGTCTCGATCAATCAACTTTGGCTCCTCTTCAGCACAGATTGCCATGGCATGCGGGCAGCGGGTACGGAAGCGACAACCGGAAGGCGGATGAATTGGATTGGGTACATCGCCCTCTAAAGGTACGCGCTTTCTAGCGGCTTCTACTGTTGGATCAGGAATAGGAATCGCAGCGAGTAATGCCTGTGTATAAGGATGTTGTGGTGAACCGTATAACTGCTGGGTCTCAGCAAGTTCCACGATTTTCCCTAAGTACATCACGGCTACTCGTGTACTAATATGCTTGACCATCGCCAAATCATGAGCAATGAATAAGTAGGTAAGCCCAAGCTCCCTCTGCAACTTTTCTAGTAAATTGACTACTTGAGCCTGAATGGAAACATCCAAGGCAGAAATAGGTTCATCGCAAATAATGAGGCTCGGATTGACGGCTAATGCTCTGGCAATGCCGATTCTCTGCCGTTGTCCACCACTGAATTCATGGGGAAAACGGTTGGCGTGTTCTTTGTTGAGCCCTACGAGGCTTAATAACTCCATAATACGAGTATTTCGTTCTATGCCGACAGCAAGCTTATGAATATCCAGCGGCTCGCCAACAATATCTCCTACCGTCATCCGCGGATTCAGAGAAGCGTAGGGATCTTGAAATATCATTTGTATATCACGATATAGAGGCTGATTTTTACCACCAGCAGCAACAGATTTGCCTTTATATAAGACATCTCCTTCTGTTGGCTGATACAGACCAATAATCGTGCGACCTGTAGTAGACTTACCGCAGCCACTTTCCCCGACTAGACCTAAGGTTTCCCCTGCTCTAATACTAAAATTTACATCATCAACTGCTTTTAAACAGCTTGTAGGTTTTCCAAAAAAATCAGTTGCTACCGTGAAATATTTTTTTAAATTGCGAACTTCCAATAATGGCTCTGTTGCCATTATACCGTCACCTCCCGCCTATTTTTAGGTGCACTCTCATGTTGTAACCAGCAACGAGTCATATGGTGTTCATTGATCATACTATCCTCTGGATACATTTCCATACACACCTGCATAACGTGAGGGCAACGGGGAGAAAATGGGCACCCCTTTGGCAAGTCCAATAAATCAGGTGGCTGTCCATGAATAACCGCCAAAGGTTCCTTGGTGCTGACATCTGTCCTTGGTAGAGATTTTAGCAAACCCCATGTATAGGGATGCTGAGGGTTGTGAAACACATCATATACAGAACCACTCTCCGCAATTCTGCCGGCATACATAACAATCACCCGACTGCATAGACTGGCGATAACTCCCAAGTCGTGGGAAATCATAATAACAGATGTATTAAATTTCTGATTAAGACTTTTTATCAAGTCCAGGATTTGTGCTTGAATGGTAACATCTAAGGCAGTCGTTGGCTCGTCGGCAATCAATAGCTTCGGGTTACATGCCAATGCCATGGCAACCATCGCCCTCTGCCTCATGCCACCACTGAACTGATGAGGATAATTTTTAACTCGTTCTTCTGGACAAGGAATGCCTACCACTCTTAGCATCTCTACAGCCTTCACCAGAGCTTCCTTTTTTGACATTTTTTGATGAAGCTCTAGGGATTCAGCAATCTGTCTTCCAATGGTTAAAACGGGATTTAAAGAACTCATAGGATCCTGGAAGATCATACCGATTTCATTACCGCGGATTTTTTCCATTTCCTTATTTGATTTTCGTAATAAATCCACACCATCAAATAGAATACTACCTTCCACAATTCTTCCCGGGGGACTAGGGATTAACCCCATGATTGCATGAGCCGTCACACTCTTGCCGCAACCTGATTCTCCAACAATACCAATCGCTTCCCCAGCATTAACTGAAAAACTAACCTTCTGAACTGCTTTCACCTCACCAGCATAAGTATCAAAGGATACTGCTAAATTTTGTACTTCTAATAATGATTTCATCATTGACCTCCTAACGCCGCATGCGGGGATCTAAGGCATCGCGCAGACCATCCCCGAGAAAGTTAAAGGCAAGCATCGTAATGCTGATCGCCATCGCCGGGAAAAATAGTTGAAAAGGATAGGAACGCAAACTAGTTATTCCCTCAGAAGCCAGTACGCCCCAGCTAGCCATTGGTGCCGAAACGCCAAGTCCAATAAAGCTTAAAAATGCTTCCGTAAAAATAGCCGTTGGTATTGCCAAGGTCATAGTAATAATAATGGGTCCCATAGTATTGGGGATCAAATGCCGAAGCAGTATACGCCAATTACTCGCACCAATTGTCCTAGCTGCCAATACATATTCCTGTTCTTTGAGACCTAGTATTTGACCACGTACAATACGAGCCATCTGTAGCCAATAGGAAATCCCTAAGGCAATAAAAATATTTGTTAGTCCTGGCTTTAACACTACCATCAGCAATATTACATATAGTAAAACAGGAATGCTATATAGAACGTCCACGATATTCATCATATATCTATCAACTTTGCCGCCTGAAAAACCCGCTATGCCACCATACAACACACCAACAGTAAAGTTAAGTAGACTGGCAACAATTCCAATAGACATGGAAATGCGGGCGCCATACAATACGCGAATAAAGAGATCTCGCCCCAAGTTATCCGTACCAAACCAGTGCTCAATACTCGGAGATTGATTTGCTTGTGATAGATCCTGGTCTGAATAAGAAGCTTGAGACAATACAGGTCCAATCGCTGCTATTAGGATGACAAAAACTACAATATATAGCCCTGCCATAGCCATTTTATTTTTTTGTAAACGCATCCAGGCATCCTGCCAATACGTAATACTTGGTCTAGTAATGTCAGCAGCCTGATTATAAATAGCTGGCTTAAATAATTCTAAATTCACCGGCCTGCTACTCCTCCCGCTTTGTGCTCAATTTTATTCGTGGGTCTAACAAAGGATAGATAAGATCTACCAGCATATTTAATCCAACAACCAAAATGCTGTAAAAGACAGTTACGCCTAAAATAACTGTGTAATCACGATTATAGATACTTGTCACAAAATGACGCCCGAGACCTGGAATGGCAAAGATGGTTTCAATTATGAAACTACCTGTCAATATTCCGGCCGCCATAGGCCCAATATAAGTAACAACGGGAATCAAAGCATTTTTTAGCGCATGACGATAGAGAATGATATGCTGAGGCAAGCCTTTGGCTTTCGCAGTCTTAATATAATCCTGCCCCAGCACTTCCAGCATAGAGGAGCGGGTCAGGCGAGCGATAAAAGCCATAGGCATACCAGCCAAAGCAATAGCTGGTAAAACCATATACTCCACTCCCCCCCACATAGCCGCCGGTAATAATTGCAATTTTATTGCAAATACATAAACAAGAGCAGTAGCAATAACAAAACTAGGTACTGATATACCAATTGTAGTAAAAAACATGGTCAGATAATCCTGCCATTTATTTTGCCGCAAAGCAGATATGACCCCTGCCGGTATACCGATAAAGATAGCAATGGCAATACTTGCCGCACCCAACTGTAGAGATACAGGAAAGCTTTCACCAATAATATCATTCACCGTACGACCAGGATATTTAAAGGAAGGTCCTAAATCAAAGTGAGCAAGGTTCACTAAATAGTCGGAATACTGTTTCCATAAAGGATCATTTAATTTATACCGTGCCTCAATATTTTTCATAATGGCATCGGGAATTTTCTTTTCATTGGTAAAAGGCCCCCCAGGAATGGAATGCATTAGGGCAAAGGTAACGGTAATGATCACTAGCACTACGATTATTGAATTAAAAGTACGTTTCAGTGTGTAACTGAACATTCTTTCACTCCTTCTTTATAAGGAAGATGCATACACAATGCGTATACATCTTCGCTACATACACTTAAATCTCATTACTTCTCGAAATAGGCTTCCTTCCAATTAACCACGGAGGTAGCAGATTTGATGGCACCTTTCAAATTTTCCTTAATGCAATATGGATTGCCATAAAAATAGATTGGAATAGACCCCATATCATCTATAAAAATCTTCTCCGCATCACGCATGGCTTGCATACGCACTTTAGAATCACTACTCAATTGCGCCGTTTCAATCAATTTATCATAGGCTATATTACTGTATTTCCCATGGTTATTGCCGCCATTCGTCATGAAATAATCAGCAAAGGTCATTGGATCAGCATAATCTCCAATCCAACCGGCTCGGGCCATATGGAAATTACCACTTTTCCGATTTTGTATGTAAACTTTCCACTCTTGGTTTTGAATTTCAATCGTAATGCCAAGGTTTTTCTTCCACATTTCCTGAATTGTCTCAGCAATAGCTTTGTGGTTATCACTGGTATTATAAATCAAAGTAATGGGAGGTAATCCTTGACCTTCAGGATATCCGGCTTCTGCCAACAGTTTTTTTGCTTCCGCTATATCTGTTTTAAAATAACCGCCTGCTTCTTCTCTGAAATCTTTGCCAGTTACAGAATCCGTAAACCCATAGGGAATCCAGGCATCCGCCGGTTTGTGTATACCTTTTAGCACTGTTTTAGCTAGACTATCGCGATCAATAGCCAAGGCAAGGGCTTTTCGAACCTTGGGATTATCAAAAGGCGCTTTCTTATTGTTAAGTTCATAATAATAAGTGCCCAGATATTTACCTACAGTTAGCTTGTTTTCTTTTTTCAAGCGCTCAGCTTCTGCCATCGGAGGTTCATACACATAATCCAATTGGTTATTCTCAAACATGGATAAAGCTGTCGTATTCGCTTCCAGCAATGCCCATTCTAATTTACTAACTTTTACTTTATCTTTATCCCAATATTGGTCATTTTTTACCATTTCTAATTTACTGTTATGCACCCAGTTAGCTACCTTGAAAGGACCATTGCTAATCAGTGTCTTTACGTCACTAGCCCATTTATCCCCATTGGCTTCCACAGTCTTTTTATTAACAGGATAGAATGAATGATGAGTAGCAAGAGCTAAAAAATAGGCTGTCGGTTTATCTAATACTACTTCCAATGTTTTATCATCGATAGCCTTTATCCCAACTTGGTCAACTGTTCCATTTTTACTGTTATAATTTTCTGCCCCTTTAATAGGAAACAGCATATAGGCATATTCTGCAGCCAACTCTGGACTCAATATCCTCTTCCAAGCATATTCAAAATCATGTGCTGTTAGCGGTTCACCATTGGACCATTTTGCATTGGCTCTGATATGAAAGGTATACTTTAATCCATCGGGTGATACCTCCCATTTATCAGCTGCCGCCGGCGCAGGCATGTCCTTAGCATCTAATACCACTAACCCCTCAAATAATGCCAATTCATAATTTGCTTCAGGTACACCTGTTGATTTTCCAGGATCAAGAATTTCCGGCTCAGACCCCTGCCATATTCTAATTACCTGTTCTTTGCCGCCCGTTGTAGAACTACAACCAGACAATAGTCCTCCTACTGCAAACACAATAACCAATAAAGCAATCCATTTTTTTGACATCATAACCTCTCCTCCTTTTCTTTCTATCCCTCTATTTGTATTAGCGATATGTAAATTTTCTTGAATATTACATATCATCGATTACCTTAGCAAATAAAAAAGCTTAAAGATATTCCTTGTACCTTTAAGCTTCGTTGCTAAAATAAACACTAGCAAATAATACCATATAATTCTTATTTTATCAATATTTTCCAAATTTGTTTCTTGTATACATGTTTATAGTATTTCTAAAAAATATGTCCCCTCAGTGCTACGTAAAGTGTTTGGATTTGGTATGATAAACTGGACACTAAGATAAGAGAAAAAGGTGAGAGTTTATGAGTAGAAGAAGTTATGATCGTCAATTTAAGATGACTGCAGTAAAATTCGTTGTGGAACATGCGATGTCTGGCTCTGAAGTTGCAAAGGAATTATCTATCCATTACAATAGCCTGCATCGTTGGATAAGTGAATATGAAGAATATGGAGAAAGTGCGTTTCCAGGTCATAGAAGCACAATTTATAATTTTCAATATGAAATAAAAAACAAAGAGAATGCATTCCTCTCTTGGATATCTTTCCCCTGCCCAATTTAAAGAGTTAAATTCATAAAAATCACTTAACTCTGTGTCTAGTTTTTCTTGACAATTCCAAGTGAGTTTTTTTTAGATATGTCTACTTTTAAGGGCGCAGTTCAGATGCGTTGGCGCTCTTACTATTAGAAATACAGAGATTCAAAAAGATTCAACTTAGTAATTGCTTTTTATTGGATTTTTACCTTCGCAAGGTACACTAGTCTGGCATAAACCACAGCCTGCCCCTACTGCATAATTTCCGCCATAAGACGCAGCTAATTTTTTTGCTTCTTCTCCGTAAGCATATTTATAACACTTGATTTTATCATGACCTTCTTTAGATATAGCATTAACAGGACAGCGTTTAATGCAAGCTCCACAAATCCCCTTGCTGCATAGCAGGCAATTTTCGGTATGATTTTTAGCTGTTCTAATATCTGGAGTTAGTTTTAATTCCGTTACAACTGAAACCAACTTGATTGCAATTCCTTTTTCTGTAATAAAAGCATCATTTATTGAAAAAGTACCCAGTCCAGCTGCATAAGCTATGTGACGTTCTGACCAATTTGACGTTGGCCCTAGAGCTTTCCCTGAATCCGGTTCGTCAATTTTTTTAAACCATTCAGAATGATAAGGGGATATCGTTCTATATCCTCTTTCATTTAAAAAATTCTCTATATACTTAGTTATTTCCCTGAAATACATTACTTGAAAAGTGCGAAGCAGTGCCCATTCTTTTGATGGCCATTCGGTTTGCATCCCGTTACTTTTTCTAATCTTTTCATTAATCGGTAATACAACACTTATAACTGTTCCCCCATTATAGGTACCTTCGCCAAAAACTAACTCAAACACTTCTCTTGGAGTTAAATGATAATTACCAATTATTTTTTTATACTCTTCAAATAAAGGATCATCTGCAGATGCAAATTTTATAATTGGTTCATCAAACCAATGGTCATTAATTTCCTCAGACCAATTACTTTTACTTTCCAGCACATACTTTTTAATTGCATTTTTGATTACATCTTTCATTGTAATACCTCCATTAATTTTCTCTGTGACATAACTACCCTTATAAGTGTATATGCACCTATTTGTATGCGAGCTAATATCACGTTTAAACTATCTATTATTCTATATTTCAATATATATAAGATTATCCTCGCAGTTTAGCAGAGTCAAGATATCTCACTACTCCGTTTTCTCTTACTCGTAACATGCTACGCTATAATAATAGAATGTAATCAAAATAATTACAAGTAGGTACCTGAAAGTATTATACTTTCTATTTATATACTTAATATAAATGGCCAAACTTCTGCTAATTTTCATTATTATTAGCAGGATTTTAATTATCTTTTTTGACGCATCAAATAATCATTGGTGGGAAATTTGATTATACTATCTAAATAATGATCACAGTTTTCCCCCTTTCATTCCAATCTTACTCTACGGTTCGTTTATTGATAGTATTTTAAATATGCTCTAAACTAGAGTTCGGAGGTGATACTAATGAATTGCGATAAAATTGGTAAGTTAATATATAACCTGCGAAAAGAAAAAGATATGACGCAAAAGCAATTAGCTGATTTAATGAACATCAGCGACAAAGCAATAAGTAAATGGGAACGTGGTCTTGGATGTCCCGATGTATCATTACTTCCAGAACTTTCACAAATACTTGGCGTCAATATTGAAGAAATTCTATCAGGTAAAATTGAATTAAACGAAACAATTGGAGGGAATATGAAAAAGCTTACATTTTATGTCTGCCCCCAGTGTAATAACCTTATGACAGCAACAGGAGATGCCAATATTTCATGTTGCGGCAAAAGAATGGAAGCTTTAGTTGCAGAAAAAGCATCGGAAAGCCATTTGCTAAATATAGAGCCTGTAGAAGACGAACTGTATGTCACATCAGCCCATGAGATGAAAAAAGAGCATTCTATTACTTTTGTTGCTTATGTCACGGGTGATAGAGTGATTATTGTAAAGCAATATCCTGAATGGAATATGCAGTTTCGCTTTCATAAGCAAGGGCACGGCAAACTATATTTCCATTGCTCAAACCACGGGTTATTTTATCAATTAATTTAGTGACGAAGAATTTATACTCACTCAATTCAAAAATGCTGATTTGAAAAAATAAAAAGCTGCTGCTAATAGGTTTAAAAACCTATTTTGCAGCAGCTCTTTATTCTTAATAAGTGCCAACTTAGCTTCTGTACTGCCAATCCAAGGAATCTATTTCTTGCTTTTGATTAGCAAATATACCGGATTTACCAGACCGCTGTTCACGAGGCAAGTGCCTACCAAATCTTTTTGTACCAGAAGATACCGCATATTTACTGTCAGCAGTTGTGTCAAAAAATTCGCTGGATTGCTTTTGTGGTCCTCTTGAGAGACGCTCACTTCTCCCAGTACGTTCTGGATTATACCAGCCACGCCCCTGCATAGCCGTAAAAATAGTGCGAGCGTTATCATGACTACTATCCTGTAATCGTTCAAAAGTATTAGATATCATAGGTGAGGTAGATTCTAACACACCTTGATCATACAGTCTTGATAAATGTTTTTCCGTAATCACCAAATCCAGCAACATATCGCGGTCTGAAAGCCGATTTCTGCTCATTGGTTGAGATTGCCTTGGGTTGTCCATTATCTAGCCTCCCTACTATTGATACAGGAACTCGGAATTACCAAGTTCTTGCTTAATCATATTAGCATTATGACGTTTATTTTTAGCAATACTAAACATCATATTTTTTAATTCATGGTCCGCACATTGGTCAGCATAAACACCATATTTCGCGATACAAAGGTTTTCCAATTCAAGCGCATCTTTCAAGTAAGCGCGTTCCTTTTGAGTAAGACTATTTTGCTGCAACTTAAAACACCTCCCTGTATTCTATCAAATGTAGTTTGAGATAATTAGGAAATAAATATACATTAGAAGGACTACGTAAAATCACAGGAATGGTTCTTTTTGAGTCTTTGAAAAAGTTTCCTAAATTTCTATTCCACTACCACTAAAATACAAAACGCCTGCAATGCTAGGCTGCTTTGCAAGCGTTTGTCGTTACATATTGTTTCCTTGGATATCTGTAATCTTCGAAGAGCTTATTGTATTCACATTAAGTTCAGGTTTATCATCATAAAAATTGCATTTAATTCTAACATTCTAGGCTACTTTACTAGATAACCACCATCAACAGGAATAATCGCTCCACTTACATAGTCACTTGCCGCTGAAGCCAAATAAATTACTGCCCCTTTCATATCATCGCCAGTCCCCCATCGACCTGCAGGAATCCGCTCCGAAATTTGTTGGTATCTTGTCTCATTATTTATGATTGCTTCATTCATGTCTGTTGCCATGTAGCCAGGGGCGATGGCATTGACATTAACACCTCTACCTACCCAATCATTTGACATTTCCTTGGTAAGCTGTGCCACGCCTCCCTTAGCTGCTGAGTAAGCTGGAACTGTTTGCCCGCCAAAGAAGGAGGCCATGGAGGCAACATTAATAATCTTCCCATAGCCCTTCTTAAGCATAATGCGTCCTGCTAATTGGCACATAATAAATACCGAATGTAGATTGATACTCATAACCTCATCCCATTCCTCAATGGGAAAATCCTCTGCACTATGTCTTCGTTGGATGCCTGCCGCGGTCACCAGAATATCCAAATCACCGCCAAGTGCTGCTAGACAATCAGCAAAAGCGCGATGATTGTCTACCCTATCTCTTAAATCTGCTTTTACGCCATAACATTTATAGCCTTTTTCAGCAAATGCCGCTGCTGCTGCAAAGGTTTTATCAGAGGAACCAATAATTGCCACTTCACAACCAGCTTCTAACAGTCCTTCCGCCATTCCATAGCCCAGGCCTCTACTACCTCCTGTTACAATCGCTTTTTTACCTTTGATATTAAACATTTTCATAATAGCACCCCTTCTTTATTCAAATAAAAGAACCATTTTTTTCACTTTAGGATCAGGATTATCCATATAATAAAACATTTTTTCGATTTCACTGAATTTAATAAAGGTTGTCGCAATGCCTTCTAAGTTAAATTCGTGATTAGCAAATTTCTCAATTGTAGGTTCAAACTGATAAGAAGACATTCTTGAACCAATCAAGTCAAGCTCACGCTGATTTAACATGGCTTGTGAAATAGCTTCTGGTGCACTGACAAAACCTAAACTTACAATCCGACCAGCGTTGCGCACAAGACCAACTTCAAATAGAGAAGTCAATGATCCTTGGAAGCAGGCAGAATCAAAGGCAATTGTAACGCCTTTCCCCTTGGTAAATTCCTGCACTCGTTGCACTATATTTTCCTTCTTGCTGTTAATAATATAATCTGCACCATAACCTTTGGCTCGTTCTAGTGTTTCATCGTTAACATCACAACAAATTACTGTGCAGCCTTTTGCTTTGCAGGTTTGCAGAATAATCGAGCCGATTGTTCCTGTACCCAATATAAACACGATATCCTCGGATACTAATCTACCTCTTGCAGTACAGTGTGCGCCGATAGCATATGGTTCAATTAATGCGGCATCTTTAAAAGGAATGGACTCGGGAAATACATACACATCGTCTTCCGGTGCTGTAAAGTATTCTCTAAAACCACCATCTGCGCCGCTACCACGTACCCGCACATTCTCGCATACATTTTCTCTGCCGATTTTACACTGGTAGCATTCGCCACAAGTTATAATCAAGTCAACTACAACTCTGTCCCCCACTTTAACCTTCGTCACTTTTGAACCAACCTTGGCAATTACCCCTGCATTTTCATGACCTGGAATTCTCGGGTAGGTAGAACAGGGATTTGCTCCATGATAAATGTGATGATCAGAACCACATACACCAGCAGCTTTCATTTGTACCAATACTTCATAATCATTGGCTAGTTCCGGAATTGGCACCTCTCTTATTGCATATTCATGGGGTTTTGTAATCACGATTTCTTTCATTGTTCGACACCATCCTTTTCATTTTATATGTGAAGATTCCTATTCTTCAGGAACCACAATACGCTCGACTTTTCCGACAATAAAGATATAAGACAATGCCCCAATCAAGGCCAACGAACTAATAAACACCAATGCTGGTTCGAAATTTCCGCCTTTTGCTAAAATTCCGATAATAATAGGCACAGCAATCGCAGAAAGATTTCCCATAAAATTAAACATCCCGCCAGTAAGACCTATTAGATGAGATGGTGCCAAAGCAGACACAAAAACCCAAGTAATAGACGCCAACCCATTTCCAAAGAATGCTAATGCCATAAACATGATAACGTAGGTTTGATCTTGAACATAGTTAGCACCTACGATAGAAGTCGCTAAGATAAGGCCAGTAACAATAGGTATTTTGCGGGCAAAACCAATGGAATGGCCACGTTTTATAAGATAGTCCGAAATAAATCCTGAAGATAATATACCAACATAAGCCGCTAAAAAGGGTAGAGAAGCCATAAAACCCATTTTTATAAAAGTCATACCGCGATATTGAACTAGATAAGTGGGAAACCAGGTTAAGAAAAACCAAAGAATCGAAGAGAGACAAAACTGGGCAATAAATACACCCCAAATATTGCGGTTTTTCAACACATACTTTAACTGTGACCAACTTGCTTTTCTAACCTTTTCTTTTCCATCCATATCAACTAGACCACCACCCTGGCGGATATAATTAAGTTCAGCTTCATTTGCTTTACTGTCCTTGGGATCACGATAGAAAATATACCAGGCAATGCTGTAGATAACACCAAGAGCCCCTGTAAAGAAAAGCATTCCCCGCCAGCCGAAAGTATTTTGGATATACACTAGCATTGGAGTAAAAAAGGCAATACCTACATACTGTCCTGATGTATAGAAGGCAGTAGAAGTAGCTCGTTCTTGCTCAGGAAACCATGAGGTAACAACTCGGTTATTCGTTGGATAAGAAGGAGCTTCAAAGGTGCCAAGAACTACACGTAAACCAAAAAGTGCGGAAAATCCATTTACCAAAGCTTGAAAACAGGTAGCAATAGACCATCCGCCTAGTAGAACTGCATACAAAATCCGAGGCTTGATACGATCTACAATTAATCCGCCTGGAATTTGCAAAATAGCGTATGACCATCCAAAAGCAGAAAAGATAAGGCCCATTTGTACCGAGTCCAGATTTAAGTCCTTTCCTAACAACGGTGCGGCTAATGAAATATTACTGCGATCCATGTAGTTGATTATAACACCAAGAAAGAGAAGAAAACCGACCATAAAACGTTTTTTAGTAGCTTTTTCTGGTTGCGTTGTCTGTGAAATTACGTTCATCACAAAATACCTCCTTAAATTATATAAATTTTCTTAAAGGTTTCCGTTCTCACGGAGTATTTAGTGTCCCATCAATCATCCTTGTCTGCGTCCATGTTGTCACTGTATTTTCACAGGGGTATTTTGCTGCTTCGGCTTCATTAATATCAACCCCTAAACCCGGCTTATCATTTGCATATACATAACCATTCTTATACTCTGGCATACCAGGAAATACATCGAGCAAAGCTTCCCTTGGTCCTTTTAACTCTTGTATGACAAAATTCGGTGGCTCAGTTCCTGACCACTCCTGCACCCCAAAATTAGGAGCAGCTAAATCAATATGAATATTAGCCGCATGCGCTAATGGTGACATATCACCTGGACCATGCCACGCAGTTCTTACACCAAACTGCTCAGCAAAAATCTGTAATTTTCGGCCTGCCGTAATACCACCAATTTGACTGATATGAACTCGAATATAATCAATTAACCGGTCAGTAATCAAAGTCTTCCATTCATATGGATTGTTAAATAATTCTCCCTGAGCCAGCGGAATTGTAGTCTTAGCCCGAAGTTGCCGTATCCATTCACCCTCTTCTAGTGGAATAGCATCTTCCAAAAAAAACAAGTCATATTGTTCTAGCTCACATGCAAATTTAATGGCCTCAATTGGTTTTAACCGCTCATGTACATCATGACACAAGGCAATATCAAATCCGATTTTACTACGAATACCATCAAATAACTTTAACGTATCCCGCATATATTTTTTGTTGTCAAGGTAAATTCCATCTAATGCACCAATAGGTGAATTAGCAGGCGCCTTGCCATAACCACTGCCACCATAACCGCCACTTTGACAGCGAATATGAGTTATGCCTTGCTCTTTATACTTTTGGATATTCTCGCATAATTCGTTTAAATCTTTGCCATCAGCGTGACGATAAATAGGCACTCCCTCGCGACACTTACCACCAAATAATTGATACAATGGCATATTTGCCATTTTTCCCTTGATATCCCACAGCGCCATATCCACACCAGAGATAGCATTGTTTTCAATCGGTCCATTACGCCAATAGGCATTTTGATGCATCAACTGCCACAATTCTTCGATTTTCTCTGCGCTTTTGCCAACTAGAAGCGGCTTTAAATATTCTTCAATCACGCACTTAACTGCTACATGTCGATAGGCAAAAGTTGCACAGCCTAAACCGTATAATCCATCCTGGTTTGTTTCTACTTTTACGACAATTAGATTGATTCCCTCAGGTGCTGTAAGAATAACTTTAATATCAGTAATTTTAGTATCCATTTTTTCCTCCTTTTAATAGTAACAAAATTCGATTTCAGATGTAAGTCGTTAGTCGTCTGACAAGTAAGAATAAAAAAATATATAAAATATTTCTTTATTCTTACTTTAGACGCTCTATGGCTTGCTGCAAATGCTCTTTCATCAAATTCTTTGCTTTTCTAGCATCCTTATTTTGAATCGCCTTCAACAGTAAAGTATGATAGTAGATTCCATCATTGTAGCCAAACGCTTCATTCATCTGTTTGTGGTTTTTCGCCGTCTGCTGAAAAACATCTTTTAAACAATTTTCCAACAAACGATTACCAGTAGCATGACAAATTTCTTCATGAAAAAGCATGTCTTGCTTAACAAACTCTTCGGATTGATCAATACTATCTTTCATATTTCCCAGATATCTCTTTAGGTTGTTTATCGTTTCATCTGTTGCCTGTTGAGCAGCAATATACGCACATTCAGTCTCAATAATTCTTCTAAATTCTAAAACTTGGATTATATCATCATAGTTAGCTTCATCAATTGCATTTAAGTTACTACCAACTCCCGTAATATTATTCGTCTTTACAAATGTACCTTTTCCTTGAATACTCTGCAAAGCATCTAAGGCAATAAACTGTTGAATTGCTACCCTTACACTTGCTCGGCTTACACCTAGAATTTCCGTTAGATTATTTTCGGAAGGAATTTTTTCTCCAACTGCCCAGGTACCATTCTCAATATTTTTCTTTAAATATTCAATAACTTGTTGTGTAATATTTGCTTTAAGAATTTGCAATTAATAATACCCTCTATTCTCTTCCAACTTGTCAGTTGTTACTCTTCATACAAGTTTTCTTCATTATAAACTAAGATTCTAATTTAATCAATAGAAAACACAGAAAATTGTGACATACTTTTACAGTTCCTTCTATTCTTTTAATTATTAAAATACAACCCCCTGCAAAGCTAGCTTGCTCTGCAGGAGTTTGTCATATATACTCGTTATATTTTTCTGTTATATTTTGGAGTCTTCACTTACTTTGACTTAATTCCCTCAAAAGCATAGTTAACTAAAACTTCTATAACAGATTCATCTAACTTTTCACCTGTAACTAATAATCGATAAAAAAGAGGTCCGTAAATTAGGTCAATGCACAATTCAATATTGAGGTCTTTCTTCAATTCGCCTCGCTGCACGCCTCGTTCTAAAATGCGCCGCGAATCCAATCGTCGCGGATTGAAATATCTTAATCGATATTCCTCAGCCAACTTTAAATCAGCTTGCCCTTCTGCAATTAATTCATTGATTACTTTTCCTTCACGGCTAGTTAAAAATCGAGCTAAATTAGTCGCTTGTATAACGATATCAGTAATCGCTGATCCTGTATCCGGTACTGGAAGCCTTGCCATAGCAGCAGATAAAAAGCCGTCCATTACAACAGCCGCTTTATTAGGCCACCATTTATAAATTGTGGCTTTACTTACCTTGGCTCTTTCTGCAATTTTATCTACAGTTACAGTTCCAAAACCATTTTCAAGTAATAAGTCGTAGGAAGCAGCAAGAATCGCTTTTTCTGTTTCGATATTACGGGGACGCCCTTTTTTCTTCTCCAAGAAAACACCTTCTTTATATATTATACAAGAAATCATCAATAAAACTATACGTACAGTATACTAAATATTTTATCTCAAGAAAAGAAAGTTTTTCTTTACAATACTAAACGTTCAGTTTATAATATGTTTATAGAAACTGAACGTTCAGTTTTAGATAAAATGAAAACTAAGGAAGGGATCACCATATGAATCACGTACAAACGAAAACGAATACAGTCCCAAATTGGGTTACACTTTTATTAGCAATTGCATGCGGGGTTATTGTTGCCAATCTTTATTATGCACAACCTTTAATTGGGCTCATCAGTGTAGATACGAATCTTTCTGCAGCGTCAGCAGGATTAATTGTAACATTAACCCAAGTTGGCTATGTTATTGGTTTATTATTTATTGTTCCACTTAGCGATCTCATTGAAAATCGACGGTTAGTTGTATCTGCATTAGCAGTCGTGATTTGTGCATTAGTCGCAGCATCTTTGGCACATAATGCGCTGTTGTTTCTTGTGACAGCAATGTTTATCGGACTCGGCTCAGTCGCAGCTCAAATATTAGTACCATATGCCGCCCATTTAGCAACGGAAGAGCGGCGAGGCCAAGTGGTAGGAAATATAATGAGTGGACTGTTGCTTGGAATTATGCTTGCCCGGCCTATAGCCAGCTTTATTACTGATCTTTGGGGATGGCAGGCAGTCTTTGCTCTCTCTGCCATCATTACAACTGTATTGACGGTTTTGTTAGCCCTTGTTCTTCCTGAGCGCAAACCTTCGCCTACCATGAATTATGGTGAATTAATTGGTTCTTTGTGGTTACTTTTTAAAACCAAGAGTATTTTGCGTCGTCGAGCCTTCTACCAAGCTTGTTTGTTCGGTGCTTTTAGTCTGTTTTGGACAGTAGTTCCTTTATGGCTAACGAATCATTTTCATTTATCACAACAAGGCATTGCACTCTTTGCATTAGCTGGTGTGTCTGGTGCTATAGCAGCTCCTATTGCAGGAAGGTTAGCTGATAAGGGTTGGACACGAGTATTAACTGGTTCTGCAATCGTAATTGCCGCTGTATCCTTTTTACTTCCCCTTATTGTTCAAGATGACTCAGCAATTGCTTTAGCTATACTAGTCGTTGCAGCTATTATGTTGGATATGGCAGTATCGGGTAATCTCGTTCTCGGTCAGCGGACAATTTATTCTCTAGGAAACGAAATACGCGGACGCTTAAATGGCGTATTCATGGCAGTTTTCTTTATTGGTGGAGCAATTGGTTCTTCCTTAGGCGGCTGGGCATATGCCTCCGGTGGCTGGATGCTTGCTTCTATGTTAGGACTTAGTATGCCAATTGCCGCATTACTTTACTATTTCACTGAAAAAAAATAGAGATACTTTACGGTGCCACGATAAAAATTTTAAAGCTCACGTTTGCCAAATGGCAAGCGTGAGCTTTATTTTATAACTTTTAAATTTCAGCTCGGGAATGATGAAGACAAGCCGCGACCTTACCAATCATTTCTTTTGCAGTAATATTTCCAAGACGACAAGTCGGTTCATTTTTGAATCGGAATTATTATTCCCTCCTGTTGGTAACGTTTATAAATTCTCTTGATGAATTCGTGGCGAACGAGGTGCTGATCCGTTACGGTCTTTACCCGAAGAATAACATTGAAATTAATACTGGCCCCACCGAAACTGCCATACCGGATAAAGGGTTCGAAATTTTTGATGCCTCCCTCAGTTTCTTGGAGAATTTCTTTTGCAACCGCGGCAGTAACTTCTTCTACATGATCCAAATCACTTTCATAACTGACTCCTATAGGGATTGAGATAGAACATTCAGCAAAGGGCTGGGCATAATTGGTGATTATGGCGGAAGCGATTGTTTTGTTGGGTACGACAGCCATGTTCTCAGTAGGGGTTTTTATTGTGGTATTGCGCCAATTCATGTCTACCACATGGCCCTCTTCGCCGCTTGATAGCCTAACGAAGTCACCCATCTTGATTTGTTTGGACACTAGAATGTTGATGCCAGAAAATAAATTCGCCAACGTGTCCTGCAATGCCAAAGCTGTAGCCAAACCGCCAACACCCAAAGCAGTGATCAACGGAGATATCGAAACTCCAAAAGATTCAAGCAAAATCAATATGCCGATGGCATAAACGGTCAAATCGATTGCCGTGACTATGATCGAAGTGGAAGCGAAGTTTTTGGATGTTTTTCCGAGCTTGTGTTTAAGATATCCAGAGCCCAAATGGGCGACCATAAGGGTCACGGACAGAATGGTAATAGAATGGAACAAGCCCTGAACAAAGAGTAGCGGCCTCGGCGGAATTGTTAGGATTTCCATGACAGCGTAAAGGCCAATGAGAATGCCTAGCAAGGTAGGTATTCCCCTAAATGTTTGCTCTAGCAGAGGATAAGAAATTTTTGTTCTGTTTGCAATTATTTTGAGGAGTTTAGAAAATACCAACCGTAGTATGATAATGCCTAACGCTAAACTAATGAAGAAAACTACCAAATGCATTTTGAATCCGCCATTTATAATTCTGTTTCCTATTTCAGTAAAAAATTCGAACATTGTTTCCTCCCATAATATAGAAAATTAACTTTACATAATATATATTATTCGTTAAGTACCCCTTTTTTCCCTGCTATTGTATGGTTTGATTATCCTGGAAATATGAACATAATCAAAATTAGTCCTTAAAAAGATACTTCTTTATTAGAACGTTATGGTGAAAACAGGCACAACTATATATTACAGAGACTCAATCAATTTTATTTCCACAAGAATTATACATGAAAATTATGTCAGATTTATGACAAATAAAGAACTCGCTACCGAAGGAGCGGTTCATAGTAATCGGCATGCCCATTGAATTAATTAAGGATTTATTACTATTACATAATTAATCCAATTTCCAACAAGTCAATTCTGCCCCTCCAAAAATATCCCCCTAAAATATGAACTCCTGCAAAGCTAAGTTGCTTTACAGGAGTAGATCAGATAAACCTGGAGACGGCACAATTCATGAAAGTTCAAAAATCTTTGTTGCTATATTTTGGCAAAATTCAGTGTCATGTTCCACAAATAGAATCGTTGGTGAGTATTCAAGTAGTAATTCTTCTATTTGCATGCGAGAGATCACATCGATAAAATTAAGTGGCTCATCCCAGATAAGCAAATGAGCTTTCTCAGAAAGACTTTTTGCAATCAGCACTTTTTTCTTTTGTCCACCGCTAAAATCAGACATATCCTTTTCAAATTGAACTCTTGAAAAATCAAGTTTTCTTAAAATAGCCTTAAAAAGACTTTCATCAATATTATTCTCTATGGCATAATCGGTTAAGTTACCCCTGAGATGAGAAGTCTCCTGGGAAACATAGGATATTTTAAGTTGACTTGCTTTTCGGAAAGTGCCTGTATAGGTGATGTTCTCTCCACAAATCAGCTTAATAATGCTTGATTTTCCTGAGCCATTTTTACCGTAAAGCGCTACTCTATCCCCTTTTTCAATTGTGAAACTTACGTTCTCACAAGCTGTCTTTTTGCCATAGAATATAGATATATCTACAAGTTCTACAAGGCGGTCTGCATGAAAGTTAAGTTGAGAAATTTTCAATTTCTCAGAGCTTTCAATATTTTTGAGAAGCTTAGATTTGTCATCAATCGCAGATTGTTGTCTTGCTTCGATTGCCTTAGAACGTTTCATCATCTTGGCAGCTTTATGACCGACATACCCTCGATCTATACTTGACCCAGAATTCGTTGTACCTATTTTTGTCTTTTCTACTTTATCCGACCAATCGGATGTACGTTTTGCAGCGGATGACAAGCGTGTAATATCTTTTCGGAGTTTTTCATTTTCTGCTAGTTCAAAATTGTCCTGCCTTTTTTTATTTTCCCACCAAGAAGAAAAATCCCCTTTTTGAATTTCAATATTTGTTTTGTTAATGGAAAGGATATGGTCAACACAGTTATCAAGAAATGCTCTGTCATGGGACACTAAAATAAAACCACGTTTAGAGCTAAGATAGTCGCTGACAATTTTTCTTGCATTCATATCAAGGTGGTTCGTCGGCTCATCAATCAGCAGGAAGCTATTTTCTTTCAGGAACAAAGTAGCAAGCAAAACCTTTGTTTGCTCTCCCTTTGAAAGGGTATCAAATGGACGATATAAAACGTCCTCTGAAACTTGCAGCAGTGAAAGCTCACGCATAACCTTCCAAAGAAGGTAGTCTGGATAGATGTTGTCAATTACATCAATAGTGTTATTTTCCGTGTTAGTTACCTCGAAAGGAAAATATTCGAAGTTCACTTTTGTCGAAATCGTACCACTGTATTCATATTTACCAAGCAACAAGTTGAGAAATGAAGTTTTGCCTCTACCATTTCTGCCTGTGAAGCCTAATTTCCAATCTGTATCGATTTGAAAACTCACGTTTTCAAATATGTTATCATAACTGCCATCATAACCAAAAGTCAGATTTGTAACGCTTATTAAAGACATAATTATCCTCCTGTATATAAAATATAAAGCTGCAAGAAAGTCAATTCTTGCAGCTCATAAATACAGCAAAGCCAAGCCCAATAATTGGGCATGACGAGAATATATTCTTGAGTGAAAAGAATTGTAACTTTCTTGCATTAACATAACAAAACAAGCAGCATTTTACGCTCCATCATTTTATTATGCTGTATAATAGCAAGAAAAATTACATTTCTTCCACTCCAATCACTTTATTTGCGATCATTATATCATAGTGCTTTTCAAAATTCAATAAACATAAACACTTGGGGATAATTACAAGCTTTTCTTTGCGTTCTATTTGAGAGTATCACTCTATCAGCGCTAACTGCATAACATATTGTGTAAAAATTTTATAAAGGAGGGCTGTATTTGGGATTCTATATTAAAGTAGAACCAGGCGTAAGTATTTATGTAGAAGACCTTAACCCTGAGGGCGAGAAAACAATTGTATTTATACACGGTTGGCCGGCAAATCATAAGATGTTTGAATACCAGTTCGATCAACTGCCGAAATGGGGATATCGCTGTATAGGAATTGACTCTCGAGGATTTGGTAATTCCGATAAGCCTTGGAGAGGCTATGACTACGATACGTCAGCAGATGATATTCGATGTGTGGTGGAAGCACTCAATTTGCAAGATTTCACCCTAGGAGGTCATTCCACGGGAGGAGCGATTGCTGTTCGTTACATGGCTCGCCACAAGGGATATGGGGTATCTAAGCTTGCCCTTTTTGCAGCTGCAGCTCCCAGTCTTATTCAGCGTCCATATTTTCCTCATGGTCTAAAAAAAGATGATGTGATTAAAATCATTCAAGGAACTAATAATGACCGTCCAGAAATGTTGCGGGGATTTGGTGACATGTTTTTCTTCCAGCATGTAACTCAGGCCTTCTCAGATTGGTTCTTCCAAATGGGCCTTCAGGCAGCAGGTTGGTCCACCGCAGCAGTTGCTGCCTCTTGGATAAAGGAAGAACTATTTTCCGATCTTGGAGAAATACAAGTTCCCACTTTAATTTTGCATGGTATCCATGACAAAGTTTGTTTATTCCCATTGGCTATTGCACAGAATGAAGGAATTAGAAACTCCAAGCTCGTTCCCTTTAAATACAGCGGCCACGGATTATTCTATGATGAGCGCGATAAATTCAACAAAGAATTGGCACAATTTATTGAGGAATAACGTTCTCAGCAGCTAATACTTAACTCGAACTTAAATCATAAACAACAAACTAAGACCCTCGCTGACTAGCGAGGGTCTTAGTTTGTGATCTAAAAGTGCTCTTTTTGAAATATCACAGGAACGTCAGGCCTTTAGTAAAAAGTGACCTCACCTTTCACAATATCGTACTACAACATCTTTCAAAGCAGCCACTATAATCAAATTTCCTCAATAGTTGCTACCGCAATTACTTTCGTAGCTTTTTGTCGAGTCTGAATAATCAATTCTGCATTAGGTGCATCCGTAGAGTTAATTTTATTTAATGCTTCTTCAACAGAACGCCCCGTAAGTACATGCCGAGTAATAAGACGCTCTTTTGTTGTAGTAAGCGGCGTCTCAATAAACCAGCTTTCATTAAACAAGCCCCCAAGTTCATTCCAAGGGTAAGTATCTAATAGTAAGTAATTACCTTCAACAATTATAATTTTATGTTTACTCTCAATGACTATTGAACGCTCAACTGGATTATGAAGACGTCTATCATAAGATGGACAATATATTTTCTCTTGTTTTTCCGATGCTATTTCCTTTATCAACATTACGAATCTCTGAGAATCAAATGTTTGAGGTATTCCTTTTAGTGGTAGTAAGCCTTTTTCCACTAATCTGTCATTGTGATAATGATACCCATCCATTGGGACCACGATTGCAATCTCTTCTTGTAAGACTTCATTCGTATTTTTCATTAGCAAATTTGCCAACGTGCTTTTTCCTGCGCCTGGAACCCCTGTAATAGCTAGTAAAAATCGTTTTTTTTGACTATTAGCATACGTTTTTATTAGTAGATTTGTTAGCATCGTCAAATCCGCATTATTAATAAATTCCACTCTATGGGCCCCCTCTTAAAATCACGGGCACGCTTCTTTTGAATCGCTCCCATCATACAATCAATTAGTCATAAGCTTTTCTTGAAAACAGCATCTTATGTTTCTATTCTATTTACTATTATAATACAAAATTCCTGCAAAGCTAGGCTACCTTGCTGTGAGAATCACAGGGACGTTTCTTTCGATTGAACTCCAATCTCTTGGTCCATGTATAATGTTTGCGATTATGTCTATTCATTTTTTGGGGAATATTTTACTTAGAGTACTATTTTTGGGGGCTCACTCCATTGTCTCAGAATATTATTCTTTAAACATCATTTATTTCAGAATAATATTCTTCTTATTAAGTTTTATACAGAATTATATTGTTTACATTAGACTATTCCTAGAATTATAATTATCTTGAGGTGAAAATATTGGACAATATAGATAAAAAAATCCTTACTTTACTACAAAATAACGCACGAATCTCGAATGCAGATATAGCTCGCGAAGTGAAGCTTGCTCCTTCAGTTACTTTAACTCGTATCCGCAAACTAGAGGAAAAGGGAGTTATAGCAAGTTATGAAGCTAAGCTAAACCCTCACGAACTCGGCTTGGATATGCTAGCATTTGTCTTAATTAAAGTATCAGGAGACAAAGACATTGAAGGCTTATTAGTTGATATTCCAGGTGTCCAGGAAGTTCATAATGTTGCTGGTGACGATTGTTACCTTATCAAGATCAGGACTCGTAACACAGAATCCCTTAGCTTATTATTAAAAGAAAAAGTCCGCGGAGAGTCAATATCAACAAAGACAATCATTGTTCTAAATACACTAAAAGAAACTACACAACTACTATTTTAATTTAAACTATTATTGAAAATGGAGGTTCTGAAAATGAATATGTCAAATCGTATCTCATATCCAATTGTGTTGGCCTTACTAGCAGTTTATTTTCCCTGGGGCGGAACTTATTTAGCGATGAAATTTGCAGTCGAAACCTTACCTCCGTTTTTATTGGCAGGTATTCGTTTTTTAATTGCTGGCTCTTTAATGTACCTGTGGGAAGCTTCGAGAGGAACGAAAACTCCCGGAAAAATTCATTGGCGCAATGCCACGATAATTGGAGGGTTAATGCTTTTAGGTGGTAATTCCTTAGTCGTTTTCGCTGAACAAATGGTCTCTTCAGGAATTGCAGCGATAATCATTGCTACCGTACCTTTATGGATGACCTTATTGGCTTGGTTATGGCAAGGTGACACAAAACCTAATAGTTATGTGGTATTCGGTTTATTATTGGGATTGTTAGGCCAAATATTACTTGTTAGCAATTCTTTTCAGTCTGTCAGCTACAATCCCTCACAAACTTCTGGATATCTAATCCTAACATTTGCATCATTATTCTGGGCAATAGGTTCTTTATATTCACGTAAAGCACAATTGCCAAAATCTGCGATAATGTCGATAGCCATTCAAAATTTAATGGGTGGATTGCTTTGCCTAATCGTTGGAATCTCATTGGGTGAATTAAGTCAATTACATATTGAGCATGTATCAACGCGTTCGATACTGTCATTAGTGTACTTAATTTTTTTCGGGTCTATTATTGGGTTTAGTGCTTATATCTGGGTTCTTAAGAAAGCGGAGCCAGCTATTGTTTCAACCTACGCTTATGTCAATCCCGTGGTTGCCGTTTTTCTGGGTTGGATATTTGCAAATGAACAATTAAATTCTACAGATGCTATCGCAGCATTTATTATATTAGTATCTGTGCTATTAATTACCAAAAACTCTACCTCCAAAAAGATAGACACTCCTCTTAAAAAGGGGCAAAATACTTGCTCACTTTCGGGACTAGATGGAGACGGAATATAAAAACAGAAAAAAATGGAAATTTCTTTTGGAATTTTTTGAAGATATAAAAAGAAGAAAAAGAGTCTAGAACTACCATCACTAGAGGGTTCTAGACTCTTTTCCGTTTATATGTAATATATCATTCTAAGTTGTTTACAATTTCTTTGAAAAAAATGATCTATATGTCCAACTCATATAGTGACACTGTTCTTCCTTCAATACTGGATGGTGATTCGCCTAAATAATAAGCCCCTAATTTGTCGTAAAAACCTTTGGCATTTGGATCAGAAAAAATTTTAACTTTATTAATATTCATTTCACCACATTTTAGTTTGAGAATATCTACTAACTTTGTCCCGATACCTTTTCCTATGTACTCTGGCAAAATAAAAATATGCTCCAGCCAAAATCCCTTACTAACGAATACCTTACCTGCCCAAAAATCGCTTTTTATTTCTACTAGTGAGAAATAGCCTACAATTCGCCCATTCGCCTCCGCTACGTAAACTCTGTTATTTTTTATATAGGCAGGTGTTATCGTTAATTCATCTTTCCAGTTATCAAAATATTGATCAGGATAATTCCAATGCCTCTTTGATGCAAAAGATATCTGTGTCAAAATCTCGCTATCACTTACCAATGCTTCCCGAATGGCGATTTGCATTAACTCCCTCCCCCAAAATAAAACTGAATCCAATCAATCTATTCGTTGATAATCAAACCAAATAGTTTTGAGAAGCCTACTGCTTGTTGTGGAGAAATGATACACCCTTGCACATCCTCTATGGTAACACCAATCTGTCCAAACTCACAGCTGCTTAAATCAATGCCTGCTAATTTTGTACCCGATAATTGAATCTGTTCTAAACTTGAATTGGAAAAATACACCTTGAGTAGTGTGGATCTATAAAAATCGGCATTGGCTAATGAACTGTTATGAAACTTTACTTGTTTGCAATCTACATTACGAAAGTTAGCATAATCCCCATAGCAGTTATCAAATAACACATTGCGCAATGTTGCTCCCATTAAATTTATTCCTACAATCTTACAATTTCGCATTTCGACTTGATGCATAATGGCTTCACTAAAGTCTACATTTGATAAATCACATTTTTCAAAAATAACATCAGTACATTCCAATCCGCTAAAATCAACTTTTTGGAAAATTACATTCTTAAATATGACCTTATCAAAACACACATGTGCTGCCGTTTCATTTTCAACTATATGATTACTGATTATCCCCATTTCGAAATAGTCTTCATTACAAATTTTTCCATCCGGAAATATAACCTCGCCTAATTCTTCCGGGATATCTGGTGATAAAATCTTAGAGTTTGTTTGTAGCTTTTTAATAGGACTAACCTCCTCAGAGTATTTATAAATTACATCTGTTATTATGACTCACTCTATCTAAATAGCACTATAAATGACATCGAATAGTTGTATTGTCTCATCATTACTTTATTTATCAAACACACGAAAACTCCTGCCAAATTTCACAAAAATCAGGCTCGAGTCTACATCTCCATTAACGGAGCAGAAGAAACGAACCGCCCCCGTATCTTATGTGTAACATCTATAACTATCAATTCATATTATGTTACTAGACACCCCATTATTGGTTAGGAGGCGTATTTTATGGGTCGTAGAAAATCTAAATCCTACATGGACTCCTGCAAATCTATGTCCTGCATGGATTCTTGTAAATCCATGGACTCCTGTAAATCTATGTCCTACATGGATTCTTGTAAATCAATGGACTCCTGTAAATCTATGTCCTGCATGGATTCTTGTGAACCAATGGACTCCTGTAAATCTATGTCTTGTATGGATTCTTGTAAGTCAATGGACTCCTGTAAATCCATGTCCTGCATGGATTCTTGTAAGTCAATGGACTCCTGTAAATCCATGTCCTGCATGGATTCTTGTAAGTCAATGGACTCCTGTAAATCCATGTCCTGCATGGATTCTTGTAAATCAATGGACTCCTGTAAATCCATGTCCTACATGGATTCTTGCCAAACGATGGATTACATGCAATCTATGAAATGTATGAACTGCATGAAAGCAATGAGTTGCATGAACTGTATGGCCATGGCTAGATAAACTACCAGCAAATAGGCAGTGTGCTAATAAGCCCATAGACGATCTCAAAATTCAACTTCATGAGATCGAGCTATGGGCTTATTTTGCCTTGAGAGATTATGGTAATGCCAATCTCGATAATGTTGCCTGATCTATCGAATTTTCAGCATATTGTTCCTTAATCGTTTTGTATACCTTTTCATGTTCGACATACGAGCAGCTTTCGCTATATTCACATTTTTCGCACTGCCAGCACGGAAGATAGTCCAATAAATTGGAAATTCGATCCTCAATACCGAATTCGCTAATTACCCCTTGAACCATAGGCATAGGATAAAATTTACTTAGAAGGCTGACAATATCTCCTTCCTCTATTCCATCGGCAAGGGCGCCAAAATAGTCTCGTACACACTTATAAAATTTGAATAATCCCCCGTCAATCACTCCCGGTTGCATACGCCTTGCAAAGTTAAGAAACCTGTCAAATGCATAATAGGCATTAGTAAAATCGCCTTTCCAATAGTGCAGTGCGCCCAAAAACAAATCTATTTTCACATAATACCAGGGAAGAGGTTTCTTGATTGTCAGATTCAATATATTAGCAATCGAACTGCCGCTATGGTAATTAATTTTGCTAAAAAACTCAATCATCTCATCAGCCTCTATAACCGTTATTTCTGGTAAATTTCTGATATACCCTTTCACTTTGTTGTATTGCACGTATTCATCTGTAGGTTTTAGATCAAAAAATTGTTCAATTTCACTCATACCAGGGACTATGACATGAAAACTGGGAAAACCTAAAAAAGAATTATCACGGACAAAAATTTGATGACCATAACCTTCGATTATATTAAATAAATATTCAAGTAACTGTTTGTTGTTATACGCTTCCACATCAGCAAATTCAGTAAAATCATAACTATACTTTGAAGCAAAAAATCGTGATGAATAGTATCCAGACCCATTTACCAAAATACCCAGTACGTTTTCATGTTCTTCATCCACTGGACTTCTGTAGGAAAACTCTTTCATTCCCATCATATCACGGACTTCCTGTCCCTGTAGCAGCTCTGTCAAAGTCCTTTCAGCCGCGATGGCAAATATGGGGTGAGAACCAAACTTTACAAAATATCTTTGGTCATCTTTGTTGATAAAAATTACACCTACTACAGGAAGCCCTCGCCCGAGGGAGCAGTCTTTCATAATTACATCAAAGTTTCCGCTTTTTTCGATTTCTTGAATCATGCGATAAATGCTGGGGTATCGTTGTATATATTCTAGTGGAATGTTAGGTGGAGTAATTTTGTCAACTAGTATGCGCATGTTGACGTAACGTTCTAATACCTCCGATAGTCCCTGAACCAATGCCTCTTCTGGTGTATTACCAGCACACATTCCATTGGACATATACATTTTTGAAACCATCTTTATTGGTATGTGAGATATATGTCCGCTGCTGATATTAAGATATGGTAAGGCAATAAAGTCTGATGGAACTTTCTCGTAAGAAACTTGCTGCCACTTTCTAAGCACTTCTTGCACATCAATATCCATAGGCATTTTATTAATTTGAATGCTGGACCACTCCTCACCGCTGGTAAGGAAATCATCCATACTAATCCTCTGCTCATCCGGAGCATAATAAAACCCCTGATACCGAAGAGCACCTTCCTTTAAATCATAATTAAGCCGAAAGAATGCCTGATTTTGAAGCCGTTCCATAAATTCTGCGTAAGCACTTGCTAAAGCGTATTCGTATGTTGTACCTTTTCCATTTGTAGCAAGATTTGTGTTCCTAATCGTAACCGTGACGGAGTAGAACCCATCCGCTGAGTTCTTCCATCCAGTTTCAACTGTAAGAATATTTAAGCTCGTTAGTATATTTCGTATCTTAGTTATTGTTTTCAACGGGAACTCATCCTTGTATTTACAAGCACTTAAATTCATAAATTTACACCTCTTCTTGTTACTCACACTCCAGTTTAATTATATTCTTGATCACCCCATGTGGTTCCAATTTAAAATGCAACTTTATCAGGCACATGTAGGAACTTCAATACCATAAATGTAAAAAAGGCTTTAACCCTTATTACACAAGGATTAAACCTTTTCGCTATTACCAATAATATCTTTTCCTCCGATTCATCTTAAATAATCATTAGAAATTAAAACGATAGCCCGCCCCAAGGGTGTTTATAAATTTAACTTAAATATCAATACTACCGGGTCATAAACTTTTTATATTTGCCTTCCAAAATCATGTCAATATGGGGAATATCATCATCTAAATAAACCTCCGATACGGCTTTAAAACCAAAAGAAGCATAAAAATTCTGCAGATAAGCTTGTGCCTGGATTTTAATAACCTTTTCATGCAATTGTGTTTGCATAAAATAAAGCGCTCTTTTAATTAACTCTTGGGCAATACCTTGGTTTCTATATTCTTTTTGAACAAATACTCGCCCAAAAGAAGCTTGGGGATACGCTAACCCACAGGAAAAAATCCTTAAATACGCAACAATTTCTTCCCCTTCTTCTTTAAACAGATGATATGCCACCTGATCTTTTCCATCAAGTTCAGAATAAAAACATTTTTGTTCTATAACAAAAACACTCATTCTTGCTTGTAAAATTTTGTATAATTCATCAATCGAAAGATCCTCAAATCTTTTTAATTTCCAACTCATACAACTACTCCTATTTCCTCACATTGAAAAGTTTTTCTAATATTTCATTTCTTTTTATTTACCATGAGAATACAAAACTCCTGCAAAGCTAATCTTGCAGGAGTTTATCGTTGCACATTGTTTTGGACACTTCTTATTTAGACATACGTTTATAGATTATTTTCATTTAGAAATGTTTCGATATTTTTCAATACTTTTTCGCTGAGGCGGTCAAATGCCTGGCTGGTAAGGCCAGATGACTTGTTCATGCAATTTACATGGGGGCTGGCAAGAAGTCTGCCGGTATCATCCCCAAGAGCGGCTGCAGTATCGCAGAAGAATTCGTTATTACCATACTCAAGCCACTTGATAAGGGCAGAGATATCGTGGGACGGGCCGATGGAAGTGTTGAACATTATTTTGTGATTGCCAAGCCATTCAAATTGTTCATCATGGAATAAGATAACATTTTTATTAAGGCAACTGCAAACAACATCAACTATATTCAACAGTTCTTTCAACGGTCGGTATTTGATATTTTTTGCTTCCTGTTCCGGCCTGCGGGTGCGGCTGAAATAATATAAATCAGCTCCTAGTGCCTGAAGACCGGCAGCAATCAACTGACCGGAAGTTCCGAGTCCAACTATACCGATTTTTAAATCGGTAAGCTCTACCGGCATTTCCTGCCACTGTTTATCACCGAAACCGTGGAGATAGCGGATGAGTTCACTGGCTATGTATTCGACAACGCCCTGGTCACCGTAATCGCGAACGCCGTACACTGTGATACCGCTGGCACGGGCAGTGCGAATATCTACATTGGCGCTTGCTTCGGAATATAGGCTACAACACATTCCGATATAACGGATATTGGGGCAGGCATCAAATACCCTCTTTTCTATACGGCTGGTATAACTGACCAGTACGGCATCAGCATCGCCAATTCGACGGATTATTTCCGCATCGTCCTTTGGAACATCATCAAACAACACTACTTCTTTTGCATAATTATGAAGTTTCTGCTTCGCTGATGGAATCAGATTTACCGGTTCTATGGCAACTAATTTTTTAAACATAATACCTCCTAAAATACAATCGGCGCTACGGCATTTTGCAAAACTTCTATTACACTCCAGGCAGCAATAGCGCTGGTGCGGGAATAGATGTTGAGCTCGGCGCGTACTTCTTCGCCTTTTATTTCAATCTTATATTCATCGCCTTTAAAGCCTGGCACAGCTTTGATATTCATGGTTGTATTTTCTGGACCAGCGCTGGCAAGAGCGGTAGCGATTGCCACGTTCACCTTAGTTGGCAGTATTGCTATTGCTTCCTTGGTTGTGCCGCTGAATACCTGCTTCGCTACTGTGATGTCCATTAATTCATCAGTGAAAAGCGGTGTATTTTTAAACCCAGCCGGTGCTTTCTGTGAGGCGATAGAAGCTGTAATCGGGCTCATCAGCGCGGCTGTACGCAGAATGTCAAAGCCGCCTACGGCACCGCTGGCGATGTATACGCGGCGCTTCTTCTGAGAGGCAGTATTTTTTATGCGCTCGTAAAATTCATTGTCAGCAAAGGCGCCGATTGACAGCACAACGAAGTTTGAGCCGCCGTTCAAGATTGCTTCAGTGTAGTCCTGTACGGCTTTTACTGATGCAGCTTCAGCCGTAAAATCTGGCTTCATCGCCATAAGTTCATCAATATCTGCACAGGCCTTGCAGTCGTGGCGTTCAGCGAATGCTTTTGCAAGACCCCAGTCTCTCCCCAGAACAGCAATGAGTTCATATTCCGGCAAATAGCCATCCTTCAATGAATTAGCTACTATTTCATTAAGATTGCCGCAGCCAATGAGTGCTAATTTAATTTTTCCCATGGTATACCTCTTTTCAAGTTTATTAAAATCACGAGGACGGTCCGCTGGTCTAATCGTTTTTCTTGTCTCGTGCCAACAATATAACAATAAGCTTTTCTTTCAAAAAACAGTCTATATTTCTATTCTATTTACCATTAAAATACAAAACTCCTGCAAGGGCTGCTTTGCAGGAGTTTGTCTTTATCATTGGATGTTTGACACAGCGTTAACAACTGTATCAAGATAGAGTGATGAAATACTCGTTATTATCTAATATTTTAATCGCCAATTAATCACCAACTAATCGCCAGTTAATCGCCAACTTCATTTAATTTGTAGTGGCTGCTACGCCCTTTTCCATAGTTCTTTAAGACACCTTTTTCCATTAAATCTTTAAACGTAACACGCGCAGATTCATCTGATTGTCCCGTTATCTGGCGATAATCTTTGTTGGTGATTTTGCCGTTTTCCTTAACAAAAACAATTACTTTTTTTTGCTGCTCCGTTAATTCTACATCAAGTATCCGTTTTTCTTGAAAGAGACCTTTATGCAAAGTAATTGCAAATCGCGTGGAAGAAGCTTCAAATTCAGGTTCAAGCAATCCCTGATCACGAAAAGCCGTTCGGAGCCGCGTTATGCCAGTACCCCACTTTTCGATAAGATTAGCATAATAAACTACTTGAGCAAGCAAAGGATTTCGTGGTACAGACGGATGTTCATCTTTTTTTAAATCTTCAATCGTCAGCCCTTCTGGTAAGCCACCAGGATTAGTAATAACTACGCGGTCATCAAATACACGAATATGAATGTTTTCCATACTCATATAATCTCTATGTACCAAGGCATTCATCACGGCTTCACGCAAACCATCAATGGGATAATCCCAGATTTCTCGTCGTTGAACCGTTGCTAAACCAGCAGTCTTTTGGATTTCTTTTGGTATCTCATAGCGCACCTGAATATATTGCATCAGTTGTTTCATAACACTGTCAACTTGCTGCCACAAATTACCTTCTACTATTTTATCATCAACCATCGTTACAGCATCTTTAAATCTCCCGATACGTACCAGCGTATTCGGAAAATATAACTGCGGATTTATGGTGAATAAGAAAACTGCTGCCCGGGTTAGCTTACCGTCCACAATTAGCCTTAATTTTTCTAACATATTTCTTGTTTCTTCTTCAGTTGAAATCGAAGGCAGACGATTTCGAGCCAACTTGACAAACGTTTCTATCGCATTATCATCAATATCTGTTTTATATTCATCAATTAAAGAATCCCAAGATGTTCCCAAACGTTCTAGTAAAAAATTCCCCAGATCGCTTGGTAAAATTTCACGAGAGCTATTGCCAACCCGACGATAGTAACGTCCTAAAAACGGCATGGGAATAGGAGCAACTGGCATTTTTATCAAGAGGATTTCGCTATCTTCAGTTGCCGAGATACGTTGAATCTCCTGTGGGTGAATCCTAAGTACATCATGAATTTTACCAACAATTTGCTCTAACTCCCTATCCGATACTTTCCATCTTCCTAACTGATGATCATCTGTCACTCCAACAAGAAGCAATCCACCTCTGGTATTTGCAAATGCGGACAATGCTTTTAAACCACTGTTATCTTCCCACTTCTCTTTGAACTCAATGGTTTCGCTTTCACGCATCTGCAAAAATTCTTGGATATTCTGATTCTCAACCATTTGATAGCTTTCTTGTGACATAATACTCTCCTTTCTTGCTATTAGTATAAGTCCAAATTATACTATCATTCATCACACAGAAAACCTTATCAATGTTTTTTTGCAAAATAGACATTTTTTATTGAGATATACAAAAAGATAGCTCCTACCAGTTAAATAAACTGATAGGAGCTCATTACCGCTACAATGGTAATGGTTTTCAATATACTTCCTTTTACTTCAAGATACTTAAAGTAACTCCTCCAATATTATGGAGGCATCCTTTACTAATCCCCTACATTTACCAATTAATTTATTATTTTTAAAGTAATCCTGGCCTTCGGGTAAACCAAGGTCACAACCTAGTAACTGCTGACAATTTACATCTCCATGCCTTTCCTTAAATCGCTGCGCGAAGTCTTGAACAAGAGCATAAGTTCTTTCTTTTGCGACCTTTTCATCTTCACAGTCGTTTTTGAGTCCCAAGACAATATATGCACCAGTTACGGCTCCACATGTTTGACAAGTACGAGCCATGCCACCACCAAAAGAACGCGCTAAACGTAGTGCAGTTTTTTCGTCAATGCCAAACTGTTTTCCGTATACCGTCAATATTGCCTGAGAACATGAGTAACCTTCCGAGAATTTTCTTACCGCTTCATCAACTAACGAATTTACCATACTCATTCTCCTTACAATCATCTTGTTTTCTCTAATGCCCACAGAATCCAGAAAAATTACAAGGACAGATCCTACTCCTATATTTCTATTTACCATTAAAATACAAAACTCCTGCAAAGCTAGGCTGCTTTGCAGGAGTTTATCGTATATATATTTTTTTGATCAGCTCTTCTTATTCGGAGTATGATATGATTTTCCTCCAGTATTTCGTGATTGATAATCAGGTTAGGATTTTACATCATATGCTGGCGGTTTATTGCAAAAACTTTTTCAACTATCCACCTATGACTGATAGCAATTAATATGTAAATCGGAAAGGAATAATAATACTGCCACTTTAGTACTTTGTACATACCTAAGTACGCTAGGGCAGGTTCAGCAACAAAAGAAAAGAGTGCTGCCATGATAGCCATTGCCATTATATAGGAACGCCACGGGCGAAAATATTGGTAAATTAGCATATAGGTTACTGGTATTACTGCATAGTTTATAGGAACCAATTGGGGGTAAACGGGCAGTAACTTATATGGATAGTACCACAGAATCAAATCAGTCCCTAGGTCATCCATCCATGAGGAGGTCGCAAGAACAAAAGTACCTAGCAAAACAATCGCTGGAAAGCGTTTCTTATCTACAACAAACCACCATAAAATCCAAGGAGTAATGAACAATGTCACAAGGAGCCACCATTGCCAGGTAAATACGGAATCCTGAAGCCACTGTTGCATTCTCATTTCAGTAAAAACAGATTGTGTTTGAATTATTTTGACTGCTGAATCAGGTATGTTTATCATAGCTTATAGTGCCTCCTCATTCCAAAATCTAACTAAACTGGAATCATTCAATACTAGGAAGTAAAAAACCATATCGACAGTTTGACCATAATGATTCATAGTTTTTCACATACCTATTACTTTCTGCCAACTCCAATTGCCAGGTGATTGAATAATACGGTTTCCACGGTTTCAACCTCATCCGGCTTACAGTCCACGATTAGAACGACCTCGGTGTTGCAGCGGAAGCTCTCCTTCAAGCTGTTTTTGTAGAGGAAATATTTTATGATGAATCCCAACGCAATCCCGCCCAAAAAGGACAGCAAACCCCATATTATTGGTCCCCACTTCCACATGAATCCCCACATGACACCCAGCGTCATAAAAATGGTTGCCAAAATAGCGGGCAAGTCAAACATGCTCTGTCCGTCAGCCCGATGGAGTGTATCGAAGAGCCTTCGTTCTTTCACCATCTTATTTAATGGTATAGCGCATATCCGTTTTTTTTCTATCCCTTTTTGTTCTAGATCGGTAATGGCAAGTTCCAGGAAATTAGAGTGTTCAAACGACGCAACGACGTGCATAATCAGCCCTCCTACTTAGGCATGTTATAGTCTGGAGTTTGATACTCCCGAATCAGGTATTGAGCCTGTTCCCGTTCAAACAACCGATTATACTCTACAGCATTAACATAAACATCGTACACGGCAAATCCGAGCAACGAAGGCATATAAATAAACCATTCAGGATCTAGAACCATCTTAGCCTGCTCAAATTCTCCCAAAACGGTAAATTGAGCTGCCTGAAGCAGATGGGAGAAGTAGACCATTGCTATCCACCAGATTAATATAAAAAACCCAGTTGGTATCCGGTGGGTATAAAGATGTCCAAGGCCTGGCGTAAGAGCGGTCCACAAGACACTAACCCAGGGGCTACGTTTTTCTAAAATATTAATTTCGAAAAAGGACATATATGCTGCGTCAATCGGAGAATGATTCCGGTCAGCCAAAATAGATAATTTATTTAAATCAACCGTCAATCGATAACTTGACCAAATGCAAAAAACCCAAACTGGAGCGTACAGGACAAGCCATCTATTGTTCACAACCTCTTTTGCCATATCATAACGACCGGTAAAACTGTATAATATGGCAAGATTAACATTCGCCTGCGTATTGACTAACATCTCCCAGCCAAACATCAAAAAGCCAATTACGTAATTACCGAGGCTTACATGGCCAAACCCCGGAAAGGCGGCAGACCACCAGGCCATTACATATGGGTTTCGTAAATGCACAAAATTAGTGGCTATAGAAGACGCTGCAGCTTTTGGACGGCGCTGCTTTGGCGATTGGGGTATGCCAAACCTCATCCCAGCACCTCCTCCTTCCATCAGAATATGTAAACACTCACTCGGCTTATAATTCCATTTTATTGGCCATTTCATCCAAGTAAATTTGTTCCAGCCCAATAGTAAGACAAAACAGTAAATGAAAGAAGACTCACCAAGTTGATGAGTCTTCTTTTATGAAAGGATATTCGTATTGAGAAACTCCCAGCCACAACCTTGAAAATCCGATCATTTAAATACTATATGAAGTTAAATTTAACTATTTGTTTCCATCATTTCTATAAGCAGCACTTTCATACTCCATAATATCAATCGCATGTGAAACGACTTTTTCACCAAATATCCTTAACACAATGTGTAACGCTGCATCAATACCAGCAGAGATTCCCGCAGAAGTGACGATCTTCCCAGTATCAACATAGCGACTCTTCTGAACGACATTAATAGATAAATCGATTTCAGATAGTTTGTCATAAAAGTAATGATGGGTAGTAGCCTCCAAGCCTTTAAGCAAACCTGCTTTGGCAAGCAACATCGCCCCATTACATACAGAAAAAGTGATTTCTGTATGCCGATTTTGGCTTTCAATCCATTTCGAGATGGTTTTACTAGAAACAAGCTCCGGTCGAATATCTCCCCCAGGTATCACGAGTACATCTGTCTGTGGGCAATCAGAAAAATCGTAATCGGCTTTTACGATCAGTCCATTGCTAGTGCGAATCTCTCCCTTTTGTTCACTCACTGTAAAAACATCAAAATACTGTTGTGGTGCCATAAGATTTGCAGCCGTAAATACTTCATATGGCCCAGCAAAATCCATTAATTCTACACCATTAAATAAGAAAATACCTACCCTTTTAATTAGTCCCATTGTAACCTCCCGAATCTCGTTTTTAACCTCGTGCACGTGATATTTCTATTACAACATGCAAACTGGTCTTAGAAAAGGTCCAGATTTCATTCTCTTAACATAGCCAGTTTTCGAAATGCCTGTAAATCTCATGGATGGCCCTTTTGTATGCAAAAAAATAAGGCCATGATATGCATGGCACAAATTTAAAATCCGTATATTCTCTAATGAAGGGAACTCTAAGTTATTCAGACTATGTCAGTAGCTGCTTGCGGTATTTGATGCGGTTCTAAGGATTTTATAATCGTTTCCTCAATTGTATCTAGCATAGCAAACCTATTTCGATAGAGCTTTCGTTTAGAACATTTAACTTCCTCTAACTTTTTTCGCGGCTCAGTCATAGGGATTTCATAAAAACGCGGATCATCGCATTTTCTCCCTCCTATTTCTTCCCAAAAAACATCTAACGAAGTTTTCAACTTACGATCAATGCGAATATGATTATTAGCATAAAATCCATAATTCGATACTGTATAGATTCGATCAATTCCTATCTGACCGGCAACTACCCGCAATGCCTGAATTATGAAATTTTTAGGCCGAAGTCCGTAAAAATGTTTTGTCAAATCCCGCGCAGTATCTAATCCTCCCCTCGATCCCTGTATAGCGCCGATCCTCAGCCCCATTTCGTCATTTTCGTCTGAAGAAACCCAAAAGATGATCTGATAAATCATTTTTTCTCCAAGCTCAAGTGTAATTCCCATTAACCCTTCTTTGTTATGCCCCTCATTAAATTGCAACTTCAATGATAAAGTTTCATCCCTATAATTATCACGCCATAGCGTAATGCCTTCTCCAATATATAGATGTTGCAACGCCGCTTGCGTAAATTTAGCCTCAAGGAAGACAAAGTGCTTTTTTATTAAAGCCACTCTTTCGGCAAAAATGGATTGGCGATAGAAAATACTGCGTGTTACTTGCTCAAAAATAAAGGGGTTGGCTGCAATGATATCCTGCCGTATGGAATTTAGTTGAAAAAATTGCCTGATGTCCTGCATTTGCTTATGATTGAGTAGCGACCTGGCAATAAATACTGCCATACGCCGATAAGCACTAAACGTATTGTTATCATAGATCTTTGCACCTAACTGAACATAGACTTGCATGGATTGGCCCCCCTTTTTCATTAAATAATCATTACTTTATAAATAGCTTATTAAAATCAATTGGATATTTTTTTATTTGAACCAGTTATAGTATTTTTATGAACGATCCTTTTTGCTAATTCAGTGTAGCAAACTAAACTGAAAATTTGATGAAAGGATACCGTAAAGACTCCCAGGAACGGTTCTTTCGAGTCAGTCCTACCTTTTGTTAAACGTTATCAATCATTATAAACTTTCACAATCTTTACGTAACTTTTTTCTTTCAATTAAAAATATAATAGGCTCCACCAATTGGTGGAGCCTATTATATTTTTACAATACCAGCTTAGATAAAATGGGGAAAATTTGCTAATTTATAAAATCATTATGTCGCAAAAAAATAAAGCCATGATGATAATCATGGCACAAATTCAAAATCGTCTATTTTCTAATGCAGGGAATCCTAAATTATCAGATAGTAAAGTAGCTGGTTTGCGGTATTAGATTGTACCACCAAGTTCCTTTATTCGCTGTTTCGCTTTTTCTACATTAGGATCTTCAGAAGGTGTATAACGTATAAATAAGTTATAAGCCTCTAACGCCTCGGAGTCATGTCCTGATTTTTTACAAATCGTTGCCTTATTAAAATAAGAATCCGCATCTTGTGGATTTAATTCAATGGCTTTCATATAATCCGCTAACGCTAAGTCGGATTTACCTTTATTATCATAAATAACTCCCCGATTAGCATAAGCATCAGCACCCTGTGGATTTAACTCAATGGCCTTGGTATAATCTAGAATCGCTAGGTCATATTCGCCTTTGTTATCATAAATAACGCCTCGGTTAGTATAAGTATCGGCATCTAGCGGATCTAACTCAATTGCTTTTGTATAATCTATAATCGCTAGATCATATTCGCCTTTAATATCATAAATAACCCCACGATTAATGAAAGCATCCGGATCTTGGGGATTTAACTCAATCGCCTTAGTATACGCGAAAATGGCATTATCGTAATCCTCTTTAATATCATAATCATACCCTTTATTAAACCATTGAATAGCAGTCAAAGAATGCTCATCTTCATTCGCAATCATATCAATATACTCCTTTTCCTATACAAAATGTTTACTAAAAGTATATCATCTACACATTGATAGTGCCAGCTTATACCAGTACGAAAATAATATCCCCCTAGCTACATTTAACATACATTATTATTGACTATTCATAGATTTTCACTCGGTAGCAATTTGCTAATTTTAATATTGGTCGATACTTAGCAAAAAACAAATTCCTGCAAGGCTGGGCTGCTTTGCAGGAGTTTGCCGTTATATTATTATTTGTTTATAAGACGATTATTCAATACCAATGTTCTCTACTGCTTTGTAGCCTCTTATCATGGCTTCTTTATTTAGCTCCACAATCTGAGGTTTAGAGGCGAACTTTTTAGCAAAAGCAGTAACAGCCGCTTCCATTGTGGCGGCATTCGTAGCGGCTAGCAGGGCCCCTAAAGCGACCACATTGATCACCTTAGGGCTGCCTAGTTCTGTCGCAATATCATTTATGGGTACATTATAAACATGAATATCAGAACGCTGAACAGGTTTATCAATGAGTGAACTATTAATAATGAGAACGCCCTTGCTCTGTACTGTTTGTTCAAATCGATCAAGAGAGGGTAAATTTAAGACCACTGCGGCCGTCGGTTCAGTAACCATCGGCGCACCTATGGATCTTTCATCAATAATGACGGAGCAATTTGCGGTCCCCCCCCTCATTTCAGGACCATAAGAAGGCATCCAAGACACATGCTTACCTTCCAGCATCCCTGCATAAGTTAACAACTGGCCCATAACCATAACCCCTTGACCGCCAAAGCCTGAAATAATAATTTCGTGTCGCATCTTCTCACCCCTGAACATTTTTATAAACATTGAGCGGAAATTGTGGAATCATATTTTCCTTCAGCCACTTTTTGGCATCTACAGGGGATTTACCCCAGTTAGTTGGACAAGTAGCCAAAACCTCTACCATGGCAAACCCTTCTCCGCGAATTTGTACTTGGAAGGCTGTTTTAATTGCAGTCTTAGCCTTCGCCATATTGGCAGGATCATTGACACAAACACGGGCAATAAACTTTGCCCCATCAAGAGTTGCTAACATTTCAGACAAACGTATAGGCCAACCAGCCGAGGAGCTTTGACGTCCATAAGGACTGGTAGCCGTTACTTGATCTACTAATGTAGTCGGTGCTAATTGACCACCAGTCATGCCATAAATAGCATTATTCACAAATATTGCTGTTATTTTCTCGCCCCGGGCAGCCGCATGGATCATTTCTGCTGTGCCAATGGCTGCAGCATCGCCGTCTCCTTGGTAAGTAAACACGACTTTATCTGGATGTACCCGTTTTATCCCGGTGGCCACTGCTGGCGCACGGCCATGAGCCGCTTGCTGAGTGTCCACATTAAAATAATTATATGCCAAAACCGAACACCCTACTGGTACCACACCGATTGCTGTCTTCTGTATTTCTAATTCATCAATCACTTCAGCTACCAAACGATGGATAATTCCATGCTGGCAACCTGGGCAATAATGAGTTGCTACATCAACTAGAGATTGAGGTCTTGCAAACAACTTCTCCACCATGTTATTTGCCCCCTTTGGTCTCAAATAATTTGAGTATCTGTTGATAAATTTCTTTGGGACTCATTATCATACCACCGGTGCGACCATAAAAATGAACTGGCTTAGCACATTGAATCGCAAGACTTACATCTTCCACCATTTGTCCGGCACTAAGCTCAACCGTTAGAACAGCTGCTGCTCCTCTAACAACCTTCGCTAATGCGTCCTTAGGAAAAGGCCACAAGGTGATAGGTCGGAATAAACCTACTTTGAGCCCCTCGGCTCTAGCCATTTCTACAGCTGTAAATGCAATGCGAGAAGCAATTCCGTAAGCAACAATTATAATCTCAGCATCTTCAGTATGAATTTCTTCCCACCGAGTTTCTTTTTCTTGGAGTATGGCATACTTCTTTTGCAGTCTATTGTTAGCTTGCTCCAGCATTTCTGGTTTCAATTGTAGGGTATTGATGATATTAGGCTTACTCCGTTCACCCATGCCAGTTGTCGCCCAGGGTTTTTCCACAGATAATACAGGCATGTCATGAAAGCTGGCTGGTTCCATCATTTGCCCTAGGGCACCATCGCCTAAGATCATCACTGGATTTAAATATTGGTCTGCCAAGTTAAAAGCATGTATTGTTAATTCAGCCATTTCTTGCACACTGTTAGGAGCGATTACAATTACGTGATAGTCTCCATGGCCACCACCTTTAGTAGCTTGAAAATAATCTGCCTGCCCAGGTTGTATGCCACCTAACCCTGGACCGCCTCTCATAATATTAACAATTACACAAGGCAATTCTGCAGCCGCAATATAGGAAATCCCTTCCTGTTTAAGACTCATTCCAGGACTGGATGAGGAAGTCATGACTCTGCCGCCGGCACCAGCAGCACCATAAACCATATTAATCGCTGCAATTTCGCTTTCTGCCTGTAAAAAAGTACCGCCTACTTCGGGCAAGCGCTTGGCCATATATTCAATTAACTCCGACTGGGGAGTAATCGGGTATCCAAAGTAATATTTGCAGCCCGCAACTACCGCAGCTTCACCAATCGCCTCGTTGCCTTTCATTAATATTTTTTCGGCCATATTTCTCACTCCAATCTACTTGTAAATTTCAATGACTACGTCTGGGCAAGTCTTTGCGCACAATGCACAGCCAATACACTTGAGAGTATCGGGACAGGTGGCTGGCTGGTAGCCCTTACTGTTAAATGTATCAGACATAACAATAATCTTTTGCGGACAAGCATCACGACAAAGTTCACAACCCTTACAGCGTTCTTCTCGAAACACTGGTTTTGGCACAATACATTCCCCCTAATCACTTTTTAGAAATATTTATAAATGCAATTTATTGCTTCTGCGCCATATCCCTAGTCTTTCAGCACCACATATCAATTCTTCGCGAAACCCTGGATGAGCAATGTTAATCAACCGTTCAGCTCTCTCCCAGGTAGATCGTCCTGCTAGATCAGCAATTCCCCACTCCGTTACAAAATAGTGGGCCTGAGTGCGAGGATTTGTCACAATCGAACTCTCTGGTAAACTTGGCAAAACACGCGACCTTACGAGTCCCGTTTTTTTATCTTTAAAGGTGGACGTAAAGCAAATGAAGCTTTTTCCTCCTGATGATAAATAACCCCCAGTTAAAAAATCCAATTGCCCTCCGGTACCGCTAATCTGACGGCTACCAGACGTTTCTGAGGTAACTTGACCAAATATATCAATTTCAACACAATTATTAATTGTTACCAAATTATCAATTTGCGCCATAACATGGGGATCATTGGTGTAATCAATCGGGTAAGAGGAGAGCTTAGGGTTGCCCTTAACCCAGTCATACAGCTCTTTACTACCGGCGCAAAACGAGAACACACCTTGACCCTTATTACTATTTTTTAGTTGATTTGTTATTTTACCAGCCCGACTCATCATCATATAAGCATCGACCAACATCTCTGTATGTAAGCCCAAATTCTTTAAATCGGATCTTGCAATCATTGTCCCCACTGCATTAGGCAGCGCGCCAACCCCTAGTTGAATTGTCGCGCCATCACCTATTTCCCCCATGATATATTGAGCAATCTTCTCATCCGTCTCTGAGGCTTTTATAGGGTTAATAACTGGCAATTCCGGATTATCACCTTCAACGATGTAATCCACTTCACTGATATGGATGGAATTTTCCCGCCCACCTGCAACAATCGGAAGTTTTTCATTGATTTCAAGAATTATGATTTTAGCTTGATCCGTTAGTGCTTTAGTTGCGGAATTTGTCAGGGAAAAATTAAAGTAACCATCTGCGTCCATTGGTGGAACAGTAAACATCGCCACGTCTACTTCCAAACTTTTGCGATAAAACAGTGGCAAGTTACGGTATATCATCGGGATATAATTGCAAAGCCCTTGCGCATTTAACTGCCGCTCATAACCACTAAAATGCCAGCTGTTATAGCAAAAATGTTCTCTGGTAGGATCTAGTTCAACAATTCTTAAAGGACTTAGCATTAATCCGCCCCTAACTTTAACATCCCAAAGTTCAGCCTTACGCTTCGCCAAGGCCTTATCCAATAAGATAGGCTGGGCCAATGCAAAATTGTAATCAACCCAATCGCCAGATTTAACGATCTTTACTGCTTGTTCCGCCGAAACAAGCTTCGTTTTATATTCTTGTGTGGGAACCATGAATTCCCCTCCCATAGGAAACTTATCTATTACTTTGCCTTCAGATAGGTCTTTTTCACTTGACGCATAACCCTTATACGCTCTTCGGCTAGAGTATTAGCAGCTTTATAAGTCGGAACATTATCTCTTTGAGCTATGGCAATAACTTTTTTTACATTTTCATAAATGGTTTCCACTTTTCGGATCGCCCGCTCCCGATTGTATCCACCTTCCAGCAATTCATCACATACGTTTATTACTCCACCGGCATTGATGATAAAATCAGGGGCATAAAGAATTCCTTTTCTTTCTAGAATATCGCCATGTCGCTCTTCTTTTAGCTGATTATTCGCAGCCCCAGCGATAATACAACAATTCAGTCTTGGGATTGTTGTATCATTAATAATAGCCCCTAAGGCACATGGTGAAAAAATATCACAGTTAACATCATAGATTTCTTCTGGCTTAACGGCGGTGGCACTAAAATCTTTTACTACCCGCATTACATTATCTTCGTTAATATCAGTGACATATAGAGTAGCCCCTTCATCATGTAACAGTTTGCAAAGAGCATATCCAACATGACCTAACCCTTGTACTGCGATCACCTTTCTCGCCAGAGAATCACTTCCCCATACAGCATTAGCGCATGCCTTGATGCCTTTCCATGTGCCATAAGCCGTCATCGGTGAAGGATCACCGCTAGAACCGGCAACTGATCCCAATCCTGCCACGTTATGGGTTTCCATACGAATATAATCCATATCTTCAACACAGGTACCAACATCTTCTGCTGTAATATAACGCCCGCCTAACCCCTCAACATATCGTCCGAAGGCTCGGAATAAGGCTTCGCTCTTGTCTTTTTTCGAATCACCGATAATGACTGCTTTTGCACCACCAATATTGAGTCCTGCCGCTGCATTTTTATATGTCATCCCCCGTGCCAGACGCAAGGCGTCCATAATAGCCTCTTCCTCGCTGGCATAATTCCACATTCTCGTGCCGCCCAGTGCCGGGCCAAGAGTCGTATCATGAACACAAATAATAGCCTTTAGTCCAGAAGCTGGATCATGACACATTAGCAATTGTTCATACTCATTTTTTACAAGATATTCAAAAATTTCCATTAATATCCCCCTCTTCATTTGACCAATTCCTAATACTAGTAATTGCAAGAAATATGCCAGTCCTACCATTCAATGTAAATAACATTGAATACAAAAAACACCTGCAAAAATTTGCAGGTGTTGAAGAAATTTGCATTGCATTTGTGCAACTTTTTTCAAAATTAGTTATCCAGAAGCAATGTTATATTTCTTAATTTTATAGTAAAGATTACGCAGGGATATTCCTAATTGTTTAGCAGTATTCTCCCTGCAGCCTTCATTTGCTGATAGTGCCGTCACAACTGCCTCATACTCAGCCCTTTCCAACGTCTCGGCTAGGGTACTGGTATTGACATTTGATATTTTAGCCATGTCACAACTCCCAGCCAAGGGTAGTAACTGTGGCAAATGAGAAAATAGCATGGTACTTTCGCTAAACCGCATGTTAATCATGCCACGGGCTAAAACATTCTCTAGCTCACGAATATTTCCCGGCCAAAGATAGTTGCTTAGAGTCTGTAAGGCATCATTCGATACCATTTGTACATTACGTCCATATTCTTGATTCAGTTTTTTAAGTAAAAAATCTACTAAATGCGGCATCTCATCCAGCCGTTGACGCAATGGCGGAATAGCGATAGGAAAAATATTAAGGCGGTAGTATAAATCTTCCCGAAATAAGCCTTTTTTTACATCAAGGAACAAATCACGATTCGTTGCAGCAATAACACGTATTTGGACGGGAATGGGTTTGGCCCCGCCAACCCGCACAATTTCCTTTTCTTGCAGTACCCTGAGTAGTTTAACTTGCACAGCTAATGAAATTTCTCCGATTTCATCTAGAAGAATGCTGCCACCATCGGCTTCTTCAAATAGGCCTTTTTTACCACCTTTGCGACCACCAGTAAAAGCACCTTCTTCATAGCCAAACAATTCACTTTCCAGCAGTGATTCGGTCAGAGCAGCACAATTGACTCGAACAAAAAGGTTATTTTTACGTTGACTGGCATGGTGAATGGCGTGAGCAAAAAGTTCCTTGCCTGTCCCTGTTTCACCAGTTAACAAGACGGTCACTGGCGTATTAGCGGCCCGCCTAGCTAATTCTATCGTATTTAACATGGCTGATCCCTGGGCCACAATGTCATCAAAGGTATAGCGACTTTGAATTTTTCGGATGAGGCATTTCATCCGTCCCAATTCTTCGTTTAGTTGACGTATTTCAGAAACATCATGCACAACGGCTACACTGCCTTGTAATTCTCCATTTATAATAAGGGGAGCAGCATTGACAATGACCTCTTTGCTTTGGGGTCCTACCTGCAAGGGAACACCACGCACAGGTACTAATGTCTTCATTACCTTAATATGCATACTTTCCCCTTCACAAATATCAATCGTTGGAGATTTCCCCAACACCTCGTCCTTACTCAAACCAACAAGACTTGTATAGGCCGGATTGACTAGAATGATTCTTCCGTCTCGATCCACAACTGAAATAGCATCTTGCGAGGATTCAATAATTGATTCTAGTAGTATTTTCATTTCTTTTATACTAGTAATTTCTCCCGATAAATTGATTATATCGGTAATATCCCGGAAGACAGCTACCGCCCCGATAATTTTATTGTCACTATCACGAACTGGCATACGATTGGTTATGATTCGTAAGTGGCCAATCGTTTGTTGTTGGTTAAGTTCAGAAATACCCGAACTGAGTACTAAAGGTAAACGAGTACCAGGAACGACCTCGCTTACCAACCTTCCTAGCATGTCCTCAGCTTTAACCATCAAAAGCCGTTCGGCAGCACAATTAAACAAGCTAATAATTCCATGCTCGTCCACCGCAATCATGGCGTCATAGGTAGAATTTAAAAATACCTCCAGTTTCCGGTCATGAGGATTCCATGTAACATATTCCTGCTTTTTTTGAGGTGTATACACTGTTCCCTTTTCTCGGCTCATCACTGCGCCCCCCCATATCAAGTCACGCATAGTTTCCTTACTATTTTTATAAAAATAGCTCCTAGAATAATCATATTCTAGGAGCTACATAACTAGAACAAATCCGGTTTTAGCCGATGGAACTTTCAAAACCCTTTAAGAATTAGTCATAAACTAATACTACATTTATCCTAAATAGAAAACCCAGCATTAAAATGCTGGGCTACTTAATTTATTGTTTTGTAGTTTCGCAGGTAATTTTTGCGACTATTTTTATTGGAAGCTTTACTTCTTCTGCTTTTGCCGGGTTCGATACTTCAATTTCCCCATTTATATTCTCGACCATAGTTCCATTTTGAATAAGACCGTTACTCTTATTAATATTGAAACTTCCCACACAATCGCCACTTAAATTTACATTTGACTTTACTCCCATGAACTCTACTCCCTGACTATTAGGCGTAGTAGCTATACTTGCCTGTAGGTCAGCAGATAGCAGCCCATTCTTTTCTCCTAATAGCTTCCATTTACTCGTCATTGTAATAGGATACACCGCTTTTATTTCATAAGTACTTTCCCATGAATCACCAATCTGAATGCTTTTCTCAGGATAGTAACCCATTGAGTTTTTGAGCATTGTTTTGATAGCATCATCGCCAAAGCTCTGAACTACTATTTTTCTAAACGCTTTCTTTTGTTCCTCATTTCCTGGCATGCTATCAGCCATTCCATTTAGGATGTCATTAGCCCCATTTATTTCTAGCAAATGTCCCTTTTTATCTAATTTAACAGTAAAACCCTTCCCAATCATACTGCTATATATGGCACTTAACGGAGTTTGGGGATTATTCTGGCTTGCAGAATCGTACTCCATTTTCTGTCCTGCAGCTTCTGAAGAAACTTTGATGGAATCATACCTATAATATATGGTTGCATTTTTATCCTTATCTACATCTTGCACATCCAAAGAATAATTCATATCTACGACTTGCTTTACTTGTACTTCCCTATTGTTTGCGCGCATATTTGTTTCAATATTATTTACTATATGAACATTGTACTTATCACCTGTATGTACATTAAGATTTAATTCAAAAGCATCTGCAAATCCAGAGACTAGAAACGTCAATAATACCGTACAGAATATTGTTAGCCAATTTTTCAACTTCATTTTTTCCTCCAAAAATATATATTTATTATCCGCAGTCTACTATCCTTGAACTATCTACACGAGTATAAAGAACCTTCACCTAAGTCGTTAAATACGTCTCTACATCAGACTGTTTTTTATTTTTCACACCACTTGGTACATGCCCTGTAGGTACAACCTTCGAAGCATTAAGGCAATATGTATGCTGATCATCAAAAAAGATATGAGGATTAAAACTTTCTAAAATAGCAGCCTTATCTAATCCACCTAAGAAGAATGCTTCATCAACACCAATCCCCCATGCTCGCAATGTTTTTATTGCCCTTTTATGTGCTGGTGCACTACGAGCCGTCACCAATGCTGTTCTTATTGGTTTTTGGCTTTCATTTTTATAGGTTTTTTGTAAATTGTGTAATGCCGCTAAAAACATTTTAAAAGGGCCAGGAGTTAAAGGTACTTCACATTTTTCACTTTCATTCTTTTGAAACTCAATTAACCCCATGTCTTGATATATTTTTTCGGCCTCATCACTAAAAATAACAGCATCACCATCAAAAGCTATTCTAATTTCTTCCAAATCATCATTCCCATCGGAATAAATTCCCTCATAAATCGTAGCACTAGCGTATCCATTTTCCAGTGCAAGCATTACATCCTCTGGATTAGCAGATAAAAATAAATCTGTCTTAAATGCTTGTAGATATTTATAAGGTGATCTCCCTCTAGAAAATGCAGCCCGAGTAATTTTTAAGCCATGTTTTTCAATCGAATTAAATACCCGCAGCCCAGTATTAGGGTCATTCTTAGAAATCAAAATTATTTCTACCATAGTATCCTGGGTTATAGGATTACGAAGCTCTAATAATTTTTTTATCAACGGAAATGCTACGCCACACTGTAGTAATTCATTTTCGTGTTCTATCTGATATTTAGTATACTCTTCCTCTCCTTTTTCTTCAAAAATCTTATTACTTGCAGCTAAATCGAAAAGAGCGCGGGAAGATATACCAATTACCAATTTTCCCTCTAATGTAACAGACACAGCAATCCTCCTTGTTTTTTGTTATAGAATCAAAAGGGGGGGTTCTTGACGAGTCAAACCCATTTTCGTCACATGCATCAATATATATTTATAAACTTCTTTTGAAAAACAATATGTATATTTGTTCCTATTTACCATTAAAATACAAAACTCCTGCAAAGCTAGGCTACTTTACAGGAGTTTGTCGTATATATTTGTTCTTTGATCAGCTCTTCTTATTCGAAATCTACAATGGCTCATTTAGCAAAACAAAAGAGCCTTTCCGTTGTCTTGTGTTGCCATGTCTTAAGATAGCATTTGCTTATAGATCTTTCTAGTTGTTTATAAATCAAGATTAACTATAGTTCTACCTTGGAGTTTCCCTTGTAGAATTAAGTCAATTTTTTTATTTAAATTATCTAAAGATACTTCTTCTACATTTTGTTCTAAGTTATGAGGCTTCCATTCATTAGCTAACAAAGACCAAATCTCTAACCTTAAATCCATAGGACACATTACTGAATCTACTCCATATAGAGTGATCCCCCTTAAAATAAAAGGATAGACAGAGGTTAATAGTTCAGGAGAGGCTACATTTCCGCAACATGTTACACTTCCGCCATAGTTAGTAGATTTCAGCGCAGTTGCTAACATATTTCCACCTACTGTATCGATTACACCAGCCCAATTTCCTTTTAAGAGTATTTTACCAGATTTATCATCTAGTTCTTCTCTGAGAATAATATCTTTGGCTCCTATTTGTAATAACATATCCTTTGCGTCAGGCTTTCCTGTAGCTGCAATGACACTATAACCAAGCTTATGAAGAATACTCACAGCAATACTACCTACGCCACCTGTTGCTCCTGTTACTAAGATGCCACCAGCCGATGGTTTAACACCCCCATGTATCAATTTATAAACAGAGAGAGCAGCAGTAAAGCCAGCGGTACCATATATCATAGTTTCTTTTAGCGAAAGATTCGTGGGTAATTTAACAACCCAATCAGCAGGGACCTGAATATACTGACCATATCCCCCAGATGTATTCATACCTAGATCGTACCCTGTAACGAGCACTTTATCTCCAGCATGGAACTTTTCATTTTTGCTTTCGGCAACAATACCTGCAGCATCTATACCTGGAGTATGAGGATATTTCCGCGTTACTCCTTTATTGCCGGAAGAAGAAAGAGCATCCTTATAATTTAAAGAAGAATACTTTACATTGATTAGAACATCACCCTCAGGAAGAGTGCTGACGTCTCTATTGACAATCTTCCTTGAGAATTGATTGTCATCCCCCTCTGTGACTACTAGCGCTTTAAATTGAGTTATAGACATACATCCACATTCCTTTCGACATATAGTTTGACACAAAACTATTATACCATAGGATAGTTTTGCGTCAAACTATATTGGTTTTTTAAAATTTATTGTATTGACATGAAGTTTTACGTAAAATTATAATTAACTAGTTATTAAATATAGGCTTACGAGTCATGATGAGGTTGCTAAGATGAAGGATAAATACATAATCTACTTCATGAGTAGAACGAAGAACAAAATGTTACATTTTATTGAGGAACAATTACAGGAAAATCAATTGGATGATTTAATTCCTTCTCATGGAAATATTCTTACAGCACTTTATGAGAATCATGGCAAACTAACCATGAAACAAATTGCCCAAATAATCGGCAAGGATAAATCAACAATAACACCGCTAGTCAATAAACTATTAGATTTGGGTTATATCATAAAAGAGAAAAATGAAATAGATAAAAGAGTCACTTATATTATACTTACTGAAAGAGGAAAGCAAATAGAAGCAAAATTTAATGCTATTTCAAGAGAGGTATCTGTGACGGCTTATAAAGGTTTTTCGGCAGAGGAAAAGGAAGTTTTTCTGCGATTATTAAAGAAATTAAATAACAATTTTGATTAGAATTAGAGGGTGTTAAATCATGGTAATTGTAATAGAAAAAATAATGGTGAACAATATCCTATAGGTTCTATTCCGTTTATTAAAGTACAAAACTCCTGCAAGGCTAGGTGCTTTGCAGGAGTTTGTTGTATATATTGTTTTTTGATCATCCTTTTTTATTCGATGGATAGTTCGATTAAGGAATACTAGCCAATATTCTTTGCATGATGGGGCGCCAATACTGCGTGTCACTATCCGCGCACATATAACCGAACATTTTAAGTCCATCGGCTCCCGGGATTATTGTCATATCCATATTCGCTACAATGCCAGCACTAGGTATGCCTAACTTCACTGTAGTTGTGGCACCCTCTCTTCCTCCGATCATCACTCGTCTGGCTTTTTCAGTGGACAAAACATCATTGTTTTTGCTGATCTTTTCCTCAATAACTCGATTCAGAAGCACATCCGTTTTTATCATATCTCCAAACTCATTAGAGGACATATTACTAATCGGCATTAGTATAGCACCCCGCCATACTGCACCGTCCTTAGCCCTAAAGCTATAATTTATTTGCCCCTTCTTATCATGACTTTCTGTCATCACAACATCTTGTCCAAGTTCCACCTGACCGACACCTAAGATTACTACCGGATTGGCTGCAACAGGCCCACAAGTCAGTAACATCAGACAAATTACTAGTATTATCTTTCGCATCGTATCACCTCCCGCATAGTTATGGAGTATCACATTAAAATTCATTAGATGGCTAATTTTACCACCTCAGGACACCAATAAGCAACAAGAAAATCACCTATATACTTTATCGACAAAAGGCGCGCCTCTAAAGCGAACTAGTAATAATTTTTCAGCTAATTATTTTTTGATAAGCAACAACATCAAGTAGTTGCCCGAATTTTTGTCCTACTTCTTTGTAGTGGGCGCATTTTATATAGCCATTTTTTTCAAAAAGTCTGATGCTTTTTTCATTTTCCCCGCATATTGTGGCTACCAGCACATGCACTTTATATTTTCTAGCGTAGTCTTCAACATGTTTTATTGCCATACTGCCAATACCTTTCCCTATAAAATCTGGTTTTAAATAAATTGTAACTTCGGCAGTATCGTCATAAGCTTCTCTTTTTTTGTGCTGGGTGATAAGAACATAACCACAAATTTCATTTTCTTCAAATATTACAAATGTCTTATATTTCTCGTTATTAAAGAAAACTATTTCCCGCATTTCTTCCCGCGTCAACAGACGCGAATGAAACGTCGCCGTAGTATTGAGGATATAGTGAGTATAAATTTGTAATACCTCATCAAGATATTCTTCTTTCATTTCATAAAGATATTTTCCCATCTCAAACCTCCTCCTTTGATTCTTACATAGTTATTGTGGTGACTTTGATCTGTTCCCTACTTGATAACATGCAGGATATATCGTATTATTTTCGAAAGTTATAAGTAAGTATATGGCTAAAATAAGGAGAATAGTAATTATGAATTTAAATCTTAATTGTATACTCTGCAATCTAAAACAAGTTTTAACAGTAACAGATTTGGTTAATTTAGACTCAGATTGCAAAGAAGTAATTATGCGTGACGTTCTTGGGTATTTACAAAATACTAATTATAAAAGATCTAACCCTGAGATTATCAAGGGTACTTGGGATATTATTACTAAACACATTGCTAATACAAATCCTTATAGAGAAATCAAAAATCACTACAATAGTGAAGTTATGAAAATTGCCGATAAGATACGAAACTTAATCAATCAATCGGAAGATAAGTTTAATACTGCGTTAAAAATTGCTATCACTGCGAACCTGATCGACTTTGCGGCTAACCATACTTTTGATGAAAAAATGCTGCTCGAAAAAATAAATATTATTAATGAGCAATTTATGCCCATTGATGATAGTAAAAAGCTATACGAAAAATTACAAGCAGCAAAAACACTTCTCTACTTAGGTGATAACTGTGGCGAAATAGTAATTGATAAGATTTTTATTGAATATTTAAATGCAATCTTTCCAAACATAAAAGTTTATTACGCTGTTAGAGGAGAGGCAATTGTCAATGACGTTACAGTAGAGGATGCAGATATGGTAAAAATGCAAGAGGTGGCCGAAGTGATTAGTAATGGTGATGGATCCCTCGGTACCGTGATTGCAAAAACTAGTGCAGTTTTTAGACATGTTTTTTATAAAGCGGATGTGATCATTGCTAAAGGTCAAGGGAATTATGAAAGCTTGAGTGAAATCGATCGCAATCATATCTTCTTTCTTTTTATGGCCAAATGTGATGCTGTAGCAAGTTCCTTACACGTAGCCAATCTATCCATTCTTTGTTCTGAATATCAGTATAAAGGATAAGTCAATATATGTACTATTAAAATACAAAAACTCCTGCAAAGCTACTCCTTGCAGGAGTTTTACGTACATTAGGGATTAAAACGATAGCCCGTTCCCCAGAGTGTTTCAATAAATTCTGGGTTGGATGGGTCTTTCTCAATTTTCTTGCGGATTTTTTGAATATGAACAGCAACAGTTGCGTTATCGCCAAAGCACTCATCTCCCCATATTGTATCAAAAATATGTGCTTTGGTAAAAACGATATTCGGATTGGAAGCCAAGAATAATAACAGATCATATTCCTTAGTTGTTAATTGGATTGGCATGCCATTCACTGCAACTTTATGGGATGCTATGTTGATTTCCAAACCCTTATGTTGAATTATTTCAGAAGGAGTATGCCCTTTTAAACGTTCATAGCGTTTGATATGAGATTTAATTCTAGCAATTAGCTCTGCAGGGCTAAAGGGTTTTGTCAAATAATCATCTGCTCCAAAGTCGAGTCCTCTAATTTTATCAATGTCATCATTGCGAGCTGAGACGACAATAATAGGTATCTCTAGTTTTTTTCGGATCTCTTTTATAATCTCAAATCCATCTTTTTGGGGCAACATCAAATCAACGACAATAACATCATATATACCCGTCATTGCCTTTTTTAGGCCTAACACTCCATCTTGAACAATCTCAGCTTTATAGCCATTAAATTGCAGATAGTCCCGTTCCAGCTCAGCAATGTCCATGTCGTCTTCAATAATTAATACACGTTTCATGTTGTGCTCTCATCCTTATACTTTTGAAAAATTGGAAGCTTAATCGTAAAACAAGTGCCTTCCTTCTCTTTACTCGAAACAGTAATTTTCCCACAGTGAGCCTCGATTAGTTCCCTCGCGATTGCTAGACCAAGTCCAGTACACATATATTCTTTTTTGCGTTCTATATCAATACGATAAAAACGTTCAAAAATATGTGGCAACTTATCTGCAGCAATTCCATATCCATTGTCTTCAATCGCAAGACAAATATAATTTTTTTCTAGATACATCCTAATTCTGATAGATAAATCATTTTCCGGACCATGCTGGACAGCGTTACTTATAATATTGTTGAAAGCTTGGTGAAATCTTTTGCCATCAAGGTTTACGCGATATTCTTGTTTAAGATCTGCAGTATATTGGAACCGGATATTTTTTTCTTCCAGATCAAATTTATATTCTTCCATAAAATCATCCATAAAAGTACCGATTTCTACACTCTCAAAAGCGAAATCTAATTTTTGCATATCCAATTTTGAAAAAAGGAATAGATCATCAATCAATTTATTGATATAAACCGTATTATGATGGATGGTTTCTAGATACTTGTCCTTGTCACCCTGAAATGTAATATTCTTATCCAGCAAGGCTTCAATATAGCCCTGAATAGCCGTTATTGGTGTTTTTAAATCATGAGAAATATTAGCGACCAGGTTTTTTCGATTTTCTTCATACTCGTTTTGTATTCTTTCACTCTCATATAATTTTTGTGCCATTTCGTTAAACGAATAAATCAATAAACCCAGATCATTGGGGACATCACACTCAACTTTTACATTATAGTTTCCCTTAGAAATTTCATCTACACCTAGCTTAAGCTTTTCAATTGGTGTAAATATTCGTTTTTCTAAACGCAGCATAAAAATAAAATGGACTATTTCTTTTATAATAATGACGACTGCGAAAAAAATGCCAATTCCTTTAAAGCCTACCCAATTAAATAATAGGTACAAAATAAGGATATTAATCAATACAAAAGCTGGTCTAAAGTAGCGGAAATATTGATGATATTTATGAAATTCCCGATGATGATGTAAATGAATTCTTTGGAAGTTTGAGAAACATTTATCGTCACATTGATTGTGCCTTTTAGAATTAAAATGACGTCTACTGGGCCTAAACATCAAAATCACCTGCTCTTTACGTATTGCCTTATTATATTATAAATAATGAAAAGGGCGCAAACCATTCTTTCAGCTTGCACCCAGTAATATAGTAACCTAGAATTATTGATTAAGTTGCAATTCAGCGACTATGTCCAGCAAATGCTGCTCATTTTCTTCATTGCGTTGTGCGCCGTCAAAAGCGATCACGATTTTCTCAATGTCATAATTTTTATTGACGGTCATAGCGAATGAAAATTTACCTTTCTCTATGCAGCAAAACTCTCTCATAAAGCAGCAATGTCCCCGACCGTGGTCACTCTCAGCATGACTCATTCGTTCCTGGAGTAGTGTTTTGATATCTTCAGGTAGTTCCGCTACCTCCAATGTAACCAGAATTGTTTTATCTTCCTGTTCTTCTACTTTGATGCTGTTTAAGAGGCCTAAAACAAAGGAGAGTTTTGTAAGTTTGTCCTTTATGCTCCCACATCTGCCACCAGCATGATTCATATGTCTAAATAGTCCGTGACGCATACCATGCATTCCATTTCCTGGGCAATGCTTCGTAAACTCGGTAGTGCTCTGATGTTTGACTTGCTTTCCTTCATAATTTACTTCGGAAGTTATGCTTGCCTTAGTCTGCATTGTCACAAGATTTTTTTGAAATTCATTCTTTACATAAAAAACCTTTGTTTGGTCTTTTTTCACTTCCGCTGTTGCCACACCATTGATAACCTCTTTATCCCGTAACGTTTGAACCACATCATACAAAAATTTAAGCTTGTTCATCTTATTAATAAGCCTCCTTAATTTGTTATGAGCTTATTATAAGAAAAGATTTTAAACTGCCTATAAAGCAATTATAAAATTTTTATAAAGTTTTATAAATTAATCGTAAAAATAAATCTTGTCTAACATTATGCATTTACCCAAAATCGTTTTCTACAAAAAAAAGCCACTAACATTTAGGTGTTAGCGGCCTTCTTTCAGTGATCGTTATTTGAGTTCCGGCCAGTATTCTTTGTTGGCTTTAATGAGATCATCAAGAATAAGCTTTGCAACCTTGGCACTTGGTACTGTCTTGGACATTGTCAGTGCCTGCCAGAGTTTTAGGTATGAGCCTTCTACCCACGCTTCAACAACAAGCTTTTCTACTGATACCTGCTGCTGCATAAGCCCCTTCTGAAACTGTGGAATCTTGCCCACAGTCAAAGGTTCTGGTCCTTTGCAGCCTACGATGCAAGGAATTTCCACCATAGCTGTCGGATCAAAGTTAGAAATAGCACCGTTGTTTTCAACAATCAGAAGCATTCTTTCCTTTGTGTTATAGGCAATAGCTCTTGCAAGATCTACGATGTAAGAAGCATGTTCATCCACTTCAAAGTCACATTCCTTGGCCGTGCCTGCTGATGCAATGCGGCGACATTCGCCGAATACGGTCTTTTCACGGCCATCCATGACTTCGTTGGCTCTTGTATATTCGCGGTTGGAATGTTCCACAACTTCGTCCTGGCAGAGATAATATTTGAGGTATGTGTTCGGCAGTGTACTTGGATCAAGTTGATAAAACTCTTTGACTGTGTCGTAAGTAACCGTCCAGCTAGTATCTGCCTTGAATTCCGGTATTTCAAGATTGTAGCCTTTTTTGCCAACATATTCACGAATTTTCGGCATAAGGTCGTTGCCATGATGATCCATGATACTGGTCCACCAGCCGAAATGATTCAGACCATAATATCTGATTTCCATTTCCTTACGGGATTTGAGTCCAGCAATGGCTGCCATGCGGCGTTCAATGCCAATCGGCATATCGCAGATATTCAGAATCTTAGCATTTGGCCTGAGTTTACGGGTTGCTTCGGCGACAATCGCTGCTGGATTGGAGTAGTTAAGCATCCATGCATTTGGCGAATATTTTTCCATATAATCAATAATTTCAATGATCCCGCCGATAGAACGCATACCATAGGAAATTCCTCCAGGACCGCAGGTTTCCTGACCAAGTACATTGTATTTAAGCGGAATCTTTTCATCAAGTTCACGCATTGCATATTTCCCGACACGGATATGTGCCATGATGAAATCGATATCTGTGAAGGCTTCCTTCGGATCTGTGGTAGCTTCAAATTCAATATCCGGTGCCTTTTCACGCAAAATTATTTCACAAGCCTTCGCTACAACCTCCTGACGCTTTGCATCATTATCATAGAATTTCAATTTGCGAATTGGAAACCTATCCAAATTAGCCAAAAGCATCATTACAATTCCCGGCGTAAATGTACTGCCGCCACCTGCTACTACTACTGAAAAATTTTTACTCATAATAGATTCCTCCCCCAAATCTCTTTCAATCTATATTCTCATTTATCATCATTCTTGCTTTGCACTTTTCTAACTTTATCGTTATCTTACTATTTTCCACGGAAGCCTTATAGCTGTCGTCTAAAGCATCGGTAAATACCGTGCCATCGGCGTATTGCGGTACATCAAGTGTTATTTCTGTCACATTTCCCCTATTAATGGCAACTATAGCATTTTCACCATCGCACGAACGACTGTATACATACAGATCCCCCTCAGCTTTCAGCGTAGATACATCACCATAAGCAAAAAGCTTTTTGTTATCATTTCTTACCTTGATCACCTTCTTATAATACTTGAGCAAATCTTGGTCTTCATGTCCCCACGGATACGCTCTGCGGCAGTCAGGGTCCGCACTACCATACAGGCCGACTTCGTCGCCATAATAGATTGTTGGCATTCCAGGATACCCCATCAAAAAGGTCACTGCCAGCTTGAGTTTTGCCTTACCTTCATCATAATTGAAATCTTTCAAAGAAGCCTGAGCCACACTATCCTTTCCACCGCCAAATTTGAAAATAGCCCGGACTACATCATGTGAATCCACAATATTCATCAAATCATACAGCGCTTCTTTCGGATAGTTCTGTTGCAAAGTCTTGAGTTCAACATCAGCTGCCGCAGCATCACCTTTATTCAAGAAAAGATCACCTAAAGCAAAGCTGAGCTTATAATTCATGACCGAATCAAACTGGTCGCCGGTAAGGAACTGCGAGCCATCCTGCCAGATTTCACCAAGCAATAATGGTTCATCACCTTGCCTGGTCTTTAGTGTCTTCACCTTATCCCGCACAGCTGCCCAAAATTCTGCCGGAACTTCTTTTGCCACATCAATCCGCCAGCCGGATAAACCTTTTTTGAACCAGCTTGTGATTACGGCATTATCATCATAGATAAGATAGTTATCAAGATCGATATTATTTAGCTGACTTGGCGCATCTTTAACCGGTGAAGTAGCCGTTGGCGGGAAATCCTTAAACGGTACGAGGTTCGAATAGCCTTGCCAAGAATGGTAGTTATATTTGCTTCCCATTTCATCAACCGCTTTTTCATTATGGATATCAAACCAATTTTGCCAATTATATGGACTAAAAACTTGGCCTTCTGCGATGAGCGTTTTTTTTGCAGCCGCTTCAGCTTTCTCTTGCTTCATATGTTTGGTATTCATCAAATCGTAAACACGCGACCAGTATTCATAAGCACCAACTGTTTTATATTTGCTATAACGGTCAAAATAGATTGAATCATCACCGACATGATTGAATACTCCATCCATAATCAGATGCATACCGCGTTTATCCATTTCCTTCACTAACGTATCAAAATCTTTTTGTGTGCCGAGAAATGGATCAATATTTTCATAGTTTACAGCATCATAACGATGGTTGGATGCTGCTTCCATAATCGGATTCACATAGATAGCTGTAATCCCAAGATCCTGTAAATAATCAAGTTTTTTTGTAATCCCGTCGAGATCTCCACCAAAGAAGTCATTACTTTCATATTGATCGCTGTCAAGCTGTGGTGTCCTCGCATGATTGGTCGGCAGCTGATTCCAGCTCTTATGCTGAATTGGCTGCAAGCCACGCGCTGTTGATTTCGCGTTGTCATTGCTTGTATCACCGTTTAAAAAACGATCTGGAAAAATCTGATAGGTAACGGCCTCTTTCGCCCAATTTGGCGTCTTATAATCGGCTCGATAAACGGTCAACTGAAATGGTTTAGCATCCCGCAAGGTTACCATGCCCGTTTGCCCTGGTTTTGCATCATCGCCGTATTCTTTTATTCCATTGATAATAAATTTATAGCCATAAATACCATTTTCATTGATCTGAATTTTTTTTGACCAAACATCTTTGTCATCCTTATTGCCAGCAAATTCAAGATCATAAACCGTTGTTGTACCAGCACTGTAGTCGATATTGTATTCATCGCCACCTTTTGCTACAATTTTTGACTTGAGCAAAACGAGCTGTGTGTTTTTGATATCGCCTTTTTGACCGCTGATCGAAAGATTCACGCTGTCGCCGGCTTTGATGGCTTCAAACGGCTGGCGACTCGAAAGCTCCCATGTATTATGATAAAGCTTATCTTCATGGATACTGCCATCATCAACGATCAACTTATCAGCCTTACTGTCAAAATAGAGCGCTACCTTACCATCTTTGTTTAAAGTAATTGACTGAGCCGCAATCTGCTTACCTTTTTGCATGATTGCTATATTATAAGTACCGGCTTTAGCATCAATACTTGTTGCATAAAATCCATCAAGTATTGTATCACGCATGATGAGGCCACCTTTTGCAGTTTTCGCAAAATCACCACTAACCGTTGGCAGTTCCTTATCTGACAGCAATTTATAACTACTGCTGTCTTTGATTTTATGGGTTGTATCATTATAATAGAATGTCACCTCTTGCGGTTTCACCAATGTTAACTGCAAATTAGCCCCGTCGGCATTGCCACCTAAACCATAGTTTTCATTCCAACTTCCATTGACAGCAATTTTGTAACTATAAGACCCCGCTGGCAGATTGGCCGTATAGCTATAGAATCCATGGCCTAGATCTGTCATTTGCGTTTTCATATCCGATGGATCCCAATCTTTCATTGCGCCGAGTTGACGCTGCAGATTACCAGCAATCATTATTTTGCGTTGTTGCACAGCTTCTTTTATCGCTGCTTCCTGCTCTACTGCCATCCCCTCATAAGTATACGTAGTAAGATGGGTAGCCGCATCATAATCAAACGTTACTTCATGCGCAGCTTTGAGATGCATGGTGATATTTGCTCCATTCGGCTGACCTTTATCGCCGTAATTTTCATTCCAACTGCCGCCAACTGCAATTTTAAACTCATAATTTCCTGCAGGGAGCTTACCTTTGAGCTGATATTTCCCGTTGCCAAGATCTTTCATCATCGTTTTGTGGTCACTGGGATCCCACTCCTTACTACCACCTAACTCGTCTTGCAAACTGCCAGCAAGGATAACCACTTGCCCCACTGCCTGCGCTGCTTCCGCTCTTGCTATAAAGGTCGTTGCCGTTGGAGACGGTGCCAGCAGCGGAGCCGCAAACATACCAAATGAACCTGCTAATACAACAGCACGCACTAGATTTTTTTTATGTAACATGGATGGTTTCCTCCTCTACATGTTGATAAAAATCTACGTAATTAGAAATGATAATCAAGCTGCGTACGAATGATTTTTCTGTCTGATTCGCCATCGGCTGCTGCTACACTTGTACCTTCTTTTACTTTAGCATACATCGTTGACCATTCTACATTCTGCCAAGGAACATAATTGATGCCTACATACCAGCCTTTATTACCATTCGAGTATGAAGGTCCACGTGTTGTCCATTCATCATCATGACCAAAGTCACCAGTTGCACCCATATCGACATATTTTGCATACATACCGAAGGAACCCACATTACTAGTATTCGTTCCCTTATAATCCAAGCGATAAGCAAAGTCACGGTCAAGATCGCTTTTATCTTTCCAGTAGCCGCCGCCTTGATCTGCATTGGTTTTTACATAGGAAGCTGTTGCTGTCAAAGTTGGCGTCAAATGTGCACGGAGGTCTATCGAATACGCCATATCCGCCCCTGTCCAGTAATCTTCTTTATTATTTACGATTTTAGCATAAGCCACATTAGTATCCACAGTCTTCGTCAATTTACCGAATATGTTTCCAGCAGCCATGGTGTACTTGGCGCCATCCCAAGTTGGTGACCAAACGAGTCCACTAATCATCCAATCTTTGCTTACTGGATGATAGAACGCTGCACCATCGGCTGGATTCCCCCATAACAGATTCTGATAACCAATTCCATTCCACTTTCTACCAGCATTGACATACCAATTGCCTGCAATCGTACCTTCTACCCACACATTGGAAACGGATCCGTTGTGATCCTGGTCATTAGCTGAGTTATCCTTCCCAGCATGTGTATGCGGAACTTTTGACCATTTTCCACCAGTTGCAGTTCCATCTGACACCCATTTATTTTCATAAATAGGTTCACTTGATTTATACTGCGCATTTTTTTCAATAGTAAATCTGGCCCGCCACATATCAGATACTTTCATTTCACCTTCCAAATCCATGTAAAAACGGTTATTATAGTTCATGTTTTTTCCGTCATCACTGCCTGCTTGCACCCTTGTTAAACCAGATATTTTAAACTTATCGACAAGCGCATTTGTCGCATTGATCTTTTTATCTAAAGCATCAACTTTCTTATTGAGTGCTTCAAGTTCACTGCCATATTCTTTTTCTAGCTTTTCCACTAGTGCTTGATCGCCGAGTGAGCCCGATTTTACTTTATCCATTGCTTTAGCAACAATGGCCGCCATTTCATAACGACTCATCATACGGTTTCCCTCGAACTTACTATTTCCATAACCTTCAATAATACCGTCTTTAGCTAATTCATCAAGTGCTGCATAACTCCAGTGATTCTTCGGTACATCGGAAAAGCTGTCTGCAGATGCCGCAAACGCTGTTGTCGATGCTCCTAATGCCAAAGTAATTGCCAATGTAGTTAAACTCTTTTTCATTTTATGTCAACTTCCTTTACTTTTTTTAGATATCATTTTTCAATATTACAAATATTCTATAAATTATTTTGTAGCATACTGCCAACCGAAGGAAAACTCTGTTTCGCATCTTTTCTTATAGCTTCTCTTGCTGATTCTACCGCATAGCCATCAAACCTATGTATCATTGGTAAATCATTGATTTCGTCACCAATAACGTACACCTCTGCATCCTGCCATGCTTTTAGTTCTAATAACTTCTCAATTCCTTTACTTTTGTCGATGCCAATTGGAGTAATATCTACGCTACCACGGTTCTGACAAGCATACACTGTATCACCAAATAGTTGGTTGATTTGCCGGGCAGCTTCCGCTGCCCCATCCAGACTAGCAAACCCCAATGCAATCTGATGTACCCGACTAAGTTCATTGATTTCAGCAGCTTCTATTATCTTTAATAAAAATTGCCATTGTTTTGCCTCACGGACCATCCAAGATCCTTTTCTTTCGCGATAAATATAACTACTCTCGGCCTGAGAAAATGCAACATGCAGGCTATCTGCCACGCAGGGATGTGTTGCTACTACATAGAGAGCTTGCTCTGGAATCTCAGCTTGATAAAGCACTTTACCATTTTCACCGAAAATGATCGCACCATTATTGCATATTGCAAAATCATAACCTATGCCAAAATATTCTAGCTGTGGAACTAACATACCGTAATCGCGTCCTGTGACTACGCCAAACTTATTACCAGCTGCCCGCCATAGACGAACCCCCTCTACATTTTCTGGACAAATTCTATTATCGATAAACAACGTTCCATCATAATCACTGGCTGCAACCTTCAAAGGGATTCCTCCCTTCGCAGAGATATATCCTAGCTTCATAGGCACGCAGAACCAGATTTGGCGCATCTTTATAATTGCTGATCAACAGTTTTCCATTGTCTTCAATTTCAGTCAAGTTGCACGCCTTTTCTTGTTCAGAAAAATTACAAAGAATGATCATTTTGTTTTTATCCAACACACGCCTATAAGCAAAAATTTGTTCGTCTGTTTCCAACAGTTCTTCATAACTGCCAATGAGCAAGATATCATATTCTTGACGTAGCTTTGCCAGGCGGTGATAATACCGCAATACAGAACCTTCATCCTGTAACTCTTGCTTGGCATTTAAATCACCATAATTTTCATTAACCGGTAGCCATGGCTCACCGCTCGTAAAACCAGCATGTTTATCACTAGTCCACTGCATAGGCGTTCGCGCATTATCTCTGCTGTAATACCAGACAAATTCAAGTGCTTGTCGCTTGGAAAATCCCTCCTGTAAAGCAATTTCATATTGTCCTTTAGACGCGATATCGTCATAACATTCAATGGAAGACAACTTAATATTTGTCATGCCGAGTTCTTCGCCTTCATAGATAAACGGTGTTCCTTTCAAGGTAAATAACACAGTGGCCAATACTTTTGCCACTAGCTTTTGATCTGCATGATTTGGGAAAAATTTATTCACTGAGCGCGGCTGGTCATGATTCTCAAAAAATGCTGGATACCAACCGTTTTCTGATGTTGCCTGCTGGCTATTACTGAGTGCCTTTTTGAGCTTTGTTAACTTCCAGCCAACTGGATGACACCAAAGACTGGATGCTTCCATATCTAGGTCCATGTGACTAAACTCAAGCAGCATATCAAAGGCACCATTTCTGCCTACCCATTTGGGTAGCTCTTCAGTTGTTACGCCATTTGCTTCTGCTACCGTAAATATATCTTTTCCTGCAGAAACCTCCCGCTTAAACTCATGTAAAAATTCCAATATACCGGGCTGATTCGCTGTTGCAACATGCACATTGCTCATACCATCCGGACCATCGGCTGGTAGATCCTTGAATTCTTCCGGCTTCTTGATATAGGTAATCGCATCAATACGGAAACCACCTACACCTTTATCCAGCCAGAAATTTGCTATCTCATACAACACTTTGCGTACTTCAGGATTTTCCCAGTTTAAATCTGGCTGTTCCTTCGCAAAGGTATGTAAATAATACTGTTTAGTAGCTTCATCAAAAGTCCAAGCCGAGCCACCGAAGATACCTCGCCAGTTTGTCGGTGGCGCTCCATTTGGTTTGGCATCACGCCATATATACCAGTCACGTTTACAGTTTCTGTGATCTACTCGTGATTCCTTGAACCAGCTGTGCTGATCTGATGTATGATTGAACACCAAGTCCATGACAATGCGAATACCACGCTTCTTTGCTTCGCCAATGAGCTTCTCCATATCTGCCATTGTGCCATACTCTGGTGCAATGTTCCGATAGTCGGCAATATCATAGCCATTATCTACCATTGGCGATACATACACTGGTGTTAACCAGATTGCGCCTACTCCTAAATCACGAATATAATCCAGTTTTTCCGTTATACCATTTAAATCCCCGCTGCCATCGCCGTTACTATCACAAAAACTCTTAGGATAAATCTGATATACCAGTGTCTTTTGCCACCATTTTAAATTGTCCATTTTGACTGTCCCCTTCTTAGAATGTTGCAATTACTGTTTCATCTGCTTTTGCTGTCATGCCAGAATGTAGCTTCATCAGCGGGTATTCTGATGAATTTGTAACAGCTAATATAACAATTGGAGAATAACCTTCCCTCTCAATCAATTTCTTATCAAACTTCACAAGCGTTTCGCCTGCTTTTACTTTCTGTCCTTGTTTTACAAATACATTGAAACCGCGACCTTCCATTTTTACCGTATCAATACCGATATGGATAAGGATTTCGACGCCGCTTGACAAACGCATACCGACCGCGTGACCAGATCCGTCCATTACCATAGTGATTTCACAATCTGCTGGTGCTGTCACTATTTCATTTTCCGGATAGACAGCGATACCGTCACCCATCATTTTTTGTGAAAACATTTCATCTTTAACCTTCGTAATCGGAATGACTTCACCACTGATAAACGCCTTCAATGCTGTAGATTTATCTGTGCCAGATGCAGTTTCTGCATCTGATGTATCTTGCAGTAATGCTTCAAAACGCTCTCTTACCTGTGGTACGGATAATCCAACAATCACCTGTACCGCATGCCCATTTTTTACAAGTCCATGCGCGCCAGCTTTTACAAATGTGCTTACTCCTTTTATCAGCGAATCATCTACGACTGTTACGCGAAGACGCGTAGCACAATTTGTTACATCCTTTATATTTTCCTTGCCACCAAGAGCTCCAAGAAATACCGCTGCCTTAATATCGCGTTCATCGACATTAATCATTCCTTCCATCGCTATCTTGGCTTTATACTCAGCTTTGGAATAAAGTTTATCTTCTGCATCATTTTCGGTACGGCCTGGAGTTTTATAATCATTCTTCACAATCAGGTAACGGAACACGAAGAAGTAAATCGCTGTAAAACAAAGACCAACTACGATTTGCATAATATAAGTTGCGGAATGAAATTTAAATAATGGAATCCAGTTCTGTACGATGGCATCAATAAGTCCTGCACCAAAAGAACCAACTACACCGAATAAAAAAAGTGTTGCAGCAAGTGTTGCAGCAAGTACTGCATGCACTACAAACAGTACAGGAGCGACGAATAGGAATGTAAATTCAAGCGGTTCTGTAATCCCACAGATCACTGCCGTAATCGTTGCTGGAATCAACAACCCGGCAACAGCTTTCTTTTTCGCTGGTTTCGCCGTGGCATAAATAGCAAGTGCAATTCCTGGAACACCAAATATTTTGGAAGAACCATGTAAAGAGAAACCAGCCCCTGGGAACATTTCTTTCAACGATTGGGCTGAAGTCGCAAAATCTTGCAAATGTTTCAACCAATACTGTTGAATTCCACCATCAACAATTGCTGGTCCAAAAATAAATGGCGTGTAAATGAAATGATGGAGCCCCGTAGGAATTAAAATTCTTTCGCAGAAAGTATACATCCATACGCCAAGCGCATCACTCGCTTTCAAAAATTCCTGAAAAGTTCCAATTGTGTGCTGCACGGATGGCCATACCAAACAGAAAAAATACGCAACTGGCAACATAAAGAAGAATCCGGCTGCTACTACGAGAGACGAGCCTTTGAATATGCCAAGATAATCGGGAAGATCTACATCAAAGAGACGATTATGTAGCCATACCGTAATTGCTGAAATTAAGATAGCTCCAAGCATACCAATGTCAAGCGTTTTGATATTCGCAATCATTGCAAGGCCTGTGCCGCCACCTGCTTTGAGACTATAATCTACACCGAATGAAGGACCTGCTAGTGTAAGAATCCCTGAAACAAAATAATTGAATACGACATAGATTATAAATGATTCCATACAGGCCCTTGCTTGATTTTTCTTCGCCAGACCAATTGGCAGAGAAATTGCAAATAAAAGCGGCATTTGCGCAAAGACTGTCCAAGATCCCTGTTCAATAACATACCAAATGTTGTACCAGAATGTACCCTTTGTCGCTATACTACCGACAATATCCTGGTTCTTGAAAATAATGGATAATGATACCATAATACCAAAGAAGGAGAACAGTATAACTGGCGTAAACATTGCTCCGCCGAACCGCTGTACACTTTGCATGACAATGTCCTTGTTGATCGACATAACCCCACCTCCATCAAATAGTGTTCCTTCACTCGTAAACAGTTCCTTAATTTTGAATTTTGCAAATTTTCTTTGCAGATACATAAAATTATTTCTCCCCGTGTAAGAATCGTGCATAGTTTTTTTGTCATGACAACTCTTTATTGCTTTATAAGATATCTTGTGTTTTATCATAGCCCCTTATCACCATACATTCAATAGATTCAGGGCATTACGGCCCTATGACACAAATGCGTACCAAAGTACATTTTGTGTACTTTGGTACATGTATATAAAAATACAAAAACTGTCCTAAACATTCGTCGAAGACAGTCTCATTTTTCTACCTTATTTTATTCTTGCGGTACAATTTATACTTTACATACCATATCTCAATTAGCAGAAAATACGGCAGCATTGACTGATAAGGCATCTTATCCTCATCTGCCTCATAGAGCTGAAACGTTGCCGGTGTAACATATAGATTCTCTGTACTCAGGCCCGCCAGTGTATTATCATGTAACCGCGTAATCGATATAAGCGGTACATCCTTAAGCTGCAGTTTCTGCGCAAACTCCACCGCCATCGGCGTCTCACCGCTCAACGAAACAATAATAACCAGATCATCCGGCGTCATCATCTTGGCCAAAGAATGAAACTCCTCCTGCCCTCGCACCTCGTAGATCAATACATCATCGAAAAAGAAAAGTCTCTTTATCTCCTGTACAACATTGCTCTGTACGTACCCTGAGGCATAAGCAAATACTCGCTTGGCACCGTACATGAGCCTGCTGGCACCGTCGAAATTGCGCTTAACGATTTCCTTCCAGCTATGCTGATAAAAGCTTGTTATAGCCTCCAGCACATCCTGCTCGTCACCAATGTTTCGTTCCTCTTCCATCTTAAGTACAGCCTTCAGGTCGCCGAATCCGTCAAACGAAAGTTTCTTGGCAAACCGCACCACGGTCGTACTCGATACGCAGCATTCCTTGGCTAAATCATGGATCGACATATGCCGGCATTTCTGCTTATGATTAAAAATATACTTCCATATCCCCATATCAGTCTGGTTCAAAGACGCTTTACGCTTATTAATCATTTCTTCTAATTTCATCTTCAAGCTCCTATTTTGCAATGAATTGCATTAGTCTGGCAGGAATGACTTTTCATATACACTGCATATTTTTCCGTAAGAATCGAGACTGTATTGTAATCTATAACCACATAACTCCGCTTAATAATTGAAAACAAATCTTTATGCGATATTTGCGAATAAAGTAAACTTTCCTTGAATAGATTTGTACAATTGTTCAAGGCTCGAAATTGTTTAATTATGTTTATATTCCCGTATTACTAGATTATTCCTCCTAAAAGATTTATAAACACTTTTCTTGACAAAAGTAGCAGATAACTAGCCTCATAAATAATGGGATTACATGAGCCTTGTCTATTCCTAAATAAACTCGAAGAATATTGCTAGAAGAGAATCCATAAATTTAATAATGCTACCTCAAGAAAAGAGGTAGCATTATCTTGTACTTATTAAAATCTGACAAGGCATCAACTAGATTGCGAAAAAGCAGAAATAATCATCCCTAATCTTCTATACCAGATACTCTATAAAGATTCGGTAAGGACAGCTTGATAGTGCATTCAGTGTGAAGTAATCAATCTGTCCGTGAGAGCGTGGATGGGCTTGAAAGATCTAGAAGAAAAATGTTTTGTTTCGCAATGACTTATATTTATTTTACAGTTTAAATTTTGCAACAGTATTTTGTAATGTTTCAGCCATCTTAACCAAAGATTGGCTAGATTCTGCAATTTCTTGCACAGATGCTGCATGCTCTTCAGTCGTAGCTGATACCGTCTGAGTATGCCCGGCTGCCTCTCTGCTTATTTTATCAATATCATATACTGCTCCTACAATCTGCTGACTTTCATCAGACATCTGCTGCATGGCTGATAAAATAGATTTGAATTGTCCTGAAACTCCTTCAACTAGTTCTACAATTTCTTGAAAGGCTTGTCCTGCAGTGTTAACCACTTCGCCACCTATTTTAACTTCCCGCGTGCCATCATTCATAGCTACTACGGCTTTATTCGTCTCTGTCTGAACTTCGATAATCAATTCGCCAATTTGTTTAGTTGCTTCCTGGGATTGTTCCGCCAACTTCCGTACTTCCTCCGCTACCACGGCAAATCCCCGCCCCTGTTCGCCAGCTCTAGCTGCTTCAATCGCTGCATTTAGTGCTAACAGATTCGTCTGCCCAGCAATGCTGGAAATTGTTTCGACAATCTGGCCAATTTTTAGTGACCGTTCTCCCAGCTTCGTTACCACCTCTGCCGAATTGACAACGGTTCGCTCTATTATATCCATCTGCTGCATAACAGCTTTAACTGATTTTCCGCCACGCTGCGCCGCAGTTGCTGCTTGCTCGGATATGATATTCACAGAACTAGCATTTGTTGATACTTCCTGAATACCCGCTGACATTTTTTGCACCACCGAAGAGGTAGTATTAATGGTGCCAACTTGTTGATCAGCCCCTTGTGCTAATTGACAGATAGTATTTGCTACTAATTGAGTAGCCTGTGCTGACTGATCAGCACTCGCTGTAAGCTGCTCGGAAGCGGCTGAAACTTGTTCAGCAGAAGACATAATATCAAGGATAATGTTGTGTAAATCTTCCCGCATTTTATCTAAAGATACCGCCAATCTGTTAACTTCTGCCACGCCCCGCACTTGCACCTTTTTACTTAAATTACCACTGGCAATTTCATCTGCTACCTGTACCAGTTCATTAAGAGGCTTAGCCATTCCTTTGGCGACATAAATTGCAGTTCCTGCTGCGATGAGCACAGCCAGTAAAATCAAAACTGACATCACTAGAAGACTATGCTCAATTTGATCAAGAATTTCTTTCTTAGGCAAGTAGGTAATTATACCCCAGTTGTAACTTTTGACAGGCGCAAATACAATCAAGGACTCTACTCCGGCTGACGATACAGCTTCCATATTACCAGCCTGGCCAGCGATAACATTTTGAACATATTTTGCTTGCCCAATATTTTCTTGTTTTGTTACTTTTTCTGGGTTTATGCTGGCCAGCAATGTACCCTTATTATCTACTACATCCACATAACCCGAATTACCAACTGAAGTACGAGACGCAATTTCTCCAATTGTTTTTAAACTTACATCTCCAGCCAGTACTCCAACAATAGTACCCCTCGAATCTTTTATCGGTGTTGAAATAGTAATGGTTGGCGCATTGGTCAACTGTGAGATATAGGACTCTGTAAGAAAAGTATTTCCTTGTATGGCATTTTTAAAGTAGTCTTTATCCGCTTTATTGTTTAGTGCTGAATTGGTAGTTTTTGCAATCTGCATACCAACTGCATTCATAACATAGATTGTTTCAAATTCTGGGTTCTTTTTTTGGGCAGTAATAATCATTTCCCGAAACTTGGCCGCATCCATGGAATATGCAGTAGGCGATAAAGCCAATACCTCTAATAAATTTGTATCATCATTCATAAATTGTTCAATTTCATGGGCAGTTTGATTTGCTATTGTTTGGTTATTCCTCGTTATTTCCCCCCTGGCGCTATTAACATTCATGTAAGAACTGACACCACCAATTACCGCTGCCGATAAGAAAGAAAATAGTACCAATAATAGAATCAACCGCATCTGCAATGTATTTTTTTTCATCTTCAGTTCCCCCCTCTATTTAATACGCTTCGATCATCCCAAAAGCTATGCTGTATAAACTTAATTGTTGAAACCTTCAGGTATTTATAACCTTATATTTTATTTATTGCTGCTTCTATTCTTTTCAGCGCCTCTACCAATCGGGAACGAGGACAAGCAATATTCATCCGCATAAAACCTGCACCGCCAGGTCCAAAGGTAGACCCTTCGTTCATCGCAACTTTTACTTCTTCTAAGAAAAATTTATGTAACTCCTTGGGTGCCATATTCAGTTCCTTGCAGTTTAGCCAAATAAGGTAAGTCGCTTGCGTTTTGGTAACTTTGATTTTAGGAATTCTTGTTGAGACGAAATTTTCAAGGTATGCAAGGTTCCCCTCTAAATACTCTAGCAATTGGTCTGCATAGTAATCACACTCGTTATAGGAAACTTCAATCGGCAATGTACCAAATACAGTTCTGCCATATGCTTTATTATTTTCAAGTGGAGCATAGAAAAGATCATGATTATGCCGGTTCGGAATAATTACAGCCCCAGTCCTCACTCCAGCAATATTAAAGGTTTTGCTAGGGTTAACACAAACCACACAGTTATCTGCGGCTTCTTCTGAAAGACTGCCAAATGGAATGTGTTTGCTCCCTCTGTAAACAATATCAGAGTGAATTTCATCGGAAACAACAAACACATTATGTTTTAAACAGAGTTCAGAAATTCTTGTTAATTCTTCTCTCGTAAAACACTTGCCGACAGGGTTATGGGGACTGCATAGCAAAAACATGGTTGTCCTCTTTTTACTAAGCAATTCCTCCAAATTTTCATAATCAACTTCATAGCTGCCATCTTCTTTTAAAATTAGATTGTTTCCAAGAATGTGTCTACCGTTATTTGGAATGATATCATGGAAAGGGTGGTACGCTGGCATCTGAATTACAACATTATCACCTGGATTCGTGAAGGCCCGCATTGCATATACGATAGCAGGCACTACTGCTGGTGTATACTCTACCCAGTCAACGTCAACATCCCAGCCGAATCTTTTTTTCTGCCAGTTAATTATTGATTGCTCAAAAGTTTTACAATTTACAGGATAACCGTAGATACCGTGTTCTGCTCTTTTAACCATAGCATCAATTACAGGCTGTGGACATTTGAAATCGGTATCAGCGATCCACATAGGTATAACATCTTCTGCATAAGTATCCCATTTTTTACATTCGGTTCCCTTACGGTTAACAAGCTCGTCAAAATCATGTTTCAACACTGCAATCCCACCTTCACAATTTATACTTACACTTGATCACTAGGATTAATCCCTAACTTTCTGCGCCAGTAGCGAGAATACACAGCTCCTAATGGATTATGGGCGAGTACTCTGTCTTTGGCAACCAGACAAGATGTGGGCACAGTACTAGCACCTGTAAACAATGCATCATGTCCTACGCATAAGCCGATGGTAACACAAAAATCAACTTCTTTATCCTTAAGTACTTTAGCTTGCATAATAGGATTGCACATGGTTTCACGCACACCCTCTTTAATTTGTTCCAAATCAAGATTCTCCTTGGCAATGCCGCAGACCTTACAGCAAACCGAATAGACTTCAAAAAATTTAGAGAAATATTCTTCAATTAATTTTGCTTCTTGGTTTAGGCCGATACAAAACGCCATGCCAATTTTTTTATATCCCATCAGTTTACAAAATTCAACAGTTTCTTCTAAACGAGTAAGGTTGTTATAAAAACGTCCTTCTGTACAAGCAGCAGCCTTCATAATATCCAGTTGCTCGCCCACATAGGCTTCTTTAACATCCGCAAGACCAATTTTAGTGCAATTTTGACCTTCTAAATAACATTTTCTATGAGTGCATTTTGCACATTTCAAAATAGAACAGCTCCTTTATTATTTCATTACTATAAATACCACATTTACAAGTACAGCCACTGCCATAGGTATGGCAGTTCTTTTTACCACTTGAACAGGTGATACACCTGCTACACCGGCTATAGCAACAATTGCTGCAGTAATTGGTGACACAACACGCCCAAAACTTGTCATAATTTGCATTGGCAGCAAAAGAGTAACAACATCAATTTTTAATGATGCCGCAATCTTAGGAGCCAGGGCAGCGAAGGAAAAGAACGCCGCGTTGCCTGACCCCATTAAGAATGCGCAGCAAGCAATGACCAGACAGAAAAGAATGATTAAGGCATGAACGCCCAAACCAAGATTTTGAGCACTGGAAGTCATCACATCTACAGCACCAATCTTCATTAATCCGGCAGCAAATACCTCGCCTGCGACTATTAAACTTACTACAGTTGCAAAACTATTTCCCATTCCTTCATATAAATATTTTAGACTCTGCAAAGTACCTCGAAAATCTTTAGTTCTTGCATACTCAAACATCATACTGATGAAAGTGCTCAAAAACATTGCAGTAACAACATCCATCTGAATTTTACTTTTGAAAATAGGACTGAAACCCAAAATGAATAGCATCGGAATAATTGGAAGAATCGCATAGATCAAAGGAGGACGTCCTTCGTCTTCTTTAATCAGATCAGACGAATCATTGTAACCAACAAAACCCTCTTTTTTGTCCCACCATTTTTGCGAATAGTAATGTACAACACCAAGAATCAAAGTTGTTGTAATAAATATTGATAATTGATAATCAACAAAATAAACTGCCGGGTCTACCTTACAGATAGTAGCTGCAAGAATCGCATTGCCGGAACCAGGACCAACATCCATGTATTGCGCGCACCCAATTACGCCGAGGGCAGATAATTTGCTAACGCCCGTTCTTATGAGAATTGGATACAGCATGACCATGAGTAACAAAGCCAACCCAGCATGACTTGGAATAAACAACACTAAAAATTGGCTCATATAAAAACTAAGAACTAGAAGAATATAAGGAGATTTAATATGTTTAAGAGGAGAAGCAACCACAGCAAATAAAGATTTACTTGCCCCAATATACTCCATATATTTTGCGAAGCCTGCGATTGACATGATCGTAAGACCAAGACCGGCAACACGGGAACTAAGCAATGTCTTAATTGTATGGAAAATATCTAGCAAAGCGGAGCCGGAAGATTCTTTTGCAGCAAGTATCGGATTGCTGCCGATAAAATAGGTAGCAAGAAGCAATATAATGCCTGCAATCAAAAGAACAGCTTGTGGATAGTATTTTTTTATAATCATATAAATCACCCAAGCAACCACTAAGATCGTAATGATAATCCCCATGTACATCCCTCCATTTTTAAAAATTAATATGACGTTTGGCTTCTCCTTTCATCTTATTCATACCGCTTAACTCATCTATTTTAATTAGCGATGTCAAAATTCGCCAAATATTTTATTCGGTATCCTGGTATACCAGTAAAAATAAAAGATCATCTAGCCTGTACATAAAAAAATTTTACTCAGACTGAATCATTTTTTGCACCGCAACCTTCGCATCGTCTAAATGTTCTTGCATAACACAAACTGCCGCTTGTACATTTCTTTCAATAATATGCTGTAAAATTAGTTGATGATACTGTAGAGAAACTGTATGTCTGCTAGCATCACTTAAAGACTTTCGCCGTGAATAAGTCAACAGATCAGATAAAAATTCATTGATCTCGCTAATAATTTCATTATGAGCAGCCGCAATAACAGCCGTATGAAATTTCGTTGACACATCGTGGACTGGTTTCCCAGCGAAGATTAGAAATTCCATTTCCAGCAAAATCCTTCGCATCGCTTCAATGTCAGCCTCTGTCCTTCGCTCTGCAGCTAATCGAACGGCTTGAATTTCAAAAGCTTCGCGCGCTTCAAACAAGTTTATCAACTGATCCGCTGGATCAGTCATAAAAAAATCAAGAGCATGCAAAATACGTTTCATTTTAATTTTTTTTACAAACACACCTTCTCCGCGCCTGTGCTGAATAGCTCCCAAAAACTCCAGTACTTTTAAAGCTTCTCTTACTGGCACACGACTGACATTAAACATTTCAGCCAATTCCCTCTCAGAAGGTAATTTATCACCTTGTTTCAAATGGCCTTCGCGCATAAGCTGTTGAATGCGACTTACAATTTGCATATATAGAGCATCAGACGAATCCTCAGCGAATTTTTTTAATGGTGTTTCTACAAAGAATTTTTTCATTCCATATCCCCTAATATTTTTCCTTTTATTCTAAAATCGCACCTTGTGCGATACTACTTCAAAGCATCTATTAACAATATGGAATACTGGTATACCTTTAAAATTCTACAAAGACACAATTTTTGTCATATAAAGGCATTTTTTGAATTCTATATTGTCTAAATAGATTATATTTTTTTTAGAAAAACTTGTCAAATAATATTTAGAATATTTATGCATTTTTATTTAAGTTAAATGATACAATTTATTTTACCATTTTAAATTTATTTGTAAGTAAGCGTAAAATTAAGTTCCTCTTGGAGTGTACATAATCTAGTATTTTACGAAAACTCTTATTTGAGCAGATTTTTTACTTCCCCATAAAACACATCATTTATATTACATTCACCAATGAACGAATATTCTAAAGATATAAAATTGTCTATCCTAGAAAAACATGGAAATGTCTGTTAGAATAGTCTTGTAGTCTACAAAAAATAAAGGAGGACGGCAGTATGTTAGGATTAATTATTGCATCTGTTATTGTAGTTATTGTGGCCCGGTATGTGCTGAAAAAATACCCGCCTCAGCCGGTTCTGTTCGTTGGAGGACTTGCCATGATGTTTATTGCTGTTGCCCTTAACATGGGAAATATTTTACCGGCAAAGCAAAGCACTGGATTAATATGGCTAGATACTTTTGAATTTATAAAACAAACCTTTAGCACTCGGGCAGCCAACCTTGGATTGGTTATTATGGTAGTAGGAGGTTTCTCCAAGTACATGGACACAATTGGTGCCAGTACAGCCCTAGTGAAAGTAGCTGTTAAGCCCCTACATAAGATTGGACTCCCCTATTTAGTATTGGCTTTAACCTCTGTTTTAGAAAATTTTCTAGCTATGTTCATTGGCAGTGCCTCCGGTTTTGGACTTTTACTTATGGTCACTATGTTTCCCGTCTTGGTAAACCTTGGCGTCAGTCGTTTGGCAGCAGCTGCAGTAATCGCTACCGCATCGGCTCCAGGTTGGGGACCCGCGGCATCGGATAATATCTTTGCGGCAGAGTTAGCAGGTATGGATATTATCCCTTATTTTTTTGATTACCAAGTACCAGTAGGTTTGTGTACGGTAGCGGCAATCGCTATTGGTCATTTCTTTGTACAGCAATGGTTTGATAAACGGGATAATCATAATGTAGAGAATGCCAAAGTAAATATTGATCAAACTAAGCTAAAAGAGGAAATACCTGTGCCTGGCTTTTACGCATTGCTGCCAACAATTCCTTTATGTTTAATTCTGTTTTTTGGATTAGTTGTGAAATCCGTAAATATGGATATTACATTAGCAACTTTTCTTGGGGTGGCATTTACAATGCTTGTTGAATACATTCGTAACAGAGATGGATTAAAAATATTTAATGATTTAAAAAGCTTCTGGGATGGAATGGGACTTCAAATGGCAGCGGTAGTCACATTGGTGGTGGCTGGTGAGACTTTTGCTAAAGGCTTAATGTCTCTAGGAGCTATTGATACTATGATTACTGCCGCACAAGGTGCTGGTTTTGGCGGTATCGGCATGATGTTCGTGGTTGTGGGAATTATTATTGCTTCTACTTTAGTTATGGGATCAGGAAATGCTCCCTTCTTTGCTTTTGCCCCTTTAGCCCCCAAAATAGCAGCACTTTCTAATATTCATCCTGTATTGTTGCTATTACCTATGAACTTTGTATCTAATTTAGCTCGCTCCTTGTCGCCGATTGCAGCGGTTATGATGGTAGTCAGCGGTGCCGCTTGTGTATCGCCAGTAGAATTAGCAAAGCGTACTTGCATACCCGTAGCCATAGGCATTGTAGTTAATATTGCTGTTACACTGATACTTTTTTATAAGTAAACACAATAATTATATATTAGTGTCTATTATAAAAAGAATATTAAAGTGAAGGAGAACAATTACATGGAAATAAAGAGAGAAAAACTAGTAGAACGATTTATGCGGTATACTACCTTTGATACGCAATCAGATGGTGGAAATAGTCAGTGTCCTAGTACTCCAGGGCAGATGGTTTTAGCTAAGCATGTTGCAGAGGAACTGAGGCAGATCGGTTTGGATGAGGTCCATGTAGATAAACATGGCTATATAACTGCTACTTTACCATCTAATAGCTGTCAGCAAGTTCCTGTTATCGGATTCATTTCTCATTTAGATACAAGCCCGGATATGGCTGGCACTCCAGTTAAGCCTCGCTTAGTAAAGGATTATGATGGCCAGGATATCATATTGAATGCTGAATCCGGCATTGTACTTTCCCCTAGTGATTTTCCAGAACTAAAAACATATATTGGACAAGAGTTATTGGTTACTGATGGTCTAACTTTGTTAGGAGCTGATGATAAGGCAGGCGTATGCGCTATTGTCAGTGCTATGGAATATTTAGTAGCACATTCTGAAATTCCTCATGGTAAGGTGCGCATTGGTTTTACTCCTGATGAAGAAATTGGGCGTAGTGCTGAACTTTTTGATGTAGCAGCTTTTGGCGCTGAGTTCGCTTATACTGTAGACGGGGGAGAGCTTGGGGCTATTGAGTATGAAAACTTTAATGCCGCTAATGTTAATGTGAAAATTCAAGGGCGAATTGTTCATCCTGGAACCGCTAAAGGTAAAATGGTGAATGCACTTAACATTGCTGCTGAGTGGCAAAATATGTTGCCTGCTGGTCAGCGCCCTGAATATACAGAAGGCTATGAAGGTTTTTTCCATGTAAATAAATTGAGTGGTAATGTAGACTCTGCAGTAATGAGCCTCTTGATTCGGGATCATGATCGTCAATCTTTTGAAAAGCGTAAAGCTTTACTGGAATCAATGGCACAAACTTTTAATATGAAATATGGTTCAGGAACTATTGAACTTGAAATTAAAGATTTGTATTACAATATGCAAGAAAAAATCCAGCCAGTAATGCATATTATTGACTTAGCCTGTGACGCGATGGGAGCTGTTGGGATAACGCCTAAGACGAAACCCATTCGCGGCGGTACAGATGGTGCTCGGCTATCGTTTATGGGTTTACCTTGTCCAAATTTGTTTACTGGTGGACATAACTTTCATGGAAAGTACGAATTTTTGCCAGTGCCTTCTTTAATAAAGTCGGCTCAAACTGTAGTTGAAATTATTCGTCGTGTCAAAGCGAATAGCGGTAAATGACTTACAACTGTGATATCGAATAGTTTACCCTCCATAAAAGTACCAGGATGTTTCTACTGACAAACACCTGCAAGGCTAGGCTGCTTTGCAGGTGTTTGTCGTATTGATTTATTTCTTTGGAACAATCTTTTCAAGATTATTCATATAGGGTCTAAGTACTTTTGGTATGTTTACACTGCCGTCCTCATTCTGGTTCACCTCTAATAGAGGTATCAGAATCCTTGGCGAAGCAATACCAGTATTATTTAGTGTGTAAACAAATCGAAGTGTACCGTCTTTATCCCGATACTTTATATTTGAACGTCTTGCCTGAAAATCATTCAGTGTCGAACAAGAGTGAGTTTCACAATAGTTATTTCTACTGGGCATCCACGTTTCGACTTCATGCTTTCTCACTTGGCCGATTCCGATTTCACCCGTACAAGCCAAAGCCACCCGATAAGGAAGATCAAGTGCTTGGAGTATCTCTTCCGTATTGTTTAATATTTCGTAATGAAGACTTTCCGCTTGCTCATCATCAGCCCTACAGAAGATAACCTGCTCGACTTTTTGAAACTGATGCACCCTGTATAAACCTCTCGTATCTTTGCCATAAGCTCCCGCCTCACGTCTAAAACAGGTTGAATATCCAGCATACTTTTTTGGCAGCTCATCATAGTTTAAGATTTCATTTTGGTGATAAGAAACAAGAGCTACCTCAGATGTACCAATAAGAAACAATTCATCTTCCTGGATCTTATACGCCTGTTCGTAACCAATGGGAAAATATCCCGTTCCGCGCATTGCACTTTCTTTAACCATCAAAGGTACTGTCATGGGGGTGAACCCTTTTGCCACAAGCCGATCTATCACAAACCGGCATATAGCCATTTCCAACAATACACCTTCATTCTTTAGGAAATACGCCCTGCTGCCAGCAAACTTAACCGCTCTGGGTACATCCACCAGGTTTAGAATTTCTGTCAATTGGATATGATCTCTTGGGGAAAAATCAAACTTAGGTATTTCCCCCCACGTTCTAATTTCAACATTATCTACCTCATCTTTACCAATAGGTACATCCATTGCTGGAACGCTAGGAACATTAAGCATAATTTCGTCAAACTCTTTTTTCATTACAGAAAGATTGCCTTCTAGAACCAATAATCTTTCCTTGACCTCCCTGACCTTTTCAACTATAGCTTGCCCTTCTTTCTCCGTTACGTCGCGAATTTGTTTTGACAAAAAGTTTCGTTCCGCCCGTAAAGAATCCACCAAAGTGGCTGACTCTCTAATTTGAATGTCCAACTCCAAAATCCGGTCAATGTTCGTGTTCATTAATTTATGGATTACAGCCTTTTTAACAATATCTGAATGATTCCTAATATAGTTAATATCCAACATAATTAACACTCCCCTTATTTAATGTCTTTTTCAAATAAAAAAACCTTTCATCCTTGAAAACAATCAAGGACGAAAGGTAATCTTCCGTGGTACCACCTAGTTTAGTTAGAGTACTCTAACTCACTTTATGCATGATAACCGGTGCTACGGTTTAGTTCTTCACTAACGTCTCAAGGGTGGATTTCATAATATACTCTAGTTGATTTGCACCAAACACCAACTCTCTTATGCAGAGTACCTATTACTCTCCCTATCATTGACTTATTATGTTAAATTTCCCAAATTCTCTTTGATCTATCTTATACTATTCTGTAGAATAATTCAAGAATATATTCACTAAAATTTTAATTTTGTGTATACAATTACTCATCGTCGTCGCCAAGGAAACTACCCAGGCCACCAAGTAGAGTGCCGCCTAGAACCCCCTTGCCAAGTACACTGCCTTCTTCTCTACTTCCGCCCCTCTGTGGCGCTGCTGCCAACATCCGTCCTGCCAATCGAGAAAAGGGGAGTGATTGCAGCCAAATTTTCCCTGGTCCTTGTAAAACTGCAAAAAACCATCCTTCCCCTCCAAATAAAGCACTCTTGATGTTTCCTGCTTGTTGAATATCGAACTGGACACTAGGCTCAAAAGCTACAACACATCCAGTATCAACGTGTAATACTTCACCTGGCTTAAGTTGACGCTCGACGATGGTACCACCAGCATGCATAAATGCAAGACCATCACCTTCAAGTTTCTGCATGATAAATCCTTCACCGCCGAACAATCCTGTCATGATTTTACGTTGAAAATAAATTCCTACTGAAACACCTTTTGCTGCACATAAGAAACTGTCTTTCTGGCAGATTATAGTACCACCATATTGGGCTAGATGCATTGGTATGATGTTACCAGGATAGGGTGCACCAAAAGCGACTTTTGCTTTGCCAGAACCACGGTGACTAAAAACAGTCATAAATAGACTCTCACCTGTCAACAATCGTTTTCCGGCACCCACTAGCTTATCAAACAAACCTCCTTGGCTGCTTTTAGCCGACCCATCACCAAAAATAGTATTCATTTCCACTGTACTATCTTTGTACATCATGGCCCCAGCTTCCGCTACTACACTTTCACCAGGATCAAGTTCTACTTCAACAAACTGCATCTCGGCACCAAATATCTTGTAATCCACTTCATCCATTTTTTATTCCTCCTACTCACCCTATTATTATTTAACACAAATTAGCTATATAATCTCTATAAATATATCAAATAAGGTCGACCTCTTTACCATCCTTATAATTTCCCAAATAACAAAATAATCTTCCTAAAAACAAACCAGTACACACTCCAGATGATACTAACATGCTGACTTTGAATTTCAATTGTGCCACTAACGCTGGATTTGTAGCTTGTTCATATCCAACGTAATATTTTGCAGTAAAAACAATAAGCATAACCAGCAATGCATCCCATGAACCAGGTATCTGAATAAGTGAACGCTTTTTATCTATTTTTATATCTAAACGTTTTACTTGCCACCAACCTACTATACTTCCAACTAGCATACCAACTATCCAACTAACTATACTTGAGTATTCTATTTCAACGGTCATTAAAGTTTGTATGGAGATGAATAAGAAAATGGTCGGAAGAACGAAAACTTTCCAGAATGGAATAATACGCACTTTTGATGATTTTATACCTACGGCAATAAGGTAACTCAACAATAAATAAACCCACCAAGGAGTATGTATTAATGTTTGCCAAATCGCTTCCATATCTTATCCTCCCCTTTACTACCAATTGCAATTGATTATCCTACACAATCCGTATCTTATATTTATATTTATATTTACTATTAAAATATAAATCTCCTGCAAGGCTAGGCTATCTTGCAGGAGATTTGTCTATTTAAAAATTCAATCGACTGAGCAATTACTGCTCAATTGAGCATCCTCACCATAAACGCTGAGGTGCCCCTGGTCCAACTGGCCATCCAGTCAGATACCAGAAGATAAACAATAGATACCACATGATTAAAAAAGAAATTGCGTATGGCACCATTAGCGATAAGTATGTCCCTATCCCGGTATCCGATTTATACTTACCCAGTCCTTCCAAAAATAGAGGCAGGAAGGGATTTACGATCCCAATTGTATTCAGTGAGCCATCACCTGCTCGGAATGCCATCTGAATAAAAGCTGGGTGATACCCCAATAGCATGAACATTGGGACAAACACTGGAGATAAAAGTGCCCACACAGCAGAGCCACTGGCAGTGAACAAACCTAAAAACTGACCAAATAGCATAAAGCATAACAATGCAGGTAGACCCGTCATATTGATGCTTTGCAAAAATTCTGCTCCACTCGTCGCCACTAAGGTAGCAATATTAGTCCAGCCAAAAGCAGCAATAAACTGCGCGATGGCGAATGCCATGACAAGAAATCCAGACAATCCTTTAAAGGATTCACTCATCATGCTAATTACGTTATCAGCATTACGAATTGAACCAGATTTTATTCCATAGGTAAGACCCAGGGTGAGTAAAAACAGAAAGAGTAAAGGTACAATCCCTTTCATAAATGGCGAACCGGCAATGGCTCCCGTTTCAGGATTTCTTAGTATAGCTCCTTCAGGAACCAGCATCACCAGTAGTATTACGATAAAGATCAAGGCTGCAATGCCAGTGGTGCGCAGCGCATTGATTTGCTGAAGGCTAGGCTTTTCAAGCGTCACTTCTTTAATTCCTTTATAGACACCAAGACGTGGTTCAACAAATTTCTCAGTAATAATAGTTGTCAGTACGGAAAGGTAAAAAACCGAGAAGCTCATAAAATACCAATTATCAATGGGTGTCACTACTGCATTAGGGTCCACAATTTTGGCAGCCTGGGTCGTAATTCCAGAAAGCAGTACATCTGTTGTAACAATTAAAAGATTTGCTGTGAATCCAGAATAAATAGCAGCAAGGGAGGCAGCAAATCCAGCAAATGGATGTCTACCCAAAGAATAGAATAACATAGCCGCAATCGGTGGAACAACGACAATCGCAGCATCTGATGCTAAATGACTCATAAAACTGATAAACACAATGGCAAAAGTGACATATTTTTTCGGTATGGAATGAATAGAAGCTTTAATTGCAACATCCATCATGCCAACTTTTTCTGCAAGGCCGATTCCCAAAGTCAAAACCATAATCATACCCAGCGGAGGAAAGTTAATATAATTCCTAATCATTTCTGTTAGTATCCAATGCAAACCTTCTTGGCTCAATAGGCTTTTTATTAATATCGGCTTATGGGTCATCGGATGAACAGCTGTTACATTAAGTGATGACAAAATGGCTGAAATAACTGCAAGAATTGCGATGAGTATAAGAAACAGTATTGCTGGATTGGGTAGCTTATTTCCCATGATTTCAAGCTTTTTCAAAAAACCACCATTCGATATTTTCTCTTCTGGGCTAGTTACCATTCCGCTCATAGATACAGTCCTCCCTTAATATTGGTATTTTCTTTTAAACTAAATTACCAACCTTTACATACTCCCTCCAAAGAATTTGACACACTGAATAAAATAGGTCCATTAAGAGACATTTCCCTAATTTGATTAAGCTTAGCTCTCTTTAGTAAGCTGCTATTTGAGTTACAACTTCACGCTCTTCCAACTCTTCTTTTTTATTATATTTCGTCAACGCAGCACGGCCTATTTGATACATAATTTGCGCCCCAACCAGTAAGGCATCTTCGTTAATATCAAAATTAGGACTATGTAAACTATGATGTACCTCGCCATCCTTCGCACAACCTAACCAAAAATATGCACCTGGTATGTTAGTAAGGTATCTCCCGAAATCCTCCGAAGCCAGTACAGGTTTCACATTGTCGTGTATAACTCCTGTCCCTGCAATTTTCTTTGCAGCATCAATGACCATTTCAGTTGGTTCTGCCCAATTATTTAAAACAGGATACCCATATTGGTAGTCTAACGTATATTCCCCTCCCTGGGAGGCACACATTCCATCCAATAATCTTTTCATCTTGGATGGGATTTCTTTTCGCACATTTTCACCGAGAGTACGAACGGTCCCATCAATTACAACTTTCCTGGCGATAACATTGTACCGTTCTCCTCCTTGAATGGTTCCGATTGACATGGTAGCTGTTTCTAAAGGATCAATCTGACGACTCATGATATGCCCAAGCCCTTGAATTACGTCGGACGCAATTGTAATTGAATCTACCCCATTTTGTGGCTGTCCGGCATGTGCCCCCTGCCCCAATATCTTGATCGTAAACCGATCGGATGCAGCCATTAAAGGACCTGGCCGAACTCCGATGTGCCCACAGGGTAAATCGGGCCATAGATGCAGTCCAAAGATGACGTCGGCATCATCAAGCACTCCTTCTTTTATCATTGCTGCAGCACCACCAGAAGGAGCAGCCTCTTCGGCCGGTTGAAATACAATCTTTATTGTTCCTACGAGTTTTTTACGACAGGAAGAAAATAACTTTGCTATCCCTAGTGCAATTGCCATATGTCCATCATGACCGCAAGCATGCATCACGCCTTCATTACGTGAACGATAAGATACATCATTCGCCTCGGTGATAGGTAATGCATCCATATCTGTTCTGAATACAACAACTGGTCCGGGATTTTTCCCACGAATAATACCACAAATTCCAAAATGATTAGGGAATGTCTGCACTTCCACTCCCATATCGCGCAGAGCATCGACAATAACCTCTGATGTTCGTTTTTCTTCCCAACTCACTTCTGGATTGCTATGAAAGTTTCGTCGCCAGGATACCAACTGTTGTGCAAGATCTGAGTTATTCCTTTGATCCCACATTCTAAAACCACCTTCTACAATTTAGTAACTTCCTATTTCTATCATATCACATCCTTTAGGTTCTTTTATAGACATTTCCTTAAATAATTTTAATCTTTCTTTTTAAGATAAAAAGAAATGTCACCTTTGCAAAAAGACAAAAAGCTCCCGCACTTATTGCGGGAGCTTCGTTGCTCATATCTGCTATGATTTTTAATGATAACAAATAGTCTTAAACCTGTCAAGACAATCATTTCGTATTTTTCCCGATGTTTACTCAGATTCCACTTGACAGACACAAAAGGAAGAGTATAATGGTATTTAATTAACAAACATCAGTAAAAAATGTTTTTATTTTAATATTTTTGTAAATGTAATGAGGGAGAACGTTGCAATCCTAAGATCGTTTCAGAGAACCGGTGGTTGGTGCGAACCGGTAACGAAGGGAATGCAAAAATCACTCCTGAACAGCAAAGCTGAAATGTAAAAGTAAGCTGCGCCGGCTTCAGCTCCTAAATGGAGTGCAACCGTTATCTTGCTAGGGTTGTTAGACCTGATGAGATGTAGACCGATTGGTCTATGAAAAAGGGTGGTATCGCGAGAAATTTTCTCTTGCCCCTTTGAGTCAATTATGACTCGAAGGGCAAGAGTTTTTTTATTGTAAGGGTTACTACCACATGTTTCATAGTATTGCTTTATTTAACTTGTTATTTCAAAAAAATTTTAGGAGGTTATTACATGGTTACGTATTTAGAGAAGTTAGCAGCATTGATTTGCAGGTATATGACAATCTGGGTGATAGTTGCCTCAACCATCGCTTTTGTTAATCCTGCGCCCTTTAAACTCGTTGGTCCTTATATATCCTATCTGCTAGGTGTTATTATGCTGGGGATGGGACTCACCATGTCCTTGAAAGATTTTCGCCTAGTTTTGACTAGGCCCAAGGATGTTTTTTATGGGGTGACTTTTCGTTATTTGATTATGCCGTTAGCAGGTTTTTGGGTAGCAAAATTATTGGGATTACCGCCAGCCTTAGCAGCAGGAATGGTGTTACTAGGGGCTGCTCCCAGCGGTACTGGTTCAAATGTTATGACCTATATTGCCAAGGGTGACACAGCCCTTTCTATCACCGTTTCCAGTGTGAATACAATTTTGGCACCAGTTTTGACTCCTTATATTTTTCTACTTTTGGCTGGATCGATGATTCCCATTGATGTTACTGTACTCCTAGTTGACATTGTCAAGATTGTATTAATCCCTGTCACGGTTGGTGTTGCCCTTCATATGGCTGCTCCTAAGCTGGTGGAAAAGATAATCAAGATTGTTCCCGCTGTGTCAGTCGTGTTTATTATTACGATTTTATCTTCCGTCGTGGCGCTCAATGCGGCAAAAATGGCAACAGTAGCTGTAGTTTTATGCCTTGCCGTTATACTGCAAAACATCTTAGGTTTAACCCTTGGTTATTACTCTTCGAAGACGGTAGGAATGTCTCCCAAAAAATCACGAGCAATTACATTTGAAATCGGGATGGAAAATTCAGGTCTTGCCGTTGCTCTTGCCTTAGCTCATCTTGATCCAATGGCAGCTTTACCTGCCGCTGTTGGTGCTGTTTGGCAATATATCAGTGGCAGTATACTAGCCAGTTACTGGTCAAATCGATCACCAGAGGAAGAAGAAGGCAAAACCGAAGAAGTTTTACTGGCAGAATAAAATAAAACGTACTGACTCTAAGGAAAGAAGGTATACACTGTGGAAAAAAAGATCGCATTAAAGTATGGTAACGAAGAAATGATATTGAATATTACTGAGAAAAATATTTTGCAAATGATTGAGAGCAATCCAGTTATTTTTGATAAAACAGAAACCGAAATCATCCGAGAAGCGCTAGAATCTCCGATTGGTAGTGCGCGACTTGCTGATCTAGTACAACAAGGAGAACGGGTTTGTGTAGTCATCCCAGATATTACCCGCGCTTGGCAGAGAACAGACTTATACCTACCCTTCGTGGTTGAAGAACTCAATCGAGGTGGAATCAGGGATGAAGATATTCTTTTTATTTGCGCGCTGGGGACTCACCGCCCACAGACTGTGGAGGAACATAAGTTATTACTCGGGCCAAAATTGGCTGATCGGTTTCAGGTCATCGATCATGACTGCCAAGATCAGGAGAATCTAACCTATTGTGGTACGACTTCTTTCGGTACCCCCATATGGCTTAATAAGAAAGCCATGGAATGTGACCACCTGGTGTTAACTGGTGGCATTGTTTATCATTTTCTAGCTGGGTGGTCAGGTGGAAAGAAATATGTATTGCCTGGTATTTCCTCCTATGAAACAGTTATGAAAAATCATGCTTTATCACTCAATCCGACTAGAGGGCTAGGTCCCCACCCCGATGTACGTTCTGGTAATGATAATACCAACCTGATTCATCTGGATATGTTGGAAGCGGCCAGCTTTGCGAAGCCGACATTTCTCTTTAATGTAGTAACTGCTGAGGGGAGAATTGCAGGTGCTGTAGCAGGACATTATCAAGCCGCTCACGACAAAGGACGGGAATTGGTCGATGAGATTGATGGTGTAACCATCCAGGAAAAAGCAGACCTAGTGATTGCTTCAGCAGGCGGTAGCCCAAAAGACGTTAATCTCTATCAATCCATTAAAACACTGATTAATGCTCGTGAGGCAACAAAACCTGGTGGTACGATGATTATTTTGACCGAAAGTCCTGAGGGACTTGGTGGAAATGCAGAAGTACAGGACATGATTTTGGGCTATCAAACCGTTTTGGAGCGAGAAGATGCGCTGAGAGCTGATTATAGCATCTCAAAATATGTTGGCTACTATTTCTGCGAGTCGGCAGAAAAGTTTGACCTACTGTTGGTTTCATCTTTAGATCCTGATCTCTTAAAGAAAGCAAACATTAAGATTGTCAAAACATTGGATGAAGCCCTAGAACTGGTTTATACAAAACGTGGAACAGACTTGAAAACTCATATCATGCCACATGGGGCAAACACTTTGCCTAGACTTATATAAACAAAATTATACCTTATGGTCTACTTATCTAAATGTTGTATTGAAAAGATACATTGCTGAATAAAAAAAACTGGTCACAAGACCAGTTTTTTTCGTATTACTTGTTATTCCCCTTGCCTTTGCCATTATTAGGCTTATCGTCATGCTTGCTTTCTTTCTTATGGTTGCTCTTATCTTCTCGGTCATTATCTCGGCCCCGATGATCATCGCCATGACGGTCGTAATCTCTATCATCGTCACCAATGTCTATGTAAGTAACATCAACACCGCGTAATCGGGCGGCATTAACAACATCCTCATTACTTTTTTTGAGATCTTTTACTTTGACACCGTACATTTTGGCAATCTCGCCCCAGCCCATATTTTCATGACGATAGCGACTAATCTCATCTACAGGTCTACCGGAATAAACGGCTGCTGCATAGATAAGCGATATCTCACCAAGACCGAAATCAAAATCAGTTCTTAACCTAATTACTTCCACCGGGGAAACGGTGCGGTTATAGTTGGATGATAAAACTTGCGCGAATCTGATATTACCACCAGACGCTTCCGTTTTTGAGGACGATATACTAACGTCGCCAATTGAAGCAGTAACAGTTGAAGTAGTAACTGAGGCAGCGTCCACGCCCACCGGAGTAGTAAATGCTAGCGTTGCTGATAGAACTACGCCCGCAGTATAATGTTTTAATTTCATAGCAAAATCCCCTCTTACGTTTAATCATTTTCATTATAACACCACGACTAATTGGTCAACTAGAGACAAAAGTCCTGTATTGGGACTAAACGCTCATGCCACATTTTACCACTAAGGTATAAAATTCCTGCAAAGAATTTTTCGCTATATATTCATTTTGCTTAGTTCTTCTATTAGGAGTCTAAAGTGGCTCATTAAGTATGCTTTTGAGCCTATACAAGTGCTCCTTTATAGTGAAGATCTTTAGCTTTCTTTGCTCTTGGTAACAGGGATAGAAACTATAAATTTTGTCCCCTTTCCTAATTTGCTTTCAACTCTTATTTGTCCCCTGTGCTTTTCTATAATCCACTTAGCAATTGCCAAACCTAGTCCTATGCCTCCGCTTTCACGAGAGCGTGCTTTATCCTCACGGAAAAATCGATCAAAGATATGTGACAAATTCTCAGGTGATATACCACAGCCTGTATCTTGTACTGTAATTACCACGTTCTTCTCAGACTGAGAGCTGCAGACATGAACTTGTCCACCTGCATGGGTATATTTAAAAGCATTATCAATTAAGATAACCATCAATTGATGCAGACGTTCTTTATCAGCTATCAGTTCTAAGTTAGGTTGAATATTCCATGTCAGGTTAACCCTGTATACTTCTTCCATTACCTCAAACCCTTGAACTACAGTATGAATAACCTCACTTATGTTTACTGGCGCCAGTTGAAGCTCTGCTTTGTTAGCATCAGATCTGGCTAACGTAAGAAGACTGGATATCAGTTTGGTCATTCGCTTTGACTCTTTCATTATAGTATTAATCCTGTGACCTTCTTCCTCAATGGTATGCTTGGGATGTCTTAACATCAATTCCGCATTATTATATATTCCCGTGATGGGTGAACGAAGTTCATGGGATGCCTCGGAAACAAACTGTTGCTGCTTTTCCCACGCTGCCCGAATCGGAACCATAGCGCGTCCTGCGAGAAAATATCCAGCTAGAATTATACTGATAACACTTATTATTCCGCCTCCAACAGTAATCCACAGCAGGTTATTAAGTAATTCAATTTCAGAATCCACAATACTTACAGCAATTACTTCCTGAACAAGAAACCCACCATCTCCATTATACAAATTGTTTTCATATTGATACGGCACACTGATCATCCGATAAACATGGTTTTGATATTCTTTAGTCTGAATTTCTCCAGTCGTTGCCAAGGCGGCGATTTTTGCGATGTCTTCAGTCTCATCAATTCTAAAAGGGGTTGGATTGATGATCCGTCCATCAGAGCTCCGTAACAACATAAATATTCGCGGATCAAAAGGGGGAGGGGGAGCGGCTAACGCGAAGCGCCCTTGGGGCAAGTTAAATAAATTGGCCTGTGACTGCATAGCATTGTCAACTTTGTCAAATAAACGGAGAGCTAAATATCCATAAAGTATTGAGGTAAATGCTACAAAAATTAAAAGGAACACAAGGGAGTTCAAAATTGTCAATCTGCGAGATGTACTTTTAAACATTACTATTTCTCCCTTAGTATAAAACCAGCCCCGCGCACTGTTTGTATTAACATATCGAAGCCGTAGGGAGCAAGCTTTTTCCTTAAATAATGGATATATAAATCAACGACGCTAATAGCAGCTTCGGAATCGTATCCCCAAATTCGATCAAAGATTTGGTCTCTAGTAAGGATTTGTTCTTTATTTAAAATGAGAAATTCCAAAATATCATATTCTTTGCTACCTAGTCCAAAAGGTTGATTTCCGGCGAAGCCATCACGAACTTTGCTACTTAACGAAATGCCCCCATAACTTAAATCGCCTTCTGTTACTAGGTTCCCCTTACGCCGCATAAGCGCCTTTATTCTTGCCAATAGTTCCCTTATCGCAAAAGGCTTCACCAGATAATCATCTGCTCCCGCATCTAAGCCAATGACACGATCATCTACACTATCTCGTGCCGTGAGAAGCAATATTGGCACAGGACAGCCTTTTGCCCTTAATGTTCTAACTATTTCAAGCCCATTTACTTCCGGCAACATGATATCTAGCACTAATAGGTCATGTATACACTGTTCAGCTACATACAAACCATGGTCACCCGTAGATGCCTCATCAACAACATAGTTTTCTTCTAATAATAGCGCGACAACGGCTTCCCTTAGAACATTGTCGTCTTCAATGACAAGAATCTTCATTCCAATTCTCCTTATCTAGCAAGAAAATGACTCCATTCTTATATTGCTTATTTTTTTACATAATATCCTGCATAATTTCATCCTCAATCTTATCCATTCAGGCGATTCCAACAATTGCATAACAAGGACAAAAAAAACTCAAAAATTTGTAGTGTATTATAAATAATATACCAATTATGTAAACACTATTTAATTCGCTTTTTAAAAAATAAGGAGGAAATGCAAAATGAAGAAATCGATTCATAGCGCTCTACTAGGAGTACTAGGTACATCCATAGGAATGTACATGATGGTTGTGCCACTTACAACCGTTTATGCAAGTGAACAGCAAGTACCTTTTACGTTTAACAGTACTGAAAAAAATGACCTTCAAAGCTTGTTAAAGCAAATCAATCCTAATTTTACGTATAACAGTACAGGAAAAAATGATCTTCAAAGCCTGTTAAACAAAATCAACCCTAATACAAAAATTAAAAATGAAATTCAAGATCCAGTAGCAGTAGTTAAGGCATCAGCTGATAAACTAGGATTCAATGCAAAGGTCGATAGTTTTAACTTAGCAAGTAAAACGGAAACATCAGCTATTGTTAAAGTTATCCATAATAGCACTAATTACAATGTTACCCTTAAAAACTCACTTCAAGATCATAGTCAATGGATTATTACTTCAGTTAATAAACTGAATGATACAAGCAAAACTACTCCAACCAAAGATTCCGGCACTGTAAATAATGGAAGTTCCTCTGCAGGATCTACTCCTACTCCTGCTCCTGCTCCTGCTCCTGTTCCTGTTCCTGTTCCTACTCCCACTCCTGTTCCTACTCCTACTACGCCTACCGCCCCTACTACCACTCCTACTACTAGCGCCGGTTCAAGTAATACGGCAAATGCCGAACAACAAGCTGTTGATTTACTAAATGCGGACCGTCGTGCTAATGGTCTATCTAATTTACAGGTAGATGCTCGTTTAACCGCTATTGCCTTAAATCACGCACAGGATATGATTAATCGTAATTTTTTCTCTCATAACAATCCGGATGGAGAGTCTCCTTTTGACCGGATGAAGAAGGCTGGAATTTCTTATAGTACCGCCGGTGAGAACATTGCAAAAAACCAAAGTGTTCAAGCTGCTGAAGTAGCTTTTATGAACAGTTCCGGGCATCGCGCTAATATTTTAAATTCAAGTTATAATACTGTAGGAATTGGTGTCGCTTATGACAAAACTGGTAATGTTTACGTAGTGCAAGATTTTATTAAATCGTAATCCTCTGTACTGGCCTTAGCGCTAACGTACACGCATCTCATAAATATTTTTTAGCAGAGTCGAGATAATTTCCTCGACTCTGCTTGTTTTTTGATAAATTAAGCACTTCGCAATCACGAGGATGGTTTCAACAATTCAGAAGCTTTACTATAAAAATCCGCTTCGATAATTCTTACTTACTAAAATACGAACTCCTGCAAGGCTAACCGCTTTGCAGGAGTTTGTGTTCTGATCTCTTATTAGTAATAATTAGCCTTAATTCCCCGTGGTTTTATTTCCAGCCCGGCTTCATACAAATGGGAAGTATCAGCTAGCCCAATGCATCGCGGTAGTGCCCATTGATCTGACCGCTGGTCAAACAAAATAGTGGTAACCGAACTAGGCGGTAGCCAAAAGCCAGCCCACATTACGCTTAGTGGGATACGTAACAGATGGGCCAGCCAGGTGAGGGCAAATCCATTATGGCAGAAGACAGCAACTTTCTCTTCACTGGACTTAAGGCAGCGGTATTTAAAGCCCTGCCGCTCGTAACCCTGTTCTTTCAAAAAGGCATCGGATTCATTAACCAATTGCGCAAATGGTTCCTCCAACTTCAGTTTCTGGTAATCAGGCAAGGTGTGCCAGTTGGAATACGTTGGCCCGGGCTCTTTGTCAAATATTACTTCGCCAGGCACATCCCAAGCTACCATCCCTTCCCATGGTGCCTCGGTACAACGCCATTTTTCCAACTCCTGCGTCCAAGGCAAAACAGTTGCTTCCTTTTTTAATAAATCAGCAGTATATTGCATTGTATGTAGCGCACGTCCCATCGGTGAACTGTATAACTTATCTAGTTTGTAAGATGCTAGTCGCTTGCCTAGTGCCTTGGCTTCCAAATGCCCATCTGCTGTAATTGTACCGTTTGGATAGTCTGGATCAGCGTGTCGAATAATATATAATCTCATTATTTTCCCCCCACATATAAAAGATACTATAATTTCACTGTGAATTACTAGTATCCACCCCAGTTTTCGTAACTTCTAAGTGATGCTGAGGTTCCCTTATAAACATCGTAAGAATAAAACCGATTATCGGCAGTAAAACCAGTATATCGAAAACTAAAGTAATACCCCAATGATCTGCAGCCCATCCCAGCCCCAAAACCCCCATAGTGCCTAGTCCAACGCTAAATCCAAGGGTAAAACCGGATGCCAACCCAACATTTTGGGGCATCATTCTTTGCGTCAGCACTAAACTACTGGTCGCAGTTGCCGACAACAAAATCCCTATAAGAGCTAAAATAACAAAAACCAATATGCCGCTAGCCGATAAAAACCAGTACATTAATAACGCAATGGGCAGAATGGAATACAGCATAACCAACTTACTGCCATATCTGTCACTCAATATACCTCCGAACATAGTCCCTACCGCACCTGCTGCTAAATACACAGTAAGAAGAGAACTTGCATAGATCTCACTTCCTCCCAAATGGGAAACATAGTATAAAGGTACAAATGTACTAATCCCTGATGTAACAGTAGCACGGGTGAGAATCATCCCCAGTAAAGCGAATAGGGGCCAGTTAACACAATCTTTAAGTGTTCCCAAACTTCCCTTCCCTTTGGCTTCTGGACATGGAATTTTATTAATTTCATAAAATAAGGCAACACCAATTAAAATGCTCGGCAGCGTATAAATAAGAATTAAAGGACTTTGCCCTCCTATAAGTAACACCGCCAGAAGCATAGATCCCAATGCCACACCTGCATAACCGCCTAAGGAAAAAATGCTAACTGCTTTGCCTTTTTCGCGCCCACCAATAAAATTTACTGTTTTCGCAGCTTCGGGATGAAAAGCTGAATTTCCTAAACCACTGATCGCTGTACACACCATAACTAAAGGGTAATTAGGAACTAATAAAGACGCAGCCATAAATATCCCCGTAATCATACAGCCTATAGGCATCAGCCAAAGACGGTGCTTTTGATCGCTTATATACCCAAACAAGGGTTGACTGACCGAAGATGCTAAATTTTGCGTCAATACAATAGCACTTACTTCGGCATAAGACAAACCAAATTTGGCTTTCAAAAAGGGTAGTGCTACATAAAGTGCTCCGGGCGATAAGTCTGCAACTAAATGACCAAATGCGATAAGCCAAATTGTTTTGGGAACATTCTTAAATAAGTTAAACAATTGTATCACTCCACTAATACCTAAAAATAATTTGACAATCCATTTTCTTATCATTTTACCAATCTATAACATTAAACTACTTGAAATAAGGTATTCTTATTCCTTTTATTTACCATTAAAATACAAAACTCCTGCAAAGGACACTGTGCTTTGCAGGAGCTGTTAGAAGATTTATTCACCCACCTAGAATATGAACTGTTACTCAGTAATATAGTCCTGATATGCGGCTACCCAAAAATCAAAATCCATTACACGTTTATCAGTTTTAAATATGACACTCGTATAGCCGCATGGGCATCCTTTGCATTGAATTTTGCCCCCCATACTGTGCAATATTTTCATGTTCCTCCGGCTTTGTCTGCCATTCTACATCCGGTACAAGCATACCATGGGCACTTACCCACGCTTCAATGTCTGGTTGCTGACCATTTGTTGAACCTATTAAAATATAACGAACCTGTCCACTAGCAACCAGCTCTTCTAATTTTTCCGCATTCAATATCTTTTCTGAACCCATAAATCCACCGTAAGTGATTATGGGTTGCCCCATATCAAGTATGATTGGTGATGCAATATGCGCATTCGGCACAGCCACAACATATTTTTCTCCTCTTCTATGTGAAGCAAGGAAATTCTCTAACTTACCCGTGTCAACGGTAAATCTGCCTGATAAATTGAGCATGTTTCCCGGTACATTCGATTGACTCAACTGAGTATTTAGATCGGGGCCTGCATAGGGAAAAGCAGCATTTCCTGAACCATATAAAACTGGTGTGAGAGACCAGGCAAATGGCGCAATTAACAAGCTAACAACTCCAGCAATAACAAACGTGTGATGATACTTGTTTTGGTGTTCCCCACCTCTTCTGTCCTGCCAGCCCCATAGTAAAATCGTCAAAAATCCTGCTCCTATAACCAATGGCAGCATCCAGGAACGCCATTCATTATATCCCGCAATAATCGCTACTTGAACTCCGATAGTCATAATCAATGTAACTGGTAAAAGATAACGTCTTTTTCCTTCACTTGCTGACCAATCCACCAGCGTTATATAACTAATACCGACTAAAGCAGCAATCGCAGGTGCCATCATAACCAAATAATATCGATGTGCTCCTTGGGCAATACTGAAGAAGATCATTTCGGGTATAAGCCAACAGCCCCAAAAGAGCAGTTTTATTCTACTTTTTTCTGATAATGCTTGTCGTCGAAATTGGTAGAGTGCAATGACTATCCCCATTAGCGCGAATGGTAATAACCAGCTGATCTGGCCACCCAATTGATGATTAAAAAGTCTGAACGGACCGGGTAAGCCGGTTTCACCACCTAGCTGCCTCGCATTACCTGCGGAAAATCCGGAACCAGAAGCAGGCGTTATGTTGGGCACATTAACTCCTGAAGGCGAACTATCTTGTGACCGTGGGCTGACTGGATTGCGTGTCTGCCCTTGTCTTCCTGGTATCTTAATTCCATATCCTAGAAAATGTCCAAGACCATTATACCCAGTTGCAAGTTCAAGCTCCGAGTTGGTTTCGCTACTACCAACATAAGGGCGATCCTCCGGAGGAATACGATCCACTGCCACAAACCATAGCAAGGAACTAGCTATCAAAATTAATGTAGCAGTCAGAAGGTGGAACACTTTCGTTTTAAATCTCCTATTTGGGGCAAGTAAATATGTAATATAGAAAGTTGGCAAAATCATAAATGCTTCAAGACTTTTTATATTAAAACCAACCCCAATCAGAAAAAAAGCGAGTAATAATTTTTTAAAACTCAATTCTTCAGCCGCTTTTAAAAAAACGAGCACTGCGAATAATAGTGTCATAACCAACAGTACATCAATCGTATTATTGCGACTTGCAGCAACAAAAATTGGCGTAAGAGCTAATACAATTGCCGCTATTAGGCCCGCTCCTTCTCCATGGTATCGCTTGACAAGAACATAGATTAAATATACAGATATTACGCCGCCCAATGCTTGCGGAAGGATTATACTCCATCCATGAAACCCAAAAATTTTCGCACTCAGCGTCTGTAGCCAAAATCCAAGAGGTGGTTTATCGATAGTAATAAATCCACCTGGGTCAAAAGAAACAAAGAAAAAATTATGCCAACTCATCATCATGCTTTTGACCCCTGCAGCATAATAAAGATTGGCCATCCCTTCTTGTCCCAAATTAACAAAATGCAAAAGAAGCGATAATACTAATACGAGTACTATTCCTATTCGTTGCAAGACTCTAACCTCCATAAATTAAATACTAAGATTATATCTTTCTCGGCGTTGCTCCTGCTCTTTGATTTTTATTATACATTTACTTGCAAAGAAAATCCCTAGTGAATTAAAAGCTCAGTAATTATATTGACCCAAAATAAATTTAATTATTAAAAATATAGGAAAAACTCCTGCTGTTTGTTTGCAGGAGTTTTTTGTTATATATGACTTATGGTCAAGTCTTCTTTAAATACCAAATTGATCGGTGTCAATCCACTCCATGCTTAGAAGAGACCAAAAATCACTTGCAAGTTTATTCAAAACATAATCATATGGAAGCCAACCGTAACCTTGATCACCCCAATTCATTCCCCAAGAATTACGTATAAGTAAAGCTCCAGTCGTTTCTTGATTATATTTTGTATTTTTGATTTTTTTAGTATCATCATAACCTACTGCAACAATTGCGTGTCCCCACTGTGCCTGTTCACCCAAACCTGGATAAGGAATTCCACCGGGAATATCCGACTGTGTAAATGAGGAAAATCCATAAAAACCAAACATCGCTGGAATACCAGCTACAAGGTATTTTTTTACGCTATTTAATACTTCAGCAGATGGTTGATTCATGCCTAACGAATCATGGCAAAAATATTGCAATGCCTCATAATTATCTGCTACTGCATATATAAACGAGGACGGTTCCCTATCAAAATCCGGATCTTTATCAGTATATTCCCAGTAACTTTCCGCTGGTACACCACAGGTTACTAGTGCAGCCATAGTATCCCGTAAATAGGCACCTTGATCACCTGTTACTTTTCTTAAATTACGTGCATTTTTATAAATAAAAAGGCGAGAAGCGCCGATTTCTTTGGAAAAAGATCTACGCTCAAAATATTCAATGATTCCCGCAGCTGCATGGGCAGTACATGAACCTAATTTTCCTTGGTCTTGTATTTTAGAACACCATTGTCTTAAGTCCATCTTAGTTGGCAGCACAGAACTATCCGATTGTTTTAACTTTTGTATTACTGTCTCAATCTTAGGATGAATCTCTGTATAATCCCGCAAATCAGGTAATGGCGGTAGCCATCCCGTACCCACCAACCGATTGTCAGAAAGTATTACTTGACGGTTCATATTGAAACCTCCTAATTATAATTATTAAATAACCTATAATTAGGTTTCTCTTTACATTCTGATAACTCCTTCTATTTTTTACCATTTTGTTATAATATTATATAATAAACATTTCCTCCTTCCCCTTGGTTAACGGTTGATAACATTTATAACGTCAACGCACTATAAAAGGCCATGTTATCTTTGATAACATGGCCTTTCTTATACTCAATATTACTCGGTAATTTCTACCCGATTCCCATCCGGGTCTAATATACAGCTTTCATAACAACCATCACCTGTTGTCCGTGGTTCACTAACAACTTGGAAGCCTTTATTCCGCAACTGTTCTGTCACTCTATCCACTTTCTCTTTGCTTCCCACTGAAAAAGCAATATGTGCATAGCCAGGATTTTGTCCATCACTATCACTATTCCCCATTAAAAGTGATGGTTTTTTCATTATTTCAAGTTTTGCGCCAGATTCAAAGGCGATAAAATAAGACTCAAAATGTGTCTTAGGATTTACATATTTACTGCCTACTTTTCCATCAAAAAGCTCTTCATAAAATTTTTTCATATTTTCTAAATTACTTGTCCACAAAGCTACATGTTCTATTTTCACAGTACAGTACCTCCATTTATTATGATCCGACCTCAATCTATCCACGAGGAATTCTTCAAACTACTTCTATGATTACTCAATTGCGACACGCGAACTGGCTGCCACTATTAAGAGCATTGCGGCAACACCCAAAAAGGCGAAGGAGAGGCTCGTTGTATGAGCTACCAAACCTATGAGTGCTGGCCCCGCCAGAATGCCTGAATATCCAAGGGTAGTGACAGCTGAAACTGCCAAGTTTGCTGGCATGACTTTTTGTCGTCCTAGTACGGAATACAGTACCGGCACAATATTGGAAGCACCCAACCCGACTAGTCCAAAGCCAACGAGAGAGGCAATCCAATTTGGAATAAATATAGCAACGATAACCCCTGAAGCCGCGCATATCCCCCCGAAGATAAGTATGTTTTTTCCGCCAAATGCCTGAACAACACGATCACCACTTAACCTACCTACCGTCATCGCAACTGAAAATAAGGAGTAACCAAGTCCTGCATGAGAAAAATCAACCCCTCTTTGCGAAGTCAAAAATACGGCGCTCCAGTCTAGCATCGATCCTTCCGCAAGAAAAACAATGAAGCATAAAAATCCAATGAAAAGAACAACTCCTTTAGGAAGCACAAACAAGGTTGCGCTCTTTTCTTCACTCCCATAGGGAAGCAAGTGCTTTCCGAAAGCTAATAAAAGCCCTACAATCACGATTATTACATTTAGCACTGCGACCAGTGGTGATACGCCCGCCTCGAGAAAACCGCTAACGACACCTGCCCCAACGAAGCCTCCAACACTCCATAACCCGTGGAACCCAGACATCATTGTTCTACCACTGGCCTTCTCAACAATGACGGCCTGAATATTGACTACCACATCCACCGTACCTATAGCTGCACCGAAAATCAGCAGTGCAAAGATGAGTGCTGGAACGCTTGTAGATGTGGCAAGCAATGGTAAAGAAACGCATATAAGTAAACTAGCAGCCCAAATAACTAGACGGCAACCAAAACGTGCTGCAAGTGCACCAGCTAGGGGCATGGTAATAATAGACCCTGTACCCAGACACAGCAAAAGAAGTCCCAATACACCTTCATCAATACTAAGACGCTCCTTCGCATAAGGTACAAGAGGTGCCCACGCTGAGATCCCAAACCCAGCAATAAAAAATGCTACCCGTGTAGAAATTTGTTCTAAAGATGACTGTAATTTGGACTTGTTTTTATTCAACATATGTTGACCTGAAATGATTTCATTCCTTTTATCCATCTAACTACCTACCTATTATCTGAATTAAAATACCTAAGTCTCATACCGTTACAATTCCTTTACATTCTTCTTTCTATCAGTTGAATATCACAATTCAGGCTCTCTAATGTAATAGAAACCAAGCCATTTATATAATCTTCCTGCATATCCTCTTGTATAATTATCTGTGGCATATGCTCAGGGGGTATTGTTTTTCCGCATGCAACAGAGAAATCCTCCTGCATATTCGATCGGATTAGGCCTCCTGTTATTACGATTGTTTCAGGATTAATAACTGCTATGATTGATCCAATTGTTTTTGCCATTAAAGGAAAACAAACAACTGCACTATTTGTCTGTTTTATTTGTTCCTCTCGTGACTTATCAAACGGCAAATAGGACACTTCGCCTGCAAAGTTAGTATTGCCTCTAATAATATGCCCCTCTACAATTATACCTGCGCCAGAGCCATTATCCTTAGGAAAATTTACAACTGCAATCGTTTTATCGTCATCATAATTCTGCTTTTTATAGAAGCCGTATGCAATGAGGTTCACATCATTCTCAACTATAACTTTCAGGTTATATTTATCTTTTAACCGAGTAGCCAATGGCAAATCTGCTAGTTCTTCAATATCAACGGCACCGATTATGCCTCTATGGATAATCCCTGGTATACCAATGCCGATAGCCTTGATATTCTCATAATTATAAATCAGCTTTTCAATTAGATTATCTATGACTTCAAAATTGATGATTTCTACTCCAGCCGCATTTTTCTCAATAATCTCACCTGTTAAATTTGTAACTACATGAGTAGTTTTATAGACTCCGCCATCATTACTCACATAGATACAAGCAATATAAGAATAATTTGCATTATACATAAAACGCCGTGCCGGACGTCCACCATTAGATTGCTCTAAATCAGCTTCTATAGCCTCTCCACGTTCTGATAGTTCATTTAAAATGTTACCACAAGTTGCTACACTTAACCCTGTAGCATTCGCTATAGTTAATTTTGTTCCAATTGTTAAAGCCTTCAAAGCAGTTTTGACAAGCTCTACATTAACCTGCTTAACTCTAATCGCATTGTTCACGATTGGAAGCATACAATCCCCCCCTAGCACTTTCCTTAATGCTTATTAAAAGTATTTTCTTTACTATAAAGATAACACTTCTTTTTCTTTTTCTCAAGAGTTATTTTAAAAATTATCCATTTTTTGTTAATTCATAGGCTGGACAAAATGACTCGAAATCAGCTCTACCTTTTTCAGTAAGTTACTGAATGCAGCAACAAAGAAAATTTATAACGTAAAAAAGCGATCTGGTTTATGATCAGATCGTTTTCTATCCTATTTGCCATTAAAATACAAAACTCCTGCAAGGCTGAGTGCCTTACAAGAGTTTGTCATTGTCCAAACCATTCACTACTTGGAATACGACTTGTTACTAATAATATAGCTTCTCTAAAAAAAATGTCTCTTATCTCATTCGTTGGTCACTTTCTTTTTGCTGTCTTCTATCAAGCATGTGGGATCGCCTAGTATAGCATCCTTAATTTGCTTCTTTTTATCCATGTGGTGGCCACTCGATATATCAATCGAGGTGCTTCCATTTTCCCTAAAATGAAAATCTACATAAAAGTGGGAACCATCAGCTTCTATTTCTACTCTATTTCGGTATCCCCCTTTATGAATCAGATCTGATACAGTAAATTCTTTATAATTTACCGAACAGAATTCTTTAATAGTAGAAACAATTTTTTCTCGATTTAGCATTTTTTCTCTACTCATAGTATTACTCCTATCATTCATATGTACATGATTTTAAATTATTTGTTCACACGGCATTCATAATATACTGATCAATTAGCAACGTCAATACCTAGATTCTCATTTTATTCATCATCTCAATTTTAAAAATAAGATCCTACTAGGGCCTATTTTATTACCATAAGAATGCAAAATTCCTGCAAGGCTAAGCTGCTTTGCAGGAATTTGAGATTATATGTTTTTTCGTCAGCTCTTCTTATTCTTACTATCTTTCTTAAATTAATGAACCAATAGTACTTTGAATTTCTTTCACGCATTTTTCAAAGGCTCCGCGTTTGGCTCGTAATTCACTTGTATCTGAGTCATCTTCCTTAGTTACATCCGCCGCTTTTATTATTGATGAATCATTGGCTAAAAACGTTTTCACGCTAATAGAGGCTCTTGTCCGCTCTGCCTGAACCCATCCACCCCAACCACCGCGTCCTTGCTTTGTCTTTTCCACAACGGGACTATTTACAATCAAAAACAAAACTTTGTTATAGCCACTATATTTGACGAAATCATTTAAATCTTGTTTAGTTAGTTTCTGCTCCTCTAAATAGCCTTTGTCAAGCCAATACGTTTGATACATACTCTGTATTTCTGTACCGGAAATCACTTTTTTATTTTTCCCTTCGGTATTGAATGTCTCGTCTACATATTTAAAAAAGTCCGGAGTCTTAACGGCTGCATCTCCTACAATGACAACACAAACATCTTTTGGTGTTGGATTCGAAAGATTTATTTCGGCGAACGCAGGTGTCATGGGTAACAGTAAAAAAGCAATTGCCATTAAAGAACAAATAATTTTCCTCATAGTTTCATCTCCTCATTTACCTTTTTAAGTTACATATTGCATATTCGAGTATTACTAATTAATCCCTGCTACTAATTTTGGTAATTATGGAGAATATCACGAATTACAGGTGCGCTTCTACTCAATCCCCATTTAATTCATTTCAATGAATTTGCAGTCGTAACCGCCATCAGTGTTAATTATGTAACTATGAAAAACCAACCGCAAATTATCTTCTACCATCGTCCCCTTGTAATCAATATTACCTTTAGGAAAAGTTAACGAGAATGTGACTTCTCCATTTTGTACTGAATATTTTCCTTTGCCTGACGGTGCTAATGCCAGCGATTTATACACATCTGGCAAACGATCATCTAGCGAACTAAAGTAACTACTTACTGTCCCATCAGGAAAAAACCTATAATAATAGTAATAATAATGACCCTGACCATGATAGGAAACAGCTTGGTATAGTCCATTAAATTTTATTTTCCCTGCATCTACAGCTGGCAGTGCAGGCTGGGAGCCACGCGCCGCAACTGTAGTGTTCTTTTGAGCACCAAGTTTCTTGATAAATGTATCTAACAGTTCGGTATCTACAAGCGCCTTAATTTTAACTTTTATCTCCATACCATTGCCTATCTGTGTCCGTTTGGTATCTAAAATGTTTACTTTAATAGCTCCGGCAGATAAGGCAACTAATTTGTCATCTGTTACTTGAAAATTTTCAACACTGGTAAAGCTTGCAATATACGTTCCAGCCTGTTCGATGGCATTTCTTTTGGCCTTTAGCAAAGCTCTGTCCTCAGCTATTGATGGTGTGTCATTATCTCCCATTTGATAAACACCTTCTGCAAAGACTTCTACTGATTGAGCAAACGCAGTTGGTGTTAATGCCAAAAACACTAATACTACCAAGGTCATTATCCATATCTGACTACAATGAATATTTCTCATAAAACACCGCCTTAATAAATTTAATGATGTCATTTCTATATAATTCTCGCGAACAGTTCTCTCGAATCATTCCCAGTTTTCGTGTACCGCTATTGACAATTACAAGTTCTTCCTAAAAAACACAATGTTCCTATTCTATTTACCTTTAAAATACAAAACTCCTGCAAGGCTAGGCTTCTTTGCAGGAGTGATATTTTAGTTTTCCCTATCATCTTTATTACCTTCTTCAGGCAGCCGTTTAGCTGCTGGTTGGGGAATAGGGGTAAAATTTTTAGAGGATGAAAAATTAGTCGAGTTTTCTTGGACAGTTTTTTCTACTAATTGAATAGTTAATCTAGATGTAACAGACACAATCATCATAAGAAAGAAAAAATAACTAAAGCTCCAGTTATAGTAAGCTTTTATATCAAAAAACTGAAATGCTGGTGATATACCAAAACTAAATAAGATGGATCCTAATGCCGACCATATAAGATATTTTGACCAGGAAGAGCCATATTGCTGGGCAAACATGAGAAGAATAGGAACGACTGTAAAGTCTATGGGAAAAACTCCTGGAACAATTGGCAATAACCGTATGTTGTGTTGCCAAAGTCCCATAGAATAACCTGCGATATCTATAAAAACTGCCTGCACAGCTACGAAGGAACCAAAAAGAACAATTTCAAAGGTTCTAGCTTTATCCAATAATTTTAGCCAGATAACATATAAGATAAATAAAAAGATAAGCGTTCCCCACCACCGAGATGAAAAAAGCTCCTGCGTAATATAGCGATTCCATGTTATATTCCAAATTTGAAGTTGAAGTTGATGAAACAGTTCATTAGGATTCATAATACACCTCCAGAAAATAGTTTGTGTAAATAATGCATTAAGCATACGCTGAGCGTATAAATATAAAAGCCTCTAGCATCGCTTAAAAAGCAAAGCCGTAAACCCTCGTCTTAGATGAGTTTACGGCTTTAGAAAACAAGTCTTATATTTCTACTATATTTACTTACTTTATCCTTATCAACCTCGAGCCACATATGTGAACATAGCGCAAATATCCCCTTCGGTTTGTAACCAAACTCATTGTTATATAACTCTTACCATCACGATCAAAGATTCTCCCTTCTTCATTCATGCCAAATTTCTTATAGAACGATATCTTTTCTGTTCTGGCATGACACCATATACGCTCGATACCTAGATTTACAGCCTCCGTTATCACATATTGCAATAACTTCGTTCCATATCCCCCTTTCTGCCTTTTGGTATCCGTAGCAAACTTTCGAATTTGAGCCTCTTTATCGTTAAAAAATAGTGAAATAACAGAAACAAGTTCATTTTCTATATACAATCCATAGTGAATTCCCTTATGATCATCTTTTAATTTTATATAGTCAATATCCTTATCCGGCCACATGACTTTTTGCCTTAATTTCCATGTTCGCTGCGCATCTATCCTTTTAATCTCCATCAATTCACCCATCCCAATAATACGTTACTAAAATCCATTTTCTATTCTATTTACTATTTAAATACAAATTCCTGCAAGATTAGTTATTTAGAAGCTGTTCCTCGTTATATATTTGATTTCCGTTCAGTATTCTTTGTTCGACAAAATAAGCTTCTATCCTTATTGACAATGCTATTTGAGACTGCTAAAATAAACCTCATGTTAATAGTCTCGTATAATTTTGGGGATATGGCCCAGAAGTTTCTACCGGCAGCCGTAAATTGCCTGTCTACGAGTGAAAGTGTATCTAGGGTTCTACACCATTAGAATTTACTTTAAACTTGTTTATTGGTAATTTTAGTGGAGTCATGACCAAGGTGGTACAAGTAGTAATACACTACACCCGCAGGGATAAAAGCCTTGACGGGGAATTTTCGCTCATTTTCTAGAAAGCGAGGTTCCCTGTCAGGGCTTTTTTTATTTTTTCCTATAAACGAAAAAACGAAGGAGGCTTTATGGATTTATTAAAAAAAAGAATTCAGTCAGACGGCCAAGTTTTAAATGACTCATTACTCAAAGTTGACTCCTTTTTAAACCAGCAGATGGACCCCCAACTTATGCTAAAAATGGGAGAGGAATTCGCTAACCGTTTTCAAGGGGAATCGATTACGAAAATATTGACTATTGAATCCTCCGGCATCGCAGTATCCATAATGACAGGCTTGTTCCTTAATGTACCAGTCGTATTTGCCAGAAAGAAAAAGTCGGTGGTTTCTAATGAGGCCTTATACTGTACCAAAGTCTATTCTTTTACTAAACGCGAAAGCAATGACATTATTGTCTCCAAGAACTTTCTTCAAGAGGACGATAAAGTGCTTATTATCGATGATTTTTTAGCCAACGGGGAAGCTGCCACTGGCTTAGCGACGATTGTTGAGCAGGCAAATGCAAAGGTAATCGGCATCGGCATTGTGATAGAAAAAGCTTTCCAGCCCGGTGCTCAAAAATTAATGCAAGCTGGATATCGTGTAGAATCTTTAGCTCGAATCGGTTCGTTCTCAAATGGACAAGTTAATTTTTTATAATCATTATTAATAGGAGGTCTATTTATGAAAAACTCCATGGGCAAAACATGTCTGCTTGGCACTCAGCATGTGCTTGCAATGTACGCTGGTGCGATTATCGTCCCCCTTATTGTTGGTGGCGCGCTTAAATTAAACTTTGAACAAATGGGTTATATTATTGCCGCTGATTTATTAACTTCTGGATTGGCTACTTTACTTCAAGCATGGAAAAATCCATTCTGTGGGATTGGCTTGCCGGTTGTACTTGGATGTACTTTCACAGCAGTTTTTCCAATGATTAGTATTGGAAGCCAGTATGGCATGACAGCAATGTATGGATCTATTATATGCTCCGGTCTTTTCGTAGTACTCATCGCAAATTATTTTTCAAAACTGATTCGTTTCTTCCCACCTGTTGTGACAGGTTCAGTCGTTACGATTATTGGTATCACATTGGTCCCAGTAGCTATTAATAATATGGCTGGCGGTATGGGCAGTCCAGACTTTGGTTCCTTAGCTAATTTTGCTCTAGCCTTTGGCGTGCTATTATTTATTATATTATTAAATCGTTTTACTACAGGATTTATCCGCTCCATCTCCGTTTTGCTAGGCTTAGTGGCTGGAACGATTGCTTCCGCCTTAATGGGTAACGTTTCTTTCAGCAGTGTTTCCCAGGCATCCTGGTTTAATATGGTGACTCCTTTTTATTTTGGAATGCCCACTTTTGAGGCAAGTGCAGTTCTTACTATGATTGTTGTTGCTATTGTCAGTATGATTGAATCAACGGGAGTTTTCATGGCACTAGGTGAAATTTGTGGAGAAAATATAAGGGAAACCGATTTAACTCGTGGGTATCGAGCCGAAGGCATTGCCGTAATCCTAGGTGGTATTTTTAACTCTTTCCCTTATACAACCTTTTCCCAGAATGTCGGTCTTGTACAACTTTCTCATTCAAAGACTAGCAATATAACGATTGTTGCTGGTTTCATGTTAATCTTCTTAGGACTCATTCCTAAATTTGCGGCGTTAGCTATGATTATTCCAACTTCTGTATTAGGTGGAGCAATGATTGCTATGTTTGGAATCGTTGTCGCCTCGGGAATTAAAATGCTCAGCAAGGTTGATTTCTCCAGCAATGAAAATTTACTGATTATCGCTTGCTCTGTTGCTCTAGGTTTAGGAGTAACTGTCGTTCCTAATCTCTTTGTTAAATTTCCACCATTACTAAAAATGTTTTTTGAGAATGGAATTGTAACAGGTGCACTAACGGCCGTAATTTTAAATATTATCCTGAACATGGGACAAAAAAAAGATCAGCCTACTTCTTAAATTAGTTTTTTAAAATAAATCATCCTTGAAGATGCCCGGAAGTTTTCTTTCTGAGAAAACTCCCGGGCTATTTTACTATATATACGCACATCTTTTCTATAGGATCCATAATGAATCCCTTCAACAATTCTGTGAATAACTTGCTAACGTTCTAAAAATCATCTTTTACTAATTATTATAAGAATTTAGTTATCAACAAATGGTTATAACTTGTTGATAACTATGTGGATAACAATCATAAGCTACAAAACATGCTATTTTTGCAATCCCCTTCTCCTAGGAGAGTCTGCATTGTCTGTATAAGAAAAGACTTGGCTTGTGCCAAGTCCTCGGACACAGGCAGAAGCCTTAGTCGTTCTTACTTGGAATCAAGAAAGTGTTATACTTTCTGATTCCACAAAAAAAACCGCTAAATTAGCGGTTCATAAATGAAACTTCTCTTTTAAAACAGTTTTTATCATGCTCTGTGAGTTTAGCCTAAAGGCTCAAAAGCATCCCCCCCTTTCTGCCTGTGACATCTACCATTTTATTCATTAATTTATCATCCTTTATTCGTACTAGTCTCAGAGAATGATTGATTTCTAATTCCTGCAATAATCTCTAAGATTACTTCTTTATAATTTTCCGGCGCATAGACGGATCCCCATCCTTTCGTTTTTTGGAATAAACCATCATAAGCAATATCATAGTACGACTTTAAGTAATACACTATACCTTGTTCATCCAAAATAGACTGAAGTAACTGTGCCTCAAACTCATTTTCTACAACAGCAATTTTAAAATACCCACTCATAAACCTCACACCTCTTAATTCGTAATACTGTTTATCTAATGATAAAATTAGACATTTTTTATTTTTTCCCACAACTTACTAAACTTTACTTTGGAAAGTATTTCGTGAGTCAAAAATTTACCATTATAAAAAGCACTATAGGTTGTAAACACAGCCGAGGATTTCTGAGCCTGTTCCCTACTTTCCAGCTTAATGCGGTGTATAGGAATATCAAATTCCTCACCGATCATATCCAGTTCTCTTTGAACATAGTAATCAACGAAAGGACATTGGTCGGTGTACTGCACGGTTAACCCTAGATTATGATTAAAGGCTGAACTATTTACGGTATCTTTAAACTTAGGCATTATAGGGTCATTTTGTAGCCGCTTGACTAATAACTCGAAGTAGGGAGCAGATGTATCGGCGACTTCAAACCCCTTTTTCAATAGATAAGCCTTGTCTGAAAGATATGGCCTCTTTTTTGCACTTGAAATAATAACAATCCCTTTTTTTCCTGCCGAATCAAGTAAACACGAATTCAATAGTTCAGCGCCATATCCTTGGTGCTGATAACGTCCTGCTACCCAAAAACAATTGATGAACATATACCCATCCGCATCAATGGGGCACCAGGCATTTTCAGCAGGTAAATATTCAATAAATACCTTGCCCCGAACATCAGCTTTCCGGAAAACCAATCCATCCTGAAATCGATTGGTAAGCCACTCTTTTTTTCTTGCTATACCTACTGCGTTTTTTTTATCTGCAATGGCACAGCAAATATGTTCTTGTGCTAAATTTTCCTTAGTTAAAGTTAACAAATTCATTGAGCAACCTCCAATTCTTAATAAAGATAAAGGTTCATCTTTTCAAGGGAATAGATCAAGATGTAGCATTTGACATATTCCCTATACTAAGACAGGCATCCTGCCAAATTATAAAATTTGCAGGTTGTTGATAAATATTATTTTGACAGCGCAATAAGAAAAAGTTAATATAATTATAAAACTACACTTGTAATCCTGAGAGGTGAAATCAATGAAAAATTTGCCACAGATCTCCGACATGGAATGGCAAGTCATGAAGATCTTATGGACCTCTGCACCACTTACTGCTAATGAAGTCATTAACAAATTTGATGGTATTAAGTCCTGGAAGCCTAAGACAATTAAAACACTACTTGGGAGATTGGTAAAGAAAAAAGCAATTGCTTTTAATAAGGATGGCCGCGCATACCTTTATTACCCTCTGGTCGCAGAGGATGAATGTGTAAAAGCAGAAAGCAAGTCTTTTTTAGAAAAGGTATTCTCTGGCGCCTTTAACGTTATGTTTGCCAATTTTTTAGAAGAACAAGAATTATCAAAAGAAGATATAGCCGAACTAAAACGTATCTTAGATCAAAAGACAAAATAAAGGAGGACTCTTTGTGGGACTGAATTCCTTTATTACTTGGCTACTAGATTCTTCACTTATGGGAAGCATTTTGATAGGATTCATCATGATGCTTCGATTCGTCTTTAAGAATAAATTAGGCGCTAGTTGGCAGTACCTTGTATGGTTTTTTCTGATCTTGAAGTTATTAATTCCTTATGCACCTGAAAGCTCCTTAAGCGTTTTCAACGTCTTTAATCAGGCCTTAGTAGGCAATTACTTTGAGATCCAAGATAATAAGCAGACAAACCGTAATGCCAATAACAATTCGCCGCTAATAGGAACCATCAGTGAAGATTATTCCCTATCGGTAAACAGGACTTTCCTCAATTCTAGGGATACAATTTTATTTCTGGTCTGGTTGATTGGAGTACTAAGCCTAACCGCTTATACCATTAGCATTACCACTAAGCTGAAACGTATGATAAAACACAGCCTCAAAGTAAATGATAGCTGTGTTTTAAAATTGCTTGAGGAATGTAAGCAGACAATAAATATCAAGGTCAATCCAGTGTTAGTTGAATCACCAGTAATCCGAAGCCCGATGGTCGTGGGAGCAACTAGGCCGTATATTATACTACCGACTGGCACCATAGATAATGTAAGCAAAACTGAGTTACGATTCATTCTGTTACATGAATTAGCCCACCTACAACGCAGAGATCTTTACATAAATTGGATTACATCCTTTCTGCAAATTATCCATTGGTTTAACCCACTAATCTGGTATGCCTTTTATCAAATGCGGCAGGATCGAGAATTAGCTTGCGATGCTTATGTACTTTCCACTCTAAAGCCTGATGAATACAAAAGTTATGGCGCCGCAATTATATCTTTTCTCGAAAGATACTCCTATTCAGCTTACGATTACACGATAGCCGGGTTGGCAAGTGGTAAAAACCATATTAGAAAAAGAGTGGCCATGATCGCTTCGTATAAAAAAGGAACTGTAAGCGGGGTTATCTGGAAAATGCTTCTGTTTTTACTGATTGGATGTTTTATCTTAACTAATGCAAAGGAAACATCTAGTGCAGATTCTACAGGAAGTTTGCAGCTAAATCAAAGCATTTCTTCTGAAGATTTGAGCAATTATTTTCAAGGTTATGACGGATCCTTTGTATTACTTGACATGGAAAAGAACCACTATCAAATTTTTAATTACGACGATAGCAAGAAGCGTATATCTCCAGATTCAACGTATAAGATTGTCAGTTCTTTAGTCGGACTTGAGACTGGAGTTCTAATGAATGAAAATACTCCATTGGAGTGGGATGGGACCATGTATTCCTTCGAACGTTGGAACAAAGATCAGACACTGGCATCAGCAATTGCATTTTCTGTGAACTGGTACTTCCAGAAGGTTGACTCAATGGTGGGTAAAACTCAAATTGAGGACTATTTAAAACAAATTAGATACGGGAACTATGATCTTTCTGGTGACATTAGTGATTTCTGGGTTGAATCTTCATTAAAAATCTCCCCTCTAGAACAGGTGGAGATGCTTAAAAAGCTATGTACCTATGACATGCCTTTTTCTCGAAAAAACATCGATGTCGTCAAGAAAATCATCAAAATTTCGGAGCAGGACAAAGTAATTTTATATGGGAAAACTGGTACCGGAACCGTAAATGGTAATAGTATCAACGGGTGGTTTGTAGGGTATGTAGAAAATAACGGTAAGACTTATATCTTTGCAACAAATATTCAAGGAAAAGAGAAAACTGAAGGAATTAATGCCAAAAATATAACGTTATCGATTCTTAAAGATAAAAATATTTTATAAAGATTAAAAAGCGTGGGGGTAATTTATAATATAACCCCACGCTTTTTTCCTATAATGTAGTCTACTCCCCTCCTCTTCTTATAGTTTTAAAGGCTTGACTATTCGAACCACTTTTTATAGAAATATCTAGCTTGACACTCTATGATTACAAGTGTAATATTTAGATATCGACTACAATTGTAATCCATTAAATTTTAAAAGAGCTGCTGCAAACTAAGGTACCTATTCAATAAAAATAACAAAACGAAAGGATGTTTAAAGTGAAAAAATGGTTTTTAGTATTACTTACTGTTATTCTTGTTAATTCAGGCTTAATGACTAACGCAAATGCGGCGACTGTAACGACAAGAGAAGACTTTGGAAAGTACTTTGAAGGATTTACCACTGGAACGTTTGTTATGTATGATGAGGCTAATGATCAGTACATAGTCTTCAACGAACCGCAAAGTGTAAAACAATTGTCACCCTGTTCCACCTTTAAAATTTATAATTCACTCGCTGGATTGGAAACCGGCGTCTTAGATCAAGAAGACGTATACACTTTATTTAAATGGAATGGAACCCAATATACATTTCCGAGCTGGAACCATGATCAAACCTTGGCGTCTGCTACGAGGGATTCCGTAGTCTGGTACTTTCAAGAACTTGCCACACGAATTGGAACTGAAAGAATGCAGACATTTATTGATAAGATAGAATACGGGAACCGCAACACTTCTGGCGGTTTGACCACATTTTGGTTAAGATCTTCATTGCAGATTTCAGCCCGGGAACAAGTGGATTTATTACACAGACTATATGCGAATCAATTACCGGTTTCCCCCCAAAATGTAGCTATTGTGAAAAAGAACATAACTTTGCTAGAAAATGACGATGTGCGGTTAATGGGTAAAACCGGTTCGGGATTACAAGATGATAAATGGATATTAGGTTGGTTTGTCGGCTGTGTCGAAAAACAAGGAAATCGATATTTCTTCGCTACTAATATTCAAGCCTCAGATGGCGCTATCGGCGGAAAGGCCAGAGAGATTACGAAATCAATTTTAAGAGACCTTCAAGTTTTACAGTAGAGACTTTTCGAGTTACTGTATTCTTTAGAAAGTTGTTTAACCTTTCAATAAACTGCTAAATAACTATTGACTTTAACGTAACGTAAAGTACTATACTAAAAAACAAGAGATAGCTATCAATAATAAAAAAAATTGAGGTGTAAAGTGCTTTCTATCGGAGAATTCTCTAAAATCTGTGGTGTCACAACAAGAACATTGCGACACTATGACACAATTGGTTTGATCAAACCAACCCATATAAATCCAGACACTGGTTATCGTTTTTATGAGGTATCCCAAATTCGCCAACTGTTACTAATTAACCGACTAAAAGGATATCATTTTTCCCTTGAAGAAATAGCTGCAATGGTTTCCATGTACGATAATCATTATATTCTCAATCAGATAACAAGCAAGAAAAATGAAATCCAATTAAAAATTGAACACTACAAACTACTGGAAAATCAATTAAAGTTTGATATTTTAAATTTAGAAAGAGGTGTTGATATTATGTCATTTATTGATGATATTGAAGTAACGTTAGTTGAAACCAAACCTCAGCATATTCTGTACAGTAGGCAACTTATGAGCGTTGATGATTATTGTAAATACATTGGTAAACTATTTGAACTAGCCCATTCAAGCGGAATGCAGTTTGCCGGGGCACCAATGTCAATTTATCATGATAAAGAGTTTGATCCAGCTAATAATGATACTGAAGTCGCTCTTCCTGTTGAGGTACAGAATCAACATACTAGACTACTGGCAGGAGGACTTTGTGCAACGGCTACATGTAAAGGTGCTTACTCCAACCTTCCAAATAGTTATGCTAAACTCACTGAGTGGATAAATGAAAATGGTTATGATGTTACCTCAGCTCCTTATGAACAATATCTAAAAGGACCAATGGAATCACAATCTGCAGATGATTATATTACTCAAATTTTTTTTCCTGTAAAGAAACGCTAAATCCCTTTCATAGAAAAAGAACAGGCCGGTAATGTCTGTTCTTTTTCTATGAAGACATATAGGAATAGCCAAAAAATTGCATTATAAGACCCAATTATCCAGAGTACCAACCAAACCATACCAAACTAAAGCTCCCCAACTGGCTATCTCCAACACGCTAAGCGCAACATTAGGATATTATACGAAGATATGAGAAACTAAAAAAGAGCCTTATTTGAAAAATTGTATCACTTATGATACAATAACCACAATTAAATACTCTGGGGAGCTTGTATGACAGGCTGAGAAAAAGTAACTAAACTTTGACCCAATTACCTGATTTGGATAATGCCAACGTAGGAAATTAATCTATAGTGATTTAAGGCTATAGTACAAATGGGGTATGCCGTTATTGGTATGCCCTGTTTTTGTTTATGTTCGGGATTTCGTTCCCGAAAAGGCGGAGGAGGAGCGTCCTGCGCCTAAAAAAACAATTAAATAGCGAGGGAGCTCGTGTTTCGAGATGAGAGGAAGCTTTTAAGCTTCGACCGACCTGATATGATGCATGGTTATACAGGGGATGCTATTTAGTTTATACGAGAAATATACCTCAATAACAATATTGCTCCACCTGTATGACGTACTCTGTCAATCAACAGGATTTAAGCAAATCTGCTTAAAAATAAATATTGTTAGCGAGGTATTTTTTATGAACAGAAAATCCAATCTTTTAAAACTAGTCATTCTATCAATGATGGTCGCACTTGGTGTAGTCATTTCACCGATTCTTCGCATTGAAGGAATGTGTCCCATGGCTCATTTTATTAACATTGTATGTGCCGTTTTGCTTGGCCCCTGGTATGCCCTGCTCTGTGCAACACTGATTGGTGTAATCCGTATGATGGTGATGGGAATTCCGCCTTTGGCACTGACTGGTGCAGTTTTTGGGGCTATGCTGTCAGGAATTTTTTATAGAATCTCTAAGGGAAAATTGATTTATGCGGTTTTAGGAGAGGTTATTGGAACTGGCATAATTGGAGCTATTGTTTCTTACCCGGTTATGACTTTTATCTATGGTAAAACAGGGCTTACATGGCTCTTTTATGTGCCGCTATTTGTTTGCGGAACGCTGATCGGCGGAACGATTGCATACTTTTTTCTTACGTCGCTAAAAAAATCAGGTATGCTTGCAAATTTTCAGAAAAGCTTGGGAGGGAAATTTTATGACCAACCCAATGCTTAATATTACAGATCTATTAGAAATAAGGCATCAAGTAAAGGCAGAAAAACCGCTGATCCACTGTATAACGAATCACATTTCAATCAATGACTGTGCAAATGCTGTACTTGCTATTGGTGCAAAACCGATTATGGCAGAACATCCTCGTGAGGTTAGCCAAATCACAGCTACTTCCAAAGCACTAGCCGTAAATCTCGGAAATATAAACGATACTCGCATGGAATCAATCATGATTTCCGGTAAAATCGCCTTTGAAAAAAGTATTCCTTCTATTATTGATATTGTTGGCGTCGCCTGCAGTGACCTTCGCCTTGATTTTACAAAGAAATTTATATCGGAATGTCACCCAAATGTCATTAAAGGAAATATGTCAGAATTAAAAGCTCTATGTGATGCAAAAAGCGATGCCAAAGGGATTGATGTGGGCGAAAAAGATGCTATTACAGATGATACGATTGCTAATAGCATTGCCATGCTAAAAACTCTTTCTTCAAAGACTGGTTCTATTGTAGTCGCAACAGGAGCTGTTGATATTATAACAGACGCTACTGAAACCTATCTTATTAGAAACGGCTGTGAAATGCTTTCAATGATAACAGGAACGGGTTGCATGCTAAATGTGTTGGCTGCAACCTTTATCTCAAATAAAAATATCCTTAGAGGAACGGTTTTGGCGACAGCTTTACTGGGAATATGCGGCGAATTATCCCATAACGTACAAGGGACTGGGATGTTTAAAACAAAACTTTTAGACTCTATATTCAGCATATCAGATTATGTATTGGAAGAAAAAATAAGATACACACCAATTTAGCTTTAAACGCAAAAATGGCTATTTACCCATTAGTAGGCAAATAGCCATTTCCTTTACCTTTTCATTAAAGGTATATGGCCCATTCTCAGTTACATTCAGTAACTAATTAAAGCAGCCATCATTAATCCACTCGCTACACTAATACTAGCAGAAAGGATACCTACTGAAACATTCCCCTTGGGAATTTCTTCTGTAACTTTAATCGGCATAAGCAACCTAAATAAACAAAATACGATCACTTCAAAAACAATACTTACCATACCCCAAAGCGTTAAATCGAAAAGATTTACAGAATGAAAAATTGCGGAAGATAGAACAATTGCTAAACCTAGCATTTTTCCGCCTAAATCATATGCCGTAGCCATGGCAGCATCCACATGACCTGAATCGCTTACGTCGCCACCCTTACGAAGTATCGCAAAGTCATTATAAGGTGTCGTAAGACTAAAGGCATACATACCAATCCAAAGGAGTGGGATTGAAACACCTAAATATAGTAAAAAGTTCGATATATTTGCCCACTGTGCATTCATCTATTATCATCATCCTTTATCACTTATTACATTACTCTACACAAATAGGAAGGAAGTAGGACATATCATCCGTAATACGCCCGCCAACGCGAGCATTAATTGCCGAAGCTTTACCGTTTAGCAAAAATGACCCCCATAGAAGATATCCCTCATACATTCCATCTAATGTCTCAATTTCAATATTCTCTAAATCAACCATTTGTTGATAAATCACCAATTGCTCTTTGAAGGAGCCCTGAGAATCATAGGTCAATACAGTTCCATCAGAAGCATACAATGCAATTCCGCCCCCTTCTCTTCCTAAGACAGGCTTAACTACATAGGATGATTCTTTTGAAAAACGATTTTCGAAATATGTTGGAATCATATAATACTCTATCACTTCATGTTCCTCTTGGGTAAAAAACTCACCTATTTCATGTAAATTCCATATCAATGCCTGTAATGCTTTTGTTTGTGCTATAATTGCCGCTGGCGGATTGATCAAAGCTAATTTTCCTTCTGCTACGAGTTTAAGAACAGAAGCACCTGTCGGAAAACCATCGATATCCTTTTCTATACTAAGAACTCCCAAGGGGTGTAACCTATATAAAATATCAATTGGGGCTAATTCTCTTTCTATTAAGGCACAAAGCTTATTCTTATACAATCGAAGATCTTTTAAAGGAACAAAAGTAGCGTTCAATTTTGAGCAATTCATTAGATAGTGAGTGGTTCCAATATCCTCAGAATGCCAATCCAAAGAACTAAAAACCATCTTATTGGCATCATAACCTAACGCTACATATTCTTCTGCAATTCGTTGAAAAGCTTGACAAATTTCATCTTCCAACCCAAAATTGGGATCTTGTAGCCCATAATAAGAGCACACTTTACCATTTACATAATATGCTTCGACAATACCTCCAGGTGTATCACTATTAAATTCGAGCATTTTCCACCCTTTGCTTGTTTTAGCAAAATCAAATCTTCCAATAACCGTTGTCATTTCTGGAGGTAAAGAAATTCGAGCTGCAGCAATGATTGATTCAGGAATTCCTAATTCTATAAAAAGCTGATTATCCATCTTTTGAACAGCTGATACAAGCTTAGAAAAGATTTTCCCCAATTGTTCTGAGGCATAGCCTAACTCTTCTCTTGACCTCTGCGAAATGGAGTAAATTGAAGCCAGAGCATATTCTTTTTCATACATCCAATCCCAGGTAAAGATGCCCTCCTCCCTCAGTGGTTTATAAATGCTTTCACGTCTCTTTAAATAACTCATTTTTTATTCAGCACCACCAACAGCACTGCTTCCTATACCAGCTTTACCAGACGTAATCCCTTCCGAAATCTGCCCATTTTTAGATGATGAAGAACTACGATATCCACTTCCGCTAGATCCCGAATAGGAATTCTGATCATCCTTATCTTCTTGATCTGCTTGACGAGGAGTAGTCAAATAACAACCTGCCGACACAGCTACTATCGCAGCCATAAATAGTCCCACTACTTTTTTTGTTTTACTACCCGCATTCCCCTTATTCGTGTAGTAACCCTTATAATTTTTAAATTCTTTTGCATAATTTACTTTCATAAACATCCTCCGTACCAGTTGGCTTCGCATATAAAACAAATAATTTTCGATCTTCGTCAATTTCACTCGAAGTCTTTTGCCATTCTTGTCCAGACCAAATAAAATAGTCGCTTTGTAAATAAAGTAACACTTCTTTTCTTTCTCTTAATTCATAGGTAAATACTAACGGGTATATTTCAGCCTCTTCTATGAACTGTCGTATTTCTAATCTAATATATTTATTAGTCTGCCGTATATTATCATCATAGCTTATTACATCCTCTTCTATCTTCTTTACATAAATTACACAAGATAAAACTCCCATTGCACAAGAAGATCTTTCATACAAAACGCCTTCTTTAACAAAGTAATCACATGCAAAACGAGCTGCTACTTCTATCTCATCAATATCTGAAAAGTAATATAAAAGCGGATACTGTTGACTTTCATCTAACAGACGATATTCTAGCTTTGTCAGTAAAATCACTCCCTTGACTGCTATCAACTATTATTTTAATTACCCTTAGGTAAATATTTTTTTCCATTCAACCTTGCTATAAAGAGGACTAAGACTGGCAATCAATATACAATTAAAGCATAGTTGATGTTAAATCATATTAGCACTCACTCCACGTAATCTCATGCTTCTTATTGTAAGTGATTTTACATAAAATTACATCAGCCTTAAGATATATTTCTGTAAATGTTTAGAATTTCAATAATACTATTCTTTTTTATAACATAAAAATACCCTATAGGTAGACTTGTTAAAGCTACTCTATAGGATATTTTTTACTCATAATTGCGCTATCCCCTGCGTCATTTAATTACGTATCTAGCACCTCTGCCATCTACTTGTGTTAAAAACATCCTACTTTTTTAGGGTTAATTCTAAATGATTTATTGTCTATTGCTTTTTGTACTGCTAAGATCCCATCTAAATGATCATATTCATGCTGAATTAATTCTGACAAATCGCCCTCAAATTCTAAAAAACAATCCTTCCATTGCAGATCCTTATAGAATATTTTACATTTTTTATATCTGTTTAACTTTACTTCTAATCCGGGAAAACTCATACAGTCATCCCACACCTCAAACTCTTCTTCCCCCAATTCCAATCTTGGGTTAATTAGAGCATATGACTTATTATCAAAATTCATATAGATAATTCTTAAAAATTCTCCAATTTGAGGAGCAGCAATAGCCCTGCCAAAGCCATGTCTTTCTCTGAAATTTATCATTGTATCTTGTAAATCGTTAACTACCTGCCTTATATCCATATCCTGAGTAACTTCTCGTGAAACTTGATAAAGAGATTCATTTCCTAATAGTAATATTTCTCGCACAGCCATTTTTAGCTGCCTCCTTTTTTATTTTAGGTCATTTAAGGATAGAGACAAGTACTCACCATTTTGGGCCAGAACAGTTAGATAAACTTTGGCGGAATCATCTGATTTACGGGTTGTTTAGGGAAAGCGATCCGAATGCTTTAATATTAATGTACAGATTTCCACTTATATCAGTAGGATTGCACTAGAATACAGAACGTTCACTGTTACATTAGGGTAAGAATATTCCCTCCGGGTCTATTACATTATAAAGCAATGCAAGTTGCTTTTTGGTAGGTGGTAACGTTTGTCCTGACACTCTAGATACATTGAGCTTAAAATCTACATGCTCAATAACATCCTGCACCGTAAAACCAGGATGTACTGTATCCAAATACATTTCACCAGTTTCATCAAAACGAAATACAGCCATATCTGTAATGACCGTGGATACCCCGCCCTTGAAATAGGATTGATACAGTTCTTGTTTGGGAACCCACTCCCCCGATGGCCATTTACGAACTCTCCAACCAGGTGAGGTTACGTAATCAACCTGTTCTTTAAATCTACGTTTTTCTTGTACCATGATAAATACAGTTCTTTTCGCAAAAGAACTAATATCAGAGTTACCGCCACTACCAGTAAATCTCTTTTTCGGATGATTATAATCACCAATTACAGTACAGTTGACATTACCGTATTTGTCGATTTCTGCTCCTCCTAAAAATCCAAGATCCACATAGCCAGAATGTAATTGACCATAAAATGCCTCAAATAATCCAGAAGCTTTAGATGCTTGATGAGCACAGCGAGCATCACCAACAGAGGTTGGAATATCTAACGGTCTACCATCAATACTACCGGCTTCGTAGATACACACAGCATTAGGTGCTTGTTCATGCTGAGCTAACGTAATTGCCAACATAGGAAGACCTGTTCCAGCAAAAACAACGTCACCGTCACAAACTTCTCTGGCGGCAGCAGCAGCTAATAAATCAATGGGTTTAAACTCACCAGGTTTGCAATATTCATCAGAATTATTCATTTATCTCGTCCCCCTTTTGACTCGAGTTGAATAACCCATGATGGGACTAGCACGCAACTCCCCTAATCGTTTTGTTCCTACCTTTTCTAAATACTCTTCGTGACTATCAACACCAAAAATCCATTTTTCAGCAAATTCGTCAAATGCCTTTTGGTCTCGTACTGTTCGATTATAATTTTTCAGAAAATCTCCATCAGAATCATAGTAAAACTGTGAGCCAGTTGGATGTGCAGCCCAGGGACATTCCACGACATAGTCAATTTCATAACCAGAAGCTAAATTCGCTGCCGGATCTCTTCTTAGATGGCTATCGGGTACTATTTCTTCGCAAATTACAATAACTTTTTTGGAAGCTTTAATTACTTCTGCGTCATTATAACTTTGGGAAAGTACGCGAACAGTACCTTCATCACCAACGATAGGTGCATATACTAATGCTACATCAGGATTTACTGCCGGCAATAATGCACATTCTCCTCTGCCGAAGAAAGGATCCTCAGCCATGACATACTTTTGCGCTGGAATGTTGCGATGATTTCCATCTCGTAAGCCTGCTTTTGCTAATTGATCATATTCAGGGTTGAAGATATCGGTTCCCATCGCCAAAGCGCAAGGAAAAAAGGGCAACCCTAAGGCTCCTGCCATTAACCGCCCTGCCGTATGTCCATGACTATAATCATCTACCAAAATTTCACCATTAATCTGTTTACGAGCTAAATTCTCTCCTATTTTACCTAACATTTCTTGTCCCATCCAGGCACCTTCCCAGATTTTTACGCATCCCGCACCTACAAGTAAATCACTGTGATACCCACCTTGCACTTCAAACAAATGTAAATCCTTTTTTCCTTGCCGAATCAGTTCGTAGCAAATTGCTACTGGGCGTCTCCAGATGGTAAAACCACTAAAGGTGATCAGATCACCATCATGCACTAGAGCGCCAGCTTCTTTTAGTGATATTTTTTCAGGTCTACTCAATGTACGATCTCCTTTTTTGTCTTTTTCCAGTTACTTTATGTAAGTAATCTTATCAGGAGTTATACTTAAATATTTTGGTCCTTCTTCCGTCATCACAAAGCTATTTTCTGTACCAATAGCTCCTTCCGGAAATACAAACTTTGGTTCGAGAGCAAAGGTCATTCCTGGTAAAATCGGCGTATTAATTCCTTTGGCAAAGATCGGCCACTCATCTAATTCTAAGCCAATTCCATGACCAAGAAATTTAACCTGATCTTCTTTATACCCCATAAAGTGATCTTTATAACCCATTTCTTCTGCCATCTTTAGTGCTAGTAAATAGGGCTCCTCAGCCGTTATTCCTGGTTTTATGATTTTGAGCACTTCTGATTGAATTAACAAAGTATCCTCAAACGCCTTCACCATCCCTGAGGTAAGATCCCCCATACAAAAGATGCGAGCCTGATCGCCGGTATAACCTTGAATGACACAAGTATAATCGATATAGATAACTTCATCCCTGCCTATCTTTTTCCATCCAGCACCTTGAGGATAGGATAGGCTAACACCTGTCCCTCCTACAGGTCCATCAAAATAGCTGGGACTAAAACCACTGTTGCCACTACATACATTTCCATAAAAGAAATCCTGATTGAAGGCTCTCATTTTGCAGGAGCCCGAATAACCCCGCTTGCGCAATTCTCCTTCAAATAAGGCAGCCAACTCAATCTCTACCATTCCTTCCCGCAAGAAGGTAGGTACCGTTAAAAAGGCTTGATCGATTACCCCTAAGGCATTATGAAGAAGTTCTATTTCATAAGGGGATTTAATCGCACGGATTTCTTTAATAGCAGGAGTAATATTACTAAATTCCACATTAGGAAACATTTTCTTGTAAATTTGCACCATAGTAAAAGGTAATACATCTAAAGTTAATCCTATTTTTTTAAGATTGGTATAATGAAAATTTTCAAGAATCGTAGGAATCTCCATAGGATGCTTTATAGGGACAATATTTTTAAGCGAAGACTCTTCTTGACCACGTCGCAAACTTTTTTTAACCATCAATATGGGGTCACCATTAGCAGGTATATACAAATAGGAATTCTGCACCGTACCCGTAAAATAAAACAAATCGCTGTTTAATACAATAATGGCTCCATCTAGTTCTTGTTCGCATAATTTCTTTTGAAAAATGGTCGTTCTTATTTCAATTTCTGTTCTTGGGGTAAAATCCATACTTTATCTCCCCTCCTTCCGTTTCAAATTATAAGTTTCATATGATATAGCTCATTTTTTCATATATCTCTGCGCCACTTCTTCAGCCAGTGTATATGGGTCTACTTCTCTGTTAAGCAATTGATCTACCATCTTTTCCATTTGCCCATTTGCATTCAATTCATGCAGTACAGGTTGAAAAATTGTAGCCCACAAGGCTTCATTCAGTTCAGCTTTCCTTTTTCGCCGTTTGCGCTCCGCTAGACGATTACTCTTAACTAAGTACTGATAATGTTCTTCTATTTTATTGCTCAAAGCTTCTACACTCTTAGCAAATTCCTGGGGTGGCAGTACACCTTCTATCTTTAAAATTGGTATTGTCCAGCAATCATCGGTAGAATCGCTATTTTTTTTTGACATCGCTACTACATTTAAGACTTCTTGATATAGCTTTGCTGCGCCATCCCGATCCGCCTTATTAATTACAAAAATATCGGCAATTTCCATTAAGCCCGCTTTTATCGCCTGAATATCATCACCCATACCAGGTACAAGAACAACGATTACCGTGTGAGCATGGTTGATAATATCTACTTCTTGTTGCCCCACTCCGCAGGTTTCAACAATAACTTTTTCTTTTCCTAAGGCTTCCATTACCAGAATTCCTTCACCAACCGCCTTGGATAGACCACCCATAGAACCTCTGGTCGCCAGGCTTCTGACAAAAACTTCTTTATCCTCAGAATGTCTTAGCATACGGATTCTGTCGCCTAGAATGGCCCCACCGGAAAAAGGACTGGTAGGATCAACTGCTAGGACTCCAATGGATTTATCTTTTTTACGTAAGGCAGCGATTAGTTCATCCGTAAGTGTACTTTTACCTGCACCTGGTGCACCAGTAATTCCAATCACATGTGACTCACCTGTTGTGGTAAAAAGTTCTCTCATGGCAGCATTTGTATCTGGTATCTGATCTTCTAAATTTCTTATGAGACGGGAAGCTGCACGTATATTTCCCGCTAATACTTTTTCACTTAATTCCACCACAACGTTCACGCCCTCGGAGTTACATTCGCATGAACCCATGCGACGATTGAGTCTAGAGTAGTTCCTGGTGTGAAAATTCCTTTTAATCCCGCCTCATATAACGCAGGCATGTCCTGTTCGGGGATAATCCCCCCACCAATTACTATTATGTCTTCCGCTTCCCGCTCTTTCAAAAGCTTGGCTACTTCCGGGAATAAATAGCGATGTGCCCCTGACAAACAGCTCAAGCCAACTACATCAACATCTTCCTGAATAGCGATAGATGCGATTTGTTCAGGACTTTGATGACACCCTGTATAAATTACTTCAAAACCAGCATCACGAAAAGAGCGAGCTAATACTTTGGCACCTCGATCATGTCCATCAAGCCCTGGTTTAGCGAGTAGTATCCGAATTTTCATAGTTGACATTATACGTACCTCCCCTAAATCATTTCACTAGAATATACCAGGATCACGGTATTCTCCGTAAACCTCTCTGTAGACATCGCAGATTTCTTGAACCGTGGCGTAATGTTTCACTGCTTCAATACAATAAGGCATCACATTGTCACCTTTTTTACATGCACTGGTAAGATCTCTGAGACATTCATTAACCTTACGACTGTCACGCTTTCTCTTTACTTCAGCTAGACGTTTTAGTTGCTGTGCTTCCACAGACTCATCAATAGTTAGTATGGGAATATCTACTTTTTCATTTTGTTCCACATATTTATTAACACCGATCATAACTTTTTCCTTTGCATCGATTTGCTGCTGGAATTTATAAGCTGCATCGGATATTTCCATCTGCGGATAGCCTTTTTCTATTGCCGCAATCATTCCGCCCATTGCATCAATTTTATGAATGTATTCCCAAGCCTTTTCCTCCATTTCATTGGTAAGAGATTCTACAAAGTAGGATCCAGCTAATGGATCTATGGTATTGGCAACACCTGTTTCTTCTGCGATGATTTGCTGGGTTCTTAGAGCGATTTGTACTGCATGTTCTGACGGCAGACTCAAAACCTCATCTAACGAATTGGTATGTAATGACTGAGTTCCACCCAATACAGCTGCTAATGCTTCTGTAACCGTTCTGACTACATTATTGTAAGGTTGCTGTGCGGTTAGTGAACATCCTGCAGTCTGTGTATGAAAGCGCATCCAGCAAGACCGTGGATCTTTTGCCCCAAAACGATCTCGCATAATTTTGGCCCACATTCTACGGGCAGCTCTCATTTTGGCGATTTCCTCAAAAAAATCAATATGTGAATTAAAAAAGAAAGACAATCTGGAAGCGAATTGATCTACATGTAAGCCCTTACGTTTGATAACATCTTCAACATATTCAATACCGTCTCTTAATGTAAACGCCAATTCTTGAACAGCCGTCGATCCTGCTTCTCGTATGTGATAGCCGCTAATGCTAACTGTATTCCATTTTGGTACATACTTGGTGCCAAACTCAATGGTATCGCTAATCAGCTTTACCGAGGCTTCCGGCGGACACATCAGTGTTTTTTGAGCAATGAATTCCTTCAAAATATCATTTTGGATGGTACCACTTATTTTAGTAAGAGGTATACCTTGCATTTCTGCTGATGCACAATACATAGCCCACAATATGGTTGCCGGAGGATTAATGGTCATAGAAGTGCTTATTTTATCTAGAGGAATCCCTTGGATCAAATCTCTGAAATCTTCTATCGTATCAATCGCAACACCACATTTTCCGCATTCCCCCCGCGCTTTAGGAGAATCTGTATCATAGCCCATAAGGGTTGGAAAATCAAACGCAGTACTCAAACCTGTCTGTCCCGTGGACAAGAGATAATGCCAGCGTTGATTAGTTTCTACAGCCGTCCCCATACCAGAGAACATTCGAAAGGTCCAATATTTCCCGCGATAGCCCGTGGATTGATTGCCTCGCAAAAAAGGAAACTGTCCCGGATACCCCATATCCTTTTCAAAATCCATGCTTTTAATATCTTCGGGCCCATAGATTCTCTTGATCCCTAAATCAGAAACTGTAGTCCATTTTTCTTTTTGATCCGCATGTTTTGTAACGCTTTTCCTTACTTCATCTTCCCATTTGTTTTTCAATTCACTTGATTGGTTGAATAATTCTTTGGTAAACAACAGCTACTCCCCCCCATTTTTGGTCTATTTCTTCAAGATTTTATACTATCTCTACTAAGCCTTCTCGATAATTTTGTCAACCTCGGTTATTACCTTTTTCTACTTTCTGGCTTGTCCACTCGTCTAAAGCTTTCCCATAGCAATGAGATAACCAAGTATGAAAATCTTTAAAATCCTCTAGGCGCTTTTTCTTTTCCAGAGGAACGTCCTTAAACAGTTCTAAACCAATGTTAGAGAAATCAACAACCGATGTGTATAGGGCGTGACGCCTTCGGCAAATATTATGCCAAGCCTCTTCTTTAATTTTATAATAATCGATCCGATCACCTGGAAAAGCAATTTTTTCAACAAATCCAGCTTCCCGTAATAACTGTAGCATCGTACTAACGGAGGCTTTACTAGCCTTTAAATAAGTAACAATATCTTTATGGGATTGATAAGATGGATCGCATACCGTGAGGTAAACCATGATTCTGCCTGCCATTCTGGGCCAGCCAAATTTCTCCAAAACAATAGCGCCATCCTCAATATAGTTTTTCACGTTATTCTCATCAGGTGCTTTATCATTCAAATATTATCTACCGTCCTTATCTTTATTCTTAGTCATATTATAGATGCATTGTATTGTTTTGTAAATACTGAACAAACAAAACTCACAAAACACCTTGCAATCGTAAAAATAGAATACTTACACTCATAAAAATTTAAAAGATACAGAGAAAAGATCGAGAGGATAGAAAAACAGGATTGGGAAGAATACTCTTCCCAACCCCGTTATAAAAACCACGGAATTCCCCTACCTTTCCGAAAATTTACTCAAATAGCTGTTTAACATTCTTTAATTCTTTATGGATTTCAATACCTTGGGGGCAGTGACTTTCACATTTGCGGCATTCTACACACTTGGATGCGGGAGCTGCGAGTTTCGAATAAATCTGATATCTTTGTTTTGCCGCAGGAGTACCATCAAAAACCGAATGATCATTATATGTTGAGAAACATCCTGGAATATTTATGCCTGCTGGGCATGGCATGCAATACCCACAAGCTGTACAGTTTACTTTTATTCTTTGCTCAAAAACCTTCTTCACTGCATCAATGATAGTCTCTTCTTTTGCTGTTAATGAATTTGCCTGTGCTTCCTCAGCTACTTTTATATTTTCGACAACTTGATCCATGGTACTCATACCACTTAATACAACAGATACTTCTGGGTGATTCCATACCCATCGTAGGCCCCATTCTGCTGGCGTTCTTTTTATATCCGCTTGAGCAATAATCTCTTTCGCTTCTTTAGGAAGATGAACAATGTTACCGCCTCTAAGAGGTTCCATAATGGCAATGCCCAACCCTTTTTTCGCAGCATACTCCAAACCTTTTTTACCAGCCTGATACTCTTCATCTAAGTAATTATACTGAATTTGGCAGAATGACCAATCGTAATAATCTACGATTTCCTTAAATAGTCCTGCTTGATCATGAAATGAAAATCCAGCATATTTTATTCTTCCGTCTTTGATTGCTTGATCCAAGAATTCGCTAATACCAGCTTCTTTTAAGACAGGCCAAACATCAGCATTCAACGAATGCACTAAATAGAAATCAATAAAATCTGTCTCTAAACGTTCCAATTGCTCATTTAAGTATTTATCCATATCTGCCCTTGTTTTGATCAACCAACTAGGAAGCTTCGTCGCGAGTTTGACTTTCCCCCTATATCCATCCTTTAAGGCTTTAGCGACGAAAGGTTCACTTGCTCCGCCTGTGGTAAAACCAGTACCGTGATAAGGATATGCAGTATCTACATAGTTCACGCCTGAATCAATGGCATACCGAATCATGTTTATAGCTTTTTCCTGGTCAATATTCGTGGGATCGCTACCAATAAGAGGCAACCTCATACAGCCAAATCCTAATACTGAAACCATTTCATTTGTTTTCCCAAATTTTCTGTACAGCAAAACAATCACACCTTTTTTTATTTTATAACTAACGATTTTATTGTAAAAACTCACTTCTTGCCTAATTTCTCAACAATCTCAAAATATAATCGTTTGGTAAGAAAGAACTTTAATATTTTTGGCCGTATCTATAATATTTATCCTCCTTGACCATTATACTTTAACATATTTCGATAACTTTCGAATTAATGATAACCCATCCTACTTTTCCTTGTCAAGGTACCCTTGCTGTATTATTTCCCGAATATCAAAATCGACAATCCGTGCCCCTACAGTCATACAAATTGATCATTCGCTAATAATATTGAGGGTCAATTAAATACCGCAAAAAGATTTTATTTGTTATAATGAAAAAAACGAAAGGGGCTTTTTACATGTTTGAGTCTGGTCTTATCCTTATTGCTACTTTAATAGTCTTTACCGTTGGTAAAAGCCCTGTTTTTCGTGTAGATCGAGCAGGTGCCGCTATTATCGGGGCAGTTTTAACCATTAGTCTGGGAATACTCTCCTTTGATGAGGCCACTCAGGCGGTGGATCACCGAACCATCGTTGTTCTTTTTTCCATGATGGTTATCCTGGCAAATCTAAAGTTGGCGGGCTTCTTTGAAGTGGTTGGGAGATATTTGATGCGCGCGGTATCCACCCAGCAGCAACTATTACTAGCCGTTGTTTTGACAAGCGGCATATTTTCAGCTCTCTGCATCAATGATATTGTATGCTTGCTGTTTACGCCCATCGTGCTGTTGGTTTGCCGCCACGTCCAATGTAATCCTGTTCCACATTTACTTGCGGTAGCTATGGCATCTAACATAGGTAGTGCTGCAACACTGATTGGCAACCCCCAAAATATTTTAATCGGTAGTCTATCTGGATTGAATTTTGCCTCCTATCTTATGACTGCTATACCTGTGGCCTTGGCTGGATTATTGCTGACTTATCTCATTATTGGATATTATTATAGGAAAGATCTACAAGATAAGTTGTACACCTTAAGTCGGGAAGTTAACTATACTTCTCATCGCTACCTAATAAACAAAAGTCTAACGGTAATGACAGCAGTCGTAGTCGCATTCGCAGCTGGTCTAGATATTGCTATTGCCGCTAGTTTAGGTGCGGCATTTCTTTTGATTACTAGACGGGTAAACCCCAATAAAATCTATACCAGTGTCGACTTTAATCTGTTAGTCATGTTTGTTGGTTTGTTCGTCATCGTGGGTGGCGTTGAACATAGTGGCCTAATGAGCTGGATAATTGAAAAACTGCATTCTGTAGATTTCAGCAATTATGGAGTTTTTACCATTGTTACAATCATACTTTCCAATATAGTGAGCAACGTTCCGGCGGTCTTGCTCTTAAAATTTTTTATACCTACCCATGAACCCCATTTATGGTGGACCAGAATGGCGATATTCACCACTTTAGCCGGCAATTTAACCATAACAGGTAGCTTTGCCAATTTAATTGTAGTGGAAATAGCCAAACGCAGCGGGGTTGAAATTGGATTTTTTGATTATTTTAAAGTCGGATTCCCTCTGACTCTGGCTATTACTATTGTTGGATTTCTACTACTGTGAAACAAACGGAAAACAGCTATCCATCCATCCCAATAAACTGCTCTTCTAATATTTTTTCTCCCAAAGTACATTATATCCACCTGGATGATATGTCTTGTCAAGTTTAATTCGAATAAGTTCATCTTCACCAGGTATTTTTACATTTACACTTTTACCAGGTTGAAAGGTCACACCTGGTGTAATTGCTATTTCTTTTTTCTTATTTTTGATAGAGTAAGACTGCTCTCCCAGATTGTCTGATTCCCCATGAGTAACAGGTTGTAATGAAGGAGGGCGTTCCATCTTCTCTCCTTGAGAAGATGTCGGAGGAATTAATGGTTGTTTTTCTATCTTTATGGATTCCTCACCCTTTTCCATACTTGGCATTGCACTCTCGGCTGCAGGGGATGGTTCTATGGTATTACCTGGTGCTACTTTCTCAGGACCACGATTACCAATAAAATAAAGACCCATCAATAGCAATACTACTATCACAAGGTAAATTGCTTTTCTCTTTCTTATCAAAATGATCTCCTCCGCTACCTATTATCCCATAATAAGTAATTCATCATAATGTTTTCTTTGAAAAAACTGCTCCTAATTTTACTCTATTTACCATTAAAATATAAACTCCTTGTTTTATTTTTTAAAATAGATATGCTGTATTTGAGTCCCTAGCATATAGAAAACAGTTCTACTGATTCAATCACATTAATGAAATTTCCACCCTAGCTAAAATAAGCTTTGACTTTGCTATCGCGTGAAATTAAGGAGGATCTATGATTGAGGGTATCAGTCACTTAACCTTTATTGTTAAAGACCTTGAGCGTGCAACAGAATTCCTTACATCTATCTTTGATGCCAAAACGATCTATACAAGCGGAGATAAGATTTTCTCTTTAACCAGAGAAAAGTTTTTTCTGATTAATGATTTATGGATTTGCATAATGGAAGGCGACTCATTATCAGACCGTACATATAACCACGTTGCATTCAAGATAAGCGATGATGAATGCGATGTATATGAATCACGAATACGGGCATTAGGTGTTGATCTTAAACCGCCACGCCCAAGGATCAGCGGTGAAGGACGTTCAATATATTTTTATGATTTTGACAATCACCTCTTTGAACTGCATACCGGTTCACTTTCAGAGAGACTAACAAGATACTCTCGATAAGATCAGAATAAATTCATAAACAGCTTAAACCTTTAAAGGTTTAAGCTGTTTTACTAGAAAGGATTTTATATTTTTATATCCCAAAATAATCTCTTACTTCTCAATCTGAAAAACACCTTGTTTTAAATCGGTCCCTATAACTTTGACCTCTACCTCTACCGTATAATCTACGTCAGGAAACATCTCACTCCACCCATCTTTTATCCCATGCCATTGCTCAGGATATTCTCTATTTAAGGTATTTCCAAAACCAAAGACATCGGAATGAAGTTCTTTTTGTGCCTTATTTACCGCAACTCTAATTTCGTCTTCTATTTCTTTCTTAGCTTCTTTTCTTACTTCTTCTAAATAATCGAGCATTAATTTAGGATAGGAAATTTTTAATTTAGCCTGTTCTTCAACTAAAATTACTTCTGCTTTTACCTTGATAACAAAGGAAATTTTCCCGTCCTTAATCTCTGGCGTAATTTTGGCCTCTGAGCTTTTAATTTCAAGAGAAATGAGTCTTTCTTGATCCAGTAATGATGGGAGAGTAATGACTCCGCTTTGTACTTTCCCGATAATCCAATTCAAGCCTTGTGTTTCTTTTTCATTAAAATATCCAACTAGTGCATCTTTTTTAAATACAGCAGTGCCTGAAAATCTTATTTCCTTTGTAGTTTTTCCTTCTTTTTTTTCTACTGGTTGATTGGGAACTTCGACAATTTCCAGCACTCCCGTGATTGGATTATTCCCTTCTTGCAAGGCTTTTCTATAATAATCAATAACACTGGAAGCAGTTACTTTATATTGATATTTTTTGTTTTCGATAATATCTTTCAGATAGTTTGCTTGTATCCTATCAATTCCATCTTTAACGCCGATTATATCGCGAGCAGGGGCATTCTTTGCAATACATAACCAGGTATAACCCCTTAATTGCCTGCCTCTTACAAAAAAATCAAGAACAGGTGTAATATCTTCTTTAGCCAATTCCTCACCAATTACGATTACTTTTGTGTGTGCATAGAAATTTATTCGATCAAACTCCTGAGTTGTATCCCGAATTGCCTCAAAGATTGTTTTTCCTTTGGTAGAAACCAATTCCGTAGGAGCGTCTTTGCCGGGACTTTTCTTGTCTAGGGAAGCAGGTCTTATGACTTGAGATGTTAGAATAACTCCGCCATTCTCAGGGTCTTTGTCTATGGCAACGGCTACAACGATCCCAATATGATTAAGCTCAGGTTGACCCTTGCAGCCAGTTAGTAACACTAAGCAAAGAAAGACTGAACAAATTTTTAGCCTCAACGTTTTTTCTACCTCCGGTTGGATTTTGTTGGACCTGGTTTGGACTCTAATCCTTGTCTTTGTGATTTTTTCCAAGTAATTGATTGAGGTCTTGATTTCATTAACCATAAAAAAGATCTAACAACTGTATCTTTTAGTTCGCTCCAGATTGTTGGCGCAAAGGGAGCCAAGAAAGGAGAGCCAAAAGAACGCAATGAGCACATATGAGCAAGGATGAAGAAAAAGCCAATTAAAATCCCATATAACCCTAATCCCGTAGACAAAACTAAAAGAAAAGTCCGCAAATAAAAGGTGACACTTATCAACGAGGGATTAACAAAATCAGTAATTCCCGTAATCGCTACAATAATAATCATTGGGCTACTTACGATTCCAGCATTTACAGCCGCCTCACCAAGTACAAGGGCACCAACAATACTAGTTGCCTGTCCAACAGGTTTCGGCATTCTTACGCCCGCTTCTCTTAAAACCTCAAATACGATTCCCATTAGGAAAACTTCTAAAACAGCAGGAAATGGTATTCCTTCTCGTGAAGCAGCCGTAGTTATCAGTAAAACTGTGGGAATCATCTCATAGTGAAATACCGTTACAGCAACATATAAAGCCGGAGCAGCTATAGTAATAAAAAGGGATACAATTCTTATTAGCCTCAATAACGTTGCTATAAAAGGACGGGAATAGTAATCTTCAGAAGTTCGTAGACTTTCGATAAATAAATAAGGGACCGTCAGCACAAATGGCGTACCATCACAAAAAATTGCTACTCTTCCTTCTAATAGCTTTGCTGCAACAATATCAGGTTTTTCACTGTTTCCAATCGTCGGAAAAAGACTTGTAGGGTTGTCTTCAATAAGCTGTTCAATAGAGCCAGATTCTAATATGGAATCTATTTGAATTCGGTTTAGCCTTTCTTTAATTTCTTGAACTACTTTGGGATTTACGATCCTATCCAAATATGCTATGAAGAGAGTTGTATTCGTTTTTCTGCCCACAATCATTTTTTCGAAAACTAAATTTGGATGCCTAATTTTTCTACGAACCAAGGCAATATTAACAGCAATATTTTCCGTAAATCCTTCGCGAGGCCCTCTTACTACTGTTTCAGTATTAGGATCTTGAACATTCCTTGATTCAAAAGCTAGTGCATTAATGAGAAGTACTTTAACGTACGTATCAATAAATAAAGCAGTTTTACCTGCTAAAATTTCATTGATGACGTTCTTCATTGATTGGGTTTCATTTAAGTCTGTTATACTCAAAATATTGGTTTTAATACTATCAAAAGTATTTGCTGACAAACTTCTTATATCACAAACTTCGGCGCTTACATTCTGTGTTAGTGATTTAATAATATGCTGACTAATCATTTCAGTATTAGTTAAACCACTTACATAACAAAGTAAAGCTCGTGTTTGCTGTTGATTAGAAATTACAATATTTCTAAATACTATGTCATCACTTTTGCCTAAAATTTCTTTTAGCTTTGCTATATTCGCTTCGATATTCGGGCTAATCTTATATTGATTTCCTTTAACGGCCATTGTTTGTCTTCCGGTACAGTAAAAGCCTTATTGCATATAAACCAAGATTATATAGACAGATGAGGGCAAGAACACATGCACATAACCATCCTCCAACAATAAGAATGCTCGGTACAAAGCCAATTTCTTTCAAGGTATCAAAGGTAATCGTAGCATCTATATTCTCCATTTCAACCTCCATCAAGCTAGGATAAAATTAGTATCAAATACATTGCTGCTGTATACTTTGCTTGTGCAGCTTGTTTTTCAGAATGATTATTATAAGTAGCAAAGCCGGACAAACAATTTCCAAAACAGTAAAACCACTATAAAAATAAGAAATGGATATTTTTAGCCCAACCCAGCGGTGAAAGAGAAGGTTTGGATAATAAACAATGGAAAACCAAGTCCAAAAGACACCAAATAAAGCAATCAACCACTTCTCATTACTAATTTTAAAAAGTGATTTAACAGCTAATACTCCTGCGTAAAAATGAATCGTCATCTTAAAAAAGCCGCCAATAAACTGGACTACAGTCGCAATAGAATCTAAGTTCGTTAGAATATCTCCTATATTAATTAGTTTAATTACTTCATAGATAGGAATCGTGGAATTAGCAACAAAGGGCACATCTAAAACGGCAACCATCAGGGCCAATACACTTGATAACAATGGCCCAATGGTAATCGTAACCAAAAAGGATGTTTTCCGAATACATTGTTTCTCATTTACATAATGCCAATACATTAAAAATACAACCATTTCCCCAAATGGGAAGTTAACAAGTGCAGGAATGGCTGCTTTTAAAACTGGCGTAATTCCATTACCTAAAACGGGCTGTAATCTAGTTAAATCCACTTGCTCTGAAAAACCAATTAGGACAAATATACTAAGAATAAAGAATATAATCAGTGGAAACATTAATTCTCCTAGACGAGCCAATACCTCATACCCGAGAAAAAGAGTGTACATGGCTGTAATCATAAAAACAACAAGAATTACGGATAGTGGGACAGATGGTAGTAATATCATTGAAATTAGTTCGCCAAATTCTCGAAAATTCAAAGTTGAGATCCAAAAAAATTCTAATGCATAAAGTAAAATTATAGGTATAGCAAGCCATTTTCCTAATACAGCTGTCAGAATCTCTGCTAGATTTTTCTCTGGATAATATTTTTGAATTTCAGTATAAAGCCAAATTAATACAAAACCAAAAAACATCGCTAGTAAAACAGCAATCCAGGCATCTTGCTTAGCATCAATACCTAATCCAAAAACAGTTGTGCTTCCAATTTCAAATAACATCATAAGACAATAAAGCTGCCAATTATTAATTCGTATCTTCATATATCAGCCCTCTACGCAAATCATAAAATCTATTAATTATTAGTACTATTTTACATTTTTAGCTTATCTAGTTATTATTTCCCTAATGAGGTGAAATATGTATAATCGCCTTAGGATAAACAATTATTTAACCTAGAGTGTGAGTTTTGGTGATCAGGTAATAATCTCCAAGGTATTAAGATGCTTAAGAACCAAAGAAGAATAATAAGAAAATAAACTGAATCATTACTCATAGTAAAAATAAGAAGGGTGTATGTCCCAAAATGTTTTGAGACATACACCCTTATGTGCATACAATACAACCAACTGCAAAGTTTATTTTACTTTCCAAGCAGGCAGCTTATCCATCATTGACTTTGCTGCAATATTTGCTGCTTTTATTTCTAATCCCTGGGTTTTGACGATAAAGTTAGTTAAAGAATCTAATTTTTCCTCATAAGATTGCATTGTTCCGTCTGGACGAGAGCAGTACCGGCAATATTCTTTTTCTGAATCTCCCATAGCAAAATCTTCTGGATTTTTCATAGGCATCCCACATGCAATACATCGTTTCATTTTATTTAGCCTCCTTATATTTATTTAGATGATATTTTCATTAAGCTAATATAATGCTGAAATAATTCCTGCCCGTGTTGCTTTAAGACAGAGCCACTGGAGCAGAATAAGTCACCATTTGTTATGTAATAATGAATTAATCCTATCCAAGTATTATAAATTAGGTGTAAGGGAATTTGACGAATAATACCTTCTTCCATCTCTTTCTCAGCAGCTATACCGATATGAAATGAAATAGTGGATTGGATCATAATATACGTATTGCGAACACTCTCAGGGAGTAGACGTCTTTCGATAACTAGTCTTGTATAAAACGGTTCAAATTCAATTAAACCTGTTATGTGAGCCTCTAAAACTTCAATTAAACTACGATTCGTGTCGATCAATTCATGAAGTCTTTTTGCAATTCTAATTCCAAATTCCTCAACTACGGCTATTAATAAGTCTTCCTGTTTTGGAAAGTGTACGAATATAGTTCCGTGTGAGACATTAGCAACTCTAGCAATATCTGCAGTACGAGTCGCTGTTATTCCATTTTCACCAAACTGTTGAATTGCTATTTCTATTAAATGTCTTCTAGTTAATTCCTTTTGTTTCTGTCTTTTATTTTCTACCATTGCATCAACTCCATTTCAATAAGTTAAAACTCATTGAGTACAAACTCATTATATTAAAGATGGTGTTTTCTGTCAATCATTAATATATACCTGTGTAAAAAAGAAAGTTCAACAGATTCTATGTCCGTTGAACTTTCTTTTTTATTTAACTATCATACCAAAATTTCTTTAGCCTTTTTATTTCCATGGGGACAAACAGCAACGCAAATTCCGCAGACATGTCCATGGAATTGAGAATAATTTTTTATTTTCCATAAGTCGCACTTTTTAACATCAATTAATTTTTCCCTTGATAACTCTTCGGTCCAAACAGTCCCTACAATTGCCCCTGCAGGGCATGCATCAACACATTTCTTACATTTACCACAATAGTTTTTCGCAGGTAAACGATCTGTCTGAAATGGTATGTCAGTGAGCACGGTTGAAATTCTAACTCGGGGACCATATTGCCTTGTTATTAAAAGTGAACTCTTCCCTATCCATCCTAATCCGCCTCTGACAGCAGCTGCTTTATGAGGAAAGTCACCTTTAATATTAACAAAATCAGTTCTTTTTGAAGAGGCTATGGCATAAGCGAGATATCCCTTTTTCACTATTTGATTTTTTAGTTGCTCAGTTATCAAGTCAAGTCTATCATTTACGCTAAGATATTCGTCATAATAAGCTTGGTTAGGTCCAGATACGATATTATCAACAATAGTTGGTGATATCGGTAGCCCAATTGTTATTGCATATGGACTATTTTTATATTTACAGGCTGCAATATCACCTACATAGGCAAATCCATATAATATGTTATCAAATTTTTCTAATAGGTTGATTATATCTTTTTGTATTTCCAAATCCGTTGTTTGCAAATTATCCCCTCCCAGCTTCCTTACCCCTATTATACTGGAGAGTGACTTTTCTATGAAATTAAAAAGGACTATGAGTCATATAAAAATCTCCTATATGATACCTTTATTTTCTTGCAGCATTTCAAGTATGCTTTTTGCCGTAGCTGGCAAATACTTATCCTTACGAGTAATAGCAAACAACGGAATTTCTAAATTGCTTAATTCATTAAATATATAAAGTTTGTCATTTTCTTTAGCAAGATTCTCTACAACGCTTCTAGGAAGCAATGCAATACCTAACCCCCCAGTCATAGCATTTTTTACCCCATCAAAGTCACTATATTCAAAAGTAGAATTTAGCCCACGTTTCTGCAATAATGTATCACACAACATTCGGAAAGTACATCCCTGCCGGAAATTAATGATTGGATAATCATCGATTCGTGGGCAAATCTTGTCCTTAATAATATTTTTATGTCCAACCCAAACAAGCTCTTCCGTATTAATAATATCTGTATTCAGATATTTTCCAGAAAGAAAGTCATGTACAATGCCAATATCATATTTATTACTGTTAATTCCATCAAGCACACAGCTTGAATTCAAGCAAATTTCTATGTTAATTTTCCCTGCAGATCCCTTTGCTTGCAATTGTAATAATGCGGAGGAAAGAAAATGATTAATATAGCTACTTGATATACCAATTCTTGTGTACTGTTTTTCCGAAAAACAATTAATTCCAGTAACGGCTTCATCGTATATTTTGAGAATTTTTTCAAAAGGGTCAATTAAATATTTGCCAGCATCAGTTATGTAAAGCTTTTTGCCGATACGTTCAAATAACTGCACGCCAAACTGTTCTTCTAAAGTACGAATTTGAGCGGAAACCGTCGGTTGTGTAAAATTAAGTAGTTCTGCTGCTTGTGTAATGTTTTCCAGTTTTGCCACTACACAAAATGTTTTCAATAAGCGAATATCCACCCTACACCTCGAGTAATAATTTTTGGATTATATTTGTCTTACTTCTTCCACATCTTCGACACGAATAGGCTCCATTCCCCCCTATTAATAATTAGCGAAACCAAAACCTTATCTTATAAAGTCATTGAGCCGCCAGCTAATTATTCTTACAATTTTAGTTTGTAACATAATTTCATACGTATCCCCAAAAGGATTTTTAGATTTTTAGCAGAATAATCAACTTAGTGTAATAATTTGTAAATTAACTTTTAAGGAGCAATTATGGACTATGTTCATTTATCAATAATATACTCAACGATTGGAACGGTTTCCATAGTTTTCATATATATATATTTGTATGCACTTTATCGCCAGCGCTACATGGGCATATGGGCCCTTGGCTGGCTCATCCTACTCTCACGATATATCATATTCGATTTAGGGTTACTTCCTTGGAAACAATCTACCTTCGGCATGATAACATACCAAATGTTAATTATAATCAGTGTTCTACTATTTCTATGGGCTACTCACATTTTTATAAACAAGCCCCTTAATAAATGGTGGTTATATGGAACTACTATCATCACTATCATAAGTGTAACGATGAACTTCCTAGGTTCACCGCAAGTTTATAAGTTGTTATTCCCCATTTATTTCGGCTGCTTTGTATGCATATGGATCGGTATAACATTTATACGAAACTTACAAATTTTAGGGGTTGGCCGTTTAATTACTGGCTATGCTTACATCTTATGGAGTCTTCTCAATCTAGCTGCACCTATTATACTTAATGGCTCCTGGTTTCTTCCCTGGGCTCACTCCCTTGGCGGAGTAATGCGACTGTTCATAGCTGTTGGCACTCTAATGGTATACTTTGAAAATACTAGAACAGATTTGGCAAATAAGGAAACCCAATATCATTTGCTAGCAGAGAATGCGGCTGACATAATCTATTCCTATCAAATTTTTCCTAAAGCAAAAATCGAGTATATCAGTCCATCCGTTTTATTACTCACTGGTTACTCCCCTGATGAATATTACTCTAACAATAATTTAGTTTTCGATTTGATACATCCTGATGATCATTGCTTACTTGAGGACTTTATTCACAATCTTCCCATTTCTATTGAATCGCCACTGACTTTACGTCTTGTTCGAAAAGATAAAACTACCTTATGGATCGAACAAAAGTGTGCTCCTACTTATGATACAAATGGTGGTTTCACTGCGTTACAAGGTATTATTCGTGATGTGACAACACGAAAAAACTTAGAGAAAACGACCTCAATGTTAGACCGAATGAATATGGTAGGTAGCATGGCAGCAACTGTTGCTCATGAAATTAGAAATCCTCTTACCACTGTACGTGGCTACTTACAGGTTATGGGAAGCAGGGAAAAATACCAAACTGATAAAGAAAAATTCAAATTAATGATTGAGGAAATAGATAGAGCCAATTCGATCATCCGCGAATACCTTTCCTTATCTAGGAAAAAACTAGCTAATCTAGAAATTTGCTCGTTAAATACTATTATTAAAGCACTATTCCCATTAATCCAGGCAGATGCGAATTCTTCACAAGTATATGTGTCTCTTGATCTTACTAATATCCCCGAATTACTGCTGGATGAAAATGAAATTCGACAATTACTGTTAAATCTAGTACGTAATAGTATTGAAGCAATGCCAGATGGAGGAAACCTAGCTATTCACACCTTCCAAGAAGATAGCAAAATTGTATTATCTATTAGTGATCAAGGCTCGGGAATACCCCCTCATATACTCGATAACTTAGGTACCCCCTTTATGACTACAAAAGATACAGGTACAGGTTTAGGTCTTCCCATATGTTATCAAATAGCCCACAGGCACAATGCTAAAATTAAAATTAATACCAACCATGAAGGAACTACATTTTTTGTTAATTTTAGTCTTCCAATATTATAAATTTCAAATCAACTTAGCCCTTTTCAGCGAGTAAAGCACTACTCCTGAAAAAGGGCTTTTTCATTTGCTCAAATTATATATATTTTTACCTTTTTCGGCACATTTTTACATTTTTGTAGGAATTATGTCCATTTTATCCGTATTCTCTCAGTAAGAGGTGATTATTTATGACGAAATAATACTTTACTGCGAAAATCTATCTAAAAAAACATTTTACGAGGAGAGATAATTATGACAAATACCTATCAAAAATCAATATCCCATGCAACAGAAGAAATTACCGAAGGATCAATAAACATTGGTATAGCCAGTACTTCACTAGAAAAACGGGAAATATATCAATTTCGTTACCAGATTTATATAGAAGAAATGTCTAAACGTATTGAGAAGGTAGACAATGTAAACAAGCTATTATATGACGAATTTGATGAATGGGGCACTCTACTATTTGTTAAAATAGGCTCAGAGCTAATTGCTACAGCGCGGATCAATATTGGCACTATTGACGACTTTCCACGGGAAGAGATCGATTTTTTATCTCTACACGCATTTCAAGATTGTTATACGGAAGGTGGAAATCAAAAATTTGCCTTAACTACTAAAATAATGATAGCTCCCGCTCACCGAAGTTCGCAAGCATTTTACCTACTTATGGCAAAATGTTATGAGCTTTGTTGCAGCAACCAGGTACAATTCATGTTTGGGATCTGCAATTTGCATTTGATACGTCTTTATGAGAAAATGGGCACTCATCGCTATTGCAAAAATATATTTTCCCCAGACTATGGATTACTGACTCCTATAGTCTTACTTATTAATGATATTCAATATCTACGTATGGTACGATCTCCCCTTTTTCGCATAGCGCGAAAAAGAGGAGCAGTTAATACGGAAGCAGTAGAATGGTTCCATAATAAATTCATCCAGCATTCCCCTATAATGAATAGCCAAAGCGTTACGGAAGAAAAGTTATGGACTGTTTTAAGTGAGCGTTTGGCTTGTCCGCCAACGGAATCCATAGCTATATTGAGTAATTTATCAATAGCAGAGGCAAAAAAATTCCTCCATTGCTGCGCCAGTTATGTACTATGTGATCCAGGCAATCTAATTACTACCCAAGGTGATGTCAGCTACACCTACAATATATTACTTTCTGGCAAGCTAAAATCACTAACCTTCCTTCATCCAGTTAAGGAATATTCTTTGCCTGGGCAAAACTTTGGTGCAAACGGATTAACCGAGCACAATAAGAACACGGAAGACATTGTTGCCACTGACTCAGTAGAAATATTGGCACTCTCAGGTACTTCATTTCAAAAGTTCTCCCATTCTAATCCTGAAATTGCCCACAGGGTCGTACAAAACATTATCAAACTACGTTATAGCAAATAAATCAATATTTTAATGCAATGTAAGCCTTTTAACTGCCGATACATTATCATAAGCTAAAGAATTAAACAAACAACTCCTTAGGAACTAAACCTAAGGAGTTGCTCTTATTTTATATACGATAACTATTAAAGGTTATATAGTATATTAATGTTATATATATTGCCAAAAGAAAGACTTCTTGATTCTGTAGGCACTTAACGTTTGCCATGTTCAAAGGGCTCACCGGAAGCCCGTGGAGGCTGAGAAGATTTAGAAAAGAGTACCAGGACTAACAGTGTAATCACATATGGGAAAATTTTCAAAGCAACTCCTGGGATCTGAGCAAGCACCGGGCTCACTTGGGCAACATTAGCTATTGTGCTGGCAAAACCAAAAAAGAGTGTAGCACCAAGAATCCCTAAAGGTTTCCATTGTCCAAAAATTAGTGCCGCCAAAGCTAAGAATCCAAGGCCAAAGACTGTTCCATTAAACTCACCAGAGTAAGTCGTCAGAATGATTGCACCACCAAGCCCAGATAAAGCACCAGAAATGGCAACTGCTATATAACGCATCCGATATACGTTAATACCAGCTGCATCAGCAGCGTGAGGATGCTCGCCGCAAGCACGCAAACGCAAACCAAATACTGTCTTATAGAGTACATAATAGGAAATCACCAGGATGCCAAGCACCAGCCATGTCGTGGCATAGGTATTGGTAAATAAGCTCTTCCCAATAATGGGCAGTTCACTAAGTCCTGGTACATTGAAACGAGTAAAGCTTGCAACCTGTATATTGCCGCTGCCGGTCAGATTACGAGCTATAAATACAGTCAATGATCCTGCGATCATATTAATCGCCGTGCCACTAATAACTTGATTGGCATTCAAACTAACGCTGGCAAACGCATGGAGCAGGGAAAAAATTGCACCAGCCGCTGCGGCAACCAGAAGCCCTAACCAAAGGGCATCACTATGCATGGTGGCTTGCAGTGAAAAAATAGTCAGTGCACCTGCGAAGGAACCAACAACCATCAAACCCTCCAAACCGATATTTACAACACCACTACGCTCGGAATATAAACCTCCTAAGGCAGTAATCAGCAGAGGAATCATATAGGCTACAGCATAAGGTGATATCTGTTCAAAAATGATCCACATACCTAATTGCCTCCTTTGTTTCTATCTTTACTTTTTATCTTATCAAGAAGCTTGCAAATCAGTACATTGGTTGCGGCAAAATAAATGATCGTTGCAATTATTGTATCGGCAATTTCAGGCGGAATACTGGTCATTGCATTCATAAATCCCTTACCTGAATACAATACTCCAAAAAACAAGGCGGCTGCTAAGACTCCCCAGGGTGAATTAGCACCGAGCAAGGAAACTGCAATGCCATCAATTCCTTGAGAAGGCAGCACGCCAATCTGAATATTCGTTGCGTAACCTGAGTAGAGGGTCATACCGCCTAATCCTGCCAATGCTCCAGCAATCATCATAGAAAGTACAATGCTACGGCTAGCATTGATGCCTGCGTATTCTGCCGCATAGCGATTAAAGCCGACTGCCTTGAGCTCAAAACCAAGTGTTGTACGCTGCAAGATGAATGCACTTACTAGTACAGCCACCACCGCTAAGAATAAGCCAATATTAATATATGAGCCATTGAATAATTGAGATAACCCTTCACTACGTAAAGATGCCTCAATTGGAATATTCCGTGACTCAGTTTCAAAGGCCCCCTTAAAATACGAAGGTACAAAATAATAGACAATCCAGTAGGCTATCCAATTAAACATAATCGTCGAAACCACTTCATGGACATTAAACCTTGCTTTAAACCAGCCTGGCAGTGCTGCCCATAATGCACCAGACACCATAGCAGTTATAGCCATAACAGTTAACAGCATAGGCTTTGGAAGCTCCAGTGTTAGACCAATAGCCGTAGCACAAAAACCACCAAATAACATCTGTCCCGCTGCACCAATATTAAAAAGACCTGTTTTAAACGCAAAAGCAACTGACAAACCAGTGAAAATTAGCGGTGTTGCGGTAGCCAGCGTATTGCCAATTCGCTCTAAGCTCATTAGACCGCCCCGAAACAAAAATTCATAGCCAAGCAAAGGATCATGACCAGCCGCTAACATAAATAAAGCACCAGCTAATAAACCTAAAAGAATTGTTAAAAGCAGGATCAGTGCATCTTTATTAATTTTTATATTAAATTTTGTCATCCTCCTGCTCCTCCCTTCGGATTCCAGCCATCATCAATCCTATCTTACACTCATTTGTCTCAGCAGCACTGACGAAACCAATTTGCTCACCGTTACTGACAACCACGATGCGATCTGAAAGATTCAATATTTCATCTAGTTCGAGTGATACCAAAAGGACTGCATAGCCTGCATCCCGCTGGGCAACCAGACGTTTATGAATATATTCAATTGACCCTACATCCAGTCCCCGGGTAGGCTGTACTGCAATCAGCACCTTCGGATTCAAACTTATTTCACGGCCGATGATCGCCTTCTGCTGATTCCCACCCGATAAGGATCGAGCACTAGTTATCGCTCCCTGCGCTGAACGTACATCAAAATGCCCCATAATCTCCTCTGCATACTGACGAATTGCTCTACGGTTGAGGAGGCTATTTTTTGAGAAGGGTTCTCGTCCATAAATTTCTAACACCATGTTATCTTCCAGGCTATAATCTAAAACTAGACCATGCTTGTGCCGATCCTCGGGCACATGAGCAAGGCCCGCATCAATACGCTGTTTGATTGTCATTTTGGTTATATCATTACCATTTAGCAAAATCGATCCGGAGGCAGCTTTTCTAAGACCTGTAATTGCTTCTACCAACTCCGTTTGTCCATTGCCATCGACCCCTGCGACACCCACAATTTCGCCAGCGTGCACCCCAAGGGTAAAATTTTTCAAAGCTGCTGCTTTCGCATTATTCATGACCGTAAGATTCTCTATCTGTAACAAGACATCTCCAGGCTCTCGCTTTTCTTTTGCCACAGTAAAGGATATTTGGCGGCCTACCATCATTTCAGCCATTTCTTTTTCACTAGTAGAAGCTACGTCAACGGTTCCAACATATCGGCCACGCCTTATTACTGTGCAGCGATCAGCTACTGCCTTAATTTCTTTCAGCTTATGTGTTATGAGAATAATTGATTTTCCTTCCACTACTAGATTTCTCATAATTTTCATCAGATCAAGTATTTCCTGAGGTGTAAGTACTGCCGTTGGCTCATCAAAAATGAGTACCTCAGCATTGCGATATAACATCTTTAAAATTTCAACGCGTTGTTGCATACCTACCGAAACATCCTCAATCTTAGCATCCGGGTCCACATTTAAGCCATAACGAATCGACAGATCTTTTATGCGCTTAGCAGCTGAAACGGTATTCAGTACGCCAAATCTGTTAGGTTCTTGCCCCAAAATAATATTTTCGGTAATTGTAAAATTATGAACTAACTTAAAATGCTGATGGACCATCCCAATACCAAGTTCATAAGCCACATTAGGATTATTGATATGTACTTCCTGGCCGCGTACAAAAATATTACCGCGGTCAGGCTGATATAGGCCAAACAAGATACTCATCAGTGTAGATTTTCCTGCACCATTTTCTCCCAATAGAGCATGTATTTCACCTTGTTTAACAGCTAACGTAACTTCATCATTGGCTATAATTCCTTCGAATTCTTTGCGTATGCCTCGCATTTCTACGACATACTCCATCTCTTTGCCTCCCCTACTAAGATTCTTACAAAAACAGGTCCGGACAGAAGAACCGCCCATAGACAAGCTGAGCTCTCTCCACTTCCGGACCTTTTTTAAGGGCCTCTCACATTCTAATTAACGGAATAGGCCATCGCCTTTTGCTGCTACCGTAATCTTACCCGCTTTCAGATTTCCAAATACTTCCTTAACCTTACTCACAACATCCTCTCTCAAATTCGGATTGTTGCCAGGAATACCTACTCCATCATTTTTTGCATTAAAAGTAAGGGTTTGACCACCAGGGAATGTACCATCTTTTAAGCCTTTGATCATATCATAGGCAGCTTGATTAATACATTTCACAGCAGAGGTCAAAATAACGGATTTAGTTTTTCCCTCATCGTAGAAGCCCTGTGAATACTGATCTACGTCAACCCCAACCACCCAGACTGGATGATTTGCTTTGGTACGGGCCACGGCTTCATTAATGACACCTACACCGACTCCGCCAGCTGCAGCGAAGATAACATTGACGCCTTTGTCATACATCTGTGCAGCCAACTGCTGTCCAGCTGCTACATCATTGAAAGTCCCTTGATAGATAACATTTTCGGCTTTAAGACCAATTTTCGTCCCTAGGTTGGCATTCGCATAAGTAACACCTTGCTGGAATCCCCAGTTAAAACGCTGTACCGCTGGAATTTCCATGCCGCCAATAAAACCAAACTCACCGTTTTTAATTTGTAATGCTGCCGCAACTCCCGCCATAAAACCGGCCTCATGTTCAGCAAAGTTGATGGAAACAGTATTGTTGCCTACCTTTGTTTTAGAATAGTCGCTGCCTGGGTGAGGAACGCCATCGAGCAATACGAATTTCGTATCTGCATATTTGTCTTGGGCGGTAAAAATTGAATTTTCAAATTTAAATCCAGGTGTTATGATAAGTTTGTAGCCTGCGTCATGTAAATTAGCAATTTCTTTATCATAGTCCGCTTCTGTTGTACCGTTGGGCCGAAGATACTTAGGCTTAAAAGAAAAATCAGTACCAGCTTTCATAATTCCTTCCCATGTCCCTTGATTAAAGGATTTGTCATCAATTGTGCCAGCATCAGTAACCATGCCAACCATTAGGTTACCAGAAGCAGGAGCTTTCGTCTCTTGCTTGCTAGAACACCCTAGAAAAAAGACGGACATAACGATCAAAAGTAATAATAGAGGTAAGCATTTTTTATTCATTTCTTTCTCCTCCTAATTATTCCAAATTTCAGAATTTACTTAAATTTTATTATGAAGCATGCTGTAAAAAAAGGACACATGTCTACTTTATGAAAAGATTTATCCGATGACTAAACCTCTCTAAGACTCCCATCTTCATCTCGTTAACAGCCTGTAATATCCTATAACAGTCTGTAAAACTCGAAGTAAGTTCGCTCTAAGGATTTTCGAATCCAAGGCTCACTTATATAAGTGGGAGTTAAGAGCGGCTAAATCCCTGGATAAGTGCGCCCTTGATTTAGCGCCCTTCCTTCATTCTCTGATCCTGGATAATCAACAAACTTACAGCTTCTACTGCAACGGCGATCGCTGCTGTTGTATCATGAACAGCTTGATTAGATAATCCTGCTTTCTCACGCTCCTGATTCCAAACTACCGATAATACGCAGCCCGCCCGCGCTCGCAGCACACTTGCTACTGTATACAGCGCCGCAGACTCCATTTCAGAAGCTAGACAGCCAGTTTTAATCCAAGCCTCCCACTTGTAAAGTAATTCATCACCTATCGGCATTCGACTAGGGCTATGTTGTCCATAAAATGAGTCTTTGCACTGGACTACGCCAGTATGAAAGCGATTGCCTAGCTGTTTTGCTGCATTAACTAACGCACAAGCAGTATCAAAATCAGCAACTGCCGGGTATTCAATTGGTGCATATTCTTTTGAAGTCCCCTCCATACGAATCGCGGCAGTTGCAATTATTATATCCCCACTCATAATATCTTGCTGCATACCGCCACATGTACCAATTCGGATAAAAGTCCTCACGCCTGCCATATATAATTCTTCTATGGCTATGGCAGTTGAAGGACCGCCGATACCAGTAGAGGTCACCAGCACTCGCTCCCCCTGCAATGTTCCAGCATAGGTTTTATATTCTCGGTTGGATTTTACAAATACGGGATTCTCCAGTAACTGGGCAATTTTTTCTACACGGCCCGGATCACCGGGAAGTATGGCATATAGGGCCCCTTGTTCTGGAGTTAAACCAATATGATATAGCTCACTCATATTACAAAGCCTCCTCAATTATTTCATGACGTTCCTATCCAACTTATTGGCCTATGCAAAAATTCTCTTTTGCGTACACCCATCTCCTTATTTTATTTCCAATTAACTATAGTTTACTAAAATTTTATTATTAAATTAATGGTAAAGATAGGACACCTGTCTATTTTGTTGAAAAGAAATAAGTATCTTGCTTATCCTAAAGGAGGTCTAAAAATGCTTGGAATATACGATGTTACTTCATTCAATGAATTAACCCTCTCCGCCCCAGTCAGACAGATGCTACAACATATGCCTGAGGCAATACGCAATGCCTCGTCTCGGGTGACACTACGAAAAGATTCTATCCTTGTGAAAGCGAATGATCCTAGTGACTATGTCTATCTAGTACTGAGCGGACGTATGGAAGCTCTAGCTGAATATTCTTCTGGCATCAACTATTCCTTTACAGAGTTTACGGCTTTCGATATTATCGGTGAGATGGAGGCCATCACGGGTGATTCTCACTACGCCGTTACGATAAAAGCCCAAACTACTTGCAAGACCATTTGTATGTCTAAGGAAACATTTCTAGACTGGATGCGTCAAAGTCCCGATGCCTCATTTACGCTGTGTCAATTAGTGACAAAAAAACTTTTCTCTCAAATTAAAACTGACCGCAACTTTTTATTTTTGGATGCGATTGACCGCTTTGTTTTGCATTTGATTGCTTGTTACCAAAAGCGCAGCGTTGATTCCACACTTTTTTTGAAATCAACCCGTCAGCAAATTGCTGATGAAATCGGCTTTTGCACAAAAACCGTCAATCGCTGCGTAAAGCGCTTATCACAAAAAGGCTACCTCACTTTGGAACGCAACAAAATTGTAGTAAGCAAAGAACAATATGAGAAACTTACTGCTCTGAATATAAGACAAAGTAACTAAGAGAATTAATATAAATTTGTCTGAAAGATCCATATTTCTACTATAGCTTTTTATAAATAATAAACTCCTGCGAAGTCACTTTGCAGGAGTTTGTCAATATATTAATTTTTATCATGGTTGCAGTTGTTCCGTATTGGATTTGTCCCGTCGAGCTACCTTCGCATAAGAGTTTAATAATCACAAGTAACAATTGGCTGCTCACACAGATTTTGAAGATCTTCTCTGATTAGGTCAAGAATTTCTAAAAAGTATTCCGCTTCCCGTAGAACATGATCTGCTAGTAACGGCGGAATCAAGGAGACTACTTTACAACATGAAATTAAATCACGCGCTGCCTTTTTAAAATCACGAATTTGTATCGTCGCATTCGTTGCATCCATTTCAAACCGGACAAGATCATTATTAGGGCGGAAGTGCCATAACATACTATCAAGGTCACGGGCTTGTAGCTGTAACTGCTCAAACTTGACCGCAAAATCATTCGCTTGTTCAACAAAACCTCGCTCAGATGGATCAAGTAGCCCAACAATAAATCTAGCATGATCCGCCATATGTCTGAGCCAAAAAACATTATCACTAACGATTGAGTCAACAGGGCATTTCATATCCCCGTCCTTAATCTTTTCAAGAAGTTTCAGAAAATACATAGCCTCACGGGAAATATGATCGATTAAGAGGGGATAATTATAACCGCCTATTTCACATTCGATAATTAGATGTAAGACATGACGTTTAAAAGCGAAAATATTTTTAACTGCAACCATAATTCGACAGACGAAATCCATGAATTCCTCGTCACACTTTATCATGCATGACTTTTTTTCCAGGTCTTCAAAAACATTATAAAATTCTTCTGCTTGGCGAATAAGTTCAGTATCGGAACATGCAAATCCAAGCTTCATGAATAATGCATGCTCTTTCATAATTCTGAGCCAAAACTGGACGCGTCTTAAATTTAGACACTCATAGGGTTTTACTTCTCGACAAAATATGTCCATGCTATATGCTCCTTTTATTACATATTCATTGTACAATATGCAATAAAGGGCTATATTGAACCAAAATTATGAGTTACTTTATTTAAATTCTGATACAGATTTTTATTGTACCTAAGCCACTGACAAAACTAATATCCTACATTTTCTCCAATAACTACTACAGTTATATCTGTCACCATTGGTTTTTTTCTTAATACGGAATATACCCTGCATATTCTGCTTTTAGATTGACAATTCATACAGGTACCTGTTTTCGTGCATGGATTTTGGATGCCCAATCTTTTATTATTCATCGGTGCGGCGATGCCTTCTAATCTTTCAAATGCAGCTTTTTCATCTTTACATATTTTATTAATACCAGCTACTACAATTACCTTTTTAGGACCAAAGCTCATTGCTGCTACTCTATTTCCCATGCCATCTATATTGACAAGCATACCATCTAAAGTAATTGCATTGCTGCTACATAAATATAAGTCACTTAGCATTTCTTCTCTTGCAATTGCTATTCTTTCCTCTAAGGTAAGCCCCGGTGCTCCATGATCCAAAACCTTACCACCCGCAGCCTCTACCTTATCTTGAATCCCCATATTATTTATTGTCATGGACCCACCAAAACCCACTTTGGTTTCAGGTTTTACGTGATCCATAATAAAAGTAGCTGCCTCCTCAGCAGTTGGGAAGTATACTGCGTTGAAATCATTTTTTTTGAAAGCCCCTACTACCTTTTCGCCAAGTGCTTCCTTATGCCAATTGTGTATTTCCATATTCATATTTACGCCTCCTTAGATTTATAAATCTGCAATTATTATACACTTACCAAGAAAGACATGGAAGTACGTACAATTTATATACATAATACCTAAAATGTGTCTTAGTATACTTTATAATACCCATCTGAAATTTTGCGGCTTGGCTTTTCTTCTTTGATTATAACCGCAATAAAAAAACAATAAAAACTACTTACGTTTCAACATTGTAAGTAGTTTTTTATCTTATTTTTACTTGCAATTGCACTATAGACTTTTAAAGATATGAAATTCTTTTGCACAATTCAAATATTCTACTATAAGTTTATGGGGATTGGTAGGCAATGAGCTTAGTTGTGGTTGAAAAAGTGTAGCAATAAAAAATTTTTTTTGAAGTAACTCAAGTATTCTTGCTTCACCCTGCTCATCTGTGCCAACCACTTTAAAACCGCTTTCATCTATTAATTTTTGATAACTAGGGTTAAGTCCGAAATTGCAATTATAGCGTTCTTCAATTTCTGTTTTAATATAGATATTGTAAACCATCGAATTCTTATTTATAAAAATTTTACGTGTTTCTCCAACTAGAGAGCATGATAAAGCAGTAATGAAAAAATTTGAAGCACTGGGATCATATTCTGCATGTTGTGCATCATTTAATCCTAATTCATTTTGAGCATATTCAATAACAGCGTGTTGAAATCCTCCGCATGTTCCAATAAAGGGATAATCCTTTACTCTTGCAAATCGAATTGCTTTTAAAGCTCCCTTCATACTCTTATAAGGACTTCCTGGTGCACACCAAAGCCCATCAAACTCACTAAGGCTTTTATCTGCATCTTCTTCTAATGATTCGGTAGGTAGCCATTGCAGTTCTAAATTTATTCCTAAAAAATCTGCACAATGATTTAATGCTTCATTTGTTGCCTGGTGTGATGGACGTTTCAAATCAAGATCGCCAATTATTCCTATTTTAATTGAGCTACTCATTTTTAATCCCCCTTTCTTTTTAAGCTTATCCCACCAGAAGTTACCCTGCGCTTTCCCTCTCACCTATACTCCAATTCTAGCCCTACACCAACATCTTCAATATTCATCGCCTGGGCTAAACTTATTTTTGAACGTAAATCGGTGCAATGACAGGCATGGATAGTGGCAGTTTGACATTTTTTAAGATATTCAACAGTATTCTCTAATTTATGTTGGGAGGGATTCAGCAGGTGAAATCCGCCAATAACATCATATACTCTTTCCTCATTACACACCTTTTTAGCATATTCAATAATATTACAAACTCCAGCATGGGAGCATCCCGTTATGATTACCAAACCCTTTTCCGATGTATATACGAGAGCAGAATCATCAAGCACATAATCATCTTCCAATGTATTATTCCTTAGGGTTTTGCCAATGGGAACTTTCGCTTCAAAAGAATTATTTCTTTCGATTTCCCCTAAAAATATAAGTTTATTGGTGAGCCACACAGGCTCTTTACTTAGTTTTAATAAAAATGATTTTTTAAGTTGGTTTACAGACATCATTGACCCTATATCAAGCCCATCAATATTTTTATCTAAAAAAGCATCTGGATGAGCGATTATCATAGTTTTTTTGCACTCATGCCCTTCACATGCAGCCTCCGTGTATAGTTTAACTAACTCACCAAGTCCCCAAGTATGGTCATTGTGACCGTGTGAAATAACTACAGCATCTAACCCTAATAAGTTAATACCCATTTTAATGGCATTCCTCAAAAATATGTCGGAATATCCAGTATCAAACAAGTATTTTCTGCCATCGCACTCGATGAAATAAGATACTCCTGGTTCACCATGAAAATATCTATCAATTATAGTATTATTATCGACTAAAACTGTTAGTTTCATCTTTCCTCCTATTGTTATCCCTTACTGCCAGCAATTATAATTATATATTTCAATATATACTATTTTACCTGATTATTCCATATTTATCTCTATTGTATAGAGTACTAGTTATGCCAATAAACGACCTTTTGCATATTAATATTGTCTAAGCACCTTCTTAGAAATTCTATTTGACTGCCCTGACAAGTTTGAATTGTTGCGCAGCTGGTTGAAAATCATCAGTATTAAAATATTTTTTTGCTAATTTAACCGAATCTAATTCTTCCATTACTTCAAAACTATATTTTTCTAAAAAATCCTTTATCTCTCCCTCAAGTACAAACCCAGGCTTTTCACCTGCTTTGACAAGAGTTTGGTAATGTTTTTTCGTATTGGCGGAATTGCTTTCTTGGTTAAGCGTTGAAGCAAATGCATAATCAAAAATTAGTTGGCTTCCTTTTGCAGCATAGTTGCTTATGAAATTAAACATACTAACAATCGTATCTTGAGGAAGATAGTATGTCAGCCCTTCTAATAAAAAAAGACATTTCCGATTTTTTTCAAATCCCGCTTCCTCTAATTTGTCCAATAACGTTTCCTGGATAAGATCTAATGAAACAAACTTCAGATTTTTGGGAAAGTCGATGTTTCTTTCCGCAAATGTAATTCTTTTTGCCTGCTGGGTGGGCGCCGCATCAATTTCAAATACTTTACTATTTTTTAATTCTTTTTCAAATCGTATCGCCCGCGAATCAAATCCGGCTCCTAATATCAACACTTGTTCTATGCCGCTTAACTCATCTTTAAATATCCCATCAATAAAGTGGGTCCTTGAAATGACATACTCATAAATACCAGGAACTTTAAAAAAGGCTTTTTTTAAGATAGCTCGTGAAAAATTGTATTTAGCTGTTGTAGTAAGAAATGATGGTAGAATGGCTGAAGCAATGAAATCTTCACTCTTGTAACATGGATCTTTCTCATAGTAAGAGATGGCCCGCATAAGGCAAGTTCCTTGTGCAGTGATGGATACTTTTGTTTTAATTGGTTTACTCATGATTTTCTCCTTTGCATTTCAATAGATATTTATCTTAACGACCGTTCGTTAGCTAAATACTACTAGATACAAAATTAAAAGTCAAGTCCACTGAGATTTTTACCAAATCCATAGTTTTTCGTATGTAATGCTCCCTAAGCACAATAAAAGGACTCCGGTAATTACCGAAATCCTTTTACAACTTGCCTTAAAATTCCCTACTATCTTACTTTTATTCCATGCCAATAATTATCCCAAACCGTTTCAATCTGCTCAAGTTTTTGCGCTTGCGGCATATCCGTCATATACACACTCATAAGAGCATAGAGTCCTTGCCTTAGACTATAGTAAGAGAGCAAGATTTCTTCCACCGGGGCTTTCCGAAATACTCCTTGACGAATACCCTCTCTGATTATTTCTTGATACTTCTCACCAAGTTCCCTCTCATGTTGTAACGCTGTACTTAGCAGCCGATCTTTTATGACTGCTGGGGGAAAAAACATAATACGAATCCAAAAAGTCCTCTCCGCTATATCCTGTTCTCTAGAAACATTCTGATTACCAAGTAAATAATGTTTGAAGAGATAATACAGCCTTTTATCGGGTGCCATACTTGCTGAATCTGTTAGCAGCTGCGCCATATAGTTATGATATGATGCCTCAACGTTTTCATAAATTTCCCAAAAGAGTGCTTCTTTACTAGCTATGAATGTGTATAGGGATGATTTCTTAATCCCTACTCCAGTCGCAATTTTCTCCATACTGGTTGCATCATATCCATCATTAGCAAATAAAGTAAGTGCAACTTTTATTATTTTATCTCTAGTTTTAGTGCTCACATCTATCCTCCATAACGACCAGTTGTTAGGTAAATTGTATTTCACAGCATGGAGAAAGTCAATCTTAGTAAGATATTACTTCCCAACTGAGATTTCCCAAAGGTAGAGTGCTGCAACGGTTCCATAAGGTGAATAACGCCTTCTATATTTCTCAAACTTTGCCTTATCAAGCTTCCTGTGGTGGTAAAGTATCGTCATGCCGCGCCGAATTGCAAGGTCATCCCAACTTACAATATTCGGACGTTGCAAACAAAACGTCATCAGCATTTGTGCTGTCCACACTCCGATACCGTTGAGAGCGGACAGCCGTTTGCATACTTCATCATCCGGTAATTCGTAAAGTTCCGTGATTTTAAACTCACCGCTGAGTACGGCATCGGCAATATTTTTGATATAAATCGCCTTTTTCATGGTCATACCACATTGCTGTACTTCTTCCGTTGTTTTTAAGGCAATTCTTTCCGGTGTAATTTCAAAGAAACGTTCCTGCATACGCGCCCACACAGTATCGGCAGCTTTCATAGATATCTGCTGGCCAACAATACTGTTGACAAGTGCAGCAAATAAATCCGGAATCACTTCGCGTGTAATAAATCCAATACGATCAATTGCTTCTGCTAGTTTTTTATCTTTCTTTTTTAAGTACTCAATTTCTCTTTGCCCATACTGAAAAATCTCCATTGTCTTCTCCTTATTCTTGATAAGCTTCTCTTAGTAGCTTTATTTCCTCGGCATAACCAGGAAGCTCATTAGGCGTTTCTAAGAAGAAGGGCAAATTGCGGAGTTGAGGATGATTAATGATACGAACAATTGGTTCTAAGCCAATGTTACCTGTGCCAATACAGGCATGGCGGTCTTTGTGGCTTTCCAGTTGGTTTAGACTGTCATTGAGATGAATGGCATAAAGCTTATCAAGACCGATCACTTGGTCAAACTGTTCAAGCACACCATCAAGGTTGTTCACGATGTCATATCCTGCGTCAAACACATGGCAGGTATCAAGGCATACACCCATTTTGTCACTCAACTCTACCTTGTCAAGAATGGCACGGAGCTCTTCAAAACTGCGGCCAACTTCGCTGCCCTTACCTGCCATTGTTTCAAGCAACACTCTTGTATTTTGCTCTGGGCGCAGAATTTCATTGAGCATATCGGCTATGAAATTGATGCCAACTTCCACCCCTTGTCCCACATGACTTCCCGGATGAAAATTGTAAAAATTCCCCGGTAAATATTCCAAATTAGCGAGATCCTCTGCAAAAACTTTTCCGGCGAATTCCCGCAGCCCCGGATCAGCAGAGCAGGCGTTCAGTGTATACGGCGCATGTGCCAAAAGCGTTGCAAACTTATTTTCTTTTAACAACTGTAGCAGTGCAGCCACGTCTTGTTCATCTATTTTCTTTGCTTTACTACCCCGCGGATTGCGAGTAAAAAACTGGAACGTATTCGCCCCAATCGAAAGAGCCTCTTTTCCCATATGCCGATATCCTTTCGATACGGATAAATGGCAGCCGATATTTAACATACACTTCCTCCTAACCTCTATAACCTAAACTATAATTTGTTTCGTAGTACGTATGGCTCGTATCCGCAAGCCACATAAAAGCAGCAATCGTAACTATCTTTTACGTTGTAGGACAAATCTATTACAATCTATTTTACATTAAGCAGCATCTGGTTGTCTTTTGGAATATCACTTTTCAATTCTGTAAACATGATACCCTTATGGATAGTACCGCACTAAAAAGTGCATACTATATTTCCCTATATATTTATATTATCATATATACATATAAATATTCTGTAAGTAAACTTAAAAGTAAAGGAGATTTCTATGACTACATTTAGTGAAATTAAACCCGAAGAATTTGATCATAGCCCATTTAAGCTGATTGGTAAGGATTGGATGCTCATTACTGCTGAAAAAGAAGGTAAACTGAACACCATGACTGCATCTTGGGGGGGATTTGGTGTAATGTGGGCAAAAAATGTCGCCTACATTGTCATCCGTCCCCAACGCTACACGAAAGAATTCATAGATACATCAGACACATTTTCACTCACTTTTTTTGATGAAAGCTTTAGAAAAACATTAAGTTATCTAGGAACAAAGTCTGGTAGAGATGAAGACAAAATTAAAAACTCCAATCTAACTGTTCTTCATACCGATACTGTTCCATATTTTGAAGAAGCAAATATAGCCATTCTTTGCAAAAAGCTGTATGCGCAAGAGTATAAACCTGAGTGCTTCGTGGCTCAAGAACTTAACGAACAATGGTATCCTGATGTTGATCATCATACCTTATATATTGCAGAAGTTACCAAAATTCTTGTTAAAAGGTAACCACGGAGGAAAACAACAAAATTACCTAATGATAATTTTAAGACTCAATTTGCAGTGTTTCGCTGCGTCTTGAGTCTTTTTTCTTTTATCTCGATGAGGCATTGCAATTTATTCCTTTAGACTTAAAATACCCAGCATCGTCTACACACGACTGCTATGAAAACGTATCTTATGTATCTTAATCGCAAATGTGTATCCTACACTCATTGACACTGTATCCTTACTATCTTATTACGCCAAGTATATCTAGGAGCTTACTATCATTACCATCATCATTAAAACATCCTTTTTCTCTTCAATCTTGCAAAATTCTATCAGCTCTGGCAAAAATTGCAGGTTCTTCCACTAGTTTCGGCGATGTAGATTTCTCTCTTTCGGCTCGTGTATCGATTTTCAATGAAATGTGTATTGGTGCAGTTTTTTATGCAAATAGCGAAATTATCAGCGCAAACTAGCTTTTGGGGTAGGTAACTGGATTGTAAGTTAATGGCATGGCAATTGCATTCTAGAGAAGAAAACAATTTTGGCGAAAAATTTGCGGAGCAGAAACATCTGCTACCGGAGGTGGTGAACAATAATGTTGATGTTGCTACGGAGCGGTTAGGAATACTACAGTTTGCAAAAGGTTTTTGCGAATGAAATGCAGCATGGGGGAAAAGATGGATGAAAAAATTTTTTTATAAAATGTTAGGCTTTGCTACCTTTACTCTTTTTGTGTTACTCACAGCATGTCCTGTATTTGCTGATACTGGTAACGCTACAGATGGTAAAATTCATGTAGACCAAGTAGGCTATTTGCCAGATTACCCTAAAGTTGCTATTGTTGTAGCAACTAAAAGCAGCAATGAGTTTCAAATCATGAATGCAGATACGAATGAGATTGTTTATAAAGGTGTTTTATCCGCCCCACGAAAGGACATCTCCTCTGGGGATGTGGTAAGGAAAGCCGATTTTTCAGCAGTAACCACGCCTGGCACCTATGTAGTGAAAGTGACTGGAATAGGCAGTTCTTATAAGTTTGAAATTAATGATAATATCTATTACATACCACTGGTTCATACACTGCGTACTTATACGTTAGCACGGAGTAATATTGCAATGAATGATCCTATCACCGGTCTAAAGCATGCCATGGATCACGAGAAAGCAAAGGTTGCTAAAGTATTCTTCTCTGATGGTATTAGCACCAAAGGTGACGTTGTGGATGTTACTGGAGGTTGGTATGATGCCGGTGATTATGGAAAATATGTACCAACAGGCGGAATTACTGTTGCCAATATTTTATTGGCTTATGAAGCCCAACCAGAAAAATTTAAAAGAGGACAGATGTTCTTCCCCGAGGGGATTGCCGTAGATGAAGCAGCTCCTGATATGCCTGACGTATTGGTAGAAATGAAGTGTGAACTGGATTGGCTGCTCAAAATGCAGCGTCATGATGGCGCTGTTTACCTTAAAACCTCTGGATCTTATTGGTCGGATTTAAACACTAGACCAGAAGATGAAAAATATCCTCAGTATGTCTATGGGCTTGCAACATATAATACAGCTCTGTTTGGCGCGACTAATGCTATGGCATCCCGAATCTATCAAAAATATGATCCTCAATATGCCGCCAAGCTCTTAGATGCTTCCAAAAAAGCATTTGCTTTTTTAAGCAATCATCCTGAGCCTATGTTCCGTTCTGATCCTGGTCAGAATAGTGGTTCGGGACCATACGAAAAAACAGCTGAAAATGAACATCATTTATGGCTTGCAGCCGTAAATGCAGGGTATCCTAACCTTACTCTAACAGGCGATATAGAAGAGCGTATTTGGCTCGCCGCTGAATTATTTAAGACTACGGGCGATAAGCAATACGAAGAATATTTAAAGAATAACTTTTCCAAGGTAATTGTTATTAAACCGAAAGCCTTTAGCTGGACAAATTCATTAGCCTTAGGACAATGGGCATATGTGACCAATCCTGCTGCAGACGAAAGTCTAAAAATACAAGTTAAACAAGCGTTTCTTAGCTATGCCGATAGTACATTAAAACAAATTGAAGCCGATGGTTACAGTTGTTCACTCGGCAAAAATGAATATACTTGGGCATCTAATAAAGTAGCCATGAGCAAGGCTAGTATGCTGGTCTTAGCTTATCAACTTGATCCAAAAAAATCCTATTTAAATGCTGCCCTAGACCAAGTACATTATGCCTTAGGCAGAAATACTAACGGAGTTTGTTATTTGACTGGTTCTGGCACCAATCCTACACAAAACGTACACAATCGAATACGGGTAAGTACTGGAATTTACATTCCAGGTTGGCTAACTGGCGGACCCAATAGCTGGCCAGGTGGTGATCCAGTGCAAGCTCAATTGCTTGCAAAGGGCAACGTCCCTCCCGCAAAAACTTATATTGATGTGAGTGAATCCTATTCTACGAATGAAAATGCCATTGATTTTACAGCAGCTATCGTGTATCTGCTAGCCTATTTTTCTGCGCCAAATAACAATTTGACGCCAGAAGATATTAAAGTTCCAGCTGCGCGCGCGCGCTAAAATTAAAAACATAAATTTTAGGGGGATTAAAATGAAAAAATCTTTGGTAATAACGTTAGTGTTCTTATTTGTGGTTGGTCTTTTCACTACTGCCCTTGCTGCGGAAAAATTTGAGGTAAAAGGCCAAGGTAGTGCGGACAAAAACTATATCAATTATTTCGCTAAGCAAAAACCATTTAATGACGGCGCATCTACAATAACACAAACAGTCGGTGCCGATGGAGTATTAACAATAAAATATCTCTTACAACCAAAAGGCTGGCTTGGTGCGACCTGTGATCAGTTCCAAGAAGATTGGTCTGCTTTCACTGGGCTGCAGTTTAAGGTAGCAGGCGGAACGAAAGCTAAAATTAGATTGGAGCTATATGATGCTAATGGGGTCTCTTATGAAGCCATATTTATCGATGACTCTACGAAAGGAAAGCTCGTTGCCATCCCGTTTAGCAGCTTCAAAACTAGAACAGACTATCAACCCGCGGGTGTAGATCCCGACCAACCGTTTTCCTTGGTTCCTGTAAAAACTTTAAATATCTCACCCCTTGAAGGAAAAGGAACCATCATCTTTTCAGAAATGAGACTTTATAAATAAGGCACTCGAATGAATTAACTGAAAGATGGTATTACCGTTACAAGGTAATACCATCTTTCCCTTTTAGGCTCCTCTTGTGGCGGTTAGAATTTGCCTGCCGTCAATATCATGCATTTTCACCTGAGAAAAACCTGCTGCTTTTAGCCAGTCGGTGTATTGGTCCAGGGTCCAAGTACCACCAGTCTTGGTGTTTGCCAGCATATTTACGCCAAAGAGTTCTGCTCTTGGACTGACTCCCCTAACAAAATCTAGAATGGTTATACGTCCTCCCTCCTGTAAAGAATCATGCACCCTCTTAAACAAGAGAAGGTTTTCTTCTTCTCCATAGATATGACAAATGTTACCTAGAAAAATCAGATTAAACTGTCCTGAAAAAACTTCTTCGGTAAAATCACCTGGCACAAATTTAATGTTTTCCTCAGGGAGTAGAGTTGGTTCCATAATGGCGCAAACTTCCGGTATATCTTGCACCGTAACTTCAGCTCCAGCGGCGGCGAATGGTCTAGCGTAGTTTAATGGCCCCCCACCTAAGTCAAGAACCCTCGCTTTTTCTGGCAAGCCATCGAGAGAAATAGTTACTAATTGCTGAGCGATTTCCTTAGCTGTTTTCTTCATTGCACTCATGAAACCCTTAATATCTTGCTGGTCACGTTCATATTTGTATGGTTGACCCGACTTTAAGATCTCAGGTAAATGGGTCCAGGCCTTAATAACATTAAAAGTGTGAATCAAAGAGTTACCCAGATAGTTTTCACTGTCTTCATTAAAAAATAAATCATTCGCTTCCATAGTCACTTTTAAAGTTTCACCATTGCGATTTACATAGCCTAGTGAAATAAGTGCTTCCATCACCGTCCAAAGAGCTCGATGATCCATAGACAGGTTACTTGCCAATTCCTCCAGGCTAGTAGCCTTATCCCGTAAGGCATCGAAAATCCCCATTTTTAAGGCTGCCCCCGCTACCAGTAATTCTTGAGGTGCCATAGGATTTTTTAGATTTGGCATATAACTTCCTCCTTACATTTATAGTGTATTTTTTACGCTTTTTTCTTATCTTATATTTCCTATTCTGCAATTTTTGTCACTTTAAGACTAGTTTTTTATAAGGTAAATATATTATTGGTGAAATTATCTTCTAAGGTGAGAGCAGAAAGGGACTGCGTTGAAACATTAGTTTCAACGCAGTCCCTTCTTCTTATTCATTCACAAATTATCATTGTTTAGGGTAAGTTGCTATAACCCATGAGGTATTTATCGCATTCCTTAGCTGCCCTACGCCCTTCATCAATCGCCCATACGACGAGACTTTGCCCTCGTCTGGCATCACCAGCACAGAACACGCCTTTAATATTTGTGGCAAAGCTATCTTCTGGGGTTTTGACATTGCTATGCATACCTTGTTCGACACCAAGTTTTCTTAGAATGTCCTCTTCCGGTCCTAAAAATCCCATAGCAATCAGCACCAACTGAACAGGCCAATCTTTTTCCGAACCTTGCACCTCTAGCGGCACAAACTTTCCTAAATCATTTTTTCTCCATTCAACCTGCACGGTCTGTAAGGATCTTATGTGTCCAGTTTCATCGCCGATAATTTTCTTTGTCATAATAGAAAATTCCCGCGGATCGGATCCAAATAACGTCTGTGCTTCTTCTTGCCCATAATCTGTCTTAAAGACTTTTGGCCACTCTGGCCAAGGGTTGTTAGAATCTCTTATCAGTGGGGGCTTCGGCAGTATTTCAAACTGTACCACACTTGTGCAGCCTTGGCGTATAGCTGTAGCAACACAGTCAGTACCTGTGTCTCCGCCTCCGATAACAATAACGTCCTTCCCCTTGGCTGACGGGATCCCAACCACCTTCATACTTGAATCCAGCAGGCTTTTGGTATTTGCGTGAAGAAAATCCACTGCAAAGTAAACTCCGCTATTTTCACGCCCACTTGCAATAAGGTCTCGTGGCTTAGTTGCTCCTATGCACAAGACAACAGCATCAAAATCAGTCAATAACTCTTCGGCAGGAAGTGTTTTTCCTACTTCTATTTTTGTTCTAAAAAGGATTCCTTCCTCTTCCATGAGATCAATACGGCGTTGAACAATTTTTTTGTCCAGTTTCATATTGGGTATCCCGTACATCAATAGCCCGCCAATTCGGTCAGAACGCTCTAGTACAGTTACCCAGTGTCCCACCTGATTGAGCTGCTCCGCACAAGCAAGTCCTGAAGGACCAGAACCAACCACTGCCACCTTTTTCCCTGTTCTAATAGTAGGTGTATTAGGTTTCATCCATCCTTTTCTATATGCATAGTCAATAATAGAACATTCATTGGCTTTGATGGTAATCATAGGCTCGTTAATACCTAGCGTGCAGGAACCTTCGCAAGGCGCTGGGCAAACTCTCCCTGTAAACTCTGGAAAGTTATTGGTCTTTAACAGACGCTGCAAGGCTTTTTCCCATAAACCCTTATAGATTAATTCGTTCCACTCAGGGATTAGATTATTGATCGGACATCCTGATGCCGCACCGCTAATCATTACACCAGAATGACAAAAGGGCGTTCCGCAGTCCATACAGCGAGCGGCTTGTATACGCTGCTTCTCTTCATTTAACCCAATATGAAACTCTTTCCAATCTTGAATCCTTTCTCGGGGGGACCGCTCCTTGGCAACTTCTCTGGTATATTCCATAAAACCTGTCGGCTTTGCCATTATCCCATCCTCCCGTCAATTTCCGCCAATGCGGGCAAAGTCGCGGTGGTTTTTTTGAAAGGCAGCCATTAATGCTTCATCGCCTGTTAATCCTTCGATATGGGCCTCTTCAATGGCTTCTAACATACGTTTGTAGTCTTTCGGGATTACCTTGACAAATTTATGCCATACAAATTCCCACTCTTCCAATATTTCTTTAGCCCGGTTACTATCAGTATAGATAAAATGGTTTTGAATCATTGCCTTGACTTCTGCTCTTTCCCCACTATTTTCTACTAACGCAAGCTCCACCATTTCTTTATTACACATATGACTAAATCGACCATTCTCGTCGAATACATATGCAATACCCCCAGACATACCTGCTGCAAAATTCCGACCTGTTGGGCCAAGAACCACAACGCGACCGCCAGTCATGTACTCGCAGCCATGATCCCCTACTGCTTCTACGACGGCCTGTATCCCGCTATTACGTACACAGAAACGTTCTCCAGCCACACCATTTATATAAGCTTCTCCACTAGTAGCACCGTAAAAAGCCACATTACCGATGATGATATTTTCTTCCGGGATAAATTTTATGTTTTTAGGCGGATATACGATAATTTTGCCTCCAGAAAGGCCTTTACCTATATAGTCGTTGGCATCACCCTCCAGTATCATTGTCATGCCTTGGGGTATAAAAGCGCCAAAACTTTGTCCAGCAGAGCCGATAAAATGCAATTTGATCGTATGATCAGGTAACCCAACCGGACCATATCTCCTTGTTATTTCACTACCCAAGATAGTTCCTACAACACGGTCAGTATTACGTATAGGTATAGTTGCTTGGATTTTATCGCCAGCCTTAATAGCAGGTCCACAGAGCTTTAGTAAAAGCCTATTATCAAGAGATAGAGTAAGACTATGATCTTGTGGTATCTGATAATAGCGACCTACTGTCTTGGGTACTGAAGGTTGGTAAAAAATTGCTGAATAATCTAAGCACTTGGCTTTCCAGTGTTCTATAGCCGATGACATTTCTAGCTGATCAGAGCGCCCAACCATTTCATTCAACGTTCTAAAACCAAGTTTTGCCATGATTTCACGTAACTCCTGGGCAACGAAAAGCATGAAATTCACTACATGCTGCGGGTCACCAGTAAACTTTTCTCTTAGCTTTGGATTTTGCGTAGCAACACCTACAGGGCAGGTATCCAAGTGACAGACTCGCATCATAACACACCCAAGGGCAACTAAGGGAGCTGTTGCAAAACCAAATTCTTCAGCCCCGAGTAGTGCAGCAATCGCTACATCCCGCCCCGTCATTAACTTACCATCTGTTTCCAAAGTAACACGGCTGCGCAGATTATTGATCAGCAAGGTCTGATGTGTTTCTGCTAGGCCAAGCTCCCAAGGGAGTCCAGCATGGCGGATACTTGTCCGGGGTGATGCCCCTGTCCCTCCGTCGTAACCACTGATCAGAATGACATCAGCCAATCCTTTGGCAACACCGGCGGCAATCGTACCAACACCTGCCTCAGAAACTAGCTTTACGCTAATACGTGCCCTAGAATTAACATTTTTCAAATCATGGATCAATTCCTTAAGGTCTTCAATGGAGTAGATATCATGGTGTGGTGGCGGAGATATTAAGCCAACACCCGGAGTTGAATATCGTACCTTGGCGATCCATGGGTACACTTTCCCGCCAGGTAGCTGCCCGCCCTCACCTGGCTTTGCTCCTTGTGCCATCTTGATCTGAATTTCCTCGGCGTTAACTAAATACTCACTGGTTACGCCAAACCTGCCTGAGGCAACCTGCTTGATCGCGCTGCATTTCAAATCTCCGCTAGGCTCTCGGTGAAATCGGACTGGGTCTTCGCCTCCTTCACCAGTATTACTTTTGCCACCAATGCGGTTCATAGCGATAGCAACCGCCTCATGAGCTTCCTTGCTAATGGAACCAAAGGACATAGCACCAGTCTTAAATCTCTTGCAGATCGAGTCAATCCCTTCCACTTCATTAAGAGGCACAGATGATGCTCCTGGCTTAAATACAATCAAACCTCTTAACGTACATTTTTTTTGATTATTATCGTTAATTAACTTAGAATACTCTTTAAAACTCTCATAGTTTCCCGTTCGGCAAGCGTACTGAAGTTTGTGTATCGTTTCAGGATTATACAGATGATATTCTTCATGACTCCGGTATTGATACTTGCCACCACTAACAAGGCCTTCTTCCTGGAGCGGACTGCTGGCAAAGGCAGCTTCATGACGCATTTTGATTCCTTGGGCAATTTCTTTGATGCCAACACCACCAATTCTTGAGATTGTCCGTGTAAAATACTTATCGATAAAAACTTGCCCAAGACCGACGGCTTCAAAAATCTGAGCCCCTTGATAACTTTGTACTGTTGATATCCCCATTTTTGATAAAATCTTAATGACTCCTTTTGTGCTTGCTTTACTATATTGGGATATCGCTTTTTCTACCTCTAAGTCCTCGATAAAACCTTCTTTTATCAATTGGGTGATAGATTCAAAGGCTATATAAGGATTAATTGCCGACACACCATAACCAAGCAGGCAGGCAAAATGATGGACCTCGCGAGGCTCGCCAGATTCCAATATAATACTTGCCTGCGTTCTCAGTCCTTCACGAATCAGATGATGATGAAGACCTGCTACTGCAAGCAATGATGGCATAGCTGCGTATTCTTTATTGATTCCACGATCAGATAAAATAAGAAGGTTAGCACCTCCCGCCACTGCGTTTTCTGCTGCTGCGAACAGCGTTTTTAACGCTAATTCGAGGCCCGTATCCTCTTGAGATACTTGATATAAAGTGGATAAAGTAATTGCTTTGAAGCCTTGAATATTGATGTTTTTCAGTTTTTCTAATTCATGGTTGTCAAGTATCGGTGAAGAGAGTTTTATACGACGGCAGCTTAACGGCTTTTGTGCTAAAAGATTCTGTTCAGAACCGAGCAGCACTTCAGTAGACGTCACAATGGCCTCCCGTAATGCATCGATGGGGGGATTCGTAACTTGAGCAAACAACTGCTTAAAATATTCATATAGGAGTTGTGGTCTTTCCGACAGCACAGAGAGAGGAATATCGTTGCCCATAGCACCAATTGGATCCACCCCGTCCTTGGCCATCGGCACTAGAATCATACGTAAGTCTTCATAGGAATAGCCAAATGCTTTTTGCTTTTGCACAAGCCTTATCTTGTCTTCCATCTTTTCCGATCTGATATCAGGCAAATCATTCAAATGAACTATGTATCGATTAAGCCATTCACGATAAGGATGTGCAGATGCTATAGTGTGTTTTAGCTCCTCGTCATTAACAATTCGGCCTTCCTTTGTATCGATAAGCAACATTTTCCCTGGATACAACCTATCTTTTTTTATAATTTTTTCATCAGGAATATCAAAAACGCCAACTTCTGAAGCTAGTACCACCATACCATCACTAGTAACATAATACCGTGATGGACGTAGTCCATTTCTATCGAGAACCGCACCTATTCTCACACCATCAGTAAATCCCATAGCAGCTGGACCGTCCCACGCCTCCATTAAACAACTGTGAAATTCATAAAATGCTTTTTTTTCATCCCCCATGCTTTCATGGTTAGACCAAGGTTCTGGAATCATCATCATCATGACATGAGGCAAGGACATTCCTGACAGCATCAAGAACTCCACACAGTTGTCAAACATGGCCGAATCACTGCCATCAGGATTGATGACTGGCAGCACTTTACTAAGATCTTCACCGAAAACTTCCGTTTGAAATAAGGCTTCACGGGCATGCATCTGATTAATATTGCCACGTAATGTATTAATTTCACCATTATGGATGATATAGCGGTTAGGATGGGCTCTTTCCCAACTGGGGAAGGTATTGGTGCTGTAACGTGAATGAATGAGTGCCAGTGCCGTCTCGCAAGATGGATCATTTAAATCTGGGTAAAAAAGAGCAAGCTGCTCGGCCTTCAGCATCCCTTTATATACAATCGTTCTGCTAGAGAGGCTGGAAATATAGAAACTTTCAGCCATAACCGAACTTGACTCCTGGGCAAGCTTTTCTCCCATCTTACGAATAACGAACAATTTCCTTTCAAAATCAAGTTGACTCTTCAATTCATTGCCTCGGCCAATAAAAACTTGCCGAATACATGGCATACAATCCTTTGCCGTTTTTCCAAGCCTAGAAGGATCTGTGGGAACATCCCGCCAGCCTAAAAGCTCTTGTCCTTCACTTTTAACGATATCTTCCAGACAAGCTTCATAGTAAATTCGCCGCTCAGTATCTACGGGAAGAAACACCGTGCCAATTCCATATTCGCCCCATTCAGGTAAATCAATTTGATCTTTACAAACCTTCTTCATAAAGGCATGGGGAATTTGTATGAGGATCCCCGCTCCATCTCCTGTGTCTGGTTCACTGCCAACCCCGCCTCTGTGGCTTAAATTAGTAAGGCCGATTAAAGAACGACGGAGTATTTCATTTGATTTTTCACCTTTTATACTGACTACAAATCCCATACCGCAGGAATCATGTTCAAATTGCGGATCATAAAGCCCTTGTTTGGGTGGCACTTTATAATTTTTCATAGCTCTTACATCCTTCCACGTAATTCTTATATGAAAAGCTTTGCCCATAAAGGTTTAAAAATGTCATAAGCATTACAATATGGATTTTTAATGCTAGAAAGTAATGTATTATTAGCCACCACATAGTCAAATTAGATAGTATTCTTACTAGGCATGTTTAGTTTTTATCGCCCAAAACTTTAATTCGTTAGATTCTATGAAAATTCTGCTAAATTATTACTATTCGTATAAGAAAAGACTTGGCTTAGGCCAAGTCCTCAGACGCAGGCAGAAGCCTTAGTCGTTCTTACTTGGAATCAAGAAAGTGTTATACTTTCTGATTCCGTAAAAAATGCGTTATCGCTTATCGATAACGCATTTTAAGTCAGATTAGAAGAACACTTGTCTTATCATATCCTAGTGCTGCAAGGAATTGTTCTTACTATACTATTTTATTGCCATCATATCACTAATTTGTCCGTAAGGAATGGTAAACCTGGGAAAGCCGTAGACATAAGGGGTATATTCATAAAGCTGATAATAAACAACGAGTCCATCTTGCGAAAGATAAAAATCCTGGTTATCACTTATACCTTTAAAAGGCTTAAGCAGTGGTATCTTTTGTTCGGCAATTTGCTGCTCAATCACTAAGTTTATCTTTTCCTTATACCCTGTACCTTGTTTAAAAATATCTTTTAACTGATAAAATTCGCCTGTCTTGGTGTTTATCGTGAAAGCTTTCAAATAGGTCATAGGATGTGCTGCATGTTTAACGTAAAGCATTTCGCTGAGCGTTACACTAAGCAAGTGGTGGTCGTTATATTCTATCTTATAGCTAATCTTGCCACTGTGATCAGGTGTATTCAGCTTAGCAGCAAACCCCTCAACTTCTTCCTGAATCCCTTGGTTAAACTTAATCTGTACTTCGCCCTTAGATAAACCTTCTATTTGCGGATAGGCAATCTCTAATTTATCACGGATTTCTTCCTTGGTGACAACCTTTACAGTGTTAGGATAAGCTACTGCCATGAATAAATAAAGACCTATGGCGATAACCACAGTACTCAAAGCAACTAAGCCAAACCGTTTTGTCATCTATAAGCCCTTCTCTCATTTTATTACATAAATCATAACAACCAAGGACCTACGTGTCAATTAAGAATAGTCCCGGCCTGTCAGTGACAGAAGGAACGATAATTCTGGAAACACAATCTTTTTTCCAGTAATACCCACGTATTTGCTTCTCTTTTTAAGCCATACTATATAGTGTAAAGGGTTCGTAATGGTTGAGCCAAGACTGGTGCCGGATCTTAATAGGGTTCGGTATTGGTCGGC